>CAYOOB010000033.1:0-3783 GCA_964405555.1 uncultured Lachnospiraceae bacterium | reverse complement strand
GTGCTTTTTTGTTTTATGCTATTTTTGGTTTTATATTAAATATTAGGGGGATAAAAAGTTCACAAATATGTTTATGAGATAGTATTTAGACTAATAAAAAACTGAGAACACGTAAGCACTAAGCTTTTTTTCTCAGTTTTCATTTCCATATTATATTCTAAGATTAAAGGTTAATATTTAAAGATTAAAGGTTAATATTTGGAAGATTAAAAGTCAACATTTAATTAAAAAATGATATTACCATAAATTTTTATTCTATGATTGTTCGTCTTGTGATTGAACATTAAAGGGTGGTGATATCATTTAAGGTGATGTTGTGAGTAATGAAAGAGTGTTTAAAAGTGTTGGTATTACAAAAATAAAAGGTGGCATTTTTACCACCTTGTTTTTATGTTTGTTTTTATGATTATTTTTTTATTATTCGGTAGTCGTCTTTGGAGTCTTTAATTTCATAGCCAAGAGATGAAAGCTCCTCTCGAAGAGCATCGGCTGTGGCAAAATCACGATTCTTCTTTGCTTGCCAACGTTTCTCTGCTTTTTCGGTAATCTCTTTTGGAATGATTTGTTCGTCTTCATTGAAGTTTAAGCCTAACACCTGATTGAACCTCATGAGGGTGTTATAAACATTTTGACTTCTTTCCTCTTTTAGCATTTTCATGACGCAGGCTATCGCTTTTGGCATATTGAGGTCGTCATTTATAGAATCCAAAAACTCTTCTTCATATTTGGTTGTATTCACTGTTGCAGTGCCGTTTTTATGCTCTTTTGCTAAGTTTTTTAGGTTTTTTAATGTGTTTTTCGCCGATTCAAGTGCCTCAAAAGTGAAATTTTGCTGTTTGGAATAGTGTGCCATAAAATAAAAGTATCTAAAATCCTCCGCTGTGTATCCTCGTTCTTCAAGGTCAGCTATGCGGTATATATTATTTAGGCTTTTACTCATCTTTCCGCCGTCAATTTGCAAAAATTCAAGATGCATCCACATTTTGACCACTTGATGACCATATCTGCAATTACTTTGAGCAATCTCATTTTCGTGGTGCACTGGTTTGTGGTCCACTCCGCCAGTGTGGATGTCGATTGTTTCGCCTAAATATTTATCTCCAATCACAGAGCATTCAATGTGCCAACCCGGATAGCCCATTCCCCATGGACTTTGCCACTGCATGATATGCTCTTTTGGAGCTTTTACCCACAATACAAAATCATAAGGGCTGTGTTTCTCTTCGTCAACATCGATGCGGGCACCTGCAAGTTTTTCATTGATATCCATGCCAGACAGTTTGCCGTATTCTGTGAATTTCTCAATGTCAAAATAAATACCTTTGCTGGTTTCGTAGGCGTATCCTTTGTCAATTAGTGCTTGAACAAATGAAATCATCTCTTCTATCACGCTTGTTGCAGGCACTATGTGTTCTGGAAGGTCTATATTAAGTTTTTTCGCATCTTCCATGAAAATGTTGGTGTAGAACTTTGCAATTTCCCATGGTGATTTGTTTTCTCTCTTGCTGGCAACAAGCATTCTGTCTTCGCCTTCGTCGGCATCGGATGTGAGGTGTCCAACATCCGTTATATTCATCACGCCGTTGAGTGTGTATCCATTATATTTCAACACTCGGCGTATGTTGTCCATAAAAAGATAGGCACGAAAGTTGCCTATGTGTGGATAGTAATATACTGTTGGCCCACAAGAATACATTTTGACTATATTGTTTTCATGGCAAGGCACTTGCTCTTTTTGCCTTGTCAAAGAGTTGTAAAATTTAACCATTTTATATCCTTATAATACTTTGTTATTTTTTATATTCTTTATGATTTATTTAAAATTTTTGCTGTTTTTTCAACATCTTTTATAGTTTTTTTTGCATTTTTTAATATTTTTCAACATTTTTTAAGATTTTTTTATTATATGTTGTTTTTTAATGTTTTTTTGTTTTACTTAAATTTTTTTATTTAAGTAGGTTGCAAGGGTGGTGAGAGCCTCTTCAACTTCGCTTGGACAATCGCCAAAAAACTCTGCAAGAGTGGTTAAATATGTTGAAAGTTCTTCTTTCCCTTTCTCTGTGAGTTTCATCATGCGACATCGCTTGTCAATTTCGCCTTGTTTGGAGGTGGCAAGACCATCCCTTTCTAACTCCTTTGCCATTAGTGCAAAGTTTGATTTCTTTAAGCCTAATTTCTCTATTATCATGCTGACAGAAAGGTTTTCATATTGAGAGATAAAATACAGAACCTTGAATTTAAGCAGGTTGTTCTTTGCACTATGCTTTGTCAAGTTTTCCGTTAATGCTTCTATTTCTAAAATTTTGTCAACATTCTTCATACAAACTTATTATATAAAAATCTAATAAATTTTGCAACTATTTTGCATAATTTCAACCAAAAAGTTATATAAAAATTCTTTTCGTTTTGCTTTTGTTTCACTTTTATTATTTTTTTTGTCTAATTTTGGCTTCCTGCATTCTTTTTACTTTTATTGACTTCTATATCAATGATTGAAATATATATAAAGTTCATTAAAAAACAAAAAAGTTTGAAAAATCATCATTTTACTTGATTTTATGGTCAGAAAATTTTAAAATATATTATATGGCAATTACTGGAACTATTGAAGATATTGTTTATCGCAACGAGGAAAATGGCTACACTGTGGCTCGGCTGGAAAATAATGACAGTCTGCTGACGGTGGTTGGCAAGTTTATTGATGTGCAAGTTGGGGTGGTTGTTACGCTGGAAGGTAAGTTTGAAAAAACTAAATATGGTGTGCAATATGCTTTCACTTCTTACGAAATGTCCGCTCCAAAAACGTTGGCAGGTATTGAGAAGTATTTGGGTAGTGGGTTAATTCGTGGTGTTGGGCCTATTACTGCAAAAAAGATTGTGCAATATTTTGGCAATGAAACTTTGGATATTTTGGAATATACTCCGCAAAGATTATCCGAAATTTCTGGTATCAGCGAAAAAAAAGCGGAGGAAATAGGATTTTCTTTCAAGGAACACCGTGATGTTCAAAACACCATAATGTATTTGCAAAATTTTAACATTTCTACTAATATGGCACTTAAAATCTACAAGGTTTACAGTGACAAAACTTCCGAAATTGTCAAAAATAACCCATATAAGTTGGTGGAGGACGTGGACGGCATAGGCTTTTTGACTGCCGACCGCATTGCTCAAAATGTTGGCATACCAAAAGATTCTGTTTTTCGTGTGAGGGCAGGGCTGATTTATGTGCTTAAAACCTCTTGCGAAAAGAACGGAAATACATTTTTGCCTAAGAAAATGTTGTTGGAAGAGGCATCTAAATCGTTGGAACTTCCGCTTGAAGAGTATGATTCTCGTTTTGCTGAGGCTTTTGACACTTTATGCATGGACAGAACCGCTGTGACAACTTTTGTTGACGGCATGGAAATTGTTATGTTGTCGAAGTATTATTATTTTGAGAATTCAGTGGCTCAAAAATTAGTTTGGTTGAAATATTGCAAAAAAGACGAGCAGTTTGATGTTTCGGAAGAAATTAAAAATTTTGAAGAGCGAAACCACATAACCTTTCATGAAGAGCAGAAAAGGGCGATTGTTGGAGCGATAAATAACGGAGTTTATGTTATTACGGGTGGGCCGGGAACAGGAAAAACTACTATAATTAAATGTATTTTAGAGATTTTGAAGGCTCAAAGGAAGGAAGTTTGTTTGTCGGCACCAACAGGACGAGCGGCAAAGCGTATGAGTGACAGCACGGGTTGTGAAGCAAAGACAATCCATAGACTTTTGGAAGTGAATGTTATT
>CAYOOB010000032.1:0-4070 GCA_964405555.1 uncultured Lachnospiraceae bacterium | reverse complement strand
GTTGTGGTTGCAATCATTCACAGAACCAACGACAATGACGATAAGTTGGTGGTTATGCAAGAAGGTCGAAATTACACTGACGACCAAATTCGTGCTTTAACCGAATTTCAAGAACAATATTTTCAATCTGAAATAATAAGGGAATAAAACCACTTTTACAAGCACTTAAATTGAAATATGATTTATTTTTAGTTAAGAAAAAAAAGTTTACAAAGTCTTTGTAAACTTTTTTTAATAACGGTTGAAATGTGTTATTTTTTTTCTTTGTATGTAAGAAATTCGTTGACTACTTCGATTAAATCATCTGTTAGATAGTCAAAAATTTGATTTTTAATTTCGTTTGGTATTCCATAGAATGCTTCTGCAATTCCACCTGCAATTGCTGACATTGTGTCGGCATCTCCACCCATGGAAATGGCTGTTCTTAAACAGTCTTCAAACGAATTTGAAATTAAAAAAGCATAAATTGATTGTGGAACTGAACCTTGACAAGTTTCGTCAAATTTATAATTTTTTACTAAATCATCATAATCATAATCAAGAATGTAATAATTATCTTCAACATACTTTTTTATACTTTCTTTACTTTCGCCGTGCAATGCTAACCAAATGCAAACGGCAACTGCTTCGGCACCTTTAATACCTTCTGGGTGATTATGGGTGACATCGGTCACTTTTCTTGACAACTCTTTAACTTCATCTAAGGTTTTGGCGAAATAGGCAACCGAACTCACTCTCATGGCACTTCCGTTGCCAAAGGAATTATAAGGTTTTGGTTCCGCTGAATTAAGCCATTGATTAAACTTCGTTCCATAACCAGCAAACTGGTGTCTATTTCCAAATTCTCTCATGTTTTCAATAACTTTTTGTTGTAAGTTTTCATAATCACCCTTGCAATCAAGTAAAGACTTGCAGACAGCAATGGTCATAACTGTATCGTCCGTAAATCTACTTCCCTCATAATAATATTTTATTGGAATATCGCCGTTTTTATTAAAATACTTATTTTTAACAAAAAGTGGAAAATTTTTGGTTTTAACAGGGTTAAATTCATATAATGAACCAGCAATATCACCAATTATTGCACCTAACATAATTAAAACTCCTTGTTTATTTTTAGATGTAAGAATGATAACATAAAAACTTTTTAATTGTCTATTGTTTTTAATTATCTATTATTTCAAATTCTTAATTGTAAATAGAGAAGTGTGATTATTAAAAATAAGCAGAAATTTGGAATATATAATTATTCTTTTATTAAAACCGATAATGAAAAAACATCTACTGAAAAATTATCTATTAAAAAAGCTATCTATCAAAAAAGCCATCTCGTTTTGACATGGCTTTTTATTTTTGATTATTTTATATATGATTATATTTTTCCTTATGATTATGTTTTCTATATAATTGTTTATATACGTATAGAATTAAAATTATTTTGTTTTTAATCTTTCAATAATATCTCGTGCGGAGATAAGTCCGGTTGCGGCGGCAACAACAATGTTTCCAGCTTTTCCAGCACCATCGCCAATGAAATAGATTGGTTTATCGTTTGCTTTAAATTTGTTGTCTGTTTCAATCTCATTTGAGAAGAATTTGATTTCTGGACCATATAACAATGTTTCATCATTGTTCACACCAGGGATAATTTTGTCAAGTTCTTCAAGCCCTTCCAAAATGTTGGTGATAATTCTGTATGGCATAACAAGGGCAAGGTCGCCAGCAACACAATCTTTCAATGTTGGTTCAATAAAACCTTTGTTTATTTTGTGCCATTCGCTTCGCCTTCCTTGTTTCAAGTCTTTAAGAGTTTGAATGATTGGTTTATTATCACCAAGCACATTTGCAATGCGGGCGATTGATTCACCATAAAGTCTTGTGTTAGTTGCTGGTTGTGTTAGCGTAACTTTCGAAATAAAAGCAAAATTCGAGTTGTTTGATTTGGTGTTTTTTAATGCGTGTCCGTTCACGCAAATATATCCATAATAATTTTCCTTTGCCACAAAACCACCAGGGTTAGTACAAAAAGTTCTTATCTCATCGCCATAAGTTTTTGTTTTAATAAATATTGTTGGGTCGTAAATTATGTCGGTTATTTTTTGCAAAATTTCCTTTCTCACTTCCACACGCACACCAATCTCAATGCTTTGAGAGTTGTATGGAATATTATGTTTGTCAAGCAATGTTTGTAACCATTCAGCGCCACTTCTTCCAGGAGCAATCACAACATATTTTGCTGTCATTGTCAAATTTTCGCCGTTCTTTTGATATGTAATAACATTAATATCATCTTTGTTTTGGTCGACATCCAAAACTTGTCCACTTTCAATCAGTGTAACCCCTTCATTTTCAAGATAGGTTGTCAGTTTTTCAATATGGTTTGGCAAGGTGTCAGACCCAAGATGTTTTTGTTTAATGAGAAGAAGTCTTGCACCTTTAAGTGTCACTTCACGTTTTATTTCTTCGCTTGCTTCATTATTTTTTGGATAAACTTCGGCATCCATACCAAATCTATTAAAAATTTCTTCTGTGTCGTCAATGATTTTGTATGCTTCACTTTCGCTCATATATTTGAAAAGGTCGCTTTTGCCTAATTTCGGAATAAAGTTAAGTTTTCCATCGCTGAAAGTTCCTGCACCGCCATATCCTGACAAGATTTGGCAAGGATGACAATTTGCACAAACCTGCCCAAGTTTCATTGGACATACTCTGTTTTTTGCTCTTTTCCCTTGGTCAATTAAGCAGACTTTTAAATTTTTGTTTTTTTCTTTTAGTTCATAAGCGGTAAATAGCCCAGCAGGACCAGCACCAACAATAACAACATCAAAATTTTCCATAATTTCCTCCAAACAATTTCATTATAACATAAAAAAAGCTTTTAACACAAGTTTAAACACTCACTTTGTGTTATTGTGTTTGATTTAAATTTATTGTAGTGTTTTTTTTAGATTTTAACTTATAAAAAATAGGCAAAACGAAATTGAGTGTGTTATAATAATTTTAAGGAGAATTGATATGAAAAAAGTTTTGATTACAGGTGCAAGCGGAGATTTAGGGTTTGCTATTGCAAAAAAAATCGCAAGCGAACTTAAAGATAATTGTACTATAATTTTGCATTATTTTAAAAACGGTGAGAAAGCACATAAATATGCAAGTGAATTGGCAGAAACTTATGGAGCAATAACAGTGGCTATAAAATGCGATTTCACAAATATTGATGAAACAAAAGAATTTTGTAAGAATATAACAAGAGAATTTGGTGGTTTGGATGTTTTAATTAATAATTCTGCCATGGTGATTGATGAACCTTTTGAAGAACGAACTCCTGAAACTTTTGAAGAAACACTTAGATGTAATTTGATTGCACCTTTCATTTTGTGTAAAGAATTTGGTCTACAGATGGAAAAAGAAGGCGGTGGAAAAATAATCAATATTTCGTCAACAAATGGAATAGACTACAATTCACCTTATTCTCTAGACTATGATGCAAGCAAAGCGGGTTTAATTAGTTTGACAAAAAACTTGGCAATGATATTGCAGAATGTAAATGTCAACTGTGTGGCTCCACATTGGATGAACACACAGATGAACGCAGGTTTAGAAGAAGATTTTTTGAAAGAAGAACAAAGAAAAATTTTGAAAGGTCGCTTTGCAGAAACAGAAGAAGTTGCTGAATTGGTTTGGTTTTTGATTTCTGACAAGGCAGAATATTTGACAGGACAAATTTATCCATTTGGAAGTTATAAATATTAAGAAGATTTAGATAAATTAACAAGTAAACTACCGCAAGAAAGCAACCATTTCAGATATATCAGTTTAGATTGTATCAGTATTTAATTGTAGATATTATTTTCATTAAATTCATTAAAGTTTTATTGAAATTGATATAATATAAAAGTAGAAATTTTTAAAAAGAGAGAAATTTATGAAAATTGAAACAAAAGACTTGATTCTAAAGACGGACATTTCAAGTGAAGATATAGAAAAAATACATCATAATGTTTTTAGTCAAAACGAAACTGCAAAATATATGCTTTGGAGAGCAAGCGATGAAATAGAATGGACTAAAA
>CAYOOB010000031.1:0-7529 GCA_964405555.1 uncultured Lachnospiraceae bacterium | reverse complement strand
GCTTTCACTTCAAACCTCCTTACAGCTTGATGTTAATCTCAACACCGGCAGGCAATTCAAGTTTCATAAGTGCGTCAACAGCCTTACTTGTTGGATTATAAATATCAATAAGTCTTTTGTGGGTTTTACTTTCAAATTGTTCTCTCGAATCTTTGTACTTGTGAGGAGAACGAATCACTGTCACAACCTCTCTGTCGGTTGGAAGTGGAATTGGCCCAGAAACCTTCGCACCATTCTTTCCAGCAGTGTCGATAATTCTTTTGCACGCTTCATCAATGAGTGTGTGGTCGTAGGCTTTAAGTTTAATTCTCATTTTTTGTGTTGCCATATTTTTTTCTAACCTCCTGTAACAACTCTCCAAAATGTTGCATTTTCCTAAGCGGTTAATTGTGTTACTACCGAAAACTCCTTGCCCCACAACAAATTGTTTTACTCTCGAACACTACCCCGCGTGTGTCATGCTGTTTGACTTAAAAAAATGTCATTTTGGACGCTTCAGTTCGCTGACTGAAACTTGGTCCACACAAATTTTCTGCTCACTGCTTGGATAAGTGGCAGTAACCTTGTGCTTCGTCCCTTAATAACAGCATTGTAATTATACCATGTCAAACAACCAATGTCAACAAATTTTAAAAATTTTTTCGACAAATTTAAAATATTTTTTAAACATTCAATAATTAACCTTGAATAAACTTTTCTTTCCCTCGTATTCCTTTCAAATTTTTCAATATTTACCGTTTTTTACACAATTTTACATCTTTACTATATTTTCTTCTCATTAACCATTCAATTTTTGCAATTTTCAGTCTTTTTCTCTATTCTCCTATTTTCACACTTCAATTTTTAACCTTTTTACACTTATTTACTCTTTCTATATAATAAATTCATCCTAACATCCACCTCTTAATACATCCACTTCTCAACACTTTTAAGACAAAATTTTCTTTCATAATTATATAAATACCATTTAACAAACCATTCAAAAACTTTACTAAAATATCTTTTCGACACATTACCCCTCACTCAATAATAATCATTTTTGCTTCATGCTTTTATGTCAATTTACTTTCAAAAAGAAAACTCATAAAAAAACTTATTTACAAATAGACGCAATAAATAAATGCCTTTTAACAAAAAAAACAGCCAAATTGATTGACTGTTCTTTTCTTACTAAATATTGGTTTTGTTTTAAGAATACTTATCTTAGTCGGTTGTATGTCTTGAAGAAATGCTTGTAAGTCCAAGAAGTTGATATTCTCCACTTGTGTTTGTGGTGTTCACACGATATAAATAATAGTATTCGTCAGTTTCTTCATCCTCATCATCCTCATCTTCGTCATCATCGTCGTCTTCTTCATCTTCATCCTCTAAATCTTCAAGTTGAGCATAGAAGTAGATATATGTTCCGTCATAAGCATAAAGTGTTCCAGATAGTATTGCTGTCATTGTGACAAGTGTTGAACATTCAATTGTCACATTTCCGCCACTGCCATAGAACAAACTTGATATATCCGCTTTATAAATTCCAGTGTCTGTTGAAAGATAGACAGTTCTTCCATTAACAAACATAATAGAATATGAAGATAATTCTTCGTCATCAACAGTCAAAGTGATAATTCCGCTCTTTGTGCCGTCAAGAGAAGTATATCTCAAAGCAGAGTTTGCAGTGTAAATATAACCCAAATCTCTTGCATCTGAAGATATAAGGTTTATGTCAGAAATACTTGAAACTGAGAAAAATCTACTTTTTGTGGAATTTGATAAACTAACATCGTCGGAAACATCCACTGTGTAAACTTCGGTTGTACCATTCAGTGTTTCAGCAAAGAAGATAACATCTTTTTCACGCCCCAACAATGTGATTGTGGAGTTATTATAAGTATAGGCTTTTTCCGCATCTCCGCCAGAGAGTGCAATGCGATATACAATATTTCCTGAAAGTTCAGAACTGTTTTCGTCTTCTCTTTCAATTGTATAATAGATATAGCCATTAAAATCAAGAGTACTTCCAATCTTATTGCTTTGATAAGTTTTTGGCATTGCCACACTTGTGACAGAAGTTGCAATTTCTTCCGCCTTGTTGGTGGAAAGATTAATCTTAACTAAACTTGTGCCCGCAAGCATAACAATATAATATGTGTCATCCGCTTTCAAAACTTCAATTTGTGATATCTCGCCGTTTGTGGTATACAATTTTTTCTTGCTATTGCCGTTCAACTTGCTTCTATATATGGTTGTGTAGTTGAAATATTGTGAAGTTGAACCAGAAGAGTCGGTTGCTTTTTGAGTGTTTGGTGTGGCATAGTATATATAATCCCCCAAAACAAACATAAATGAACTGTCAGAACCCACAACTTCTTGTGAAACCTCTTCCACACTGTCTGGTGAATAATCACCAGAGGTTGCATTGACGCTTGAAGTGTCCAACCTTGCAAGATAGGAAATTTTTGCACTTGTTTTGTAATCACTGACGGTAGAAAACTCAGTGTAATCCGCATAGGCATTTCCATAATAGAGATACCCATCCACCATCACTGCTGAAGTTCCGTTATATAACAATTCATCATTGCTGTTTTCTATTTTGCTGACCGTGGCACACCCTGCAAGAACAGTTGTAAGCCCCAGCCCCATAACAAACAAAAAACATAAAATTTTAGCCCATTTCTTCATATTTTACTCCAAAGATAAATTAATCTTACAATATTGTAACCACAAATGTCAAATATTTTCACAACGACACAAAGAAAATTTATTTTTATCAAATTCGACAAAATTTTATATAAAATTAAATTATGAATTTATTTTTATGTATTCCTTTATAATTTCTTTTTTATTCTTTTATTTTGCAGTTTATAATACTCTTTTAAATTTTAATTATCTTTATATTTTCCTTATATTTTAATCATATTTTTTTATATTTTTAATTATATTTTAATAGAATTTCAATATTTTTTTGTTCTTTATTAAATTTTAATATTTTTCGTATTTTTCTTATATTTTTTTATTTTTATTTATTTTCTAATTTATAAGAAAATACAATTTATTTACCATTAAAATCATTCTTTCTGAATTATTTATTAAAACATATTTTTCTTTATTTGTTTTTAAAGATATTGTTTTAATTCATAAAAATCATTTTTAGCCTTTGTTTAATTGTAGAAAAACAAATATATTTTTATTGTTTTAAGCGAATAAATTGTTTAAAACATAAAAACAAAATGAGTATAAAAAAGCGGGCAAATTTGCTCGCTCTTTCATTAATTATAATGTGTAAGAAACTTTCACACCAGGTCCCATACTTGAAGCTATGGTAACACCTTTGATGTATTGTCCTTTTGCT
The DNA here is from genome assembly GCA_964405555.1 of uncultured Lachnospiraceae bacterium. Taxonomy (GTDB): domain Bacteria; phylum Bacillota; class Clostridia; order Christensenellales; family UBA1242; genus Caccovivens. Next base: position 4,189 of record CAYOOB010000031.1, on the reverse strand, counting down.
GCGGCAGGTTTTGCTTTAACAATGGCATCCATAACAGAATTGAAGTTTTCGATAAGTTTATCTTTTCCAAAACTCTTTTTGCCAATAATAACATGAACGTTGTTTGTTTTGTCTAAACGATACTCAACCTTTCCGGCTTTAACATCTTTAATTGCTTTAGCAACATCCATTGTAACCGTTCCGCTTTTTGGGTTTGGCATCAAGCCCTTAGGTCCTAAAATTCTGGCAATTCTACCAACAACCCCCATCATATCTGGTGTTGTGATGCAGACATCAAAATCAAGCCATCCACCGTTGATTTTTGTGACAATTTCTTCGGCACCAACAATATCTGCTCCTGCCTTTGTTGCTTCGTCTGCTTTATCTCCACGAGCAATGACAAGCACACGAACTTTCTTTCCTGTTCCATTTGGAAGAACAACAACACCACGAACTTGTTGGTCAGCATTTCTTCCATCAACGCCAAGACGAACATGGAGTTCAATTGATTCGTCAAACTTTGCGGTGGCTGTTTTGATAACGTTTTCCATTGCAGAGTTGATATCATAAGATGATGTTCTATCGTAAGACTCAAGGCTGTTTAAATATCTCTTTCCTTTTTTCATGACAACCTCCTTAGTCCACAACTTCAACGCCCATACTTCTTGCTGCACCAGCAATCATGGACATTGCACTTTCAATCGACTCGCAATTAAGGTCTGGCATTTTTTGTTCTGCAATTTTCCTTATCTGCTCTTTTGTGATTTTTCCGACTTTTACTTTGTTTGGCTTTGCTGAGCCTTTTTCAATTCCAAGTGCCTTCTTAATAAGCACTGCTGCAGGTGGAGTTTTCAATTCAAATGTGAAAGACCTATCTTCATAGATGGTAATCACAACAGGAATGATGAACCCTGCCTGAGAAGCGGTTTTATCATTAAACTCCTTAACAAAACCAGCAATATTGATGCCGTGAGGCCCAAGTGAAGAACCAACTGGTGGTCCCGGAGTGGCTTTGCCCGCTTCAAGTTGCAATTTAACAACTGATTTAACTTTCTTTGCCATTTTTTTACCTCCTTATGTGGTGAATTGAACCGGCAAACAGTTCTCCCACAAAATTCAAGCAGTTTTTTGTCTTACTCAGGACAATATTTTATAGACCCAAAGCATAATCACAAAAGGTGTTCAAATTAAATTGATATTCAAACAAAAATGTGCGTAATGCTAAAAATCTAAAATACCGAATGATCTAAGAATAACAATCTAAAAACATTTAGCTAATAAGAACAGATAAAATCAAACAATATCAAAATAAGAAAAACAATCAATAAAACAAAATTTGTTTTTGGTTTATCATTTATTCAAATTTGTGTTTATCTGCTATTTTTTAAGTTCACTGCCTTATGTCGAATTTTTCACAAAATACACTTTTTGCAAGCAAACTTTAAGCCTGAATTTTATGAATTTGCTCAAATTGAAGTTCAACATTGTTTTCTCTTCCAAACATTTCAACGGTCACTGTAACAACACCAGCCTCTGCGTTTACAGCAACAACAGTGCCAACCATTTTGTCGAGTGGACCTTCAATAATTTCCACTTTGTCACCAACTTCAATGTCGGTTTCCACTTTAATCTTTTCAAGACGCATTTTCATTACTTCATCGTCAGTCAAAGCCAAAGGTCTACCCTTTGGACCAACAAAACCGGTTATTCCTCTTGTTCTTGTGATGTTGTGCCAAAGGTCATCACCGTAAATCATTTTAACCAACAAATAGCATGGCATACTCTTTCTTGTAACCAATTTCTTTTTACCATTCTTTTCTTCAATAACATCTTCCTCTGGAATGATAATGTCGAAAATTCTGTTTTGAAGACCAAACTTCTCCACCACTGTTTCAAGGTTTTCTTTTGCAACATTTTCATATCCAGAAAATGTGTGAAGCACATACCATTTTGGTTCAGTTGAATGTTCCATATAATATCTCCTTAAATCTAAACAATCTTAACCCACCAAAAGCCCAACAAGCCAGCCTAACAAGGTGTTTACTCCAAACAAAAAGATTGCAAAAATCACAACAAAAGCAATAACAACACCTGTTTTCTTAACAACCTCACCAAAAGATGGCCAAGTGACCTTTTTAAGTTCAGAAACAGTTTCTTTTGTTTTCTTAACAACTCCACCTTTCTTCTCTTTTTTATCTTTCTTCTTTTTGTTGTCTTTGTTGTTTTTAGCGCTCTTTACATCGTTATTTTTACTTTCTTTTTTATTCGTTTCGTTTGTTACGGACTTATCTTTCTTCTTTTTACTATTAGGTTCCGTTTCAACCGACACAACTCCGTTTGAAGCAACTTCTTCCGAAACAGACTGCTCAGAAACAACACCCTCTGAAATTTGGTCTTGCTTATCAGATTCTTGTTCGGTTATGCTTGCGTCAAGTTTTTTCTGCTTCTTTGACATAACATCCTCCAAATAAAATATCTTCCCAAAAACAAAATTATTTTGTTTCTTTATGTTTTGTACGTTTGTTACATCTTGGGCAATATTTAATTATTTCAATTCTTTCTGCATTTGATGCTGTGTTTTTCTCTGAAGAATAGTTTCTTGCATGACATTCTGTGCATTCAAATGTGATGATTTTACGTTTTGGTGCTGCCATAATAATCTCCTAACAAAAAAACTAACACCCGAAAATTCAAGTGTCAGTCATAATATAGCACACATTTTTTTTTGTGTCAAGCAATTTAAGAAATAAATTTGTTTTTTTTGAACATTTTCTACCGCTTAATCATTTTTACCTTTAATTCTGTTTACCATCTTTACCGTCAACACCATCAATTAAATCCGACTCACTAAATCCACTTTGCTCTTTTTTGATTCCTTTCACCCACCTGCGAGCCAATGCTTTATCTTTATCGTTTGTGAATTTATAAAAAATTGCCTCATAAGTTTCAAAACAGCGTGATTCTTCTTCCTCTTCTTCCTCTTCTTCTCGTGTTTTTGATTGGTTTGCAATTTTAAAAATATCAGCATCTTTAAAACCAAACTCTGCCAAAGGATTCTTTGTGAAAGAAACAATTTCAATCGCATCAGCACTTTTGAGTTTATCTAATTCGTTGTTTAAGAGCAACTTTTTTACATCATCATCTTGCTGATCCTCAACAGAATAAAATGCATTTCTTGTAAAATCTCTTGCCATTGCCTCAATAACTTCTTCATAAGTATAGTTTCTTCCATAGTAAACGTTTGGTTGCGTTTCTGTAATTTCCATTTTAAAAGATAAATGATTTCTATTTATACGACAGACGAAAAACTTATCATTTTGGTTGTCATCATTGAAAGCTCTTGGAGTTTGAGTGTATAAATTTACTTTTGGATAAGAAATTGAAAACGGAGCATAAAGACTGTTTCTAGTTCTGCCGTGATTTTTAATATCCTCCCAATCTGCATAATGAAAAGCAGAAAAATCCTTGTTTGGAGTGATTAAAAATTTTTCTTTTAAAACATTATATACTCTTTTATAAAAGCTTCTTTCAGTTTTTGTTATTTCCATAATTAGCACCTCACTTAGCAGTATTTTAAAATAAAAAAAGTAAAATGTCAATACCCAATTTTTAAATTTTGACAAGATTTTTAAGAATTGAGTTTATGGTGTTAATGTGACATAACAATTAAGAAAACACTCTAAAAACAAAAATTTCTCTATTAAGTATATTAACAACCTAAAAGCATAATTTAGACAAAATTATAAACTTAAAGGAACCTGATTATCTCCTAAAATATATTTTCCAAACAGTCTTTATATTACTTTCAGACCAGCAAAAAGTTTTAAAAATAACACATAAAAACAAATAAAAAAGACAATCAAAAAATTGACTGTCTTTAGTGCTAACTCTGGGCGGTAGTCATTAGCTACCACGGGTTAGCGATAAATAATTATTTATCATGATTGTTATAAACAATTTAAATAAAAAAGTCAATGAGTTTATGGAAATTTTTTAAAAAATTTTTTAAATTATAAGAAGAAATAAAAAACACTTCTATGCTAATTTAAAGTTAAATAATTTTAAGTTAAAAACGAGTAAAAAAACACCAAATCATAAACGAATTGGTGTTGTTTTTATTTTTATTATTTGTTTTTGTTGTTTATTCATCATAATTAACAACAGCATCAACCAACATAACATATTCGTTTTGCTTACATTTAGCAAAGAT
>CAYOOB010000030.1:0-8191 GCA_964405555.1 uncultured Lachnospiraceae bacterium | reverse complement strand
ATGATACACCAACGAAACATCACAATCGGTACATTTGGCAACATATCCGCACTGCCTACACCTTTGAAAAGAAGAAAACCCTCGCCGATTAATGAAAATCATGGCTTGTTTTTTCTGTTCAATTATGCTTCTAAGTTCGTATATAAGTGGTATGGAAAAAATTTGATTGTTGCCTTGTCGCATCTCCATAAGCATATCCACAACCACAATTTTTGGCATCTCCATGCCGTTAACACGCTGTGGCATTTCCACAAGTTGATATTCACCATCTATGGCGTGTGCATAACTTTCAATGGATGGTGTTGCACTTCCAAAAACAAGTGTGCAGTTGTTGTATTCTCGCCTAAAAAGTGCAATCTCGTGAGTGTCGTATCGTGGATTACTTTCAGAAATATAACTCTGTTCATGCTCCTCGTCAATGATTATTATCCCTAAATTTTCGATTGGTGAAAAAATTGCCGAACGTGCCCCAACCACAACACGTGCTTGACCGAGAAAAATTCTTCTCCATTCATCAAACCGCTCGCCTGCCGAAAGTCCGCTGTGAATAAGTGCCACATTGTCGCCAAAGCGTGCCTTGAAGTTTGCCAAAACTTGCGGTGTAAGAGAAATTTCTGGCACAAGCATAACTGCCGTCTTACTATTTTTTAATTGTCTTTCAATTAAATTCATGTAGACTTCCGTCTTACCGCTTCCTGTCACACCATGCAAAAGATAGGTTTTGTTTTCACTTATTTCATCCACCGCTCGCTGTTGAAGTGTTGTAAGTTTTTTTTGCTCGTTTTCAATTTTGTCAAAAATTGGAGTGCGATTTTGCTGTTCTTCTTGCACCAAAACCACTCCACTCTTCACAAGAGCAGACAGCGGAGCATATCCAAACTTGGCAGAAATTTCCGAAAACTTTTGCCTTCCATTTTCCTTTAAAAATTCCACTATTTCAAGTTGTTTTTTTGCTCGGGCTGACGGCATAGAATAATCTTCCGCCAAAGTACAATACCTCATAATAAGTTCATGCACGCTGTCAGTTCGCATTTCACTTGGAAGAAAAAGTCGCAAAATGCTGGCAAGTTTAAGGTGTAGTTTGTCTGCCATTTGAAACATAAGTTGTAACATTTCTGGCTTAATAACCGAAAATTCTTCCACAATACGCAAAATTGGTTTCACTTTTGTTTCGTCAAAAGAACATTTTTCACTTATACCAACAACAAATCCTTGCAAATATCTTGCCCCAAACGGAACAATCACACGCTGACCGCATAACACCTGCATCCCCTCTGGAATGCTATATTCAAACTCTTTGTCCAATGCTTTGGCGTCTTGGTCTATTATGACTTTTGCAAACAATTTTTTCTCCTATTCAAACTATTAAAGTTTTTCACTCATTATTTTTCATTTATTGTTTTTTTTGTTATTTGTTTTTCATTTATTGTTTTGATTTTAAATTATAGATAAGTTCCCTTCAAAATTTCAGGCACACTATACATTTCGCTCTCACTTGCAAGAATGGAAATACACAAATTTTTCTTTGGATTGAAAATTAAGAATTGACCATTTGTTCCACCTTTGTACACAAAACCATCTTGCGAAATATTCACTGCAAACCCAACCGCAATTTTTGGAAGGAGCTCATTTTGTTGTGTTGTGTTTGATATTTTAATTTGTGGTGTGAACATCTGTTCAATCCACCATTTAGGTACAATTAAATCTCCACCCCGCAACATCATCTGAGCAATTTAAAAAAGGTTGTGGTGTGAAAGAAATAATCCTGTTCCACCTTGACAATATTTTCCAAAGTTATCCCAACGAAAGTCATTAATTTTAAGTGGAACAAAAATTTCGTTATTTACAAATTCCGAAAGGTTAATTTTGAAAGCCTCTTGAAAAAACACCGATAAAATGAAAAATTCCACATTATCATAAACATATTTTTCATTTGGTTCGTTTCTGATAGGGAAATTTAAGCAATAATCTAACAATTTATCATCTGGAATATCCTTAATATACTTTTCAAAAAACATTCCCTTTTCAAAACCTGCTGAATAAGTCAACATTGTTTTGACAGTCCACTTTTTAATTTTTTCTAAATTACCTTCTGTTCTTATCTCCACTAAATTTTTAATCGTTGGATAAATTGGAGTGTCAAGCGAAAGTGGTTTTCCATCAACTTCCATCTTCTTGTCTATTGCAACTCCAAATGCAAGTGCAACAAACACTTTGCTTAAACTTCTAAGTTCGTGCAAGCTGTCCGTCACAAAAAAATGTTCAGTCACACAGCCATTATCATCAATCATTATGCTGTCAACTTTAAGTTTTTCACCCGTACTTGTTAATACTTGCTCTTTTTTAAGCAAAATTTTATCTAACAATTCCATTGATCCCCCACACCACAATAAAATAAGAATTTAAAAGAAAAAATACCACCTTTCAAGTGATATTTTATCATAACTTTTCAAAAAAACAAAGCAAAATCATTCGGTTATGTCACTTGGAACAACCTTTCCTTCATAGATTTCATCAAGTGCAAGACTGACTGCTTTTTTGTCGGCAGTTGCAAGTTCTGTTCTTCTGGTTGTTTCAATCTCTTTTGCCCTTTTTGAAACAAGAACAGAAAGAACATATTTGTTGCCATTTGCCTTTTTGGCAAGTTCGTCAATTGGTGGTTCAATCATCATAGCGCATATTCTCCTTAAATCTATCCTAAATTATAACACACCTTTTCATAAATGTAAAGCATTTTTTTGAAAAACAACACAAAAAGCTGTTTTACTTTTAGGTTTTTGAAATGAATATTTTTATATTAACACATCCTAAACACATCCTAATGTATTTTTAATGTTTTGACAGATTACTATTTTACGCATAACCAAGCGAAATTAAAATAGCACGGTTCACCTCTTTCATTTTGCGCTCATCCAAAGTGGTTATTTTTTCTTTAAGTCGCCTTTTGTCAAGCGTACGAATTTGCTCCAAAAGCACCACCGAATCTTTTGGCAAGTTATACTCCATACTGGAAAGTTCAACATGAGTTGGAAGTTTCGCTTTGCAAAGTTGGCTGGTTATGGCAGAAACAATCACTGTTGGCGAATATTTATTGCCAACATCATTTTGAATTATTAAGACTGGTCGTGTTCCACCTTGCTCACTCCCAACAACAGGGCTGAGGTCGGCATAATATATTTCTCCACGCTTAAATAAACTCTCCATGAACCTTCCTGATAAACTCTTCAAAGTCCCTCAGGTCGGCAAGTTCAAGGTTTGAAAGGTCTTGATAAACTTCACTCATACCGAGGGCATTTGAGGCATAAACCTCTTCCATTCTCATTGTATGAAGTTCGCCACCTAAAGTTGAAGCCACCACATAAGAAACAAAATCTCCATGTTTTTTCTCGATTTTTTCAACTTTTTTGATTATTTGGCGAAATTCATTCATAATTTTCCCCTGTTTATCAAGATTTTAAACTTAATTACATTGCCAGCTGTTTTAAATTAGTTTAATTAAGTTGTAAAATTTTATTCATAAGTACGTACATCTATATAATCTTTAATTGTTAATCTTTTTACATCACATCATCTTGTTATCCGCTTTTTACTCATTCCGTTTCGATTTGAACAACCGCTCCCACAATATCTTTTTGGTGAGAAATTGAAATATCAATATTCTTTCCGTTGTGTTGTTCAAAGTATTCAAGTGCTTTTCCGTGCAGAACAAGATAAGGTCGACCATTTTCACTGTGGCAAAGTTCAATCTCCTTAAAAGAAATGTCACCCTCAACAATATTTAACGCCTTAAATGTTGCCTCTTTAACTGCCCACAAGGATGCCACCCTCATTTCAAAATCACACTTAAATTTTTGTATGTATTCAATCTCGCTTTGAAGTGCAATTTTGTGAAGTAGTTTTTCGGCATCACGAATTTCACTAACCTGTTGTAAATCAAAACCAATCATTTTCATCTCCTGCATCTTTTAAAACTTCATTCGTTGCTTTTTGTGCCACAGAATAATCATACCCTTTATATATCAAATGTGCAAGGCATTTTTGCTTGATTTTTGTGTCTTTTTGACGATTTCGCACGAATTTTTCAGCAATAGCAGTGGCTTTTTCAATTTCGTCCTCTTCTTCAACACTTTCCAATAACTCGTTTATAATCTCATCACTAACACCTTTTTGTTTAAGCTTTTGAGAGATTGCCCTCTTTCCACGACTTCCAGATAAACTTTCAAAATAGTTTTTAGCAAACCTTTCATCGTCAATCAAGCCATACTCATTCAGTTTTTCCACCGCTTTTGAAATGGTTGAAACATTAAAACCTTTTTTCTTTAAATAGTCTTTAAGTCCTTTTTCGCTGACAACATATTTTTCAATATATCCAACCGCCATATCAAATGCCACCCGCTCATCATTTTCACATTTTATTTGAGAAAATTCGTCATCATCAAAACTTGCATTCACTTTAATTTGATATTTAACTATCATTTCATCAAGAAAAATTCCCACCCATGCTTCGTCAGCATAGACATGAAATCGGTTACTATTTCCAATTCTTTTGAGCTTTGTGATTATCATATCATTCTTCCACTAGTTTTTTTTCTTTAATTTTATTACTTTTAATTTGTTTTATTTTAATTTTTTGTTTTTTATTTTACATCTTTTATTTATAGAATAGTTATTCTATTTAATTTTTTTATTTTTATTTTTAATAAACTTTAAATTGTTTTATTTTTAATAAACTTTAAATTGTCATTTTTGTTGTATTTTCTTGTTAAGCTTTGTTGATTAAATTTTTATTATTGAAAATTCAACCATTTTTTTCAATATTTTCGTTATTAAAACCTATTCAAAAAGTTGTGCAGTTGTTTTGGTGTATGCCCTAACAAGCCCGCCTGCTCCCAACTTTATTCCACCAAAATACCTCACCACAAACACGCAAACATTCACAGCACTTTTCTTTTGGATAACCGACAAGATTGGTCTGCCTGCCGTGCCATTCGGTTCACCGTCATCCACCGCTTTTTCTAAAAAGGGAGTTTTTAAAGAGTATGCGTAACAAATATGAGTGGCTTTTTTATGTTCTTTTTTAAGTTCGATTAATGCATTTTTGACATCTTCTTCTTTTTCGCAATGAAACAGATAACCAAGAAACCTTGATTTTTTCTCTAAAAGTTCAGTTTGTTTTAGTAATTCTTGCATACCATCTTCCTAACAATAAAAATAAAAATTAAAAGTATCTAATCGCTCAAAATTTCACACACCTTTGAAATCTGCATAATCTAAAATCGGAAATTCACATCTTGCAAAAATTCCACATTGCAAATTTAAATAACATATTTGCCTTAAAATTATTTATCGCATTATCACAAAACACATCACGCAATTTTTTACTAAACTCTATCTTCACACAATTTTATCTTCACTCGCATTTAACTTCACACAACTTTAACTTTGATAAAAGATTTTTTACCTTTCTTAATTAAAGCACCATCACCAATTTCTTCGGCGGAAATTGTGATATCAAATCTTTGCAATTTTTCACCTTTGAAAGTTATTGCCCCACCTTGAATAAGTCGCCTTGCCTCGCTCTTTGAAGGTGCAAGCCCACATTTGAAAAGAAGGTCGCAAATACCAATAGGACAATCAACCTTTTCAATTTCCACAATTGGTGCATCATCTCCACCTTGCGAAAATAGATTTTCACTCATCTGTTGTGCTTGAATAGCATCCGCCTCGCCTCGAACAAATTTCGTAACCTCAAAAGAAAGCACTTTCTTTGCATTGACAATATCTTCTGCTATAAGTTTTCTTACCTCTTGCATAGGTATATCTGTGAAAAGAGCAAACATCATCTCAACGCACGCATCTGGTGTTTGGTATACACCTTGATAGAAATCATAAGCCGAAATTTTATCACGGTCAATCCAAATTGCACCTCTTTCCGTCTTACCCATTTTTCTTCCATCTGGTGTCATAAGAAGCGGATTTGTTGCACCAATAAGGTTAACATCTGTGCCGTTTGCAAAGTTGAGTTTTCTTTGAAGTTCTGTTCCAGCAACAATATTCCCCCATTGGTCTTGTCCACCATATTGAAGTGTGCAACCATACTTGCGATTAAGATAAACAAAATCATAAGCCTGCATAAGCATATAACCCATCTCAAAAAAGGTTAGTCCACCCTCTTCCAAACGATTGGCATAAATCTCGTTTGATAACATTTTATTGACATTGAAATGCACACCCACATCACGCATAAAGTCAACATAGTCATAACCAGTGAACCAATCATCATTATTGACAATAACCGCCGGATTATCGCCGTCAAAATCTAAAAACACTTTAAGTGTGTTCTTAATTTTTTCTATGTTGTTGTTAACTTCCTCTTTGGTTAACATCTTTCTCATCTCTGTTTTGCCACTTGGGTCGCCAATGCTGGCAGTTGCTCCTCCCATTAAAAGCAGAACCTTATGCCCCGCTTTTTGAAATCGCCTTAAAATGCAGTATGGAACACAATGTCCAATGTGTAAACTGTCGGCTGTTGGGTCCGTTCCTTCATAGAGAGTTATTGGTTTTCCACTTTCCAAAATCTTTTTTAACCCTTCAATGTCGGTGCATTGGTATAATAAACCACGCTCTTCCAATGTTTTAAATAAATCTGTATCCACTTTCTTACTTACATTACTCATTTTTTTCTCCTTTTTTTCTTTTTGGTATTTTTAATTATTTATTTAATTATTTATTTAATTATTTATTAATATTTTTAATTGTTTTTTATTTTTTTAGTAAATTTTATCATTTTTTAATTATTTTTTCAATTTTACATCAATTTTTATTATTTTCTTTAATTTTTAACATTTTTTTACTAATATTTTATTTTTTTATTTGAATTATTTAATTACAATTAAAACAATAATTTAATATTTTTTAATAATTTATTTTTCTATTGTTTTAATTTTCGCTATTTTTTACTATTTTTATTATGTTTATTTAGTTAAGTCAAAGTCATAACGGTTAAAATCTTCTCCATTAAAATTTATTTCATCACGTTTAACTCCACCATTTGCCCCAATCACTTTTGCACTTGCAAGGTTAGCTTTTTTGCAAGTTATCATAGCATTTGTTATTCCCATTTTTTTACACTCGTCAAGTGCAAGTTGAAGCATTTGTGTGGCAAGACCTTTTCCTCGTTCGCTTGGTCTAATGCCATAGCCAATATGTCCGCCAACCTCTTCCAAAAATTTGTTGTTAATGTTGTGTCTGATTGAAACGTGTCCCAAAATTCTATCTTCGCCCATTCTTTTCAAAAGAAGTACTGTTGAAGGTACCCTGCCCTCTTGCAAGTTTTTTCCGTGTTGCTCCTCTTGCTTTTGTTTTAGCCAATCTTCAAAATCCATACCTAAGCGGAAATCAAGCGGAGAAGATTCTGGATTACTTTCTTTAAACTCCTCAACATATTTAAGCCAATCTTCCTTATCTAATTTTTCTGGAAAAACCAAAATCAAATTGTTTTCTTTTCTACTCTCTTTCATATTTTCCCTCCTATCTCTTATAAATCTTAATTTCTATCGGTTATTTTTTTTTATTTTTTTATGATTAACCTATTTCTTATTGTCCGCAATTATAAGTGGTAAAATCATTTCGTGTTTTGACAGTCCTGTGTGATGCCCTTTATATCTTGAAGAATTTTCACTCAATAAAACAATTTTGTTTTGTTTCTTTGTAACACCAATATAATCGCCCAAATATTTCAATTTTTCGGTATACTCTCCAAAATAATTTTTCTTAATTAGCCATGATGTTTTATAAAGTTTAATATCCTTTTTATACTTTTTCATTTCTTGCAAGAAGTTTTCTTCTTGTCCATCCTTAACTTGAAAAGCAGTTGCTCTTGGTTCCAAATACAATGGTGTTTTCAAGGTTTCAAGAAGTGGTTTATCTTTATAAATCTCGATATATTCACTTATATCAGTTTGACCGTGGTCGGGAGTTATAATAACAAGTGTGTCTTTATTGTTCTTGACAAAACCTTCTATTTTATCATTCAAATAATTGATAATTTCCTTTGCCTGACTGCTTGTAACTCCATAATCATGCATTGTGGCGTCTGGTTCTCCGTTATAACAATAGATAAATTGCTTTCCTTCTTTTTTGCAAACCTGTTCCAACTTTTCGAACATTTCATCATTAGTTTTATAATGAT
>CAYOOB010000029.1:0-10112 GCA_964405555.1 uncultured Lachnospiraceae bacterium | reverse complement strand
ACCGCAACATAAATAACATTTTTATCAATTTTTTTAAGCGGTTTACTCTTTCTATTTCTGCCATCATATCCCAAACTTTTTAAAGTTTTTGAAGCATTTTCGGCGATGTTTTCTTTCTTGGCATATATCCCTGCCGAAGAGAACTTCACCCCAGAAATTTTTCGGTCTTTAGCCATTTTTTTTGCAATTCTCTCTGCCATAATAGACCTACAAGTATTGCCTGTACAAACAAAACAAATTTCAATCATTCGCTCACCTATTGATTTTCTTTAAAAGTCACTTAAAACTTAAAGTAATGCACTTACTAAGCCACAGCACTTTTCAGTAATATACTTCAATATATATTTTAAACTAAAAAATAAAAAAAAACAAAGCATTTTTAACTTTGTTCAAAAAAATATGTAAATTTCTTCAAAATTTTTTATGATATCACCTTAATAATGACTGAAATACATATAATTAATCATATTAATACATGATGCATGACATTTAACCATCATATAACCATCACATAACCAACACACCATATCATACCCATATCATGCGTCCACTAATCATATATAATATATAACCATCGCAACATAACCAATATCGTCATCAGGCAATCACTATAACGTCAAACCTGCCCGTATTTACCAAAAACAACTTCATAGCACCCGTTAATTAAAAATCTAACCGTGTTTGCAAGTTCTCTAAAATTTTCAGTTGCGTATTTTTCAAGTGCATCAAAGAAGTTTTGGTCAAATAAAAAGTGTTTGTGTGTCCATTTTTGCGAGTTTCCCGTGCGGTTAAGTGGTTGTGTAAACTTAATTTTCTCTATTTGTGGCAGATATTCGCAAGCCCTTTCAATAACTCCGTATTGAGTTGTTCCAAAATGCTTTGCAAGTCTTACAAGTTTTTCTGTTTCGGCTTCCGTAATCAAAACATTCAATGAATGTGTATTTTCTCTTTTTTTCATTCGTCTATATCCTTTTTTCTTATAGATATTTCATATTTTTTTGCTTGTATTTGCAACACTTTAATCAACTAAAAGCAACCTACTTGATTTATATAGTTTATCTAAATTATATTTTTCACGAATTTTTGGCAAGAAGATATGGAGAACAACACTAGAGAAATCGAAAATAATCCATTCGCCTTTAAAGTAACCGTCAATTTTTTCATTATAGCCATATTTTTGAGCAATAATGTCAGCCACCTTTTTACTGTCTATTGGCTTATTTGCAGTTGAGATGATGATAAATTTCTTCTCTGTTTCAGAAGATAAATCATACATACAAATGTTTTTAATCTTGTTATTTTGCAAAAGCGTAACAAGTTCTTTAATATCCACCATAGCTAAATGATAACAATAAAAAACAAATTTGTCAAACATTAAAGCGAATAAAAGAGAAAATTTGTGTCAAAAATCGCTATATGAGAAAGATAAGTTTAATATTTCAAGAGGTCTTAAAGTTTCTTTTAATATACCTATTAATTTTTGTTTGGATGAGGTATTTTTTTAAAAAATTATGGATTGCACTGATAATATCAACATTGATTTCAGTCACAACTTACTTAATCTTGTTTCTAATAAAAAGGAAAAAGCAAACGAAACTTGGACTTAAACTGAAAGAGAAAGAGGATGCGGAAAATATGTTTTTGTCGTTGGCGTGTGCAGAAAAGCCGATAGATTTTTTCGTTAACTTGGCATCCAAAAAGCATAATAACATCATAAAGCATAAAAACTACATCATAATAAAACACCAAATAATAGACAAAATGAATGGAGAAAACACAGAACATGAAAGTGAACATAAAGACCAAATACACAACAAAAAACATAAACTTAAAAAACTAAGCAACATCAAACTAATCAGCACCCGCAAGGACGAAAATCGCAAGAACGGAAACAAAGAAGAAAGTAGAGATAATGATAATAAAGACAAAGAGAATAAACAGCCAAAAGAAACCTCCACATTGCTTTATGTGGATTTCAGTTTTGACGGACTAAACATACAGCGTTTTATGGAAATATATAATAGCATAAAAAAAGAAAAAGCAAATAAAATTGTCATAACCTGTAAAGAAGTGACGGATAAACACCTATTTGCTTTTTGTGGAAACTTTCAAGAAAAATTTTTAATTTTGGACGAATACCAAACCTATCAAAGACTATATAAGTATTACAACTGTTACCCAGAAATCACACATAAATATAAAGGAGAAAAACGATTAGCTTTCAAAGAATTTTTGGCATATTCGTTCAATAAAAAACGCACAAAAGGTTATTTAATATCCTCTATGATTTTAGTGATGTGCAGTTTCTTTGTGAGTACCACAATATATTACTGTGTGGTTGCTTCAATCTTGGTTGTTTTTGCACTCATCTCACAATTCAACCCATATTTCAATCCCAAAAACAATCCCGAAATTTTATAAAAGATAATGATGATTCTTCGGTTAGACACTTTTTCAGTCTATTTCATTCTATGGCAACTGAATATGTTTAAAATCTTTGCGTGTTGATTTCTTATATAAGATTATAATACTGCCAATCACCTGCACAACATCCGCACCGAGTTTAAAAGATAACTCGTCAGCAATCTCACGAGATGTTTTATCAATATTTTTAAGAACTTTAATTTTAATAAGTTCTCTTGCTTCAAGCAAGAGGTTAACGGAAGTTAAAACATTATCCGAAACACCTTCCTTACCAACTTGCACAACAGGGTCTAACGCATTGCCAAGCCCTCTCAAAAATGCTCTTTGTTTTGTTGTTATCATTTTTTGTATCCTTTTTTATATCATTATTTTATATCATTTTACTAAAATTAAATATACTTAACGCAATAATAATGTGGTGTCTTGATTATTAGGTCTAATTTGGTATTTATCCTATCAAAACAATTAACACTGCCACAATTTTATTATTAATATAACACCTATTAATATAACACCACATAAACACACCAATACTTTAACAACTTTTTAAAAATGTGAATTTTGATTATTGTAATAAGTTTATATAAAACCAGATATTGTGTATTACGCAACGCATAACACACTATAATTTGTGTATTATGCAATACATATCACCCTAAAAAGCATAGAAGGTATAAATCAAAAACTTTATATTAAAACATTGCAATAATTGTTATATTCATCATTAACCCACATAAATAACGAATCTGAAATCTATCACTCCATATATTCAAAAGTTATATCTTTAATTTTGACAGTATCACCCTCTTTCATACCTTTTTCTTTCAGCATTTCAATAACACCCATTTCTTTAAGTTTGGTTTGAAAGTAAGCAAAAGATAGTTGATCAGAAAGCACAACACCACGCACCAAATTGTCAATTCTTCCGCCCATAACTTCAAAACTTCCGTCATCATTGCGAATAATATTAATTGAAGAAACATCTTTTTTATCAAAATCAAATTCTTCAACAGATAGTGATGGCTTCTTTGGTATCTTTTTAAGATTCTCTAAAATTTTCTTCTTTAACTCTTCAATGCCTTCACGCATATATGAAGATATTATCAAATATTCCTTAATTTTGGTTTTCTTAACAAAATTCTCAACCTTGCTTTTGAGTTCGTCTTTTTGCAATAAATCGCATTTAGAAAACACAACAATTTGTTTAGTCTTTTCAAGTTCTATATTATATTTTTTAAGTTCTTCATTAATCACTTTGTAGTCTTCAACAGCATTTCTGCCTTCACTTTCGGATATGTCAATCAAATGAACAATCAATCTTACTCTTTCAATATGTTTCAAGAAGTAGTGTCCAAGCCCAAGTCCTTCACTTGCACCCTCAATCAACCCCGGAATATCAGCAACCACAAATGTTTCGCCAAGCACCTCACAAACTCCAAGGTTTGGATAAATGGTAGTGAAAGGATAATTTGCAATTTTCGGATTAGCATTTGAAATCACAGAAAGTAATGTGCTTTTACCAACATTTGGAAATCCCACAAGACCAACATCCGCAATGGTTTTAAGTTCCAAAATCACCTCACGAGATTGCGTAACCTCACCTGTTTGCGAATAATTTGGTGCTTGCTTGACAGATGATTTAAAATAAGCATTCCCATGACCACCAGCACCACCTTTCAATGCCACAAAAGTTGCTCCATCCTCATTCAAATCGGCAATGATTTTGTTAGTTTTTGGATTGATAAGCACCGTTCCTGTTGGCACAGAAATAACCTCATCCTTACCACTTCGACCTGTCATGTTCTTTTGATGTCCGTCTTCGCCATTCTCAGCCACAAATTTTTTCTTGTAACGAAAAGAAAGAAGAGTGTTCATATCGTTTGTGGCACGAAAAATAATGTTTCCACCCTTTCCGCCGTCACCACCATCTGGCCCACCATGAGCCGTTTGTGCGTTTCGCAAAAAAGAGGTAGAACCTTTTCCGCCATTTCCCGCTTTAATTGTAATTTTCACCCTGTCTAAAAACATCTTCTTTCTAAAATCCTCCAAATTTAATAACAATTTAATATAAAATTCATATTGAAATTATCAAATCATAAAACAAAATCATAACTCAAATAAATAAGTTTAAGTTAAAATTAATAATCTAAACTTTATTTTAGTTCAAAGCTAAAATACATAGATTAAAATATAAACATTAATTTATAACATTTTAAACACAAATCCTTAAATTAAACATGGACTTGTATTAAGATTTAAAAAAGAATAAACTCTTTAAAACCACCAAAATTTTATTTAAGCAAATCATATTTACTAAATTACTAAACACAATCTGCTTAACATAACTTATTAAACACGACTGCTTGGACATTGCCTATTAAACACGCAATTTTTACAATCCGGCTTCATTGCTTTACAGGTATAGCGCCCGAAAAGAACCATCTGATAATGCAAGCGAGTCCATTTGTTTTTTGGGAAAATCTTGCACAATGCCAATTCGCACTTATCTGGCACATCTGTTTTTACAAGTCCTAGACGATTTGAAACACGAAGAACGTGAGTATCCACAGCCAGATTATCTCCACCAAATGCCACAGCCATAACAACATTTGCAGTTTTTCTTCCCACGCCAGCCAAAGTGGTTAAATCTTCAAAATTGCTTGGCACAACACCGCCAAACCTATCCATAATATCCCGACTTACAGATATAATCGACCTTGCCTTGTTGTGATAGAACCCACAAGAGCGTATTTTTTCTTCCAATTCCGCCTGATTCATATTCACAAAGTCCTCTGGTTTGTTGTGAGTTTTAAAAAGTTCTTCTGTAACCTGATTAACACGCCTATCCGTGCATTGAGCGGACAAAATAACTGCCACCAAAAGTTCAAATGGTGTTTTATATTCTAATTCACATTTAGGGTCTGGAACCATTATATCCAAGCCATCCATCACAAATTCTGCACTCATTTTCATAATCTCTTTGTAACACCACCCTTTTACAATCTGTTTATTTCTTATTTAATAACCTTATAACAATTTTATAATAACCTTTAAAAACAACCTAACCTTACTTAACTTACTCAACCTTAACATTAATCTTATCACATTCTGTTTTGTGATATAATTTTAATAAAATCTGCAATTCTATTATCATCGTGTAAATCTTATGTTTAAACTTGTTTAAAACATAATTCTTTTAATGTGCCAATCTTAACGAATAACAACATATATCATCTTCTGCCATTATCCATCCGCTTAATCTCTTAATAACATACAATTAATTTCTAAAAAACACACCAATTAATCTCTAAACGACATAATCTCTAAACGACACGCCAAATATATATCTCATAATTATCTCATTAATGGGAAAAGAACCACATCACGAATATTTGGACAATCGAAAATAAATTGCAAGAAGCGGTCAATTCCGAAACCAAGCCCAGAGATTGGTGGCATACCATGCTCCATTGCAAGCAAGAAATCTTCATCCACATCCATTGTTTCTTCATCGCCCTGTGCCTTTTCTTGAAGTTGAAGTTCAAGAGTCTTTCTTTGCACAATAGGGTCCACAAGTTCGGAATAAGCCTTCACAAGTTCCTGTCCGCCAGCAACCACTTGAAAAACATCAATAATTCTGTCATCTTTGTCGTTTCTGCGTGCAAGCGGAATCAACGATGCTGGATAGTTGTAAAGAATGGTTGGATTGACAATTTCTGCACGAATTTTACGCTTATAAATATAATCAATCAGCGTGCGAACAGTCTTGCATTCTTCAAGTTCGGTATAACCAAAAAGCCCCTTATCCACAACAATTTTCTTTAATCCATCCACATCATCAATAGCCAAAAAGTCACAACCTAAAATTTCACGCATCTTGGCAACATAGTCAATTCTTGGCCACTGACCGTCAAAATCAATCTCCTGACCTTGATATGTGATTTTGGTTGTTCCTAAACATTCGTTCATAAGTTTAATAAGCATACCATGGAAAAACTTTATGTTGTCCTCAAAATTCCAATAAGACGCATACCACTCCACTTGCGTAAACTCTTGCAAATGTGCTGGATCCATACCTTCGTTACGGAAGTCTTTTCCAAGTTCAAACACTCGGTCAATTCCCGCACAAATACACTGTTTTAAATGGCACTCAGTGGCAATTCGAAGATTGCATTCAATATCAAGTGCGTTGTGGTGCGTAAAGAAAGGTTTTGCACTTGCACCCGAAACGCTGGTTTGTAAAATTGGTGTTTCCACCTCAATAAAACCGTTATCCTCCAAAAATCTACGAATAAAAGACTCAACCTTGCTTCGTGTCAAGAAAATCTTGCGTGATTCTTCGTTTGTGATAAGGTCAAGGTATCTCTGGCGATATTTAATTTCGGTATCTGCAATTCCATGAAACTTTTCTGGAAGCGGACGCATAGCCTTTGAAAGTAAAGTGATTTTTTCTGCCTTAACAGTAATTTCACCGGTTTGAGTTTCATACACTTCGCCCTCAACACCAATAAAGTCGGCAATATCAATCATTTTCTTATAGAAGTTATACTCCTCTTCCGAGAACTCATTTCTTCCCACAGAGATTTGAATTTTATCATATATATCTCTAATTTGGCAAAAACCAAACTTGCCCATAATGCGACGAAAAACAATACGTCCTGCAATTTTAACGTGTTCACCCAATTTTTTGCGAGCCTCTCCAATCGTGCAAGAGCGTTCAAACTTCTCTTTATATGGAATTTCCCCTGTCCTTTTTAAATCTTCAATTTTTTGTCTTCTGACGTCAACTTCATTTGAAAGTTCTTCCATAATTCCTCCTAAAATTTATCCACAAAAACAAACTTCGTCACATATAAATGACTTTTTGTGGTTTTAATATCCATAATAATAGCATATAATTAATATATAAGTCAAATGTAAGTTTGAGTTTTATTTCTACAAATTTCAAATTTGTATCGTAAAAATGTTTCAAAAACCACATAAAAACTTTGATGACACTTCAAAACACATTAAAAAAAGATATGAAAACATTGTAAAATATTTTGAAAAACAAGAATAGTGTGTTAAAATTATTTAGAAGAAATACATCGACAACACATCCTACACACCAAAAGAGTATGCAGAAGAGAACGACATTTCAGTTGTCCGTTTGTGATATTTTTTAAAGACCAATGGTTTGTTGAAAGTTTTCCTAAGCACAAGAAGAATTTATTGAAGATTTCACAAAATCCAAAATATTTCCTAAAAACATTTAATTCCAAAAGATTAAAAAGATTTTTAAAATAAAACAAAAATATTCCAAAAACCACACTCAAAAACCACACCCAAAATTACACTCAAAACTACACCCAAAATTACACTCAAACCTACACTCAAAAATAACATTTAAAATAACACTCAAAAATAACATTTAAAATAACATTTAAAAATAACATTTAAAATAACATTTAAAAACAACATATTAGTCTAATAAACCAAAAGGAGTTTGATATGAACAAAAATACGATTAAAATTATCACAGACAGCACATCCTACACACCAAAAGAGTATGCGGAAGAGAACGACATTTCAGTTGTTCATTTGAGATATTTATATAAAGACCAAGAGTTTGTTGAGGGTTTTCCTGGCACCTATGCCGAATTTTTTGAAGATTTCACAAAATCCAAAATATTTCCTAAAACAAGTCAACCAGCAATAGACGATTTTTTAAATGAATACAACAAAGCAATTGACGAAGGAAAAGAAATTATTGTAATCACCATGTCAAGCACCCTTTCCGGAACAAACAATGTGGCAAATTTAGCAAAAGAACAATGCAAATCACCTGAAAAAGTGTATGTGTTCGATAGTAAAGTGAATGTTCAAACCGAACTTGGCTTGGTTATGGAAGCGGTTAATATGAGGAATGCTGGTGCCACTTGCAAAGAAATAATCGCACGACTTGAAACATTAATTGAAAACAGTTATGTTTCTTTCATCCCAGACAGTTTGGAATATCTTGTTAAAGGCGGAAGAATTGGAAAAGTTACAGGCACAATTGGAAGTATATTGCAAATTCGCCCAATCATAACTTTCAGAAAAGGAGATTTGAGCGATAAAAAAGTTTTTGGTATGCAAAAAGCCATGAAAGAGTTGGTGGCAACCATACCACATAAAATCAAACGCATCTTTATTCTCCATATTGCCAACACAAAGTTCTTTGAAACCCTTAAAAACATGGTAAGCGAACATCTGAATAAACGAGAAGATAAAAATTTAATTGAAGTTTACGAAGGTGAAGTTGGACCTGTCACCGCCTCTCATGTTGGACCAGCAGTTGGTTTGGCATGGATATCTGAGTGACACAAAAAAAACATAACTAAGGGCAAAACAGTTATTAAAATTTAACATAAAGAGGTTCAAAACGAATGATCAAAAAAACTACAATCATTATTGGTGGTTCAAGTGAAATAGGAATTGCCACCGCAAAAAAGTTGTTAGAAAAAGATATAAACTTGGCACTAACATACAACACGAACAATTTAGATTTAACCGAAATTAAAAACACGAAAAATGCCAAAAATAAAAATAATGAAAGTAAACAAGTTGAAAAAACAGAGCAAAATGCGGAAATAAAGAAATATAAACTCAACCTACAAAAAAATGAAGAAATTGAAAGTTTTTTTGAGCAAGTCGACAAAGATTTTTCTTATGTCGACACTCTAATTTTTTGTGCAGGAGTTGCACAGAAGAGAGCCTTAATTATGGATGTGAAAGACACAGAAATAGACAACCTATTTAATGTAAACATAAAATCGGCAATAAAATGCATTAAAGAGTTTACCAAACTTACAGTCAATAAGCACCCAGCAAATATTGTTTTAGTTGGCTCTTTTGTTGAGAAGTTTGGATGTTCATGCGAAAGTGTTTACACAGCCACAAAAAGTGCTCTTTCAGGACTATGTAAATCTCTCGCCAACGAACTTGGAAATTTGGATGTGCGTATAAATGTTGTGGCACCGGGATTCATCGACACAAAGATGAATAACAACCTCACCACCGAAGAGAAAGACGATATTGCTGAGATGACCCCACTTAAAAGACTGGGAACTTCCAAAGATATTGCCAATGCGATTGCGTTTTTTGCAAGTGAAGATGCCTCATTCATCACAGGACAAACGTTATTTGTGGACGGCGGTTTAATCTTAGAATAATTTATACAACTAATACCCACTTTAATTTCATTAAATTGCAACTAATAACTACTTTAACTACTATTAATACCTATAATTATAACCAAATTATTTTTTTAAATTGATAATAACTATATTATATTTAAACTGATAACTGAATAATTAAATTATTTACTTAAATTGATAACTAAATTAATAACTAAAATATAACTATATTTAAAATAAAGCAACTTCACACTCCCTCTTTTATTAAGTCTAACAAAGTAAGAATTGAGCAAAGAAAAATTCAGTACTCAGAAGTGATTACATAAAGAAAGCAAATAACAAGCAAACAGAAATGGTGTTTTACGCATAAATTGTTTGCTTTTTTATTTTAATTTTGTTAAACTATTAATATGAAAAATTTGTCTTATTATGAAAAAAGAGATTAGAAAAATATGCAGAAAATAGGAAATTATCTTTCCAGTCTGCCACAATATTGCTACGGCTTTTTTACAGGAATTGAAAATAACACAT
>CAYOOB010000028.1:8563-11976 GCA_964405555.1 uncultured Lachnospiraceae bacterium | reverse complement strand
TTTTTGCAAACCTGTTCCAACTTTTCGAACATTTCATCATTAGTTTTATAATGATAATTCTCTCCCTTCTCCATAGTGATGTATGGCGGGGAAACACTGTTAATCTGATAATCTGTTTCTGTCACGTCTGTGTATGGCGAAATTTTTATTATATCTTCAATTTTACTCATGTCAACATCAGCATCAGTATAATAGTCTTTTCCAGTGTATACACAGACGGCAGAATCAAGCTCCTTAAAATAAATACTCCAACCAAACATAACATTCCTTGAAGGATATGTTGCACATCTCAACACCGTTGTGGCATTGGTTGTTGTTGACGGAAAAACTGATGTAATCTTTTTCTTGATATTCTTATATAGAAACTTGTCTTTTGATAGGTTGGATTTAATAGGATACATTCCAAGTCCATCAAGATTGATATAAACAACATTTTTATATTGTTTTGTTAAATAATTCTGCAAAATTTTAACTCTTTTTACATTCTCCAACTTTTTACAGCCCAAAAATTCAGCAATAGTCGTGCTGACATTTAATATTGAATTTTTAAAATTTGGCTTAATAAATCTTGTTCCCATTTTTATCCTCTTGTTATTACAATTAGTTTTATAATCTTGATATAAAAAAGCACGCCTTCCTAATATTTTAGGACGAAGCGTGCGTTCGTGGTACCACCTAAATTCAGAGCAGTTTCTTTAAACAAATATCAACATTTAAAACACAGTATTTAACAAAAACCAATCCGCAGAGTTTCATTTTAAACGTTCATATCAAGAACATCTTTTGAAACTTCTTTATTGTGGTTATTTTAATGTTTTAAAATATTAAACCTACCCTCTTATTATGTCCGTTCGTGGACTGACGCAAAACTTGAAATGAGTGTAATTCAGATTCGTTCCGTCAAGATTTTTCACCAACCAATCCTTCTCTGAGCACCAAAAGCAAACCCTACTGCTTCTCACTCCGCCATTTTGATTAAATTTACATTTTCATTGTAACAAAATCAAATTTAATTGTCAAGCATATTTTTTGCAGTTATGCTTTTAACTTGTTTTATTTTTAATCTAAATTATAAAATCTTTTAGCAAACCTTGATAAACATTTTGAAGATAGCAAAATTTTTGTTAAAATATCTATTGAAGATTTGATAAGTCTTTTGCTGAAACTTATTCAAACCTCCTTGAAAGTTCTTATAACAACTTTCAAATTTTAATTAAAAGGAGAATATATGGAAAAGGAAATTAACTGCGTTAAAAATATGCGTGGCTATGGTCCATCACCTCTTCCACAGGAAGGCAAATGGGACCAAGTTAAAGAAATCACTCAAATTTCCGCTTTTTCGCATGGTTGCGGAACTTGTGCACCACAGCAAGGTGCTTGCAAACTGACTTTAAATGTCAAAAATGGAATTATAAAGGAAGCTTTAATTGAAACTATTGGCTGTTCTGGAATGACTCACTCGGCAGCAATGGCAGGCGAAATCTTAATTGGAAAAACGATTTTGGAAGCTTTAAACACCGACCTCGTCTGCGATGCCATCAACGACGCTATGAAAAACATCTTTTTACAACTTGTTTACGGCAGAAGTCAATCAGCGTTCTCACTTGGCGGACTGCCTGTTGGCACAAGTTTGGAAGACTTAGGAAAATACAAAACAAGTCAGGTTGGCACGATTGTGTCCACAGAGGAAGGTGGTGTGCATTACCTTAACCTTGCGGAAGGTTATATCACCAAAATGGCACTTGACGAAAACGGCGAAACAATTGGATATGAATATGTGAACCTTGGTCTACTTTTAAAGAATTTGCAAGATGAAAGTATGTCCAAGAAAGAGGCAATGGAAAAGTCGACAAAGCACTATGGAAGGTTTGACGAAGGTGTGAAATTTGTCAACCCAAGAGCAGAATAAGTGAGGTGAAATATGATTGAAGAATTGAAGAAATATGAATATTTGCCGGCTAAACTGAAAGAATATGGCTTTGGCGACATTGAAGATGTAAAAAAATATTGTCTTGAAAACGGCATTGATGTTGAAAAAACAGTTCGTGAAATCCAACCAATTTGCTTTGATAATGCCGTATACGCCTACACCCTTGGCACTGCAATTGCACTTAAATCAAACTGTAAAACAGCAAGCGAATATGCCGAAAAAATTGGTGAAGGTTTGCAAGCATTCTGCGTGAAAGGTTCTGTGGCTGACGAGCGTAAAATTGGTCTTGGTCATGGCAGACTTGCTGGAAGGCTTTTAGACGAAAAAACAAAATGTTTTTGTTTCTTGGCTGGTCATGAAAGTTTTGCCGCAGCAGAGGGAGCAATGGGAATTGCAAGAACAGCAAATAAAATAAGAAAAACACCCCTTAAAGTTATTTTGAATGGACTTGGAAAAGATGCCGCATATATCATTGCTCGTGTGAACGGTTTCACTTTTGTGAACACTCAATTTGACCGCAAAGAGCAGAAATTGAAAATTTTAAATGAAATTCCATTCTCAAAAGGCGAAAAAGCAAAGGTAAGAATTTACGGAGCATACGATGTTTCAGAAGGTGTTGCAATCATGCAACATGAAGAGGTTGATGTTTCAATCACAGGAAATTCCACCAACCCAACCCGTTTCCAACACCCTGTTGCCGGAACATACAAAAAATGGTGTGTTGACAACGGTAAACAATATTTTTCAGTTGCGTCTGGTGGTGGCACAGGCAGAACACTACACCCAGATAACATGAGATGTGGTCCTGCAAGTTATGGCATGACAGACACAATGGGAAGAATGCATTGTGACGCACAATTTGCTGGTTCATCATCAGTGCCAGCTCACGTGGCAATGATGGGCTTTATAGGTATGGGCAACAACCCAATGGTTGGAGCAACAGTTTCTCTTGCTGTTGCCGTAAGTCTAACAAAGAAATAAATCTCACAATGCTTCTATTATAGCAAACCCACAAATTTTCTATTATAACAACCCCACAAACACCATTTATTGATAGGAAAATCTTATATAATAATGGCAATAGTTTCACATTGTTGGTGTAAGATGAACAAAGATAATAAAGACAATACTTTAATGAAAATTAAAAAATCAAAATTAAAATACCGAAAAAACAAAAAATTCGGTATTTTTTATTAATTAATTTAGTTAGTTTAATTAATTTGGTTTTAATTAATTTAGTTTAATTGTTTTTTTATATGCTTTAAACTTCATTTAATTTTTAGAATAAAAAATAAAATTCTACACAACATAACTATGAAAGCGGAGAACCGTTTTCATAAGGAGGTAAAAAAATGCAAAAATACAGACCAGGTGAACAAGTGCCAATGTCAGGCAACTATGTTGCTTACGACAAAAACGGAAGCAACGGAGGAACACTTCATTTGGAGGAAGGACAAAGATTTCCTGCAACACAACATGAAGG
>CAYOOB010000028.1:0-8463 GCA_964405555.1 uncultured Lachnospiraceae bacterium | reverse complement strand
CCTTTAACTTTAAGTCCAACAAGTGTGTCCACATTGACATTGTGTATGCTTTTAAAGATGTGCTCATCCACGGCAGGTATAGATTTTTTTAGTTCCTTTATCAACTTTTTTGTTTCATATCTTGCAGACGGAGCAATTTCATCTCCCATAGTCATTTCTGTGAAACGACAAGCACACTGCAAGAATTTTAAGTTGTTATAGTCTTTCCATAAGTTTATATCATCCTCATGCACGCAATAGAGCGGTCGAATAAGTTGCATCCCATCAAAATTTTTAGAGCGTAATTTTGGTGGCATTGCTTGAATTTGTGCACCATACAGCATACCCATAAGTGTGGTTTCAATCACATCATCAAAATGATGAGCAAGTGCAATTTTATTACAACCTCTTTTCTGTGCCTCGCTATACAAATGTCCTCGCCTCATTCTTGCACAAAGATAGCATGGCGATTTTTCAATATTGAAAACACTATCAAAAATGTTCGTTTCAAAAATTTCAAGCGGTATTTCAAGTTTTTCAGCATTTTCTTCAATCATTTTGCGATTTTTTGAATTATAGCCTGGATCCATACACAAAAAGACCAACTCAAACTGCATCTGACTTATTTTTTTAAGTATTTGCATAAGTTTTGCCAACAACATACTATCCTTCCCACCAGAAATACAAACTGCAATTTTATCCCCTTCTTCGATTAGTGAATACCTTTTAAGTGCAAGGATAAATTTTGTCCAGATTTCTTTTCTGAACCTCTTCATTAAGCTTCTTTCCACTTGCTGTGCAAAACTAAGTTCTTTCATAACTTATATAATACAATTTTTTCTCAAATTTTCAAAATAATTATAGAAAAAATAGAAAAAATAATATAGATTAATAGGATAATAAGAAAATAAAGAGTTGAAATATAACAATTAATCAATTTAAATTTTGCACAAATAAAAAAATCATCAACACAAAAACTATGTGTGAATTTAATATATAATTATAAATTTCCTTGGATTATATTTCATAGATAAAATTTACAATCTATAAGTCATCAGCATCTTGAATTGGCTCTTCACCATCCAAAGGAGTTCCTGTATATGATCCAAGAGGGTCATTTTTGTCAACCATAACACTTTTCTTTTTTCTCTTCTTCATATTAATATTATTTGAAAAAATTAAAAAAATATCAAAAAAAACACCATTTTTTTATTAAATTTGGTGTTTTTTATTCATTTTTAGTAAAATTTTTATCATTTTTTGCATTTATAATTTTTACGTTTTTTGTTAGGTCTATACATTGTTGTTCATACTTAATTTTTTCTAATTGTTTTTTTAACTAAATTACTAATTAAATTAATATTTATTGGTTTTTTAACGTTAAATTTTCTTGTTAAATTCTCTTATAATGATTTTATTTCTCGTTATCGCTTCCGCCGTCATTTATATACAAAATTCCAAGTGTGTGTTCTCCGCAATGACTTGAAATTGTTGCTCCTGCGTGAGTTTCATAAATAGTCTTAAAACCTCGTTTTTGAAGTGCCTTTCTTGCATTTTCAACCATTCTATCTGTTGCCGTTGTGTATGTTAAAAACGCAACTTCCAAATCTGGTTTATTAAACTCATTTAAAGTGTCACGACAATAATCTTCCACAACTTTATCCATGCTTCCACGATACTTTTTATAAGAACCCATTTTACCATTCTTTACCAAAATTTGAGGTCTAATTTTTAAAAGGTTCGCTCCAAAATACGACAATGCCGAACATCTTCCACCCTTATACAAATAGTCTAACCTTTCCAGCACAAAACTTGCTTGCACACTTGGAACACGAGCAGAAACTTTTTTATATACCTCCTCCGCATCCAAACCAGAATCTACCAACTTTCTTGCATAAATCGCCAACAATGCAATACCTGTTGAGAGTGAAAGCGAATCCACAACATACACATTTTCAAGTTCATTTGAAGCATTCTTAGCATTTTCGTAAGAGCTTGAAATTTGCGATGAAAGCCCAATATGCACCACCGCGTCAACATTTGTAAGTATGTCTTTAAAGAAATTTAGATAACTTTCCTTGTTTATTGCGGAAGTTTTAGGTAAAATTTTCTTATCATCCACAAACCTAAAAATACTCTCTGGATCAATTTGTCCGTCTTGAAATTCTTTGTCACCCAAAATAACAGTGAACGGAATGGTGTTAATTTCATATAATCTTAACAAATCAAATGGCAGGTCTATTGTACTTTCTGCTGTGATTGCAATTTTCATAATCCCTCCAAAACAATATAATCTAAATATATTCGATGTTTCTGTTTTTTTCTTTTTTATACATTCAATCATTTGGACACGGCGATTTAATTTTACCTGATTGTATTATAGCCTTTTTGCCTCATAACTAGAATAAATCTATTTATGACACAAAGCTTTTATCTTTTGCCAAACAATTTCTATAATAGTATTGTACAACATTATCAAAATTTTTCCTAATAAAAAAGAAGAAAAATCATCACAAAATTTCTTCTTTTTTATTGTTTTACTCTTTCTTGCTTAACTTATATATAAAAGAGTGGTAATAATTAATTTTTCTTGTACCTAACATTAGCCTAAATAAAGCATTAAATTAAAAATGTTGTTTAATTTTAATGATATCTAAATTTAAAATTTTAAAAATAAACTATTATATAACAAACACTCTATTTCTTTTGTGAGGTATTATCTTTTTCGACTGTCAATTTATAACACGTTGCAACATCATCAACCCTAACCTTGTCGCTAACCTCAACACCGGCAATAACATACACTTCATTTTCACTTGCAAGCACAGGAATGTAATCTCTCACCCTAACAGGAATTTTCCTGTCTATGAGGAAAGCTTTTAATTTCTTAGTACCTCCACCAAATTTCTCAAACATATCGCCATCTTCACGATATCTCCAACGAGCATCTTTTGGAACTTTTCTATAGTCGAAATAAAGCGAGCCATCATTCTTCATATTATCCGTTCTCACACGTTTAATTACAATTTTTCCAATTTGAGAATCGAATTCTCCAAGTTTCAATGTTTTTGCAAGTTTAGGTTTCTCAACATAGTTGTTTATAAAAGTAAGATATTCGTATTCCTTACTAACAACAACATCATAAGGCAATTTAATCTTTTTGCCATTTTCAGAAAAAGCAAGATCTCTAATCATTTCAATATGTTTTCTTTCAATATCTTTTGTTACACCAATTAATGACAAAGATTTGAAAATAATTCTACTATAAATGGCACTGCTGGAATTGAAATAACTGCATGGCATCTGAACAATTTTATCATCCACAATCAATGCGTTGGAATCTATTAAAGATTTTATATAATCATCATCATCACAAACAGCTTCTGCAAAGTTATTTATTGCTTCAACAGCATTTGGCCATTTCTTCAAAATATCTTTCATAACAACATTTCTTAAATAGTTTCTTGTGTATGAAGTGTCAAGATTACTTTGGTCTTCCACATATTCAATGTTGTTTTCAACAGCATAAGCTTCAATTTCGTCTTTGGAAACAGGAAGCATTGGTCTAATATAAATACCATCACGAATAGGTTCCATTCCACGTGCACCCACCATTCCACTTCCACGCAAAATATGCATAAGAATTGTTTCTGCTTGGTCGCTTTGATGATGAGCAAGTGCAATTTTATCAACAATATCCTTTTTAACCAAAGCACCAAAAAGCCCATACCTGCCCTCTCTGGCAGCAGTTTCCAAACTTACACGTCTATCCTTTGCGAGTTTCGGTGCGTCTATACTGAATTTATACACCCTAATTCCCCAATCTCTACATTTATTCAAAACAAAACGTGCTTCATCATCACTTTCTTCTCTTATCCCATGATTGATATGTATTGCCACAACATCAATATCAAGATCTTCCTTGTATTTGTTTAGAAAATGAAGCAATGACATACTATCAATTCCTCCACTAACACCAACACCCACAACTTCACCCGGTTTAATCAAATTATGCTTTTTGATGAAATCTAAAATTTTTTCCATATTCAACCTCTCATTTATCTTTCGTGAATAGTATACAACATTAAACAGACAAAAACAATAGGTTTTTTAAAAAAAGAGCAAAAAATTTGCTTTTTTTGATAAATTTTTTGCTTTTTTTTGATATTTTTTTATATTTCTCTTCTTTAAAGAAATTATAAATAATTTATATTTCTTTTTTTTATTGTTTTTATATATTAATTTTTTTTTAAGCTTACATGGTACATTCTATTATAGTAAAAACCTGATAAAAAAGGCTTTTTGTTTAGTGCTCAGTTTTTTTATTTTGATATCTAATAAAATTTACGTAAAATATTTGCACATACCTTTGCCTTTAAAAAATTTGTTTTTATTTACATTTTCCTTTCTTCTATCTCTTTCTTTTTTTATATCTTAATTTCGGTTAAAATAATTGTCGTATATTGCATTTTTAAATATTACAATCTAATTTCGTTTTTTATTTTTTTTACTTTTTTTATTCTTTATTTTTTTTATTCTTTATTTTTTTATTCTTTATTTTTTTTATTTTGTTAAGTTTTCTCATCGATTTATCAGTTTTTTTTGTTAATTTATTGGATTTTTTATAATTTTTTACCATTTTTTTACGTTTTTTTCTGTTGATTTTTATTTTTATTAATCCGAAGATAAATTTAAAAATCTAATATTTTCACAACAATCACCGTCATATCATCCACTGCGTATCCATTATTTCCTGCCAATGCACGCTCCAAAAGTTCGTCTGCAAATTCTTGCGGATTTTTAGTTTTGATTGATTTTATACAATCTTCTATCTCTTCATCATTTGCAAAGCTATCACTCACACCATCGGATATCAAAATTATAAAATCCTTTGCCGATATAACATTTTTCTTAACAAAAGGATTTATCTCTTCCACTATCCCCATTGGAAGTGAACCAGTTTCAATCACCTGACATTCATCCTCATTTAAAATATAAGACTTTGGGGACGCCATTTTAATAAAATCAACCAACCCATTTCTTTCATCCACAACACAAATGTCTAACGCACTGAAAATTTCTTCCTTATGCAAAGATAATAATTTGTTGATCGTTGAAAGAATTAGTTCATTGTCAAAACCCGCCTTATAAAAATTTTCAACAAGCGAAATGGAGAGTTCACTGGTTTGCTCAGCCTTTTTTCCGCTTCCCATACCGTCACTTATCGCAAACAAAATCCTGTCACAATCAAGTTTGACAATGCTGTATGTGTCACCACTCACCTTAGACCCATTCTTCGTTCTTTGGCTAACACCAAAAAGGCAGTCAAACTTTGGTGCAGTTCTTAAATTCACCACACTATAACCCGGCCGTGAAGAAGAATATATATCCCCAACCGTCATCTTACAACCGCAAACCTTACCAACCACATCCAATATACGAGGTCTTTCTGCATCCTCATTTCTAACCACCACCGAAACAGCAATGGTCCAAACATTTTTTTCAAACACAACAGCATCAATACAGATAATGTTATGATAGGTAAGTTCGTCCAATATTTTGTTTTCTTTTGTGGTGTCAAAAGAGATATTAACTTCCATATCTTTACTTAAAGTACTCAAAACTTTGGATATCCCCAAAAGTTGTTCTGCAATAATCAATTTGCTGGTGTCCACATCATGAGTCATGCTTATATACTTTTTATATTGGCTTGTTAGTGTATTAATTGACCCCAAAATCGCACCTGTCTGCTTACATCGAGAAGTTAAATAAGAAGGGATATCAAGAACTGTCACCTTACCCCTTTCATAAGCAATTTTAATCAACTGATCAAAAACCTGTTTTGTGCTATCCGCAAAAGTGCGATGACAATGGTTACGCTCTGGACAATAAGAACAAATTTTATCAACAATTTCCGACTCCAAAACACTTTGCACATCCTCAAATGTCATGGTCGACTTCAACATTTTGCGATAGATTTCATTCATATCATTAAAAACTTCTGAAAGATTGCCAAGTTGGCGGTGTAAAATTTCACGGTTACGATTAGCAACATTTTTCATAGCAAGACGGTCTTTTGAAAGATTAAAAATAACCGCCACTTCCGAGCAAAAACTCTTTGGCAAAACTAAGAAAATTAAACACGAAATTAGAATAGGTAGAATTTCAATTATTCCAAACGAAGAATATAATTGAAAATAAAACCCAATTATCACCTCCACGCAAATGAGAGGAATAACCATAAAAATACGCAACCTCTTTTTAAAAAGCAAAACTGAAAGAGCCCAAATTATGAAAGGTGCAATAAAAATAGGATTATTTGTGGCAATAAGCGAACCAATTCCGCCAATGGATGCCACAAGCAATGTTAAAAGTGGTGTAGAACAAAATGCAAACAACAGCAACACAAAACTCATAAACAGTTTCAAAAAACTGAAATTTTGGATATTTAACACTGCCAACCCCGAACAAATTATTGCAATAATCGAAAAAAGCGAAACTATTTCAAGGATAGTCAGTTTGTTTGTAAATCCACGAATAATTATTGCTTCAAAAACATTCATACAAGCAAACATAAAGATCACGCCTAAAACAACGCTAACAAATGACAATATCCAAGAACTTCCCTCTAAAACATCAAAAACAATATTTGCGGTTTGGCTAAGAATAGAAAAGAGAAAAAACTCCCACTTTCTCATATTTTTTTTGCAAAGGATATGCACAAAATAAGGAACAATCAGGCAAAAAATTGTAACTAAAATACAGATTGCAAACTCCATTATTGGCTGATATAGAACACCAGCAATTATGTATGCCGGAACAAGCACCCACACTCTTTGGTTTGCCCAGCAGAGTGCAAAAAGCATACCGAACGCAAATGGAAAAATTACCATATTCACACTTGCATTGAATAACACATAAAAGAGCCCTAAGAACAACACAAATTGCAGAAAAAAGAACAAATATTTATTAATTTTTAAATTCATAAACACCCTCTACTTTGATTGTAAAACAATTCAACCAACAGCAGAGAATGTTTTGCATAAGAATAAAAACAAGTTTTGACGAATTTTGTTAGAAGTTAAAGAGAATGTAAATCCAATGTGAAATAGAATATAAATTCACCAATTAAAAATTGCAAACTAAAAAATATTACTCCTGAAAAAAAAGAATATAAATATTAAATTTAAAAATAAACGCTATTAAATAATAGAAAATAAATATTAAAACAAAAAAAGACACTTCGTTTGAAGTGTCTTAATTTATTCTTTACTATTTATTATATGCAAAGTGGAACAATAATTGCCGCTATAACAATAAGCAAGCAGAGTACATAAAGAACTTTCCAGATTGTTGGCTTTGATCTTACATATCTCCATGCTAAAATTGAAACAATAACAATCATAATTGCCATTGCGATGTTTTGAAGAATTGTAACAACAGTGGCACTAACTCCCACTGCACTCAAAACCATTGCAACAGCATAAAGGAATGTTACTGCAACAATCACCCAAAATGAAATTTTGTTCAAACCCCATCTTGAAGAACTTGACCTTGAACTTGAAGAACTTGAAGAACTTGATTTTGAACTTGAAGATTTCTTTGTTGCCATGCTTTCCCTCCATATTTAAGATTCAAATATAATATACCATTATTTTTTCTCTAAGTCAAACATTTCACAAAAAATACTTGAGATTTTTGATTTTTTTATACAATTTTACACTTCTCTATACCCAATTTTAATAATTCGACAATTTTTAAATTATTAAAAAACGATATAATTTTAAAAACCGAATTTAACTATTTTAATTTTCTAAATTCAAAAAACCATACCAACTTAAAAACAGTTCTAATCTTAAAAACGTTCTATCATTAAAAGTTGAATTAATTGTAGTTAAAATACATCAAAATGCCACAGAAAAGAAAATAACAGAATTTTTGCATATACTCCTCATCCTGCAATAACACTTCTTCTTCTGGATTAGACAAAAAACCACACTCCACCAAAATTGAAGGATTATCAACACAATTTAGGATGTAATAATCTCCAACCTTAGCCGTAGACTTCGCATAGTCCACTCCGCTATACAAACTCTTCTGAACACTTTCCGCCAAAGACTGCCCACTCGAATCTTCTGCATAATACACCTGTGCCCCACGAACCTCCGAAGATGAAAAACTGTTCATGTGAATACTGACAACAACATCTGGATTTGTGTCCTCAATGATTTGCTTGCGTTTTTGCATTTCACTACGCTTTTTGTTGCTGGCAGTTGGCGAATATAGCCCATTCATATCCGAACGAGTTAAAACCACCTCATAGCCATAACTCTCACAAATACTTTTTAGTGTGAGTGCATACTGCAAATTGAGATAACTTTCCGTCACACCTGTTTGCGTTCCACTTGCCCCGCCATCCTTCCCGCCGTGCCCTGCGTCAATAACAATGGTATATAACGCTTTCGGCGAACTCGTCGCCTGAAC
>CAYOOB010000027.1:0-15712 GCA_964405555.1 uncultured Lachnospiraceae bacterium | reverse complement strand
TGCTTCTTTTGGATGTCACTCCACTTTCTCTTGGAATTGAAACTTTGGGCGGAGTATTCACAAAATTGATTGAAAGAAACACCACAATTCCAACAAGAAAATCTCAAATTTTCTCAACCGCTGCTGATAACCAACCAGGCGTTGACATTCATGTACTTCAAGGGGAAAGAGAGTTTGCTGCTCAAAACAAAACTCTTGGAAGATTCCAACTTTCTGACATTCCACCAGCACCAAGAGGAGTTCCACAAATTGAAGTTACTTTTGATATTGATGCTAACGGAATTGTTAAGGTTTCTGCAAAAGACCTTGGCACAAACAAAGAGCAAAACATCACAATCACTGCTTCTTCAAATTTGAGTGAAGCCGACATTGACAAAGCCATCAAAGAGGCAGAGGCTCACGCAGAAGAAGACAAGAAGAGAAAAGAATTTGTTGAAACAAAGAATAATGCTGATAACATGATTTACTCACTTGAAAAATTGTTGAAAGAAAACGGCGACAAAATTTCGGCTGAGGACAAGAAGAAGTTGGAAGACGAAATTGAAAAAGCAAAGAAAGAGTTTGAAAGTGATGACATTGAAGTTATCAAGAAAGAACTTGAAGAACTCACAAAAGTTTCTAACGATGTTTTCACAAAGATGTATCAAAATGCAAGTGCTAATGGAACAAACGGAACTGACGGCACAGGCAATGCAGGAACAGGTGACGCTGGCACAAACGGTTCTGACAACAAAGACGATGGCAGTGACCCAGAAGTTGTGATTGACTAATAATGTTTTAAACAAAAAATAAGTTTTAATTTTTTCAAATTATTATTTTTAAATTATTAATAAATTGCAAAATTGATATAATGAATTGTTGTTAATATAAAATTGTTGTTTTATATATAACCTTTGTAAATATTTGATTTCAATGGTTTCAAGCAGTTGTAAATAAATTTATGACTGCTTGAATGACCAATTAAGTGAAATTGTTTTTTTAAAAAATTTGGTAAGGAAAACGGATGATGAAAAAACTTTTGGTTGTTGATATGCAAAAGGGTTTTATCAATAAAAATACAGAAAATTTACCAGAAAAAGTGAATAATTTGATAAAAAATGGTGATTTTGACCAAATTATTGCAACAAAGTTTGTAAATTTTGAAGGTAGCCAATTTGATAAATTTTTAGGTTATAAAAAATTCTCTGGTAAAGAAGAAAGAGAAATTGTTGTAAATCTTCCAAGTGACGCTTTAATTTTTGAAAAAACATCTTATGCAATGCGGACGGAGAACTTAGAGAAGTCATTTTCTGCGAATGACGAAGTCTATGTTTGTGGAGTGGACTATGATGCTTGCGTGCTGGCAATTTGTTACCAACTTTTTGATTATGGAATTCAGCCTTATGTGCTTTGGGATTATGTTGGTTCGCATTCAGACAATCCTGCACTTAGAAATGAGGTTGAAAAAATCTTCTCAAAAAATTTTGGAAAAAATTCTGTTATAAAAGATTTTTAAACACATTAAAAAATATTGTTGGAGGGTTGCTAGGTGAGTGATATTGAAATTAAAGTTGATAAGAGAATGGAACTTATTGGAGTATGTTTGAGATTGTCAAATTATTCCAACAAATTTCCATTCTTGGTAAAAACTTTGGATGGTTTTAGTTATCATGAGGAAGTGGAAAAATATTTTGAAAAATATAAGAATCATAATGCAATAAAATTGTTAAATAAAATTATTGCAGAGTTGAATTTTGCTTATGATGCTCCTTTCTTTTTAATGACTTATGTGGATGCTGATTGGAACTTTAATGGACAAAACAAGTATCCCTTTGCAACAGGATTGGAAAAATCTCCACTTATTTTAGAGTTTTTTGCTGAATTAAAAGATTTTGTTAAAGTTTCTAAATTTGAAGAATTTTTCAATAACCATAAATCTCTTTACAAAAGCGAAGTTGAAAGTTTTAGTCGTTCAGTGTCACTTGATGATATAATTCCATATATGAAAGGGTTATTTCATATTGATTTTAATGACAAAGAATTCAAGGTGGTTCTTGCACTACTTTCAACTTATGGTGGCTATGGCGGTAATGATTTTGACAGAAAAGAAGTTTTTTGTATTGAAAGCAAAAGTATGAGCGAAAATTGGGGCGAAAACACTGCAAGAGCTCGCTCACATTATTTGCATGAATTTTGTCATTCTGTAATCAACCCGTTAACTCGTAAAAATTTTGATAAAATTGAACAAATTAACATTCCTAATGAAGAATTTGAAAAGTTGAAAAAAGCGGCATACGGAAATGAGGAAATAATAGTTAATGAGTATATTATAAGAGCAATTCAAGTTTGTTATATTAGAGATTGTAAGGAAGACGAAAGTAAATTTATTAAAACAAATGAAAATCTTGGTTTTAATAAAAAAGTTATTTTAAATTTAGCAGATAAACTTAAAAATATTAAAGAATCTGGAACAGATTTTGAAAAAGAATATTTAAATATTGCAAATATTATTCCAAGGACATTTGCAAAGTTAAATGACGAAAAAATATTGTTAATTTAAAGTGTGGTTAAAAACTACAAAAAGGGAAAAATAATGGCAAACAAAGATTATTATGAAATTTTGGGTGTAAGCAAAGACGCAAGTGCGGACGAAATTAAGTCGGCATATCGTCGTTTGGCAAAAAAATATCACCCAGACTTAAACAAAACACCAGAGGCATCCGAAAAATTTAAAGAAATCAACGAGGCTTATGAAGTTTTGGGCGATGATAAAAAGCGTGCCAATTACGACCAGTATGGTTCTGCTGACGGCCCACAATTCAACGGCAGTTCGGGTGGCTTTGGCGACTTTTTTGGTGGCTCGGGCGGTTTTGGCGGTGGTTTTTCGGATATCTTTTCAGATATCTTCTCTGCGTTTGGAGGCGGAGAAAGGCGTACTCGTGTGAACAGAAAAGGTGAAGACATCAATGTGTCTATGCGTCTTACATTTGAAGAGGCAATTTTTGGTGTTGAAAAAATTATATCACTAAACAAAACTCAAACTTGCTCTAAGTGTGCAGGCACTGGTGCGAAGAATGGTAAAGAGTTTTCCACTTGCCCTGATTGTAAGGGGGCTGGTCGTGTGAGAATACAGCAAAACACAATGTTTGGAACAACCATTCGTGAATCGGTTTGTCCAACCTGCTCTGGAACAGGAAAAATCATCAAAGAGAAATGCGAGGAGTGTGGAGGAAAGGGTTATAAAAAATCGCCAGCACAAGTTCGTGTGAAAGTGCCAGCTGGAATTGATAACGGTCAAACAATTCGCATGAGAGGAGAAGGAAACGCACCAGCAGGGCAGGGTGTTAACGGAGATTTAAACATCAAAATTATTGTTGGCACGCATCCAATTTTCAAACGTGTTGGCACAGATTTGATATTCGACCTATATGTTCCTTTCACAACTTGTCTTTTGGGTGGCAAAGTGGATGTTCCACTCACAAAGGGAACAAAAACCATAGAAATTGCACCAGGAACACAAAATGGTACGGTTGTTAGAATTAAGGGTAAAGGTGTGAAAGTTCTTAATCGTGAAAGTTATGGAGATATGCTTGTGACGATTAAGAGTGAAATTCCAAAGAATTTAAACAAAAAAGCGAAAGATATTCTTAAACAACTTGACTCTAAATTCGATGAAAACGACTATCCAAAAACAAAGGAATTCAAAAATAAAATGAAAAGCTTATAAAAAATGCTTAAAAAGCGAAAAAATTTAGAAAAAAAATTAAAAGAAACATATTTTTTTCAACTAAATTTCAATTAAATGAAAGGTTGTTTTATAAATTTTGAAAAAAGATTTGATTTTTATATGTTTTTGTTGTATTATTGTGTTGAGTGTGGATGTTTCCAAAGAACTATTTATTGGAAAATTCATAAAAAGGAGTCTTAAATTATGATGAGAAGATTTTTTGGCAGGATGGAAGGTGATAAGATTTTGCTTGAAGGAAGTGAATATAATCACCTCAAAAATGTTTTGAGAATGGACATTGGAGATGAAATCCTTGTCAGTCTAAATGACGAAAATGAATATGTGTGCGAGATTTTAAAAATGCAAAATGGTGTTGTCACTTGCAAAATTAATGGACAGCAGGTTTGCAAAAATAATCCACGCAAAAACATTGTGCTTTTTCAGGCGATTGCAAAGCGTGAAAAGTTTGAATCTATTGTTCAAAAAGCAACTGAACTTGGTATTACAAGAATTGTGCCATTTGTGAGTGAACACGTTATTGCGAAAGTCACAGAAAACAAAATGGAAAGGCTTAAAACCATTGCAATGAATGCTTGCAAACAGTGCGAAAGAACAATTGTTCCAATAATCGATGAGTGCAAAACGTTTAAGCAGGTTATTGAAGAATTTAAAAATTTTGATTGTGTTTTATTTGCTAACGAGCGTGCCACTTCCGGCGAAAGACCAAGAAAGATTGTGGAAGTGCAGAATATTGGTTTGATAGTGGGCTCGGAAGGCGGTTTTTCTGCGAAAGAAAAAGATGAATTTTTGTCTGCTGGGGTGATTTCAATAAGTCTTGGCAACAGAATTTTAAGAACAGAAACGGCATCAGTGGCACTTATGAGTTTGGCTTCTATTTTGAGTGGTAATTAATGAAAGTTGCTGTTTTAACTCTGGGTTGTAAGGTGAACAAATATGAGAGCGATGCTCTCATTTTTGAATTAAAAAAACGTGGGTATGAAACAACCGACAGTTTAGAAAAAGCGGATGCATACATTATAAACACCTGTGCGGTGACAAATGAGGCAGAAAGAAAATCTCGCCAGATGATTGAGCGTGCAAAGAAATTCAATCAGGATGCTAAGTTTTTTGTTGTGGGTTGTGCAAGTCAACATAATGCCAAACAATTCACTGAACGTGGAGTGAATTATGTTGGTGGAACGGCAAATAAGAAAAAAATTCTTGACCAACTTGATGTGCTTTATTCTAACATCGAACATTGTGCTGTGTCAGACTTAAAGTGTTCTGAAGAGAATTCTAATAGTAAAGAGATAAATGATGAACACAATGTTGAAGAATATAACACAACAGAAGGGGTTATTATAGAGAAAACTGATGTAGAAAAAAACAATGTACAGCTGGCCGACAAAGATTTATCTGGCACAGAGAAATCTAAAAAAGACAAATACAAAATTTATGATTTTCCAAAAGACTATGAGGATGATCTTTTCAGTGCTCAAACGCTCACAAGGGCATTTATTAAAATTCAAGACGGATGCAATAATTTTTGTTCTTATTGCATAATTCCATATATAAGGGGAAGGAGTCGTTCAAGAAGTTTGCAAAGCATTTTGGATGAAGTTTCTCTTCTTGGCGAAGATGTTAAGGAAGTTGTGCTTGTTGGAATTGATGTTTCCGATTTCAAAATTGACGGACAGTTGGGGCTTGGTGAGTTGCTATCACGATTAGATTTATTCGGTAAGCGATTGCGTCTTTCTTCCATGGAGGATGGGCTGATTGATGAAAAATTTGTAAAAACTTTGGCGTCATTACATAATTTTTGTCCACATTTTCACCTTTCGCTTCAAAGTGGATGTGACAAAGTGTTACAGAAAATGAATAGGCACTACACCACAGCGGACTTTGAAAAAAGTGTTAAACTTATCAGAAAATATTTTCCTCTTGCTGGAATCACAACTGATGTTATTGTGGGTTTTCCAACTGAAACAGAGGAAGATTTTGAAGATACAATGAAATTTGTTGAAAAAATAAAATTTTCACAACTTCATATCTTTCCATATTCAAAACGAGATGGAACGGTGGCTGATAAACTTTATAAAGACTTGCCTGGAAGTGTAAAATCGGAGCGTTTTAAACGTCTTAAAGTGCTGGGCGATGAGTTAAAGAAAGAATTTATTGAACAAAACAAATTTGGTAAAGTTTTGATTGAACAAAAGAGTGGAGAGTTTTTTGAGGGGTACACAGAAAACTACATCAAGTGTTTTTTGAAAGGGAACTTTAATGTTGGTGATGTTGTTGAGGTTGAAATCATCAAACCTTATAAAAGTGGAGCACTTGCAAGAGCAATAAATGCATAAATTATATAAAAAACTAAGTAATCATTTAACAAAGTAAACATTTAGCAAATATTAAACGTTCTAAAGAAAAAAAATAAAAATGGTAAAAATTGTGAAAATATTTGGATTTTGTTAAAATTTAAGTAGATTTTTGACTTAAAAACGCATAATTATCATAAACTTTGCTAATAAAGAATAATAAATCTATGGAAAAAACTTGACAAAATTCTTTAAAGCTTGTATAATATCAGAGAATTTTGACCTTGAAAGGTGGTGATAACAGGTGACAACAGTTAAAGTTGGCGAAAACGAAAGTTTGGAAAGTGCACTTAAACGTTTCAAAAGAAAATGCCAAAAAGACGGAATTATTGGTGATATCAGAAAGAAAGAAGCGTACGACAAACCAAGCGTTGCTAGAAAAAAGAAAAGTGAAGCTGCAAGAAAGCGTGCAAGAAAAAGAGGTTAATTATAAAAATTTTAACCTTATAAAATGAATGACTTCAAAGATTAAACGGTGTTTAAATTTAAGTTTTAATCACTCAATTTAAGTTTAATCACTCATAGAATTTCGTAAGTTTTTATGAAAAAGTTAAATAAAAAGCATATCAAAAGATATGCTTTTTTTACTTTTTCACAAATAAGTGTATAAGACACTATGTTTTAATGTTTTAATGTTTAATGTTTAATGTTTTTGCTGTTTTGTGATATTTAAATGTTTGTTTCTTTATGTTTAATTAAGTCCGCCTCTGCCATCACTCATTTTTTTGTTTGAAGGCGTGCTTGTATTTGACATTTCTTTATCTTTAATTTTTAAATCTTTAATCTCATTAACAACTGTTTGTTCGCCCTTTGTAAGTTTTTTTCCTAATGCGCACATAAAATTGCTGTCTGCAAAAACTGAATTAGGCAAACTTTGTATAAATTTTAATCGTCTTGAAGTTTCAAACATTCTAACAATTGTCAAAACTGCCCCTTTCAAACTTCTGTCACTCTCCATCCATCTGTCAAGAACTGTGTTAACAAACCACCTTTTTGTTGAGATTTCATAAATTTCATTATTTGAATTTGAAAAAGTCAATAATGTGTCGTATACTTGAGTTTCTCCATTTTCAATATTTTTAATTTCTTTAAGATAATATTCACTATTATTTTCCATACTTGTTACTCCTTTTTATTTGATTTACGCTATCTATTCTATCATGCTTTGTGGCGATTGTCAATACCCAAAATTAAAAAAAGTTTTGTCCTTTCTTTTGGAAAATTGTTGAGAATGTGATATCATATCATAGTATGAATGGATATGATATTGAAAGTTTAAATGAACAGCAAAAAGAGGCTCTTTTACAAACCGACGGCGTGGTTTTGGTGACGGCGGGTGCAGGCAGTGGAAAAACTCGTCTATTAACGCACCGAATATGTTATTTGATTGACCATGGAGTTTCTCCATACAACATTTTGGCTATAACCTTCACGAATAAAGCCACAAATGAGATGAAAGAGCGTGTGCAGAAGATGTGTAACTGCAATATTTGGATTTCAACATTTCACTCTATGTGCGTGAGAATTTTGCGTGAGAATATACATTATTTAGACGGCTATTCCAAAGATTTTACCATTGTTGCCGAAACAGACAAAGACCGCATCTTAAAAGACATCTTAAAAAATCACAATGTGGATGAAGCAGACAAGGATAAAGTTAGCAAGCATATTGACAACATCAAAAATAAAGGGTTGGATATTGACGAATACTTTTCTGCTATGCGAGAACTTGAACGAGGGCAAGACTTAAACACATACCAAAAAATTTGTGAGGAGTATGAAGAATATCTTCACAAAAACAATGCTCTCGATTTTGACGACCTTCTCAACAAAACACTTTTTCTTTTTAACAATTTCAAATCGGTTTTAAATATATATGCCGATCGTTTTCAATATATTTTGGTGGATGAATTTCAAGACACCAATCTTGTTCAATACAAACTTATCAAATTGCTTTGCAGTGTTCATGGTAATTTGTTTGTTGTTGGTGATGAGGACCAATGTATTTATTCGTGGCGAGGTGCAAATTTTCACAACATATTCAATCTAAAAAACGATTTTCAAGATGTGAAGGTGTTTAAACTTGAAAGAAATTATCGTTCAACCAAAAACATACTCAAACTTGCAAATAACGTGATTGTCAATAATCGTGAGAGGTTGGATAAGAATCTATGGACAGAAAAAGATGACGGCGATGGTCCAACTGTGTATGTTGCCTTTGATGAACGTGATGAAGCTCTGTTTGTGGCAAAAACTATTTCGGATATGGTTCAAGAGGGTGCTTCTTATGACGATTTTGCTGTGCTTATGCGTGTGAATGCACTTTCAAGGTCGATTGAAGAGGGGATGCTTTCTTTTGGCATTCCATACAAATTGTATGGTGGATTTAAGTTCTATGAGCGTGCTGAAATTCGTATGATTTTGGCATATCTTTCCATATTTGTTAACGAAAGGGATGAAATTTCGCTTTTAAAAATTATCAACTTTCCAAAACGTGGAATAGGCGAGGTGGCTTGTAAAAATTTACAAGAAGAGGCTGGCAGTGAAATGTTATTGGAATACCTCTTAAGCGACCGTTTTAAATTCTCTAAATATCATTCCAAACTTGAAAAGTTTGTGGACACTATAAGAGAATTAAAGGAGCAGATGAATGTGCTTTCGCTTCCAAAATTTGTTAAGAATGTGGTGCGAAAATTTGGGATAGACCAAGCGTATGCAGGCAAGGATGAAGAGTCAATTAACAAACTTGGAAATATTGATAGTTTGATTTCTGGCGTGGAGGAGTTTGATAAGGATAACGAAAATGCCACACTTTCTGACTATCTTTCTTCTGTTATGCTCAAAACTGATTCAGACCAAATTCAAGAAGGTGGAGTTGTAACTCTTTCCACAATTCATTCTGTGAAAGGGTTGGAGTTTCGTGTGGTTTTTGTTGTTGGTTTGGAAGAGGGTATTTTTCCGCTGGCAAGGGCAACATATAATAGTTCGGAGATGGAAGAAGAACGCCGATTGATGTATGTGGCAATCACTCGTGCGGAGGAAAAAATTTACTTATCTTATGCCACAAAGAGATATATGTATGGAAAAAGTAATCTTGAAACACCAAGCAGATTTCTTTCTGAACTTGGCATAGTGGACAAAAAACA
The DNA here is from genome assembly GCA_964405555.1 of uncultured Lachnospiraceae bacterium. GTDB lineage: Bacteria > Bacillota > Clostridia > Christensenellales > UBA1242 > Caccovivens. The sequence continues at coordinate 6,485 of CAYOOB010000027.1, read as the reverse complement.
AGCCAAAGTTGTTTCCGACCAAGTACCGAAAACGGAGAAAAAAGAAGCATTCTCATCGGGTTTTCAAATTGGCGATATGGTTTCACATTCACGTTTTGGAATCGGAGAAATTGTCGATATTTCTGATGACGGGTTGGTGGCAGATATTAACTTTGTGGATGTTGGAAAGAAAAGCCTTATGTTAAACATTGCAAAACTTGAAAAGTTGGAGGTGGATGAATGAGTGATCAAATCAACACACAAGACAAAATGGAGAGAATGAAAATCCTTGTGGATGAATTGTTGGTGCATGATCGAAACTATTACGAACTTGATAATCCAACCATTTCAGATAAGGAATACGACAAGTTATATGACGAACTTTTGGATCTTGAAAAAGAACTTGGTGTTATTTTGCCAAATTCTCCATCGCAACGTGTTGGCGGAGATGTTTTGGAACGTTTTGTTAAGAAAAAACATCAAATTAGGTTGTATTCTATGAATAAAGTGAGAAATTTCTCTGACCTTGAAAGTTTTTTTTCTGATATGAAGAAGTTTATTGAAAATCCTACTTTTGCGGTGGAATATAAGTTTGATGGTTTGACGATTGTTACAGAATATAACAACGGCAAATTTGTGAGTGCCACAACACGTGGTAATGGTGAAATTGGCGAAGATGTTACGGAGCAGGTTAAAACAATTAAAAGTGTGCCACTTGAAATTCCTTTTAAAGGACGACTTATTTTGCAAGGTGAAGGCATGATGACCAATTCGAGTTTTAAAAGATATAACAAAACGGCATCCGAACCACTTAAAAATCCACGTAATGGTGTGGCTGGTGCGATAAGAAACCTTGACCCAAAAGAAACGGCAAAGCGTCAGTTAGATTATTTTTGTTATGCTGTGCTTTTAAGCGAGGGTATGAAATTCTCAACACAAGAAGAAATGCACGAATTTATTACACAAAATGGTTTTAAAACTGGCGATTTTTTCAATATTGTCAAAACTGAGAAGGAGGCAGAGGCAATTATTGAAGAGGTGGACAGGCAGAAAGATTATTTGGATGTGATGATTGACGGGTTGGTGATTAAACTTAATGAGGTTGCCCCACGTGAAGAGATTGGATACACCAACAAATTTCCTAAATGGGCGGTTGCGTATAAGTTTGAAGCACAAGAAGTTTCCACTATGCTGAACGATGTGGTTTGGCAGGTTGGAAGAAGTGGAAAGGTGACGCCAACAGCAATCTTGGAACCAGTGGAACTTGCAGGTGCCACAATAAGCCGTGCAACACTCAACAATATTGAAGATATTCGCAAAAAACAAGTGTTTTTGAAAAGTAGGGTGTTTATAAGGCGGTCGAACGAGGTTATACCAGAGGTTTTGGGTTTAGCAGAAAAATATGAAAATTCTGAGCCGATTGAAGAGCCAAAAATTTGTCCTTGTTGTCACAGCGAACTTATCAAAAAAGGACCATTAATTTTTTGTACTAATCATGACGGATGCAAAGAGCAAATTGTGGCACGGTTGACGCATTTTGTCAGTCGTGAAGCATTCAATATTGAAGGATTATCCGAACGCACAATCATTCAATTTTATGACGATTTGAATTTAAGACATTATTCTGACCTATATTCACTCACAAAATCTCAACTTGTTGGATTGGAAAAATTCAAGGATAAAAAGGCGGAAAATGTGCTTAAAAGTTTGGAAAAGAGCAAAAACATTGAGTTGTACCGCTTTTTGTATGGTTTAGGTATAAGCGAGGTTGGCATCAAAACGGCAAAAGATTTGGCAAAAACTTTTAAAACATTGCAAAATCTTAAATATGCCACTTTTGAAGAAGTGGACAGTGTGGAGGATGTGGGCGAGGTTATCGCTCAAAACATTGTTGAGTTCTTCAAAAATGATGACAACTTAAAAGAAATTGACCGCTTGCTTAATGTGGGTGTTAAGGTTATGGAAGTGGAAGAAGCGAAATCGACTGCACTTGCCGGCTTAACTTTTGTGCTTACAGGAACATTACCAAATTATTCGCGAGCCGAAATGACACAAATAATTGAAGAAAATGGTGGAAAAACAGCTTCATCTGTTTCTAAAAACACCTCTTATGTGCTGGCAGGCGAGGAAGCGGGAAGTAAACTTGAAAAAGCCAAAGCGTTGGGTGTCAAAATTATTTTTGAAAACGACATTTTGAAAATGTTAGAGTGATAGTTAATAAAAAATTATTTTAATATTGACATTCAAATTTGATGATGTTATAATCAAACCAAGTGAGGATCTAAATGAAAAGAAGTGATTATGAAAAACTTATTGGTATCGAAAAAAGAAAAAATGTTTATTTTGAAATGCTACAACAAGACAATGAAAAAAGCGGAACAAATCTAAATGAAACAACTGCACAAAAAAAACGAAATACTGAGAAAACTTTAGGCTTAGATATTTGGAACCAAAAACCACAACGATTAAGTAACGATGAAGTTTTGAGATTGATAAGAGATTATAGAGAGAAGGGAGATTTGAATGCTCGTGACAAGGTGATTTATGGCAATATGAGGTTTGTTCGTTGGATGGTTTTCAATATGGTTCAATCAAACTTTATAACTTTAACAACGGACTGTGGTTTTGAAGATTATTGTCAAGAAGGAATTATTGAAATTCAAAAATCTATCGATAAATTTGATTATGAAAATTATAACTTTCAATTTTCCACTTATATTGGGAAGCGTTTAACCAATGCGTTTTCAAAAATGAAAACACACAAAGATAGGAAGAAACGAGCAGGTGACAAGAATCTTATCAGTCTTGACAGTGGGAATTCTGACGAAGAAGACCGAAATTTATATAATTTTGTTAAAGACGATAAAGTGCAAAGTGAATCGGATATTGTTAACAGAATGGAATTTCAACGCATAATGAAAGAAATCTTGCCGATTTTGCCAAAAAGTCAAAGAGATATTGTCAGCCTATATTTTGTTGAAGGGCACACGATGGAAGAAGTGGCAACAATAAAAAATTGCACTAGACAATATATTGACCTTGTTTTGAAAGATGTGATGCCTAAAATTCAAAATATGGTTATCAATGGCGTTTCACAAGATGATATTGCTTTAAAAGGGGTTAAAGTTGGCAAATCTCAAAAGATAATCCAATATTATAAAAAATTAGTTAATGTTGCTTCTGAATTTAAGAAAAAGTTTGGTGTTGAAGGCATAATTCAATTCAGAGAGAACCTTCCAGAAAAACAAAAAGAAGTGTTTGACAGCATTTTATACGACCCACGAGGTAGAATAAATAATAACGTGCGAGATGTTGTTATTGAAAAAATGCAATTAGCACTAGAAAGAGGAAAAGTTGCTGGAGAAATAAAACCGCTCACGAAGCGACAAAAAATTGAAATAAACTTGAATGAAGATATAATTCAAAAATATGGCGGAAGAGCGTTTTTAAACAAATATTTCCTTCCAATTTTAACTGAAAGAGAACAAAAAGTCTTTAAATGTGCCTTTTTGCAATTTGAAGGGCAGAGCAGAGTTAAAATGGCTGAATCTTGTGGTATAAACCAAGCTAATTTTTCTGTTGTGTATAATAAAGTGTTAGACAAATTGAAAAACACTGATTTTGAAATTTTGGTGGATGTCATTGATAATGCTGAATCATTCGGCGGAAAAGTGGTAAATATAAACGAACAAAAAATGCAATGGCTTGAAGAACGCAAAAGGTTTGTGGAAAATCACGGCGGAATTGTTAAAATGAGTGAATTTGTTCTTCCAATTTTAAACAAAACAGAGCAAATTGTTCTTTCAAAGATGTATCTTTGGCAACAATATGATTCTCTAACTTCTTTGTCTTCTAATGAAAATATCAGTGTTGCTCAAGTTGTGACAGCAGACAAAACTTTGCGTGAAAAAATTGAAAGCGTTGATATTGATGAATTTGAAAGCATACAAAGAGAAACGGAAGATATTATTAAAAATAAAGGATATATAGGTAAGATTGATGGTTTTCTGCAAGAACACGGCGGAGAAGAATTCCTTGAGGAAAGATTTTTACCTAATGTGGAAGTTCTAGCACATAGAATGATTTTTGTTGAAAGAATTTTGAGAAGAAATTCGATTGAAAACACATTTTCCAAACTTAATCTTGACGAAAGCCAAAAAAATTATTGGTATGTTTCAAAAATTTGTTCATATTTAAGAAACCGAGTTATTGAATGGCATAATGGCATTCCTGATTTTGATAAAGAAGTGCGAGAGTTTTATGCTCAAAAGCAATTTAAAAAACGTCATCCAGAAAATTTTGAAAATATTGTGTTGGGAGAATACGAAGCTGAAACGACCGATGATTTACAAGAAAATCTTACCATTGACAATGTTGGAAAATGCGAAGACAGAAAAAAACGAGAGCAATTTATGACGGAATATTTAAGTAGATATGGCAAATTGCGTGATATTGTTCGTGATTTCTTACCAACTGTCAAAACAGTTCTTGACAAACTTGTTTTTAAAACTTTCTTTATTGAAGCCAAAACTTCAAAGCAAGTGAGAAAAGAATGTGGCATTACATCTGTTGAATTCAATAATTCAAAAGTTAGATTGATAACCAAACTTGATAATTTTTATGCAGAAAAAAATAAAAACCAAAACATCAAACCAAAATCTTCTGGTAATAGAGGTGATTCTGGTAAAGAAAAATAAAAAATGTGCAATATTTGCTAAAATGACTGAATGAAAAAATTATGGAAGAAAATTACATAAAAATGCTTGACAACGGCACACAAAAATAATATAATAGGAGCGTGTTTCGTTGTCGGAAACAGTGCTTTGCTTGCATTTTTGCAAGAGAAAGGTTTCGTTCTTTATGTTAAGAGCAGGAACTTTAAGCATAAACAAACAACAGGTGGCATTGAGGAGGGCAATCTTTTAAGTTTAATTTATTTTTAGATTTAAACAAATAAAGTTTGCTTCATTTAGAAAGTGCTTTAAAGCACCACCACCGATTCGAGAATTCTTCTTGAAGTTGCAAAATTTGCAATTGTGTTGTTCATGTTTCAAAGAATAAAGCATTTTTTCATTGACGCGAAAACAAATTCGCGTCAATTTTCGTTTTGTTTAAATAAGCAAAACCCAAAAAGACAAATCGGTGGCTTAGATTTAAAATAAAGTCAATATTCGCAAAACATAGTTTTGAACGAAGAAAAATTCTCACAATGTGAGTTAAAAGGAGAAAAAGATGCCTACATTTAACCAATTAATAAGAAAAGGAAGAAAAACTTTTGATAAAAAGAAAAAAGCACCTCTTCTTGACGAGTGCCCACAAAAGCGTGGTGTTTGCCTTTCTGTAAGAACAGCAACTCCAAAAAAGCCTAACTCCGCTCTTAGAAAAATTGCCAGAGTTAAACTTTCAAACGGTCAAGAAGCAACTTGCTATATTCCAGGAATTGGTCATAATTTGCAAGAACACAGTGTTGTGCTTGTTCGTGGCGGTCGTGTTAAAGACCTTCCAGGTGTAAGATATCACATCATCCGTGGAACACTAGACACTGCTGGTGTTGCAAACAGAAAGCAAGGTCGTTCTAAATACGGCGCAAAAAGACCTAAAAAATAATTATTTTGAAATAAATGTTCGTGTGAACATATCACAATTTGTCATGAAAATGGCTTAAAAGGAGAAAGTAAAATGCCAAGAAGAAATAGACCAGAAAAAAGAGATGTTTTGCCAGACCCAAAATTTCAAAGCAAGGTTGTAACAAAACTCATCAATCAAGTTATGTTAGACGGCAAGAAAGGTCTTGCACAAAGAATTGTGTATGGTGCTTTTGATATTATTAAAGAAAAGACAAGTCTTGACTCATTAGATGTTTGCCTCACAGCAATCGAAAATGTAAAACCTATGCTTGAAACAAAAGGACGCAGAGTTGGTGGTGCAACATACCAAGTTCCTATGGAGATTCGTCCAGAACGTCGTCAAACACTTGCTATTCGTTGGATTGTTAACAATGCAAGAAAGAGAACAGGCGAAAGAAATATGGATGAAAAACTTGCTGGCGAACTTATGGATGCATACAACAGCACAGGCGCTTCAATCAAAAAGCGTGACGAAATGCACAGAATGGCAGAAGCAAACAAGGCTTTCGCACATTATAGATGGTAAAATAATAAACTCAACCATTTTAATCATATTTTTAATTAATATTGGTTATAATTTGTTGGTTGTGTTGTGAATTGTTCTACAATAAATTATTTTATTGCTGTGCAGTTAATGAATGATTAAATTTAGTTAACTAAAGGAAAAAGGTAGAGATTAGTTAATTAAAGATTAGTTAATCAATCAGTTGATTAAAGAATAGTTAATCAAAGGATAAAAAAATAAATTAAAATTTTATTTATCAAATTAAAATCTTATATAGGAGGAAAAAATGGCTACAAATCTTGAAATGACCAGAAATGTCGGCATTATGGCTCATATTGATGCTGGTAAGACCACAACAACCGAAAGAATTTTAT
>CAYOOB010000026.1:0-15758 GCA_964405555.1 uncultured Lachnospiraceae bacterium | reverse complement strand
TAACCACCAACTTATCGTCATTGTCGTTGGTTCTGTGAATGATTGCAACCACAACACCTTCAAACTCATCCAATGGTTTGTGTTCGCCAAGAACATACGCATCAAGTTCTTCGCCGTCACCAGAGATGGTGTTTGGTATATAACCATAATTTACAGGATAAATGAAACCATGCTTTGGATGTTTACTCCCAAGCGGTCTATCCATTTTTACAACAACTTTTTTCCTAAATATTTTTTTACTTTCCATACACCTCCTCTCCAATCACTATAATAACAATTCTTCAATTAAAAGTCAATTCAATTTTTCTTCCAAACAACCTCAACATCGCCCGAGCCAACAATACTCTCTAAATTTTCGGGATTTTTAATTTTTCCTATTTTGGTGTAAGAATACGAAGTCGAAAAACTTTTATAAAATATAACAAGACATGAAGAACCATAAAGCATAATATCACCGACATGAATTTGTTTCACTCTTTGTTCGTCAGTCGGCAAACTTTTGTTTATATAACAATATTTCTCATTACCATTAAGTTCTTGCATGACAAGTTTGAGTGGCAAAAGTTCAACAAGTGCCTTGCTTGTTTCATTGCTTTCAAGTTCAACTTCAAAATTTTTATTATCTATCGTTAAAATCATGTTTACCCCACATTTTAAAATTTCGCCTTTATCTCACCTTAAATCAAAAAGCCGTTTAGTTTTTTTATACCACTTATGCGTCTGTATTAGCATAAAATATAATTATTTAAAATTTATCCATTTTGATTTTTGCTATACATTTTCTTGCCATAATATAGTGTTCTCAATTTGTCTAAACCTAAATCGGTTTCTTTGAAATCAAAGCCATAACTATTTAGTTCTTCAAACAGTACCTTGCGTTGCTCATCAAGTGGCAAGTGGTAAAACTTACGATTATCCCAATAAACCAATAATCCAACATCTTTTATGTCTTGCAATTGGATGTAATTATACCACTCTGGCTTTTTATATTGAAAATCAATTTTTATTGTATCAAAAATTTTTCTATACCCCTGATTGACAAGTTCGTTTTCTTTTGCCTTAATTTCTTCATCTTCAACTTTTGGGTCTTTATTTACTCCGATTATTCCCTCCAACTTTCTCAACCTTACACAAGCATTCTTCATTTGATTTTCTGTCAGTCCATCAAGCGATTTTTCCTTTGTGTAATAAAGGTCATGCGTAACACACGCAAACGATAAGTACAGTCCATGCGAAACAAGCATTTCGTGATAATTGATTAAATTCTTATCAAGTTCCATACCAACTTCAACAATAAGTTTTTCCATTTGTTCTCCTTCCTATTTTTTAAGAATAAAAACATAAAGCCTTCGTATCAGTTTTATTCCTTTATTTGTTTGGTGTTTTTTAACATACTCGTTTAATAAAAAATCGTCTTTTTCTTCATCATAACCATTTAAAATTGGAGTATAACTCAACAAATACTTCAAATCTTCAATAGTTTTATAATATTCAATTTCCTCAAATCGAATAAGTTTAACCTCTGAAAAACCAGCGTCTATGCAGTCCAACATAACTTTCTTATATTTTGACTCTTTATTGTATTCCTGACCTCTTTTGAACATATCTTTCAGTTCTTGACAATCGTCATTGGCAACATCTTCGGAGATAAACATTCCATCATTTTTTAGAACACGATAAACTTCATGCATATTTGCTCCGCAGTGCCTTGACACAACAAGGTTAAAGAAATCGTCTTTGAAATTGAAAGATCCATTACAATCTAAAATCTTATATAAAAATTTGTTTTTAGTTTTAGGGTCTTTTTCATAATATTTTTCAACATTGCCCTTTGCTTTGGCTAACATTTCATTCTCATTATCTGTTAGATAGATTTTCTTTGCCATACTATAAAATCTTGATGTTTTCTCAGCACTTCCACAACCAATATCCAGCATAACCGTATTTGAATTTATATTTTGGACAACCTCTTTATAATAGTCAAAATCAACATTCTTTTCGACAATATAATTCATTTTAGAAAAGTTCCAACCAATCTCACTGCCTGCTTGTTTGTAATTAAATTTTTTCATTTTCGCCCCCCCCTTTGATATTAATTATAAAAATATTATATCAGGTATTGATTTTTTACGCAAACTATGTTACAATAAAAACACAAGACAACACTACTTGAAGTTCGTTATTAAAAAAAATTTTAAAAGGTGGTTAATTATGAAAGAGGAAAAAACTAGAGTTATGACATCAGCAGAAATTCAAAAAAGACTTTCCGAACCATTTACTGTGGAAGCAAAATTAGTTGAAAAGTCTGGCGAGAAAAAAGGTAAAGAAATTGTTAAAAAATTAACAAATAGTAAAAAAGAAGTGTCTTTGAAGAGAGATGAAAAAGTTGTTTTAGAATTTTATAGAAAGAAACATTTATATAAAGATTACTCCACTTCCGCACTTTATATTGACGCTTTTAATGAAGAAGGAAAGCAAGTTGCAACATTGTTATATGATTTAGAAAATTTAAATGTTGTAGATTTGCGTTATATTGAAATTCTTGATGAGAATTATCTTGGTCAAGGGCTTGGTTCGATTATGTTTGAAGAACTTGAAGACATTGCCAGAACAATTGAAGCCGTTGCAATAACTGGAAAAGTTGTGCCAATAGGCAAGAATGACAAGACTCGTAAATTTTATAAAGATAATGGTTGCGATATTGTATTTGACCCTGGTGCAGGACATGGTGGAGGAAGTGAAGTTTTTTACAAAGAAGTTAAACCTCTTGCCAAACACTCACAAAATGCTACTGGTGGATTAGAATTGTAAAATTTTTATTAAAAGATATTAAAATTAAGACAACATATTAAAATTAAATTTTAAAAAACTATGTTATTTTATTGTTTTAATCATTAAGAAACCTCTTAAAAAACCAAAACAACAAAGGCATAGTTTTTTTTAAACGAATAAAATTTTGAGTTTAATATGTTTAATTTTTTAACATTTTTATATTATTTTTCTATTAATCGAGCATTTTTCTTGTTTTTGCCTCTTGACATACCCATTTTAATATGATAGAATTCGATTGTTATGGAAAAATCAGAATTTATCGCAAAAATAAAAAACAATGGATTTTTGGCAAGTTTTCAAGGTGGCTCTGGTTATATTATAAACAACCTTCTTCACCATTCTGCCAATTCACTCAATCAGTGTGCCACATTGCAAAATGGTATAATTAAAACATACACACAAAAACTTATATACCAACCAATCACAATGAATGTGGTTAAAAATATAATTGAACTCGACCAACTTTTTCTGGCATCAAAAGATTTCAACACCACCTCGTTAACCGTTTATAGAGGTGGAACAAAAATCGATGAATCATCTTTAAGCGGAGTTGTTTCAACTTCAACCGACATCGACACGGCAGTGGATTTTTATCATGGTGCACTTTTTAAAATCGTGTTACCAGCTGGCTCGCAATACCTTTTCCAACCAACAAGAAACAATTGTTTTGATTCAGAACAAGAAGTTGTTTTGCCACCTTGTAAATTTGAAATAAAATCAAAATCCACTCTATATCACAAAAGTGTTCCAGTGGTTGATTTTATACCTTATAATTTCTATGATATTAAAGTTTTTCCACAAAGTTTGGCAAAATGTGTGCTTAAAAGTATTGAAAATCCTCCTGATGATTACACTTCTTGTTTATTAGACATTGAAAAAGAAGATTGCAATAATGCCAAAGTTAAACTTAAAGAATATGTAAAATCACAATACTAAGAAATTAGCAATATTTTGGCAATATCAATAAATTACAATATATTGATTATTATATAAATATATATTGATTATTATATAAATAAATTATGTGTCAATGAATATTGCATTAATGAATAATATATTAATAATTAACAATATATAAATAATTAACAATATATAAACAATTAACAAATTATAATACTGATTACAATTTTAAAGCAAAAAGTAAAAGTTTAATGCAAAAAGTAAAAAAACACCACTTAGAACAACAAATTTTAAATGGTGTTTTTATTATTTTTAAGTTAACCTTGTTTTATGTTAATTTTGCCATTCGTCTGGACAAGTTCGATTGTTTTTAAACCACTCGGTATCTTTAAGATAAGTGCTGTTGTTAGAACCCACGCACGTATAGCCATCCGCACCCGACAAAAACACAATATTGCCATTTAAAGAAGTGATTTCTCCTTCACTATAATTCACGCAAAGTGTTGTTACAAAAACCTTTTGTGTATATTTTGCTATGCGGTTGATGAAGTCTTGTGACGGGAATTGATTGGCAGTGTTCGTGGTGTATTCCGAACTTCCAGCACAACAACAAACACAAACATATTCTGGTTGAATAACACTTAAGAGCACTTCGTTTGAAGAGGTTTTAGAACCATGATGCCCTGCTTTATACAACTCCACTTGTGGCAAGTTATTATATTCCACCAAATATTCTTCACCCTCTTCTTCCAAATCGCCAGTGAAGAGAAAATTTCTTTGTTCGCCGTTTTCAAATTCTTGCGTGATAAGCACGCACACAGAATAATTGTTCTCTGTGCTGGAATAGTTTGTGTAATAATAACTATCCAAAATTGTCAGCGTTATGCCGTCACCAATTTCATAAACTTGTGATGCTCCGTCCTCTTCATTCACGCATTGAAGAGCGGTGTAGTGCGTTGCACCTCTTTCAACCGCTTCCGTAAGTTCTCGCTGATAGTATGAATAATAAGTTCCACTTTGATTTGTTTTAGCAAAATCAATGATAACCTCAACATCATACAAATCAAAAATGCTATCCTCACTTTGTTTTGTGGCAAAACCTGCATAATGGTCTAAATGTGCGTGAGTGACAATAACATATTCCAATGTTCCGTCCGTTATATAATTATTCAAATATTCCGTCACCGTGGAAATACTGCTTGATTTTGAACCGCAATCAATTAAAATATCCGCCTGCTCTGTTTGAATGAAAATACAATCACCAGTGTATTTATTTCCAAGTTCTAAAAAGTGAATGGAAATGTCGGCGTCAAACGAATCGATGTCAGCAAAACTTATCTCCGATTCCGAATTGGAATAATATGTTTCATCGCTAATTGAAACTTCATCGGTTAAAGGCAAAGTTATATAATTTACCAAGTAAAAACAACCAACAACTCCAACAACAAACGAAAGAAAGCCAAATAAAAATTTTGTTACAACATTCTTCTTTTTTGCCATTATTCTCCTCCCTCGCTTACTTCCACAAATGTGACAAGTCTAACTTTTTGAATTTTGAATAATTTACCATACTTAAAACATTCCGATTTATATGTGATATAAAAAGTTCCAACTTCGCTTGAAGTGTAGTTGCCATTTTCGTCAATTTGAAGATTGGTTTCTATTGTGATGTTATCACTTTGGTCTTTGCCGAATGCCACCACATACACTCCTTCATCCACATAAGCTTCATCAAGGGTTAACATAATTTCTTCAACCCCCACAAGGTCAAAACAATCGTCACGGCAGACAATCCACCATGCACCCGCACCTAACAAAACACCAACAAAAAGGCACAGAACAACAATTAAAATACTTCCTGATTTTTTAACCGCCTTCACACTCTTTTTTGCCACCTTTTCGTTAACAACAACTTCGCTTGTTGCCTTTTTTGTGGTTTTACTTGCTGATTTCTTTGTTGCCATACACTCTCTCCTGCTTTTATAGTATACCATACATCAATTAATACAAAAAAACATATTTACGAAAAATAATGTATAAAATAAATATTTTTAAATAATGAAAAAAACAAAATTTAAAATAGCGAAAACAACAAATTTTAAAATAACAAAAAAAATGAACTTTAAAAAAAAACGAATTTTTAAATACTACAAACAAATTTTTAAATGATAGAAAAATGAACTTTTAAATAAAAAAATAAATTAAAAAATTCTATTTTTTTTCAAGGGAATTGCCAGTGTAAAAATCTTTATTTGCTTGCCAACACCCTCCTTGTCATGTTATACTCCTTTTAAAGGAGGATGATATGAGCAATGGGCTTAAAAAAGGCTTAAAAATCACGAGCATAGTTTTGCTAAGTATTATTGGTGCGGTGTTTTTGACTGTTGTGGGATACATAATATATCTTTGCTGTCAATATTATCGCATTGATGACAATTTGGAACTTGAAATCACAAACAATCAATCGGAAGTGTTAAGTTTGGATACAACCTATTCAATCACAACCTACAACATTGGTTTTGGAGCATATTCACAAGACTTCGACTTCTTTATGGATTCTGGCGAGATGCTTGACGGAACAAAAACGAGCGGAAGTGGAAGCCGAGCAAAAGATGAAGAAACCGTGCTGACCAACATAAATGGTGCTATTGAAACCATATTATCATACAACCCTGATTTTGCCTTCTTTCAAGAGGTAGACACCAAAGCAAACCGCAGTTATTCCATCAACGAATATGAAATGTTGCAAGAAAGTTTTGAAGGATATTCTTCCACCTATGCAAGCAACTTCCATAGCGGATATTTGTTCTATCCATTCACAAACCCATTGGGTTCGGTTAATTCTGGAATTGCAACTTTTTCTAAATATAACATTTCGTCAAGTGTGAGAAGGTCTTTCCCTGTGGATGAAGGATTTTTCCAACGATTCTTCGACCTCGACCGCTGTTTTGAAATCAATCGTTTGCCGATTGAGGGCACAACTGCCGAACTTGTGCTTATAAACCTGCACATGAGTGCCTATGATGAAGGCGGAGAAATTCGTGCACTTCAACTTGCCATGCTGTTTGAAATTATGGAAGAAGAATACGCAAAAGGAAACTATGTTATTGCTGGCGGAGATTGGAACCACGACATTGCCGACAGTCTAAACCTGTTTGAAACACAACAAAAAGTGCCAGACTGGGTGGCACAAATCACGGAAGAAGATTTACCAGACGGATTTTCCTTTGCCTCAGCAACAAATGCTCCAACTTGTAGGTCAACCGACATGGCTTACGAAAAAGGTGTGAATTACAGTGTGGTTATTGACGGATTTATTGTTTCAAATAATGTTACAGTAACTTTTATCGAAAATATTGACACCGATTTTATGTATTCCGATCACAACCCTGTTTATATGGAATTTGAATTAAATATCCAAAATTCTTAAAGGATGATTTGACACTTTAAATAATTACCTTTCATTTTAAACAACTTTTTATTAAAACAACTTTTAAAACAACTATACTTTTGGTTATTTTATGCATAATATAGTTAACACAACAAAACATTGAATTACAACCACAATCTTGTAAAATCATAAAAATATTAAAGCGAGGAATAAAACTATGAATAAAGTATTTTCTATAAAAAAAATCTTTTTAACATTTTTGTTATGCATGACACTTCTGATTGGTGGTGTGTTGCTAACCGCCTGCGGAGGTGGAAGCGAAGAAGAAGCCACAACCTACACAATAACCCTGCCAGAGCAATCTGATATCTACACCATAAGCACAGACAAAGAAACTGCACAAGAGGGCGAAACGGTAACCTTAACCGTTCAGTTGTATAACACAGACGACTATAAACTTAATCAAGTGCAATATAACAACAAAGACTGCACAAAAGTGGATAACACAACCTACACTTTCACAATGCCAGCAAGTGATGTGGAAATTATCGTTTCAATAACACAATATGAAGAAGTGACATCAAACAATAGTGCTTCGTTCAGAATTATTCCAGACAAAATTGCAAAAGCACAAGAATCAGACACTTCTTGGGCAAAAGATAAATTTTATATTGATTTTGAAAGCACAGTAATTAATCCTACTGTCACCATAACTTCTTCAAATGAAGATGTTATTCCTGTTGATGCTATAGCCTACACTTCTGATAGCGGAGAATCCTATGTAAATTATCTTTATTTCACAATAGATTTATCCAAAGTTGATGTTGGTGTAAGTTATTTAACTTTTAATATCCGTTCTTCTAACACTGGCTATTCCGCCACACTTACAAAAAAGATTGAAGTTGTAAATTATGGAGAAGATTTATATGATGAAGTTTGGACAGCAAGTGTTACATTAGATTTATCCAAAGTTATTAGTTTAGGTTATGATATTTATATTCAAGTTTACGACGAATACAAACAATATGGCACAGACATAGGCAAAGTTAAAACAGAAAGCACAACAGAAAGCTCATACACTATCACTTTTGACTATGTTCCAAATCGTCAATATATTATTTCTGCATATTACTATGCCGACCCAACTGACAACCACATAACCTCCTTAAAAATTACTAATACTATTGGTACTGGAACATCTGAAACCGGTTTTAATCAATGTATTGATGGATATTTAACTTTCATTTATGATAATGCAAATTTATCAATTACTGTAACACAATAATATATAAATTATAAATTAAGCAAAAATTTAGAAAAATTAATAAAATCAAATTTAAATGTAAAATAATATAAAAAATATTATTAAATAAAATTTAATATTAAATATAAATTAATAATAAATATAAATTAATAATAAATAATTAAAAAATGTTACTTAATAATTAAAAATGTATTATTAACTAATTAAAAAGATATTGAAAAATAATTGAAAAATAATATTATTAATTAATAATAAATAATTAAAAAATATTAAAAAACAACAAAAAACAGGAAAACTTCCTGTTTTTTTGCATTTTATGTTATTTTTTTTTATTTTTTATATATTTTTTTATTTATTTTTTTTTATTTTTATTTTTATGATATTTTATAATTTATAATAATTTTATGTATTTAATTCGATATTTAGAGTGTGATATTCCTTGGATATCTTTTACGAGTTTCTTTTCGAGTATCTTTTCCGTTTCCTTTGCCTCCGTCTTTCACTCTGTTATTTCCTTCTTGTACTCTTTTTTCCTCTTTATTTTCTCGATCATATTTTCTTCCGGTAAGCATTCTTTCTCTTTTTCTTGATTGAGAACGACCTCCTAAACCATAAACTGGAAAATCCACATAATCATTATAATTATTTTCTAACTTCTCACCATTCTCTGTCTTTACTTTTTCGACTTCTATTGAACCTCTAACTATATGTGATTTTCTGTCTGCACTTGTAATTTTTACTTTTATTTCCTCACATAGCGTAACAATCGGTTTGTTGGTGTATTTATTTATAATTGCCACACCCGATTTTGAAACAACTGCATTCTTAACATTCCCCACAAACTCTGTGGCTGGAACAAGAATTTTTATCCCCTTTTCCTTTTCTTCCACAACAACATCAAGATTTTCTATTCCGTCAAGTCCGTTTCGTCTTTTAAAACCGCTTACTATTCCTCCTGTTAAAGTCATACCAACCTTATCTTCACAATAGCAAGCCGAATTAAATTCACTAAATTCCTCCTCAGCAAAAGTATTTTCATTTTGTAAATCGTTTGCCCATCCTGCAATCTCATGCACGCCTTTTGGATCTATCATTTGCTCTTCATGCCCATTTATAAAAGCAATTATATTATTAAGTGTCACATAATCTGGTAACCTCCTTATTGGAGATGTGCTATGAGAATATGCTATGCTTTGAAGTGCAAAATGAGTTATTTTTTCTTCATCGCTTAACGATGAAACCATTTCTTTAAACCCTTCCTCTTCTTCAAATCGGCGATTGTTATTGATCTTTTTCACTTTGCTTGTTGAATATGTTTTAAGGTTGTCTGTATATTCCGCTTTACTTTGCATCCTAACCAAAAACCTGTTAGCAATCACTTCTTCCGGTGTGTCTTTCAGTCTATAAAGCAACTTTTTTATGCCACGCACGGACAGGTCACCGTCAAAACTTATTCCCAAAAAATTGAAAAATTCGGTTGCTTGTTCAACTTTTCTGCAGTCTGGCATATCATGAATACGATATATGTTTGGTAATTTGTGTTCAATTGCAAACCGTGCTGTTGCTTCGTTTGCTGTAAGCATAAATGCTTCAATCACCTTATGATAGGCACAATTTTCACTTGGAACAATATCTTCAATTTGGCTCAAATCATCATTAAACACCACATCGTATTCTTCTTGCGTATCAAAACTTAAGGTATTTCTTTTGTTAAAACCTTTCCAAAGCACCTGTGAAGCCTTCTCATTAAACAAAATCTGTTCGGCAATAGTTAAATTTTCTCCGCTAGAGATTTTTTCCTTTAATTCTTCCATACTTTTGTTAGAAAAATCACAAATATCCTGTGCTTCAATGTATGAAAATTTGCCGTGACTATTGATAACCGCATCCATAATTCTGGATGATTTTGGTTTTCCTGTTTTCTCGTCAATTACGGTTTTGACAACAACTGCCAAGCGGTCTTGTCCTTCATTCAACGAACATATCCCCGTGGAAAGTTTTGTTGGAAGAATGTTATATGCTTTGTTTGGTGAATATATTGTGAATGCACCTTGAATATATTTTCTTCCAATTTCGCTGTCTAAGTTGACATATTTTGGAACATTGGCAACAGCTGTGTAAACAACCAATTCGCCGTTTTCGTATGTAGAATATATGGCATCATCCATGTCTTTACAAGTGGCTGGGTCGACCGTTGTGAATGGAAGTTCTCGCAAATCAACAATCGCATCACCTTGTCCTTCTTGCAAAATATTTCCGCTTTGGTCAACAAGTTTTCTTCCTTCTAAGTCTACGTGTGTTGGTATTTGGTCAATTTCTTTTTGAAGTTCTTCACCTTCCCAACTCATGTTTGCTCCATGTGAACTTGCAATGGCATCATACTCCGAAATAGGATTTCCTGCTTCACCAACAATTTCAATCAGATGACCCATTTTCATGCCATTTTTTGAAGAATCATCAATATCCATCACACAAATCTTATCTTGAAATCGACTTCTATCTTCAGCAGAATTTAAAATTGTATAAAAATCGCCATTGTTGGCAATAAAAATCAAATTATCATGATTAGTTTTAATCACCCGTCCGGTTATCAAATTTTTATTTATCTTGGTGATACCATCCAAAATGGTGTCTTCCATATCCACACTTCTGTTAACATCTCTTTCATTTCTTTCATTTTTACTTACTGTTTTTTGAGGTATATAAGCAAAAGGCACAGGTATGCCATTAACGTTGTCTACAGCAATCACAACTGTTTTTCCACTGACACAAACTTCACCATTCTTTTTAAGAATTTTTAACACTTTATCAAACTTCGCTCTTGAAGGCACAATTTTGTTCTTCACAGAATATTCCCGCATTTCTTCCAAGCCACCGCCGAACATCCCTTCGCCAACAAGTTTTAAAATTTTTTCACAATATTTTTTCAGTTTTCCTTCTTTCTTAATTCGCTGTAAACTCAATCTCCTATCTCCTTACTATATAATAGCACAATACTTTCTATAATACAAGAAGCAATAGCAAAAAAAATTAATTTTTTTATTTTTCGACTCGCTGTTTTTTTTAATTCGACTTTGTATAATTTAAAAATTTCAACTTTTTATCAAAGTTTTAATTATTTTTTTGATAAATTAAGTCAAAAGAATTACTTTTTTTATAAATTAATGTTATAATTATACTATGAATTGTGTTTATGTCTATAACCCAACAAGTGGAAAACAAAAAAATTCCAAACTTAAAGATTACATCATATCAAAACTTCAAGAGAAGTTTGATGTTGTTGATTGTCGCCCAACTCAAAAACAGGGTGATGCTGGAAAATTTGCCAAAGAGGCTTGTGGAAAGTATGATGTGATTGTTGTTTCTGGTGGAGATGGAACAATGAATGAGGTCATCAACGGTTTGGCAGAAATGGAAAATCGACCAAAGATTGCCTATATTCCAACAGGCACCACTAACGACCTTGCACACTCGTTAAAAATTCCAAAAAATGTCAAAAAGGCAGTTAAAATCATTTTGACTGGAAAAACCATCAAGCACGATATCTTTAAAGTAAATGATAAATATGGCATCTATGTTTGTTGCTTTGGACTTTTCACAAGTTCAAGTTACAAAACATCCCAAAAATCCAAAAAACACCTTGGAAGACTTGCCTACTTTACTTCTGGTGCAAAAGAGCTGTTCACTTCCAAGCCGTTTGGTTTGGTTTTGAAGTATAAAAATAACATCCTTTCTGGCAGTTTTGTGCTTGGAATCATTACCAACAGCAGATATGTGGCTGGATACAAAATCGATAAAACCGCAACTGTGGATGATGGCTATGTAAATATTGTTTTAGTTAAAACCACATTAAAGAAACATATTTCGTTATCTTCTCTTTTGAGGGTTTTTAGATTGTTCTTGTTTGGAATGAAAAATGTGGCACGTAATAAAAAGTGTATTATATTGAAATTAGACGAATTCTCTGTTGCCCTGCCAGAAAAAACAGTAATAAATTTAGATGGCGAAAAAGGCTTTTATGGTTCTTTTAACTTCAAAGTTTTGAAACAACAAGTTGAAATTTTCGTGAAATAAAATTTATAACTAAAACCATATTAAAATAAATATAACAATATCGATATAAACAACAAAACCATTGCAACATCCATAACAATATCGATATAAACAACAAAACCATTGCAACATCCATAACAATAAGGATAACAATAAACGAGGATATAACTTCCTCGTTTTTTTGTTTTTAATCATTCAATTATAATAGATTCAACTCTTTTTAAAAATCTCAGTAGTTTTTTGTTGCTGATATCTAACAAACAACCCAATTAATATAATTTTTTATAAACTTCTAAATCTCAAAATCGCACTTATTGCTGAATTTCTATTTTACCAAAAGTGGCAAACTTAAAATAATAATTCTATATCATCCAGAGTAAATTGAACACCACGAATTGATGTTCCTTCTCCATTAAAGTTTCCATACGACACAGCAGTAATCACACCATTGCTTACATCAACACCACTATATCCACAATCGCCTGATGAGTCCGCTCCAAGCAAAATTATATAATCACCAATTGTATCACCATTTAAATTATATAAATCATCCATATCACAAACAAGCATCACCCAACCGTAAGTCATAAACTTTGTCAACGAAAGTGCATTTGGTTTAAATGGTACAATTTGTCGATATGAGATAAGCACCTTACCACTCACTTCATCGTAAACCGCCTTAAACCTATCTCCCGATAAATCAACTGGCAAATATTGCGGTTCAGTCCAACTCTCACCTTCATCATACGAATACGAAATCATTGAAGTTTTTCCACCACGTGCTTCATTGCGTGTTAACATAATCAATGTATTGTCATCTCGAATAATTTCGATTTCACAAAGTTTATTTTTCTTCTCAATATCACGATATTCTTCTAAAATAGGTTCTGGCGTTGACCATACAATGTTGCCCGAATCATCAAAAGACAAAATCGTTTTGTAATTAACAAATTTGTGCGTATGAAAAGTCCCAAGCCACTTATCTACAAATTCTCCATTTTCTTTTAACTGTGTCAAACTACTCATCGCAACTATACAATCCATCGGACTATAAACAGTTTCAAATTCTGTCCAAGTTTCGCCGTCATCACTTGAAATGCTATATTGGAAACCGTCCGCACTCAGTCCTGCAAGCGTCCAATATGGTTTTCCCGATATCACAATAATCAATTGAGTTCCGTCAACTTTATCAAGTGTATATATTGTTGGAGTTTCTTGTGAATTTTCCCACGAAGATGGTGTTTCAACACTAGTCCAATTTACACCATCAAAACTAACCTTCATACGCAATGGACCATACCCATGTCCCTCAGGATAAACAGTGATAAATTTTCCCGAATTAGTACGCACCATATCAGGCTGACCTAAATAATCCGCAGAGTCATCAATGGTGTATGCATATTCACTAGATAGAGTTATCACAGATAAGTTTAAGTGGTTTTCAATACTATCCTGCGTCGCAAAGCGTGTGATTATTAAAGCAACGGCTAATAAAACACTAGCAAAAAAAATTGATAGAAACACAATAATTTTTTTGTTCTTATGTTTTACCATAATTTTAATTTCTCCCTCTAGCATTTTCCATGAATATAACTTTTTTCTCTTTTATTTTTTTCTTTTATTTTTTTTCTTTTATTTTTCTCTTTTATTTTTTTCTCTTTTATAATGTTAACATAATAATTCTCTTTCAAATCTAGTATAACATATAGAATTATATTTTGTATTATTTTTTTATAATTTTTTAACCTTTTATTTAAAATTTTATAAAGTCAGTTTAACTTACCTTGTTGAATTTTTATCTTATTCATATAAAAAATTTAATAATTTACAGTTAAAAAAGTTAATAAAAAAGAAAAACCTTAATCCATTTTTGGTTAAGATTTCTCTTGATTTATGATATTTTAAAAGGGTCAACTAACGACGCTTTTTATTCTCTTGTCTAACTCTGCCAATAACAAAATCCCCAACCTCTGTGTCTTTTGTTACTGTTGTGCCAGCACAAATGTAGGTGTCGTCCGCAATCTTCACTGGTGCCACAATATTCACATTACACCCAATAAAAACACGATTACCCACCTTTGATTTATGTTTTTCTTTGCCATCATAATTGGCAAACACCACCCCACAACCAACATTCACATTTTCGCCAAGTTCAGCATCGCCCACATAGCACAAGTGTGCCATTTTTGAACCACTACCAACATACGCATTTTTAACTTCAACAAAAGCACCCACTTTCACATTATTCGCCAAAATACAATTAGAACGAACATTAGCAAAAGGTCCAATTTTACACTCTGCACCTAAATTTGATTTTTCGATAATAGAAGAGTCCACCACACAGCCACCACCCAGCACCACATCCTTCATGCGTGAGCCCGACTTAATAACACAATCATCCCCAACAAAACTATGCCCAGAGATTTCAACACCGCTTTCAATCTTCACATTTTTGCCAAGTACCACATCTTTACCAATCAATATATCTTTATTTTTTCTAAATCTTTTCATAGAACCATATATGATTAAAATTGTAAAAATGTTAATAAATCAAAAAAATTAAAATATTATCAATCACACATCAAAAGTTATGCAATACATAACATCTATTAAAATTAGAGAATATTCGACATATTTAGAAAAAATGTTCTTTGGAAAGTGTCAAAATTTGTTGTAAAATTCGTATATCAAAAGTGCAATAGGTCATTTTTGAAGGAGGTTTAAATGAAGAACGATATGTTAAAAAATTTTGCACAGAAAGCAAAAAGGCGTCTTATAGGCAAGGAAAATACCACAAACACAAAAATAAAAGTTATCTCGAACGAAGATGAAGAGTTTAAAAGTAAAGTGGAGTTTCTTTTATCACAAGAGGGCATAGTAACAAACCCAGTGCACTACCTTGTTGATGATAAGAAAATGAAAAAGATGGATGAAGAAGAACGAGAGCGATATCTTCTAACCACCCTTGATAAATACAACTCTCTGCGTAATCAACTTGAAAAGATTTCATCCAACAACCGCTTTTGTATGTAATATAATTCACTAACTTAAAATTTTTATGAAAATATTTTGCCACAGCAGATGATAGAGCAATTTTATCTCGACATAAAATTAAAGATTCCAAAGACGACTACCAAATCATAAAAAATAATCATAAAAACAAACATGAAAAACATGGTGGTAAAAAATGCCACCTTTTTATTTGTACTAACAATACCATAAAACAAACAACGCACTGACTGTTTGGTTGTGGTTACTCCACGCATTCCAAATATGTTGTTGACTGAAAATTGGTATATAAATATCAAGAATTATCAG
>CAYOOB010000025.1:0-17499 GCA_964405555.1 uncultured Lachnospiraceae bacterium | reverse complement strand
AAAAAATGTATAAAAAACACTAAAATACACTAAAAAACACCAAAATTCATGCAAAATATTGAAATTTGGTGTTTTATTTGTTTATTTTGTTTAATTTTTAATTAATAAATAATTAACATTTTTTTATTTATTATAATTTTATTATTATTTTATTATTATTTCATTATTTTTTTGTAATTATTTTATTATTTTTTTATTATTTTTAATTATTTTTTTTTTTTTATTGTTAATTATTTCTTTTTTTTGATTATTAATTCGACTAATTTTTATTATTGTTTTTTAGGCGTTTATCATCACCATCAAGGTATATGGTGATTGAGGTTTCTCTGTCGGCAATGCGGGAGAATACTCGTTCGTCATAGCGTTCTTTTATGTCGTTCATATCTAAATTGCTGGTGATGACTGTTGGTATTTTTCGCATCTTTCGTTCGTTGATAATGAGATATAAAGATTCTAATGTGACATTTTTAAAAATTGGTTCGGTGCCAAGGTCGTCAATAAAAAGCACTTCACAATTCAAATATTTTTTCATACACTCTTCGTTGTGATACTTTGTGAAATCCCGAAAATCTAAATTCATATTGAAAGCAGTTGTAAGTTTAACAATCTTTCCTCGGCTGATAAGTTCATTTGCCATGGCTCGCATAAGATAGGTTTTTCCAACACCAGTTGGTCCAGCAATGAAAATTAAATTTTTCTTAAAATCGCTATTACACCATTTTTGCATCAGATTATATATAGGCAGAAGTTCTCCGCAAGTTTTTTTGGCATCAGCAAAATTTTCCAATTTTCCAAAACCACTACCTTTAAGAAGTAAACCAGAAATTTCTTTCTTTAAACATTCACACATCTTTCCTTCAACATATCCTTCATCTTTGCAAGTCTTACAAGAATAGTTCACACAAACACCACTCAAACCATTTTTTTTGGCAATTTGCTCCATTCTCTTTTTGTCCTCTTCAATTTTTTTGCTAAGTTTTTTACTCTCTTCCGTCATGCCATAAGCAAGAGATTTTGCCTCTTCAATTATGAGTGTGGCAAGTTCTTTTTGTAATTTGCTGTATTCCGCATTTTGTGTGAGTGGTTTTATTTTTTCTTCATATTCAAACTCAGCGTTCAATTTCCTTTGCAAAATGATGTTTTTTGCATCTCTTAAAATTTCTTGTTTCATTTCATACCTCATTTTTATTTATTTAACTAAACTTAAAACTGGATTTTTTTTCTTTGTCTAATTTGTTTTCTAATGGAGAGGGGATAGTTTAAATTTTTTACTAAATTGGATTATTGCTTTAATTTGATTTTTTTATTAAATTTAGTTTTTATTAAATTTAGTTTTTGTCAAATATGTTTTTGCTAAATTAATTTTGTTAATTATGATTTTGTTAAATATAATTTATAGATTTTAATTTGATTGAGATTATTTTAATTAACATTTTATAATTTTAAACTTCAATTTCGTCTATGGATTGAAAGAGAGCATTCATTTCTTCTTTTGAATAACTACGTCCAGTTGAGAAGTTTGCTTTCTTCGTTTTTGGATTGGCAATAAGGTTTGAATTTTTGGCATCTTCCACAGTCTTTATATTCTTATCGTGAAATGAGGATATTATACTTGCCAGATACTGCATTGGTTGCTCTTTTCCACAGGCGAGGGTGCAAGCATACGAAATCACATCTTCTGGCATTGTCCAAACTTCTGTCCAAATTTTATATTTATCTCGATCGTATTGGTTAACGTTGCGAGAAAGCCCAATACTCTCCAAAATATCTTTGATTTTTTTGTCTACTGCCAACACACCTGAAAAATATTCCGCCAAACTATTTTCGGTTAAAATGCCAAGTTTATGAAACTTCACAAGTAATTTATTCATTCCGTCAAGTGTGCGAACATTGGTTTTGAAACAATAGTTTGATATTTGTTCAAGCATTCCTTCCGAAAAACCCATGTTTAACCACGAAAAGATGTAGTTATCAACAACAGGTTCGATGTTTTCATAATAAAGCCCAAGGTTCTTGGTGATTTTTCGTGCAATTTGGTTGGATTTTTTACGTTCTTGCTCAAAGTTCTCAATCTCTTCAATAGTGAAAAGTTTTTGAGAATAATATCTTTCAAGTTGACGGTCTATGTTTTCAAATATGTAGGCACTCGGTTTCTTTTTCATCTTCTTTGCCACATATTCTATAACCGTTTCGTCAAATCCAAAACTTACAGCCCACTTTTTGTATAGTTCATACTCATCCATGGTGAAGGCACGCTTTATTCCTATTGCTTTCACAAAACCTTCCATGATGGAGGTGAGTGTGTCCATTTCTAAAATTTTGTCCTTAATTTGATTTGCTGTTAACAATCCTTGGTTAATCCAATTCTTCGCAACCGTGGTTATGTAACTATAACCAACATTATCTCCTTTTGACTTTACGCAATAATCAATTATCAGCAAAAGTGCCTCTTTTTCTACATGAAGACGCTCAATTATGTCGTAATACTCTCGATATTCGTTTGGTGTTATCATTCTTCCATGCAAAATCTCTTGTGCTTGTGCGTTAAAGTTGGAGTACCTCTTTTCGTTATATCTCTTTGTGTTGTTAATCACATCGCTGATTGGCAAAAAACGAACCTCAAACGGAATGACATTCAAAATTTGAACCAAACCTTTTTCTTGCCAATACTCAAAGTTTTTTAAAATTTTCTCTTCACTTAAATGGAGCTCTTTTGAAAAATGTTCCAAAGTGTTGTCGGCAGAATTGGAGTCTTGGCACTTGTAAAGACCATATAAATACACTTTCACTGCTTCGGCGTCAGCATACGGAAGATAATTATTTATGAAAATATTATCCACAACAGTGGTGTTGTTTGCAATCATATCAATGGAATATTTACAAAAAGCCATATTTTCTCCTTGAATTGAAATGTTTTGATTATTGGTGTTTAGTGGCGAAAATGTTTTAATGCAAATGTGCTAAAAAACAATGTGTTTTGGAGTTAATATAATAAAACGTTAATGTGTTTAATCGTAAATATGTTTAAACTTATATATGTTTAAACGTAAATATGTTTAAACGTGAATGTTAACGTAAATTGTTTTGCAGTAAAGCATAAACATTTATAACGCAACTTTTTTAACACAACTATATCGTAATATATAATAACACAATTAAAACGGTTTTGGCAATCTTTTTGAATGAATGTTTTTTATTCTATATGAATATGATACTTCATGAAAAAAATTGCGTTGTTGTTGGTTATGGTTATATGCTTGCCATTTTTTTTGGTTGGATGTGGAACAAGCGAGGAAAGTTTAAATTCTTACCAAATTTCTGCTGTATATGACGACTCTTCAAAAAGTTTGCAGGTGACGGAAGTGGTGGAATATGTAAATAACACGAATAATGTTTTAAGCGAGGTATGCTTTTTTGTTTATGCAAATGCTTTTGCAGAGGGGCAGAAGGTTGTTTCAACATCGTATAACACACGAGCATATCCAAATGGAATTAGTTATGGAAATTTGGAGCTATTTTCGGTGACAGAGAGCGGACAAAATGCCACCTATTCATTTTCGAAGGACGGAGCAATTTTAACTGTGGAACTTGCGGAAGAACTATATCCTGATGAAGTGGTAAGTATTGAATTGGAGTTTTGTGTTAATCTTGCAAATATTAGGCACAGGTTGGGCTATGGCAACAGCACTATAAATTTTGGCAATTTTTTTCCAATTGTGTGTGTTTATGAAAATGGTTTTGTAAAGAATGGTTTTTCTGCGAACGGCGACCCTTTTTATAGTGATGTTTCCAATTTTCAAGTGGAAATTACCTATCCACAAGGTTATACGATTGCTTGCACAGGCGAGGTTGAAAGTGAAATTGAATCTAATGGTGTGGTGACGGTGAGTTGTTCAGCAAACAAGGTGAGAGATTTTTGTTTTGTTCTTTCAGAAAAGTTTAAGGTGATTAGCACGCAGGTGAATGGTGTTACCGTGAAATATTACTATTATGATGACGAGGACGCACAAGTGCATTTAGAAACGGCAGTTAAAGCAATTACAACTTTTAGCGAACTTTTTGGAAATTATCCATATTCACAACTTTCGGTTGTTAAGAACGATTTTTGTTTTGGCGGAATGGAATATCCAAATCTTGTGATGATTGCCGATGATTTGGAGGGTAATGATGTTGACTATGTGATTGTGCATGAAATTGCTCACCAATGGTGGTATGGAGTTGTGGGAAATAATGAATATACTAACGCATGGGTGGACGAGGGGTTGACGGAATATTCGTGTGCACTTTTCTATGAGATAAATGAAGAATACGGTTTAAAATACGACACTATTATGGAAAATGCCACTGCAATGTATCAAAATTTTGTTCGCATATTTTCGTCAATATATGGGGAGTGTGACGAGAGCATGAACAGAAATTTAAGCGAGTATGCCACCGAACCAGAGTATGTGAATTGCACATACACAAAGGGGATGTTGCTTTTTGATTGTATTCGCTCAACCATGAGTGATAGCAAATTTTTTAAGTGTTTGAAGGAGTATTATGAGGAATATGCTTACAAAAATTCTTCTGCCCAAAAGTTAATTGAGAGTTTTAGTTCAAGTGCTAATATAAATTTAAGTTCGCTTTTTGCGTCTTGGATTGACGGAACGGTTAAGATTGGAGTTTAATGTCTTTTAAAGATTTGTGGTAAGTAATAATGTTGTTTAAGATGTGGTGAATGTTTGTTAATATGTCAATTAATAATTTTTGCTAAAAGTTTTTGTTTAGTCTGAATAAAGAAAATTTAGAAACCAAATCTTTTAATACTATTGACAACGCATTGAGATTATGATATGATGTAACTAAGATTAATTAAGGAGAAAAAAATGGAAGAAAGGAAACCTGAGGGAAGAAGAGATTACAGCAGAACGGAAGCTTATGCAAGTTATACAGAATTTCGTAAAGAACAAGAATTAAGAGAAGGATTGAGAAAAAGTACACATAAAAAAGGGAATAAACCTGTACCTATGTTCGGAGATAAATTTCGAGCAGGAGATAACGATAAAAAACGACGTAATTATGTTCGTGAATTTAGAGAAGGTGAGGATGAAATTCCTCGTGAAGAAGCTACTAAAAATAAAAAAGATAAAACTGATTTCGAGCGTGACAAATAATGTTTGTTAAAACGATGATTGCAAGAAAATTTTAAACCAATTTAATTGTGTTAGTTTGTGTTAGTTGAGATTTTGGTAAGTTGAGATTGATAGGAAACACACAATTTAAAACAAATAACTTATAAATTTAAAGTAATGTTTTATATTGCATTTTCAACAACTTACCAAACCGCCATTCCAAACAAAAAAAGTCTAAAAATAAAAAAAAGCCAAGAGATTAAACTCTTGGTTATTTTGTTATTTCTAATCTTTCAAAATCAATCATCTAATTTGTCAAACAATATTGTCAAGCATTAGGTTGGAAAAGAATTTCTTTTAAGTTAAGTCTAATGCAGAGTAAATTTGATAAATGATGTCTGTGCTAACTCGTTTTTCGAATATTTATAACATCGTTTACGGTTGTTCTTGGCACATCATCATTTTTAAATAAATAATATTAAGATAAGTTTTTTTCTTTTTATAGATTTTTAACTCTTTTACCTATTGCTTCAACTAATTTCATAATCTCAATCATTTACCTTTAAGTATAATAAAATAAATAGAAATCTCTAAAATATGTTTTAGTTGATGTTTAGTTATAGTTGATGTTTAGTTATAGTAGTTTATTATTTTTGTTTTTGGGGCTTTCTTAGATTTGCCGTCATAGTTTTTATCAAAATCTTTGATAGCTTCTTCAAACATATCAATATAAAAATCCATACTGCGTTCAACAGCAAATTTTTTGGCGTGTTCGGCGATAACTTTTCGATGTGCTTTAAGTTCTTCTGGGTGCTCTATCCACCAATCTATTTGGCTGGCAAGTGATTTTGGATTGCCGTGTTTAAAAATGCTATGTTCTGAAGCTGTGAATTGTGAGGTTGCAGACCTTTCGCTGTTGGAAACAATAGGAACACAACCACAAGCAATGGCTTCAAGGCAACTTAAACCTTCCACTTCAATGTCGGCAGGGTGGATATATAAATCGGCAAAATTGAACAACGAAACCAATTGTTCAGGGGTAAAGAAACTGAAAACAGGATAGTTTGGCAGTTTTCTTGCCATTTTCATTATTTGTTTTTTCAGAGGACCTTTTCCACCAAAAATTAGTTGTATTTTATCTTTATATTTACTTGCTTTCACTGCTTTAATTATTAAATCATATCTCTTTTCACGAGAAAATCTTCCAGCAAAACAAATTACGAATTTATTTTTAAACAACTCTGGTTTCTCTTCCTCTTTCATTCTGAAAAAATCGTTATATCCGTTTGAAATGACGTGTAGGTTGGAGTTAAAATGATGTTTTTCAAGTTGTTTTGCAACCATAAGTGAAGGGCAGTGTATGTGTTGAACATAGCGGTATGTGGTGTTATAAAATTTCTTCCACAGAGAATAGTTAAGTGGTTTAAAGTTTTTCATATATATTGAAGAGGTGATGTTCTCTGGTACTAAATGAAAGGCGGCTGAATATGGAACATTCATATCTCTACAAATTTTTATTGTTTTATAGCCAAGTTTAAACGGCATATAGATATGTACGAGGTCGGCACCTTCAATACCTTTTTTTATTGTTTCTTTGCATGGCTTTGCAAAAACCATACCTTGCGAACTTATGATTTTATTTATTGGTTTTCCAAAACTCCTTTTTTCAAGGGCATAGGCGGTGTTGTTTTCTTCATCCACACAAATCACTCTGACAGTGTGGCCTCTTTTAACCATTTCGTCGTGTAATCTATGAGCGGATACGTTTGTTCCATGATTTCTTTGATAGAATTGGTCTGTTACAAGTGTTATTACCATAATTAAATTTCCTTTTATAATAGTTTTAGTTAAAATGAATTGTTAGTTATTCATTTTAATTTTGCCGTAATCAAAAGTTTGATAAAATTTTTAGATTTAAATGAAATAAGTGGAGTTGTTGTGTTATTATGTTTTGATATATAACATTTATAAATTCTAAAGTGTGAATGTTTAAGTATGTGGTTTATCTAATTTATTCACTTTTTAATTAGGCATTAGATTAGGTGAAGTGTAAAAATGAATGTTTATAAGCTTCACGAATTGTTACATTGTTAACACTTAAAGTTACAAAATAAATACTGACATAGTTTGTAACTTTATGCCATTATAACATACAAATTTTAAAATGCAAAACAATATTTAAAAAAACTTAAAAATTTTTAACTATTCTTTTTTGGATAGATTTTTTGTTTATTCTTTTCTTTTGTATTTATGTGCTTTGAAGTTTTTTGGTATGAATCCTTATGGGTATGTTAATCAAACAGATTTATCGCAATATTTCTCCAAATAGTTTGTATATGCTGTTTGTTCGTCTTTTCCGTTTTCAATTTTGATTGGTAGATTAGTGATTCCCTTCACAGTCCAAAAAGGTTTTTCGCTGTTATGCACAACAAATATTTTCACATTTTCATCCTTCTTTTTATATTCAAGCAAAAATTTTATTGCGTTACTCTCCAAAGAATTAACCGAAAAATAGTAATGGTTATAACCTTCAATACGCAGATTATCAAATATATTTTTAAGGGTTAATTTGCTTGCGTTGCATATCATTTCGTTAAATGAACAAGATTTTTTTATATTGTAGTATTTTTTCATATTCCTCCATTATATTCGTATAAATTTCCTCACATTCTATATTATAACACAAATTTATATAATTTCAAGCATTTTTATATAATTTTAGAAATATGCTAATACAAAATTTACATTTAAAATTAAGTTATGGAGAGTGTTATGAAAACTTATAAAAATGAATATCGAAAATATTTGGTGGAAAGATTGAGTTATTTTCGTTTGATTTCTAGATTTTCCGCAAGAGAACTATCTCAAAGGCTGGGTATGTCTAGTGGCTATATTGCCAAATACGAATCTGGCGGTGTGAATATGCCTTCTGAAATGTTACTTGATGCTTTGAAAATTATGGATGTTACGCCAGATAAATTTTTTAGTTTGCATCCGGAAAATTATGACGAAGATTCTGAATTGTTGAGAAAGTATCATAACTTGTCTGCAGAAAATAGAGAACTTATAAAAACTCTTTTGGATAGATTGGGGTAACTTATAAGATTTTATTCTGCTATATTGTTTATAAGGCTTAAGGTTACCGAGAGTGATTACTGAGTGGTTATTGGGTGGTTATTGGGTGATGTGCTTACTGAGTAAGACTGTTCTTTTGTTGTCTTAAATGGTTGTGATTAGGTTAATTTTCCTATTATTTTTTCTATTATTTATCCTATTTAAGTTTGTTTTTATTTATTGTTAATTTATTATTTTGATTTATGATTGTTTTAATGTAAATAACTTTATTTTAAAGTAAATATTCATTTTAACGCAATTAATGCTTAATGAAATATTTTGTTTTCGAATTTTTGTTTTATTTGTTTTATTACTAATGTTGGATGTGTTTATTTATAATGCGTTTAAACATATCTTAAATTAAAGTGTTTTCTTTTTACGAATTTTTGCTTTTCTTTTTATGTTTTCATGGTTTTTGTTATTATTTTCCCCATAATGCACACAATAGGTGTAAGCGGAGGAGTTATGGCAAAAATTAAGACAGCAATTCAGTTTGGTTTAGTTTACATTCCAATCACACTTCATTCTTGTACTAAAAACACTGATATTGGGTTTAATTTAATTCATAAAAAGACAGGTAAAAGAATTAAGTACAAAAAAATTTGCGAGGATTGTCCATCAAAAATAGAACCAGAAGATATTGTGAAGGGTTATGAGTACGAGCGAAATAAATATGTGATTTTAACCAATCAAGAATTTGAAAAACTAAAAACCAAAAAAGATGAGAGCATTGAAATTTTGCAGTTTTCTAAGTTGGAAGAAATCGACCCTATCTTTTTTGAAGACTCATATTATGTTGAACCAAATGGTGCTAAAAATGCCTATTCGCTTTTGAGTAAGGCACTTGCAAGTGAGAATAAAGTGGGGATTGCTAAGGCGGTTTTAGGTACTAAGGAGTGTCTTTTGGCATTGCGAACGATTGATAACTTTTTGGTGGTTTCTAAATTGCATTTTGCGGATGAGGTACAAGATAATCCTGTGTCAAAAAGCACCGAAAATGTCAAGAAAGAAGAGCTGGAACTTGCCAAGACATTAATTTCTAACATGACTAAAAAGTTTGATATAAATGAGTATAAGAACGAATATAAAGAACGGGTTAAGAAAGCGATTGACAGTAAGATTGCTGGGCAAAAAATTCAATTACCAAAGGCGGAAAAACCAAAGACGATAACCAATCTTATGGAAGCATTGCGTATGTCGGTTGAAAAGTCGGGTGAGGATGACAAGGTTGTGCCAATAAAGAAAAACAGAAAGTTAAAAAATGATGCTTAGCTGTTTGCTTGTTATTCTTTTAAGCGATTAAAAGAGGTTAAAAAAGGAGTTAAGAGAGTTTGAAAGGAGCTAGTAGATTGAAAGAAGTTGAAAGAAGTTATAAGGAGGTTAGTAGGTTGAAAGAAGTTATAAGGAGTTAGTATATGAGGTTAGAATGTCGAAAGGAGATGAAAA
Source organism: uncultured Lachnospiraceae bacterium (assembly GCA_964405555.1). Classification (GTDB taxonomy): domain Bacteria; phylum Bacillota; class Clostridia; order Christensenellales; family UBA1242; genus Caccovivens. The sequence goes on along the minus strand of CAYOOB010000025.1, from coordinate 7,825 downwards.
AGGTTAAAAGAGGTTAAAAGAGGTTAGAATGTTGAAAGAGGTTATAAGGAGTTAGTAGGTTTAAAGAAGTTAAGGAGTTAGTATATGAGGTTAGAATGTCGAAAGGAGATGAAAAAGGTTAAAAGAGGTTAAATTTTTAAGATTAGACGAATTTTAATTTACCTTACTTAAAAAGTTGACTTTATATTTTAAATTATGTATAATAATTAGAGAAAGTGATTAACTCGGTGTTGGTTTTAAACCTTTGTCCTTGTAGTTTCCACAGATTTGAGTATAGTAATATCACTCGTGGCACTTTCTATTTTTTATTTTCTGATTATAAGGCTTTATATAATTCTAAGTTTTCATCTTACCAAAAATTATGATTGGGATCTTTATGATTTATATTTTATTCATGATTGTTTTTCTTTTAAGTTTTTTACGGGTTATACACTCAAATTTGTCAGCAAAAACACAAAATAGTATAAAAAGAGGAATGTGTTAAATTAAAACTTATAAAGTATAATTATTTTGAGAAAATTTTTAAAAATAGTTGCATTTTTTTGTCTTTTATGTTAGAATGGTTCCGTCGATGACCTATTGACGCAGTTTTTGGAGTTCCTTCATACCTAAAACTTCGTTATAGGAGTATAAATTTATTTGGAGGGCAATATGGATAAGCAGAAAAAACAGGAAATTATTGAGAAGTTCAAACAGTCCGAAAATGACACAGGCTCTGTTCAAGTGCAAGTGGCACTTTTAACTGAAAGAATTAATCATTTAACTGAACACCTCAAAGTTAACAAGAAAGACAACCATTCAAGACGTGGTCTTTTGATTATGGTTGGTAAGCGTAGAGGTTTCTTGCAATACCTTAAAGAGCGTGACATTGAGGCTTACAGAAATCTTATCAAAGAATTGAATATCAGAGAAATTAAATAATCAAGAAAGGGGGAGTTGTTTTTTTTCTCCCTTTCTTTTTTAAAAAGGAGTTGTTATGAACAAAAAAATGATTTTTACAATAATCAATATGATTCTTTGTTTGATTTGTTTCGTTTTAGTAATTTTAAATGTTGTCTACACAAGTTCTGCTTTACAAACCGCAACAACTGTAATTTTGATTACTTATGTTATTTATTATATTGTGTATTCAGTTTTGGTTAAACGTATAAACATGAATGGTGGAAATAAAAAACAAGAAGATGAAGATGAGATGTATGATAGCAATTCCGATATTGATGATTTCAATAGTGATGAAGATGAAAATGCTGGTCTTTAAAAAATAGAGAAAAATACAATTCAATAAAAAACAATTAAAAGAAGGTAAAGTTATGGATTATAAAAAATATGTCATTAATGTTGCAGGCAAAGATATAATATTTGAAACAGGTAAATTGTGCGGACAGTCAAATGGTTCATGTTTGGTTCGCAGTGGAGATACAGTGGTTATGGTTAATGTCACCATGAGTGAAGAACCAAAACCTGGTATTGATTTCTTTCCTCTTTCAGTGGAATATCAAGAGAAGATGTATTCGGTTGGCAAAATTCCTGGCGGATTTAAAAAACGTGAGGGCAGACCAAGCGATAAAGCAATTTTGGTTTCTCGTTTGATTGACAGACCTCTTCGTCCACTCTTTCCAAAGGGGTTCTTCAATGATGTTGTTGTGGTTGCAACAGCACTTTCAATCGACCCAGATGTTAGCCCAGAGCCACTTGCAATGCTTGGTTCTTCTTTTGCACTTTCCATTTCGGATATTCCATTCCTTGGACCAACAGGTTCAGTGCTTGTTGGCTTGGTGAATGGTAAGTTTATCATCAATCCAAATCAAGAGGAAAGAGAAAAAAGTGATTTGTCTTTAACTGTCAGCGGAACAGAAGATGCTGTTTTAATGGTTGAGGCAGGAGCAAAAGAAGTGCCAGAAAGTGTTATGCTTGATGCAATTATGTTTGCTCACGAAGAAATTAAGAAGATTGTTAAAGAAATTAAGAAAATCAAGGAAGAAATTGGCAAGCCTGTCAATCCAAAAATTCCTTATTATGTCATTCCAGAAGAAATTGAAACAGCAGTGAGAGAGTATGCCGACAAACCATACGATCATGTTCTTGACACTTTCGTGCGTGCAGAACGTGAGGTTCGTGAAGAAGAGGCAAAAGCAGATATTCTTGCTCATTTCGCTGAAATTTTCCCAGAAAAAGAACGTGAAATAAACGATGTCCTTTATAAAATCAAAAAGGAAAAAGTTCGTAAAAAGATTTTAACAGAGGGTATTCGTCCAGACGGAAGAAAGTTGGATGAAATTCGTCCTATTTGGTGCGAAGTTGGCTTGTTGCCAAGAGTTCATGGCTCGGCAGTGTTCACAAGAGGCGAAACACAAGTTTTGTCTGCTTTGACACTTGGCACTGTCAGCGATGTTCAAAAATTGGATGGTTTGGATGATGAAGAAGTGAATAGATATGTTCACCATTACAATATGCCACCTTATGCAACAGGTGAGGCTCGCATGATTAAAAGCACTGGGCGTAGAGAGATTGGTCATGGGGCACTTGCAGAGCGTGCTCTTGAACCTGTTGTGCCATCCGAAGAACAATTCCCTTATGCATTGCGTATTGTTTCAGAGGTGCTTTCGTCTAATGGTTCTTCTTCTATGGCAAGTGTGTGCGGTTCAACTTTGGCACTTATGGACGGCGGTGTTCCAATTTCGGCGCCTGTTTCAGGAATTGCTATGGGGTTGATTAAAGACGAGGCTTCACACAAAGTTGCTGTGCTTTCTGATATTCAAGGGTTAGAAGACTTTTTGGGAGATATGGACTTTAAGGTTACAGGAACGGCGAAAGGTGTTACAGCCATTCAAATGGATATTAAAATTAAGGGGATTGATAAGGCTATTTTAACTGAGGCATTGGAAAGAGCGAAGATTGGCAGAATGTATATCATGGACAAATTGCTTGCTTGTATTGATAAACCAAGAGCGGAAATTTCTAAATATGCTCCAAAAATTATCACGTTTACAATTAACCCAGAAAAGATTAAAGATGTTATTGGTTCTGGCGGAAAGACAATCAATAAAATTATTGCAGAAACAGGTGTTAAGATTGACATTGAAGACGATGGTACTGTGTTTGTTGCCTCTGTGGACACCGAAATGAATGAAAAAGCAAAGAAAATCATCCTTTCAATCACCGAAGATGTGGAAGTTGGCGATGTTTATGATGGCACAGTTGTACGTATAATGAACTTTGGTGCTTTTGTTGATATTGGTGGCGGAAAAGAAGGTATGATTCATATTTCCAAACTTTCCAATAAGCGAGTTGAAAAAGTGGAAGATGTTGTGAAGATTGGCGATAGTGTGGAAGTTGAAGTTATAAAGATTGACGAAAAAGGTAGGTTTGACCTTAAGCGTATTCTTCCAAAAGAAAATAAAGTTTCTAATGACAAAACTAAAAAAGACGACAACAAATAAAAAATTAAGATTTGATGCGGTTTTAAAAATAGCACTACTACGATTGTGGTGCTTTTTTATTTTCCAAAATTTTTCAACTCATTTTAAAATTTTTATTAAATTAAATTATTTACCAAATTTATTAACAAAGATAATAGTTTGTAATTTGTTAACATTATTTGTTAAATTACTTGTTAAAATTATTTGTTAACAATTTTGTTAACATTAAAAGGAAATAAAGAATATAAAAGAAGATAATATTAAATAAAAAAAGACAAAAGAAAAGGTAAGGAGAAAAAGAAATTAAGGAAAACAAATAAATAAAATAAATATTATTTTAATAATATGTTTTGTTTTAATAACTAAATTTACTGTACTCCATATAAATTATTTAAAATATTTTATTTGCTTGATATTATAAATTTTAAAACGAAATTGGTTGATATTATAAATTTTAAAACGAAATTGCTTGATATTATAAATTTTAAAACGAAATTGGTTGATATTATAAATTTAAAAACAAGTGATGTGACATTGAAAAAGGATGTTAAACTTCAAAACAAACCTATACAAAAATTTTCTTTAAACATAGAATGATTATATGGAAGATAATTTAATGGATGAAAAATTAAAAATATATGGTGGTAAAAAGCTTTGTGGGCAAGTTGAAGTGGATGCTTCAAAAAATGCTTTCTTACCTATTTTGATTGCATCAACTTTGTGTGATGGCGAAGTGTGTCTTAAAAATTATGTTAATTTGACAGATTTGGAAAATATGCGGTTGATATTAGAAGTGTTAAACGTTAAAACAACATTAAACGGAAGAGAGTTGTACATAAACACCGCTGGAATAGAAAACAACAAAATTACACACGAACTCTCCAATAGGGTTCGTGCCTCAATAAGTTTTCTCGGAGCACTTTTAGGAAGATTTAGAGGTGGTGTGATTGCATATCCAGGTGGTTGCAAAATTGGTTCAAGACCTATTGATATTCACCTTAAAAGTTTTCGTGCTTTGGGAGTGCGAATGATTGAAAGGCATGGTTATATTTATTGTCATGGGCAAAACATGAAGGCGGGTAGAGTGGTTTTAGATTTTCCAAGTGTTGGCGCAACTGAAAGTTTAATGATGTGTGCGTGTTTGCTTGATGGCGAAAGTGTGTTTGTAAATGTTGCAAAAGAACCAGAAATTGTCGACTTGCAAAACTTTTTAAATTCTATGGGGGCAAAAGTTAGTGGTGCTGGAACCGATTGTATTCGTGTTGAGGGAGTGAAGAAATTACACGGCACGGAATTTTCCGTGATGCCCGATCGTATTGTTGCTGGAACATATCTTTTGGCGGTTGCAACTTGTGGAGGTGATTGTGAGATAAAAAATGCTTTTGCAAAACATAACGAAAGTTTAATCTCTTTTCTTAGGCAAAGTGCTTGCCAAATTGATGTGTTTGATGATAAAATAAGATTGAAGGCAGATAAAAGGCTTTCTTCAATCGAAAAAATACAAACGATGCCATATCCATATTTTCCAACTGACCTACAACCACAAATGATGGTTTTACAGTCTGTTAGCAGAGGTGTGAGTTTAATTCAAGAGAATTTGTTTGAAAACAGATTTGGTGCTATTCCAGAATTGCGAAAAATGGGTGCGGATATTGTTGTTAAAGACCGCACTGCGTGTGTGGTTGGTGTGGAAACTTTGTATGGAGCGGATGTGTATGCTTGCGACCTCCGTGCAGGTGTGGCACTTGTGAATGCTGGGCTTAAAGCAGAGGGATACACCACAGTGAATAATGTGGAATTCATCGACAGAGGTTACGAAAAGATTGAAGAAAAATTAAAACTTTTAGGTGCCAATATAGAGAGGGGAAGATTTGAGTAAAAAACTTATTATAACACTTTCGGTCATCTTTTGTGTGATTGTTGTTATATTAATTTTGTTTTGGACATTGTTTGGACTTTCAACTGTGACTGTTGAATATTCTTCCACAACCCAAAATTTGACTGTGAGTGACGAGGAAATTGTTGAGGCTGGACAGTTTAGGATGGGTGCGTGTGTGCTTTTTGAGGGCAAACAGAAGTCTATTGACAGTATTAACGAATATGTCAGCGAAAATCCAAATTTTGCTTATTTGAGAGTGATAAATATTGAAACTGTTTTTCCAAATAAATTTGTAGTTCATGTTACTGAGCGGGAAGAACTTTTTGCAGTGGAGGTAAGCGGGAAATATTTAGTTTGCGACCGAGAATTTAGAGTTTTAAGAATTGAAACTGAGTATGTTTCAGTGCAGGGTGAGGCAATTTTGTTAAAAGGCTTGGAGTTTTCAAATGAGGATGTTGCTGTTGGTGACTTTTTGGATATTGAGCAAGAAGGTATGAAATCGTTTTATAGTGTCATGTTGCAAAATAACAGAGATTTATCCGAAATACTTGGGAAATTTAAAGAACTCACACTTGGCACTTACGAAGACGAAATAACAGGCAAAGAATACATATCACTTGAAATAACCACTTATCAAAACAAGCAGTTTGTAATTTACAATATCAACTTTGCTTTTGCAAATAAAGTGCAGTTGATGTTTGCAATTGAAAGCTCGCTTTATAATCAAAGTGTGGATGAAAATGGTAACATATTAAATTCTAATGGTGAAATTACATTTGTAACTCCAACCGAAACAGGAGAGTTGATACCTTATGAAGAAAGTGATGATGAAAATGGCGATAGTGACACTAATATCGAGAAATATAAACTCTCGTATGATTTATTGTCAAGGTGTATGATAAAAATTGACAACTTAACTCTTGATGCCAATATAGAACGCACAGAAACTGATATTTATTATTCATTTGTGCTTACTTCTTAAAAGAATTGTTTAAAAGTATATTTGATTTCTTTACTGTGATGTGATTAAACAGTGCTATTATGATAAATTATAACTTAAATTATAACTTTTAAAATTATAAAAACTTAATCGAAATAGTAATAATTTAGGTGTAGTATAGTTTAGGTAAATTTGTGATTTAAAATTTTTATGATATTATTATTTATTGCATACTACACATCTTGTTGTGTATTATATTGCATACCACACAATATATAGGTGTTATGCGTTTGCGTATTATTTAACCTTTTGTGTATTATACGATGCGTAATACACAAACAAATCGAGATTGAACTTTTTGAAGTTTCAACTGAAAATAAAAAATATTACTAATAAAAATGTTAATTTAAGGATGAAAATAAAAAAATATAAGTATTAACAAAATGAAAAAAACGCAGGTGATTATACCTGTGTTCTTTTGTTAAGTTGAAGGTTAATATGTTTTGTTTGTAAAACCTTTTTTATCCTTTCGCATTTATATTTTGCAGATTTTATTTAACACGCATTTAAACAAATTTTATATTCAAACACATAAGATATTTAATTACATTATAATAATTTACATTATGAAATTTAATCTACATTATGAATTTTTACTTTGCCAGCAACAGATTTTCGCATATCTTCACTTATTGCGGCATAGTGGCGTTTGGTTGTGTTTACGTCTTTATGTCCAAGCACATCGGCAACAATATATATATCTTTGGTTTCTCTATATAGGTTAGTGCCAAAGGTAGAACGCAGTTTGTGTGGCGAAATCTTCTTTAATGGGGTGCTTTCTTTGGCAAATTTTTTAACCAAATTCTCAACAGCACGCACACAAATTCGTTTGTTTTGCAATGATATAAACATAGCATTTTCGTTTGGGTCGAGTTTAAGAGTCTTTCTTTTTTCTAGCCATTCTTGTAGTGCTTCTTTAACTTCTAAATTAAAATACAGAATGGTTTGATTTCCACCTTTTCTTGTTACTCTGAAAGCCTCTTGTTCGAAATCAAAATCTTCAACATTTAAACCAACAAGTTCGGATATACGAATTCCTGTTCCAAGAAATAGGGTTACAATGGCATTGTCACGTTCTTTGGTGTTCTTGTTGTAGTGCTTTTGTCTTTCTGTGAAAGTTGTTGGGGCTTGAACGGCATCGAGCATTCTTGCCACTTCGTCTTTCTCTAATCTCACAATTTCTTTGTTGTGAAGTTTTGGTGTTTTAATCTTGCTTGCAACATTACTTTTTATCATGTCGTGGTCGAAAAGATATTTGAAAAAACTTCTCACACTTGCCAATTTTCGTGCTTTTCCTCGTTCGGTGTTCTTGTACATTTTTTCGTTGTATTCATAGTAAGAAAGATATGAAAGGTAGTTCTCTATATTTCGGGCTTGCAATCTATCCAAATCTTCAAGCATTATTTGCATTTTTGGCTTTCTTAAAACAAATTTTTCAAGATAATCAAAAAAAACACTTAAATCCATGGCATAATTAACACGGGTTAGGCTGGATGTGTTATTTTCAATTCCTGTAAAAAAATCGTA
>CAYOOB010000024.1:0-17578 GCA_964405555.1 uncultured Lachnospiraceae bacterium | reverse complement strand
AAATTTTATATTCCCCAGATATCCCCAGAAAACAAAATAAAATAAAATAAAATAAAATAAAATAAAATACATCTAAATCTAAATACAATGCATTTTATTTTACATACTTTTAATAACTCCAGTGTCAGCCATCTTTCTTTTGGCAGTAGCAGAGGTTTTGTCTGGATTAACCTTTCAAGCCTTGTTTTCTTCCTCTTTAGTTGAACAATATAATCTTTATAAAGTTTTGGAACTTTCATCAAGTTTTATTTTATCAAAATAAGCGGAAAACGCTTCTTGCAAAAAGCCTTTACCTTTACCTTTAAGATTATAGTTTATGTCAGCCATATATTTTGCGTTACCATTACCCCTACTTAATTCTTCATGCAAATCATAACTATTTAAAAACGCACGCAATGGACTGTTTTGCCACATCGTATGTTCAGTTTTGCCATAAGATGGATGAAATGGAATGCCTGATGTAATTCCTTCCTCAGATTTAACATAGATAGTTTTGGCAGTTCCTTTTCCGTTTGGATTGATAGATTTTGGAAGTTCACTCCAATTCTTTATCTTCCATTTGATTGGTTGGACTTCTGCCCACTCTGGTGTTCCTATTTCTGATGCTCTGGTTCCATCCTTATATCTAGAATCACCGTCATATCTTTCTGAAATAACTCTAACGTATCTTTTACCATCATATTCAAATTCCTCATTTTGTTGAAAACTGCCGTTTTCTTCCATATATTTAGAATATGTTCTGCCGGTTGGAGTCAATCTACGCTTCTTAAAAAGTTCCTCTAAAGCCTTAGCATTTTTTGCTTTGTCTTGTGGATAAAAACCGAATTCAATGGTATGATACACAATTTCTCCAATCAAATCTCTAAACACCCCTATTCTAAAATTATCACGCGACGCACTTCGTGCAGAGATTACAGATGAGAGATTAAGGTGTAAAACCGGACACAACCCCGCACTAGTATAACCCACATCGTTAATACCAAGCGAGCCATCATCGAACACTCTTTTTACACAATTCTTAGAATTAGCCGAGCGCAACCATTGCCAAGTTGATCGTCTATTCTTTGGTCCTCTTATTTCTCTACTAAGGCAGGCTCCATTCATAACAGAATAATCAGATGCATAGATGTAATTCTCTTCTTTATGTCTATTTATTACTTCGTTATAAGATTCTATGAACACATAATCATGCGTGTTAAAAGCTGAATTTCCATTTTTTTGATTTTCATCTGTGTTTCCAAGTGTTTTTCTTACAATGAAATCTTCAAGTTTTGCCATACCCAACTCCTATGTTTTTTATAGTATAACATAAAATCTCCTTTAAAGCAAAACTTATAACAAAGATTTTTATATTTTGAAGGTAAGAGAATATAAAATTTTTTGGAGTTTGAATGACATAAATACACTTTAAAAGCATTAATCCTGACATCCACATAATCTCCGTCCTAAGTTTAAGATCTTGAAATTTTGCCAAAGCTTTCATATTTTTTCTCAATCTAAATTTATCTTGAAAACGCAAAATTATTTTTTATCTTGCCTCGCTCACAAAGGATATGCCTACCCCTAAAAAATCTATACCACTTTTTAACTTTCCTAAAAACTCTTCATTAAAAAGGTAGAAAAAAACAAAAAACTCTCTTATGTTAACACAAATTTGTGATACACACAATATTAACATGAGAAAGTTTATTTCAATATAAACAAAATAGAATTTGTATTTTAGATTATTAATTTTAATGTCATCAATATTAATTGAAGTAATAGAAACTCACCTAACCAATAAATCTGTCTTATAATTTTAAAATTTTAAAAATAGCTTTAATTTAATCAATAGAAACCTTTGTTTAAAATTAAATTTGGATGTTTAACTAAAAATCGTCATCATCATCTAAATTTTCATCATCGTCATCGAATTCATCATCATCCACATCCAAATCGAAGTCATCATCGTCATCGAACTCTTCATCAAGGTCATCATCACCAAGATCATCAATGGAAGATTCGTCATCCAACCTATCATCAAACCCAATGCCTGTGTCTAAATCATCATCAATAATGTCGTCATCAAGGTCGGTCACAGATGCCATATCACCTGTTTCTTCATCATCATAGATAACTTCATCTTCATCACGATTGAGATATTCCTCCCAATCGGTGTCTATTGAGTCACCATTAGATTGATGTTCCTTTAAACAAGTTGCACACATAATCTCATCTGGCTGGATATAGTTCGTCTTGCATATTGGACAAAGTTCCAAATCAAGATCGCCAATCAACTCATCTTTTCTTGCAGAAAGTTCTGCCTTGCATACACTGCAAAGTTTATCCTTTTTCTCAATGTAATTCAATTCACATCTTGGACATCTAATATAAACAGGTTTTCTCATATATTTCTCCCTTCATGTTTCGTATTCTACATAGATTTACAACGAATGTCAACTAAAATTTCAACATTTTTTTGATTTTTTTAATAAATTATCTTCTGCCTGTGACAGTCGCAAATATTTAGGCTCCATTTCGTTGATTGTAACAAAATTTTTCCTATTTTCTTCATTCTTAGCAAATTCTAACAAGTCTATACTTGTGATTTCAATCTCCTTAGTTTTTTCCTCTGGTAAATCACCCACAAGCGAAATCTTTTGGCACTTGATTGAGTTAAACTCCTTTCGGTCAATCAACTTCTCGTTATGCAATTTTACCCCATTTTTGTCAAAATATGCAACAAAGAATAAATCCGACAGTGCATTTATAACGCAAACAAACTCCTCTGCACATATATGATGTTTGATTGTAATATATGCCATAAGTTCCAAAGATGATAAAGTAATTAGGTTTAAATTCTTGTCCACATAAGCCAATCCTTTTGCAATTGATGTGCCAATTCTAAGCCCCGTGAAAGACCCAGGACCAACCACAACAGCCACCGTTTCCACATCCAAAATGTCGATGCTTGCCTTTTGACAAAGCGAATCAATGGTTTTCAAAACATTTTCGGAGTGTTTACTGTTTGAATTGATGTCCTCCGTGAACACCCTGCCGTCTTTGGTTGATAGTGCCAAATTTGCTGTCATAAAAGCCGTGTTAATTGCAAGCATCACTTAACCTCCTTAGCATCACTTAACCTCCTTAATAACAATTCCCCTACGTTCTGTTCCTTTTTTGGCAATTTCAATTTCGTAATCAACCTTACCAATCAAACCTTCAACATTTTCTGGCCATTCAACAAGAGTTAAACCATCCAGAGATTTCTTGTCGAAGTATTCTTCAAAACCAACATTTCTTGCCTCTTCCGCCGAAGATAGACGATACATATCAAAATGATAGATTGGAAATTTCCCTTGATAGGTGTTCATAAGAGTGAAAGTTGGACTTGTAACAGCTTCATCACTACCCAATGCTTTCACAAGAAACTTAATAAAAGTGGTTTTTCCACTACCCAAATCTCCTTTAAAAAGCACAATCATTGACGGCTTCAAAACTTTGGCAAATGCTTCCGCCATTTGTTGCGTTTGGATAATATTATTTGAATCCATTTTAATTTTCATGCATTTTCCCCCTCATTTTTTCTTTTATTAGCCGTCTTTTTCTATGCCTTTGACAAAACTTCATAAACCAAATTCCAAGCACACAAATCAGTGCCGAAATCACAACTCCTGCAATCAAGTCTGTAAGATAGTGCTTGCCAAGATACATCCTTGAAAGACAAACCAACCCCACATACAACACCAATGAAATCACAATTCCAACCCTAGCACCTTTACCTTTGAAATATTGAAAAAGAAAATAGCCTAAGAAAATTGCAATTGCCGTGGCAGATGCCGCATGACCACTTGGAAAACTATAATCATGCACGGCATCGCCAATACTGATGATTGTGTCTGTGACATTAAATGGCCTTACACGCTCAACAACACTTTTAACAATTTGCACAATCAAATTAACAAAACCGTAAGTGAATAAATACCAAAAAGAAAGTTTGTATTTAAAACATAGAAAAAGAACACACACCGCAATCACACCTAAAACACTGCCAATTTGCGACAGTACTTGAAAAGTGACATCAAAGAATGTGTTTCTGCCAGACTGCAAAAATTCGATAATTTTAATTTCAAAATCCACCTAAATATTGTAACAAATTATAACAAAATATACAACAAAAATTAAGAATATATCAAAAAAAATAATACATTTCAACAGATTAAACCTAGCAACAAAATTTTAACTCAAATAAAAAAATGACAGTTCACGAACAACTATCATTTAATATATCCTTTTAATCGGTTTATAAATTAATGGTCAACCCCAAAATTTTTTGTATAACTTAAATAACACAAATATCTAATTAATTATTCGAGAACTGTGTTAAAATTATATCGCATATTTAAATTGTTTAATTCAATTTTAATTCAATTTTGACTCACATATTTTATCACAACAACACAAAATATGCACAAAAGTAATATTGTAAATACAATTTAAAATCCAAATTCAAAAAAACACAATAAGTCAAGGTTTACTGTAAAAAAAACTTTTAAAGTTCAATAATTATGATCTTATGTTTTATAACTAACAGCAACCCCATCTTCAAAATCGTAAAGTTCTGTCTTGAAGTTTGGGTCATTTTGTAAATCGTTCAAGAAATTTCGCATATTATTCACAATAGTGCGGTGTTTATGCTTAATTTTGCCATCCGCTTGAACATAGCCATGAAAAAGAATGTCATCACAAACCAAAACACCGCCACAATTCAACAACTCTTTTAAATAAGGTAAGTATTTATAATATTGCCCTTTTGGCCCATCCAAAAAGATAATGTCAAATTTTTGGTCGCATTGTTTTAGAAAATTCCACGCATCACAACAAACAACCTCAAATCTTCCACTAAACCCCAAATTATTGAGATTTTGCACTGCATCAATGGAATTTTGCTCATCTTTTTCTAATGTAATTAAAGTGGTATTTTCATCCTCTTGCAACATAACCGCACCAGAATACCCCAAAAAAGTACCGATTTCAAGAATTTTAAGACCTTTATTATACTCTTGAAAACCCTCCTGTTTGCTTTTTTGTTTGGTTTTTGATTCCGTTGATTGTTCGATTAATTGCCCATTTTGCCCATTTTCGTGCTTTATATTTAACTTAACATTTTGCTCAGTTTTAATTTTTTCTTTTTGATATTTTTGCACATTTTCAAATTCTTGAGCCTTTTCTCTTATAATCTTTCTTAAAAGAGCCTCGGTTTGTGGTCTTATAATAGGATTGTATACCCTCTTTGAAAAACCAACTAAATCTTCTTTAACCAATAATTTTTTGTTATTATTTGTCATTTTTTCTTCCAAATTCTTTCCTACGACCAATTAATTTCTATGATTTCCAAATCTCCATTCATGGTAAACTATGATCAGTATTTAAATTATTTTTTCTCTTTATTCCATAAAAAGTGTTCAATATAATGTCACTTAAACATAATACTTTATAATAACCAACATTCTTCAACATTCTTCAAAAATTAGTCCAAAAGCACAATTGTTAAAATCATTGGACGACGTTTTGTTCTACGATAAATAAAGTTTGACGCATTACGTTTTATTGTATTTCTTATAATTGCTGGGTCGCATCCACGCAAATCTTGTTCTTTAAGAGATGCCACAATCATGTTTTTGGTGTCTTGAACAAATGCTTCTGCTTCATCTTGATATACCACACCTCTTGTGATAATGAATGGGTCACCAATCACATCACCAGAAACATTGTTTATTGTCATAACAATCACGCATATACCGTCCTCAGAGAGTTGCTTTCTTTCACGCAAAACATTGCTATCCATATCACCAATTCCGTAGCCGTCAATAAGCCTTTGCCCTGCAATTGTGAAACCAACTTTCTTAATACTGTTTGGTGTCAATTCAATTTGTGCCCCAATTGTTGGCAAAATGATATTTCTCTCTTCCATACCAAGTTGCATAGCGATTTGTTTATGCATTTTCAAATGACGATACTCGCCATGGATTGGAATGAAAAATTTTGGTTTACAAAGCGAATGAATTGTTTTAATCTCCTCTTGACAAGCGTGTCCCGAAGCATGAACCTCAGAAAGTTCGTCGTAAATAACATCCGCACCTTTTTGGAAAAGAGAATTAATGACATTATAAACACTCTTTTCGTTTCCAGGGATTGGAGATGATGAAAAAACAATTAAATCATTTGACCCAATTTTAATTTGTTTAAACTCGCCAGTTGCCATTCTTGAAAGTGCGGATAACGGCTCACCCTGACTTCCAGTTGTGACAATAACAAGTTCTTTGTCAGCATACTTATCAATTTTATCTATGTCAATCATATTTTCACGATTGAAAGAGATTTCTCCGATTTTCATGCCAACATCAATAATGTTAATCATGCTTCTGCCTGTGAACGCCACTTTTCTGCCATATTTTTCCGCCAAATTTAAAATTTGTTGAAGACGATGAATGTTAGAAGCAAAAGTTGCCACAAAAATACGATTTTCTGGATGAGATTTAAAAATTTCATCTAAGGCTCTTCCAACACTCTTTTCACTCAAGGAGTAGCCTTTTCTGCATACGTTTGTGCTTTCACACATCAAAAGATTGACTCCCTTTTTACCGAGTTCGCCAAAACGTTGAAGGTCTGTCATAGTTCCGTCAATAGGTTCAAAGTCAATTTTGAAGTCGCCAGTGTGAACAACATTACCTGCAGGAGTGCTTATGCATAGTGCCAAAGACCCTGCAATTGAGTGAGAAACCTTAATAAATTCCACAGAAAAAGCACCTATTTTAAGCACATTTCGAGGCTTCACAACCATCGACTTATATTTAACCTTTGGATGTTCCCTCATTTTGTTATCAACAAGAGCCAATGTAAGTTTTGAGCCATAAATCGGAGCCTTTATTTGTTCCAAAACAAATGGCAATGCACCAATGTGGTCCTCATGCCCGTGTGTTAAAATTATTGCTTTAATCTTTTCCTTATTATTGACAAGATATGTCATATCTGGAATGACAACATCCACACCAGGAAGGTCATCACCCGGAAATGTCATTCCAGCATCAACAACGATAATTTCGTTGTTATACTCAAAAGCGGTCATATTTTTTCCAATTTCACCCACACCGCCCAAAAAGGTGATTTTAAGTTTGTTATTCATTTTTTCTCCTTTTAATTCATGTATTTTTTATGTAAAAAGCAAAGCAAAATAACGTTTAAAATTATTTTTACTTACCCTTTATTTTTCATTCAAATAGTTTCAACTCAAAATCGAATTAAACATTTGTGATTCAATTTGTCAAGCTAACACATCGGATATAACACAACATATTAATGATACTAAAAATATTTACTCAGGAATAATATGCAAAACTAAAATGATTTCTATTCTTATAAACACCTATTAAGGTTAATAAAGCTTTTAGAAAATGTTATAAATCATCTTGCAAATAAAGATATCACATAGATGAATTATCCTAAAATTGACATAATTATTACCCATCATTTTTCGCAACTTCTTGATAAACTTGTGTTTGCCCATTTGGCATACACATTTTTAATGTTGCCCACTGTGTTTTCTGATTAAAGTTCTTAATATTAGAATTACACAACACAAATCACATAATGAATAAGATTTATATAATGTAAAGAGCTTTGTTTATTTTGTCAACTTCTTCAAGTTTCTTTGGTGTTCTAATATTTTCATTAGTATAATAGAACCTCATTCCTTGACTTGAAAAGAACATAACCATATTAAACACACACAAAAGTGTGGTGGTTATCGGCACAAGCACAACCATGGTATATATTCCAAAAATCAAAATCAAAAGCCAGAACATGAAAAAGTATAGTGTAGATGTTATAGTTGAAGAATAAATATAACGCCCAACAGCCTTAATACCCTTACGATATGCCGAGAAGATATTGCAGTTAAAGACAATCAATGCTGGCATCCAACCAAGCACCGTCAGTTGATTGAGAGTGAAAACAGCCACCAATATCACAAACAGAACCAACGGCAAGAGGTAAGATATGAAGAAGTTGTTTTCAATGGTTGCAACTCCATACACAGCAAAGATTGCAATCATAAGACAAATAAGGTTATAAACTGTTCTGCACGCAGAGTAGATATGTGACTTTTTTAATCCCCTAACCAACGCACTCCAAAAACCAACTTTGCTCTTGCTGGTCATATACGAATAAAGCATCTCACAAAAAGTATATTTTCCAATATTGATTAAGAATGGCAGAATTCCAAAAACAACAAGTAACCCGTATATTGCCAAAGCAGGACTCACAGAGAACACCTCCATGCAAATATCCCAAACTGTCAATATAAGCTTGCTAATACCCGCACCTATCGAACTCTGAAAGACACCATTCAATGTAGTTAAAATGTCAGCCTCTATTATACAAGTGGTAATATAATCACCAAAACGAAAAATTACAGGCAACAATAAAACAATGCAGACTCCCCAAATCACAATATAATAAAGGATAAATTTGAGAGCCTTAACCCAATTTGAACCTAAAAGTTTGAGTGAATATAAAAATGTCATAAACCCCTGTTCCAATTTTGATTTTAAATTTTGTGTTATGTTTGTTGTTAATATCACAATAAACCAACATATTTGAGTGTTGCCACCACACGACCAACCCATTTCCACATATTTATCTTATTCTATTGATATAAAACACAAACAAACTGCACAATAAAAACAAAGTGATAAAACAACTTACCAATCAATCAACATAATTATAACACAAATCAAACAAAAAACAAACAAAAATCATAAAATATTTTGATTTAAGATATTTTGTTTGTTTTTATTTTTACTCAAACAATTAAATTCAAACATTCATTCAAATTATTCAATATACTCATTTTGAATAATCAAACAAACCTTTTGTAGTAAATTATTTTAGTTAAAATTTTTTCGTATTTAGTAATGTTTAATAGTATTTTTAATTTATAAACTTCATATAACATCAATTAGCATCTTATAACATCAGTTAAATATAATTAGACGTCAATTGAGATAATTTTATAGTTTGCCACCCCACCAGGAGTTTGAACAGAGATAATCTCACCAATTTTATGACCAATCAATGCCTTACCAACCGGCGAAACGTTGCTGATTATACCATTTCTTGGATCGCTTTCTGACGAGCCAGTGATACGATATTCCACCTCTTCTTCAAAATCTTCGTCATAGATTTTAACTTTACAACCAACATTAACAACATCAGAATCTAAATTCTTTTTGTCGATAACTTCAGCATTGAGTAAAATATTTTCAATTTCACTGATTTGAGCCTCAATTTGAGCTTGTTCGTCTTTTGCTGCATCATATTCTGAATTTTCAGACAAGTCGCCAAACTCTCTGGCAATGCCAATTCTTTTAACAACTTCTGGTCTTTTAACCGTTTTTAAATGATTTAATTTTTCTTCAAGTTGTTTCTTTCCTTCTGGTGTGAGATAGTGTTTTTCCATAATAATTTTGCCTCCTTAATTAAAAAATACCTCAAAAAAAACCGACCTTAAAAGGTCTTACGAAACCAATCTATTGAATTTTTTAACCTACACATTCTACTTTAATTTCAAAAAAAAGTCAACTATTTTTTTCAAGTTTACAAAAAAAAGTTGAAATAAGAATGAATTATTATTCCAAAAACTTGTTCGTTTAAGGTTTTACACTTGATGTATTTTAACTTTAAATTAACCATTTTCTAATTAACCATTAAAAATTACTCAAATCGCATAGTCATAGCACAGCCTCCAAAGTCAAAATACACCGCACAAAAAAAATAAAGTTGTAGGTTTTTTGTGTATGTTTCGTATTAATTTTAATTATATTCAAATAATAACAAAAAATACTCAATATAAAAACAAAACGAAAAATAAGTTTAAGGTAAAGTCTATATTATGACTAAAATGTGTATAGAATAACTAAATAAAAACGAATAAAAAATCGAGAAAACAATATACTTGTAAAACTAAAAATGAGAAAACAAAATATAAAGGAGTGGTTTATGTTAACTTTTTTTGCTTTTCTACTAACCTTGGCTGGAAGTGCGAATTGGCTTATGATCGGGCTTTTACAATATGATTTTATTGCTGGATTTTTTGGCTATCAAGGAAGTGTTTTCTCACGAATAATATACATTATATTTGGAATTGGAGCAGTGTATTTACTCATACGTGTAATAGTGAACAAAGGAATATTTAAAGTATACGAAAAGAAAAAGGATAAAGAAGAACAAACCGCAAATTTAATTCAAACACAACAGCAGAACACTTCTCAACCAGCAGTTGTTAATGTGGAAGCCAGCCAAGAACTACCAACACCGCAGATAACAAAAAAAACAAAAAACAAGAAAAAATGGTGGATTTTTGGCAAAAAACACAGCAAAAAACACAGCAAAAAACATGAAAAAACTGATAATTTAAGTAAAAATACAAAAATCATCACTCAAACACCCCCTCCAATTACACAAACATCTCAAACAGAAACAACCGAACAACCTCAACAAACAACCGAACAACAAGCACGCACAACACAACAAACCAACACCCAATTCACACAACAAGCCAATCTATTTGATGAACATTTTAAATAAATAATCAAAAAAAGGTTAAATAAAAAGATTAATAACTCCTCAACAAAACATCAAAACACAAAAGATATAAAAAATATATAGAATAAAAGTTAAAATAATCTTTAATTAAAAATATATAAAAGAAATTCAATAACAATTATTAAAAACCTATCAAACACAAAATCAACCCTAAAAACGTCTAAATAATTAAACAAAAAAATGTGCAAACAAAACCAGTAGGCATTCTGTCAAATTAGAATACCTATTGATTTTTGTTTACACATTGATTTTCGTCCAAACTAAATTGGTTAATTTTATTAGTTAAAAATCACACTTAAATTATAAGCAAAAACATAATTTTAGGTTTTATTTTGTGCTTTATTATGTTTTATTATTTCAATATATTTTTTAATGTGATTGTTTTCGTTTTAGTCACATTATCAAAAGTGCTCATAACACCCTCTGTGCCAATACCAGAGTTGTTGTAACCACCAAATGGCATTTCAAAACTACGGTGGAAACTTGCACCGTTAATAACACATCCACCTGCTTTCATTCTTGAAGAAACATCGAAAGCGGTTTTCATATCTTTTGTGAACACACAACTGCTAAGTCCATAGCAAGAAGAATTAGCAATTTCAATAGCCTCCTCAACATCATCGCAAGGAATTATACTAACAACAGGTCCAAAAATTTCGTCATCAGTTGCAACATCAGCTGTTTTTGGAATGTCTGTGATGACTGTTGGTTGGAAGAACGCACCCTCTGCTTTACCGCCATAGATAATTCTTCCGCCCTGTTCAACAGCTTTTTCAACTTGTTTTGCCACACTTTCGCAAGCCGACTTTGTAACCAAAACACCAATTTCAGTCTTTTTGTTCATAGGGTCACCACATACAAGTTTTTTGAGTCTTGCAACACATTTCTCTTCAAACTCTTTCAAAACACCTTTTTGAACAATGAAACGTTTACTTGCACAGCAAACTTGCCCTGTGTTATACATTCTGCCCCAAACCATTTCTTCCACAGCTAAATCAATATCAGCATCGTCAAGCACAATAAAAGCATCGTTTCCGCCAAGTTCCAATTCAGCATGAGCAAGGTGTTCTGCAGCATTTTTATAGGTTATTATTCCAACTCTTGTGGAACCTGTGAATGTAATTCCATGCACATCCTTATGTTTTGCAAGTGCGTTACCTGTTTTTTCGCCATCACCTGTCAAAATTTGAACAACACCTTTTGGAAGTCCAGCTTCGTGCATAAGCCAAACAAGTTTAATTAATATTGAAGGGTTTTGATGTGGTGGCTTAACAATAATTGTATTTCCAGCCAAGATTGCTGGTGCAATCTTTTGGTCGAACAAATCGCCAGGGAAATTGAAAGGAATGATTGCCACCATAACACCAAGAGGTTCTCTTACAGTAAATTGCAATGTTTTTTCTTGACCAGCCTCAGTTCCAGCAGGGATAACATTGCCATAGAGGTGTTTTGCTTTTTCTATGAATGCAGTAAAAGCAATTCTTATATTAGCCACCTCGGCATAAGACTGTGTGATAGGTTTTCCTGTTTCATGAGTTAGAGTTTTTGCCAAATCGTCTTTGTTTTTATCAACCAAGTCCAAAAATTTTGAAAGGATGCTCGCTTTTTCGTGAACAGGCACTTTTGCCCAACTAACTTGTGCCTTTTTTGCATATTCAACAGCCATTTTAACATCTTTTTCTGTGCAATTTGGCACTTTATCAATCACTTTGCCTGTGTAAGGATTGACAATATCCATTGTTGATTTGTCACTTGCATTGACAAACTTTCCGTTAATAATACACTGCATAAAACAACCTCCTTTATTTTGTGAATGCTGTGAATGAAAGCATCAAACCACCAGTGGTGTTGTTACCATCTTCCACATATCCATATTCACCAAAAGTAAATTCCATAATGAATGGTATGCCATTTGTGTTTTTCTTGATTTCTTCATAAACTTCATTAATTCTATCGCCAATACCTGCACGTCTGCCACCACAGTGAACAAGATGATAACAAACAACCGGTTTTTTAACACGAGAATTTAATTTTTTAAGTGTTTCACCAACAGAAGATACAAGTTCATCAACAGTGGCTTCCATTCTAATCACAGTTGTTCCTTCCGAAAGATTTGCACCAACATTCATTGAGTAATCATCGTTTGCAAACATTGGATGACGAATAGCTATCAAATCGCCCAACCTATCTTTAACGCCAAGAGGACTTGTGATAGTTTCAGAAAGGAGTTTATCTCCCATAAGTTCAGTAGTTTTCATTTTACGCCATTTAGCATACTTCTTAACAGCAGGAACATTATCTATACTAACAAGCTTACGAGTTCCCTCCACTTCTGTGATAATACCCATATCTTTTGTTTCACGATATGCGCCAGTGAACTCATTAGCAAAGCCACCTTTCATATAAATAAGAGCAACAGCAACACCCTCTGCTGTGGTTTTATTGTCGAGATATAATTGCCAATTTCCTGTGATTGTGTTGTCGGCAGTTGAACCTCCAAAAACAGGCACACGTCCAACAATTCTGCTTGCACCTTTCAAGAAAAATTCTTCTTCGGTTGGCGAAGCAGTCATGTACATCAAATCTGGTTCTTCATTGTAAGGTTTTTTGGTCATTATGCGAGCAGCCTTTGTGGCACTCTCGCCTGCGTCACGTGCACTTTGATATGCCTTTCTGTCAGCAAAACCAACACCAACCACCATGTCAGGATCGCTGAGAACCATAATTCCAACAAATGGTTTGTCACCACCCATGTAACCTTGTGGCATAATCACACCTGTGTAACTTGTGTTACCAATCACAGGACAGTCATAAACTTCTTTAATACCTTTAATAACGTCCTTGATTTTGTAGTCACAACTCATGTAAGCAAAAACTAATTTGGCAGATTTATCCTTACCTGCCATTTTTGCAGCCTCCAAGCCAGCCTTGTAAGCATCTGTGTTTACACTATAACCTGTTAGTGCTTTCATAAAAAACCTCCTCTTTATTTATTTTGCAATTTTATGCTGATTATATTATAAAACATTTATCGAAATTTGTCATATAAAATTAACTAATTTACAAATGTTTTTTATATTTTTAACCTTAAATTAACTATATATAAGAAATCTATAAAAATTTTAGGAAAAGCACCTAATATTTTGGAAAAATTTATATCAATATTATGATTGAAAATCATCATACCAAAATAAATTAAAATTTAAAACATAAAAAAAATAAAAAATATTAGAAAAATTAGAAATTTACTTTTAACCGTATGATATACTAGGTAAAACAAATTAAATCCACATAAAATAACACCTTCACATAATAAAAATAATAAATAAGCAATTATTTTTAAACAATCAAATTATTTATCAAATTTTTTAGTAATAAAATAAGAAAAAAAAGAGTTGTGATATAAAATTTCATCAACTCCTTTTATTATCTCATTATTTCTTATGTCTTTTATTAAGTAAATTTGTTTTTTATTAAATTCTATGCTAATTTAATACTAATATAATATTAATATAATTTTAATTTGAATATTTTTTAAATATTTTCTTCACATATTCTTTTAATTCTGTATTTGCACAAACAAAGAATAATTTAATATTAAATAACTCTCCCACAAAAACTTCACACCCTGCCTTTTCGCACAAAAACAAACCTGGATATAAATCCCAAATATTATTTCTTACGATAGGTAAAAGGTATAATTGTGCCTTACTGCTTGCCACTGTGCTGAAATCATTTCCAGCCGAACCCAACATCTTAACCTTACAACACTTTTTACCAATTTCTTTCACCATATTTGTTTGAAATTCGTAAATTTTGTCCGATTTTGATTCAAAATCACTCAATAAAAAAATAGAATTGCTTATATCGTAATTTTTGTTAATTTCAAGTTTTTTACCATTTAAATATGCACCACTCTCATTTGCCGAATAGAGTTCATTTAACTTTGGCAAAAATACAACTGAAAGTTCAGTTTTTCCATTCACAACAAAAGCCACTTGAACACACCAAAGTGGAATATTTCTCATAAAATTAACTGTTCCGTCAATTGGGTCAATAACCCAACACCTACCTTTACACTCAACATTAGGATTAAATTCTTCACTGACAATGCTATCATTAGGAAATTCTGCTTTAATCTTTTTAATTATGTAATTTTCCATATTTCTATCGCAACTTGTAACAAAATCAGCATTAAAAGAAGAATTTTCTTTATTTTCCACAGAAAATTTCTTGTTTTTTATTTGCGTTTTATAAGCATTAACCACAACTTTTTTTAAAAATTTTTCTTCCAATTCATATTTCATATAAAACTCCTTAATATTTTGAATGATTTATTAGTGTAATTTTTAACGTTTTTAATTTTAATGTTTTATTTTTTTAAATTATTTAGATATTTTATTTGAATATTTGCATTTTATTGTTTTTTAACTTTTTTTTTGTTTTTTTACTAATTTTAACCAATTTTTAATATTTTTTATTTAAATTTTCAACATTTTTCTAATTACTATAAATTTGATTTACAATATAATAAACATATTTTTTGTATTGGTCGTCACCTTTAAACTTACGATAGATAGGATTTGCATTAACTTCACAAAGTAAAACATCAGATTTATTAAAAAAATCCACAGAACAATAATCTAACCCTAAAATTTTCGCAACTTTAAGTGCCATTTCTTTATGTTGCAAACCAACCTCAACTTGTTCAACAACACCTCCCTGTGAAATGTTGCTAACAACATTTCCAAAATTTACCCTTTTATAAGAAAAAACAACTTCTTCGCCAATAACAACACATCTCAAATCAGTTCCAACATTATCAGCAATGAATTCCTGTAATATGTATTCTTCTTTTCCAATTTTGTCAAAAAATGAATTGAGTTCATCTCTGTTATTTATAAGTTCAACCCCCTTTCCTCCATAACTGCAATTAGGCTTTGCAATAAAAGGATATTTTAAAATATCTTCAATCTCACTCTTCTTATCATCCAAAATTTGATTGTTTTCCAATACATAAGGTTTAATCAATATTGTTTTTGGCATTGGCACACCATATTGAGAAAGTTTTATATACGATAGAAATTTATCATCACAAAAACACATACTTTTATAATTATTAAAGCATCTTTTATTTTCAAATAGTGAGGCAATGTGCTGATCTCTTGATAACATAACGCAAAAATCGTATTTATCAACATCAATACTTATATCATTATCACCCAAACTTAAAATCGCTTCGTCCAACTTTATTAAATCAAGCTCAACATTATACTCCGAAAAATAATTTTTAAAGATTTCAAACCCTCTGCCTTTTTGCCATTCCGTCAAACCAACAAAAATCCCTCTTCTATTCACAACCACTCCTTAAAGCAAATTAAAATCATAACAAGCACTAACATAAACAATAATTAAGAAAAGTACAATTAAATAATGCAAATTCTTTATTGTTTATAACCTTTTATATTTGTATAATAACATATAATTATGTCTTTTATTATATTGATTTTCCATCAATGGCAATTAAGCATCGATTACCATCTTCATCTGTTTTAAATGTATAACGATTTTTGTTGTTTTTATAATCCTCCAAATCTTCCTTTGCATACTGTGATGCTAATTCAACTGAATTTGGCAAACTCGCTATTCCAAAAACATAGTGAGCATAGTGGTTAATATAACTTTGAATTGCTTTTGGTGTAGCCTCATCGGTCAATCTTAACCTATTATACCTTGGATCGTGATAATACCATTTAGGATTTTTCCAAAAATATGGTGGTTCGTATGTTATCACTCTTCTATACCTCCATTTTAATTGCATATTACGAATTTTAAATTACAAGTTTAATTTAATCAAAGTTAAGTTTTTATGTGGTTAACTTTTATAAAGAAGACAATGTTTAGATGGTTTCTTTATTTGAAATCAGATAAATTGACTAATATTCCGTTTATGTAATTATCTTCTTCAATTCTTTTTCCGTCCACAGCAACCAAAGTTTTTTGTCCTATTTCGTTTGTTTCGAAAGTGTAGCGGTGTTTATTTTGTTTATACTCTTCGATATCTCTTGCTGTCACATCACAAAGCTTATCCCAGTCAAGTTTAGGATGGGTTTTTATCATATAATCAAGATAACTATTTATTACTTTTTCATTGACTAAATCTGTTAATTTTGTTCGCCCTGCTCGTGGATCTTCATAACTCCAATCAGGATTTGTGATAAAATATGGTGTAATAACAAACATTTAACTTTCCTCCTTTAAAATTTTCTCTCATTGCCTTTACAAGAGGCTTTTCTGTGGTATGCAAGAAACTCTGCGAAATATTTAAAAAATAAAATATCTATATATTTCCATTAAAAATAAGTATTCTATATTTAGTTTAAAATATATTCTCTATTATCATAGTAAAGAAGCACCACCATTTCAAGCAACTTTTACTCTTTAAATTTTCCATTCTCATCAAATTCTTCTGGATGTTCTTTTCGATAATTTTCAGTAAATTTATATAATACTTTAAACCATTTTACATAATGTCTATGTTCTGGTGTATCAAACTCATTAGTATTATCATAATTAAGAGTTTTTAAGTATTCGTAATCCGCCATTGACTCATCCCATAGTTTTTTAAATTCAGGAATATCTGTCCACTCTTTCATAATCTATCCCACCCCATTTAAATTTATAATGGCACCCATAACTTGCGAATTGCAAAGGTAAACCAAGAAAATCATTTACGAATTTTGAATTACAAGTTATATTTATAAATTTGAAGTTGCGAAGTTAGCAAATACTGAAATTCAATATTCACAATATACAACAAAACATCTTTTTATTAATATACAAATATATATATGGAGCTGATGGCGGGACTCGAACCCGCGACCTGTTGATTACGAATCAACTGCTCTACCAACTGAGCCACATCAGCACAAGA
>CAYOOB010000023.1:0-20240 GCA_964405555.1 uncultured Lachnospiraceae bacterium | reverse complement strand
TGTTTTGGTATTTGTTGGTTTTTGCTTGATTATTTTTTTTGATTTATACCGATTATTGTTTGATTAATGTTGATTATTTGTTTGAATAATGTTGTATTTTTTTGATTTATACCGATTATTGTTTGATTAATGTTGTTATTTGTTTGAATAATGTTGTTATTTGTTTGATTAATGTTGATTATTTGTTTGAATAATGTTGTATTTGTTTGATTTATACCGATTATTATTTGATTAATGTTGATTATTTGTTTGATTTATGTTGATTTTTTGTTGTAATTATGACAATTTTATGATAAAATATACCTGTTAGTGCCTATTACGCTATTTTATTGTGATTGTTGCAAAATTTATAATTAGTCTTGCAGTAAGAAAATAATCACATAACTGACTGTGAGTTAATTTTTATAATCAAAACTATAAATTGTGCCTATTTGGGGCGTGGCGTGAATGGTGGAACGGATGTAGAACATATCAAGGGGGCATATATGTTAGATAAAAAATATAATTTTAATGAGAAAGAAGCAAAATGGCAAAAATTTTGGCAAGATAACGAGGTGTTTAAGTTTGACCCAAATTCAAACAAGCCAGTTTTTTCAATTGACACTCCGCCACCAACTGTGAGCGGAAAGTTGCATATTGGGCATATTTCTGGTTTCACGCAAGCAGATATGATTGCAAGATTTCACCGTATGCAGGGTAAAAATCTTTTCTATCCGCTCGGTTTTGATAACAACGGTCTTCCAACTGAACTTTTGGTAGAAAAAAAGAAAAAAATTCGTGCTCACACATTGCCAAGAGAAGAATTTACGCAGATTGCTCTTGAATTGGTGGAAGAATTTAAGAAAACTTATCGTGATATGATGGTTAAGTCGGGAATGTCGTGCGATTTGAGTTTGGGTTATGACACCATCGATAATCGCAGTCAAAAAACCAGTCAAAAATCTTTCATTGAACTTGCAAAGAAAGGACTTGCATATCGTGAAAACAAACCTTCTCCTTGGTGTTGTAAGTGCCGTACAAGTGTTGCCACCGCTGAACTTGAGGATAAAGAACTTGATAGCATTTTCAATTATTTAAATTTCCGTCTTGCTGACGGCTCGGGAACAATTCCTATTGCAACCACTCGTCCTGAGTTTTTGCCAGCTTGTGTGGCAATTTTTGTAAATCCAGAAGATAAGAGATATAAAAAATTGCTTGGAAAAAAAGTTAAAGTGCCACTTTTTGAAGAGAATGAAGTGGAAATTCTTGCCGATGCAAAGGTTGGTATAGACAAAGGTACAGGCATTGTTATGTGCTGTACTTTTGGTGACCAAACGGACGTTGAGTGGTGGAAAGAATATAATCTTCCTCTCAAACAAGCCATTGATGACGGCGGAAAGATGACCGAAATTGCTGGTAAATATGCTGGAATGAAATCTCTTGACGCACGCAAGGCAATTTTGGAAGATTTGAAAACAGAAGGTTATCTTTTCAAACAAGACCCAATCAAGCACTCGGTTAAGGTGCATGAGCGTTGTGAAGAGCCGATTGAATTCTTGTCGAAAAAACAGTGGTTCATTCGCACATCCACACCAGAATTGAAGAAAAAGTGGGAAGAACTTGGCAATGAACTTGAATGGTATCCTGAAAGTATGAAAGTGCGTTATATGGCTTGGGTTAACAATCTTAACCAAGATTGGTCAATTTCAAGACAGCGTTATTTTGGTGTGCCGTTCCCTGTTTGGTATTGCACTGAGTGTGGAGAACCTATATTTGCGGATGAGAAAGATTTACCTGTAAATCCTCTAACAACCAAGCCAAAAGTGGAAAAATGTCACAAATGTGGTTGCAAAGAGTTTGTGCCAGAATGTGATGTTATGGATACGTGGGCAACTTCTTCTGTAACACCACAAATCAACTGTAATTGGGTGGAAGACGAGAAAAAATGTGCAGAGCTTATGCCAATGGATATGCGTTTCTGTGGGCGAGATATCATCACAACTTGGTGTTTAAGAACAATCATCAAGGCATATTATCATCAAAATTGCCTACCTTGGAAGACTCTTATCGTCAACGGTTGGGTTATGGCAGATAAGGGTATAAAAATAAGCAAACACCTTGCAAACGCAAAAATGGATTTGCAAGAACTGTTGGATATGTATGGTGCGGATGTCATCCGTTATTGGTGTGCAATTGGTGCTTATGGCAGAGATGTTATGTTCAGTGACGAGGGTTTGAAGGACGGCTACAAGCTTATAAACAAGCTTTGGAATGCATCTAAGTTTGTGCTTTCGTTCTTGGAAGATTATTCGCCAAAGAAGCCGGCAAAAATTTTGCCAATGGACAGATACATTATGCACAAATTTAATGAGGCATACAAAAAGGTGTATGCACATTACGAAAATGTTGAAATGGGTTATGCAAAAACTGAAATCGAAAACTTTTTCTGGAATTTCTGCGATAATTACATCGAACTTGCAAAAAACCGTTTGTATAAGCCAGAAGTGTATGGTCAAGATGCCAAAGAGAGTGCACAATGGGCGTGCTATCAAGTTCTGTTTGGAATGTTAAAAATTTTTGCCATCACAATGCCACATATAACTGAAGAAATTTATCAAGATTATTTCCGTAAGTTTGAAAAAGAAATCAGCATTCACCTTTGCCTTTTGAAACCTATTGAAGTGGACACAGAAAACGGCATAATTGAAAATGGTGACGAAGTTTTGAAAATTGTTTCAAAAGTAAGACAGTTCAAGGGCGAAAATAAACTCAGTATGAAGGCTCAGATTGACCAAATGACCATTCATACTAAAAAGGAAGAGTTTATTAAATCTTGCGAAGACGATATTAAAGCGGTTACGTCAGTACAAAAATTAAACCTTAAAGGTGGCGATTTCGCAGTTGAAATTGGTAACGTTATTTCGGAGTAAAATTGTTTGAAATTGACTTAAAATGTTTTAAATAATTGTTAAAAAAAGTTGTAAATGTTATTAGTTATATGAATTATATTTTGAAAAAACACAGTAGAATTTGCTGTGTTTTTTATTTTTTTTTATGTTATTATGTTGAATTTTTGTTTTTATTATGATAAAATGTTAGCATGAAGAGTAAACAAAAGAGTGTGACAACACAATCAAAAGAAGAAAAACAGAAAATACATAAATTTAGAAATTTTTATGACCGCACTAAATATGCAATTTGGCCGTTCGTTATTTTTGTTGCAACTTTGATAATTACTTTCTTTGGTAATCAAGTGATTTATTGGTTGCGTGGTGGGGACTATGCGTTGCAATATCACAAGCTTGCAATTGATGACCAAATACCACTTGTTTCTTGGTTTATTTATTTTTATTATCTAACTTTTCCACTTGGAATTGTTGCTTTTTTCTATTTGGCTTATGCCAACAAAAAACAATTCTATAATATGTTTTACACACTTATAATCAGTTTTGTTATTTCTGGTATAATTTATCTTTTTTGGCAAACACATTTAACTAAACCAGATTTTGACCCTGTGTCATTCACAGATTATCTTGTTGTCAGCACTTGGGGTTCAACCGACCCTATTAACAATTTTCCTAGTCAGCACGCTTTTATGGGGATAGCCATAATTATTGCGTGTTTGAGTGCGGGAAAAGATATGAAATGGTGGTTTAAGGTGCTTGCAATTCCTTGTGCAATCATGATTATTATGTCCACATTCTTCACAAAACAACACTACTTTATCGATTGGGTGGCTTCACTTTGCATAATGGTGCCGGTGTATTTCTTGGTTTCGTGGTATAGAAAAAGAAAAGAGAAGAAAAATTTAAATACTTCCAAACAAAATTTAAACACTTCCAAACAGATTGATAATAAATGAAAAGAAGTTATTAAAACTTCTTTTTTTTGTTGCAGAAAACCAATAGTTTTACAGTGGATAGTTTATATACCATTGTGGATTATGGTTTATTTATGGTTTATTAATTGTAATAATTATGACGATTTGACGATTATAAAAAATAAAACAGAAAATTTTGTGATGTGTATTTTTTTTAGGCGATGTTATATAATAAATAAAAAAAAGCGTTTGTAAACGCTTGGTGCGGATGGGGAGGGTCGAACTCCCACGGTTTCCCACTTGCCCCTTAAACAAGCGCGTCTGCCATTCCGCCACATCCGCAAATTCAAGAACAACAATATTTTACACTTTTTATTTTATAAAGTCAACAATTTTATTTAATTTTTTTTAATTTTTAATTATTTTTATTGATTTTATACTTCTATTCGTAATGTTTTTTATACATTAATTAAAAAAAGAAGAAAAGAAATAAAAAAAGAAAGTGCCTACAAGTCTTAGACTTCATGTCGCAGGGGGCTACAAGGTTAAATAACCGAGCCAATCACTTTCATTGAAGATTATACTGTATTCAATTTAAAAAGTCAATAATTTATGAAAAAATATCAAATATGATGTAATTCTCATTTTAAATTTTTAAGATATCGATTATTAAGATATTAATATATGTCGATTATTAAAATATTAATTATATAGCGATTATTAAGATAGTAATTATTAAAATAGCAATTATTTAGGATAGCAATTTTTTTTTAAATTCAATATGATGTAATAAGACTTCTAATCTAAGGAGAAGATAATGGATATTGAAATTATTGAGGCGTCCAAAGAGGATATAGATTTTATTTTGAAGGCAAACAGGGAAATTGACAAAGCATCAAACATTAGCACTTCTTTGCTTAAACAAAATATTTGGTGCGATTTTGGGGAGGGTGCCAACAGATTTGTATGTCTACTTGCCAAAATTGAAGGAAAATATGCAGGTATGATTATGTTTTCACGTGTTTATTGGGCGGATAGAGGCGAGGGAATTTATGTTTCGCAGGCGTATGTTGTGGAAGAGTTTCGTAAAAACGGTGTATTAAAGAAACTTATTATTTCGGCATTGAATTTCTTTAAAGAAACTAAATTTATTACACTTTTGGTGGCTAAAGACAATAAAATTATGCAAAAATGCGTTAAAAAATTGAATTTTGAGTGTGAAGATATGCAATCTTATGTGATAAACAGAAGTGATATAACTTTTTAGTTGTGTTCATTTCATTTAAAAAGTTATCCAAATTATTAAAAAAATATTTATCTTTTTAAAATATTTATCTTTTTAAGATAAAAACCAGTAAAACACTAAGGTATATTAATGCATTAGAGCAAAGCTTCATAAAGTGTCATACACTATACAAACAATAATTAATAAAATTTTATGATTATTTTTAAAATTGTTTTGCGTGATGTTGATTTTTTTAAATTATATGTGGTATAATATTCGTATGAGTTCAAGGACTAAACAAAGAAAATTTTTAAAATTATTTGCGGTGATTGCACTCTTATTTTTTTGTGCATTTTCATTTGCTATAATCTTTCAAGATATTTCTTTTACGAGTGCTTACAGTGATTTTGATTCGTTTATTTCAACGCTAAATCAGATGGTGGAAGAATATGACACGCAGGAAGAAAGTTCAACCGAAACGGAAGAAAATTCATCCGAAAATAGCGAAAATTTAGATAAAACACAAACTTTAAGTGTATCACTTTCGGAAGAGAACAACTCTCAAAGCGAAACACAAAGCGAAGAACAAACAGTTGATGAAACAGAAGATGAAGATGAGGCGGAAGATGAGGATCAAGAAACAGAAACTCAAATTAACCGCTTGATTGTTATATCTGACGAAAAACTTTCAAGTTGTGATGCGGTTATGACGGCAAGATATTATGATGTGCAAATTTTTCAATACGAGAACTCCACTCAGGCAGAGGAGGCTTATAATTATTACAAAAGTTTGGGTGTTGTGGTGCAGTATGATGCCGTGATAAGTTTGGATGACGAAGAAGACACTTCAACTTCGTCGGATGAAACTGTGAGTGCGGAATACACTTATTCCACATCCGTCACAATAGGAGATTATAACAATCAATCGAAAAAGACGCAAACATCTCAATTGTTAGGTGCCGATAATTATGTAAATAACCTTCAACTTATTTATGGCGATGATGAGTTGGAACTTAATGAAGTTACTGTTGTGGTGTTGGACACTGGTATAAACACTAATCACGTTATTTTCTCTGGACGTTTGGACACAGAGAATGCAAAAAATTTTACAACCGAAGGCGAAGAAACGGATGTTACAGACAATAACGGGCATGGCACTCATGTTAGCGGAGTTATTGCAGACCTCACATTAGAAAATGTCACAATTTTACCTCTTAAAGTGCTTGACGGAGATGGAAATGGTATTGTTGCTTATATTGTTTCTGCAATAGAATATGTTTTAGAATTACAAGAAAAGTTTAATTATAACGTTCAACTTCTAAACATGAGTATTGGGCTTTCCAGTAACAGCTTAACGGGTAATGCATCCTTAGAAGAAGCAATAAAAGAATTATATAATAATAATATTATGCCTGTTGTATCTGCTGGAAACAGTGCAACTAATGTTGCATATTCTTCTCCTGCCAATCTTGAAGAGGCGGTGGTGGTTACTGCTTTAAAACTTGTGGATGGAGAACTTGTTTTCGATTCAAGTTATAGTAATTATGGTTCAACTGTTGATTTTGCTGCCCCAGGCACAAATATATATTCTGCCTCTCATAAGTCAAACACAAGTATGGAAGTTGTGATGAGTGGAACTTCCATGGCCACTCCGCACGTGACTGCTGTGGCGGCACTTGTATATTCAAATCCGCTCTATGCAGACTGTGATGTGGATGAGATTTTTCAGGTTTTGCAGGATAATGCTTTGGACTATGGTGACACAGGTTATGACGAGTATTACGGCTATGGCTGTATTTACTTAGGAACTATTGGAACAACATATTCTGGCTACATCGAATTTAGCGAAGAAGAGCAGTATCATGATGCAGGAGATACAGTGTATTTGACGCTTAAATATGTTTCAGAATCTGGGGAAGAATATAACGAAAATAATGTACAAATTTATTACACAACTTCGGAAACGGCAACCAATGCTAATACGTCAAACACTTTGTATACTGGCGGTTATATTAAGATAACAGAAACCACAAAGATTACAGCAGTGGCTTATATTCAAGTTGATGGTTCGGATTATCAAATAACGCAAAGTTATGTTTCGTCTATGATATATTATTTTGACAACTTGGATTTGTCATGCAATTACACTTTTGAAAATGGAGTGTTGACTGAATATAGCGGGGGACTGACAACACTTAAAGTGCCAACGCAGTATACTTCTGGAAATTCAACCATAAATGTGACTACTGTGGGACAATATGCGTTTTCAGGAACGAATGTGCAAGAACTTTATCTACCATCAACAATAATGACTATAAATTCTTATGCGTTTAGCGGTAATACGGCTCTTCAAAAAATACATTGTGAAACAACAACTCACAGTGTTGTTGTGAGTACTCGTGCTTTTTATAGTTGTTACAATTTAACTGAAGTTGATATACCAAAAATCTCTTCTGTGGGAGATTATGCCTTTGCTTATTGCAAAAGTTTGACATCCTTGGAGCTATGGAATGTTGGCAGTATTGGCAAATATGCTTTGTCAGGTTCTGGCATTGAAGAGGTATATATTGGCAAAAAGGTTTCTTCAATAGGAACACAATCTAACTTGCAAATTCAAACTGTTTATGGATATTCTTCAACTTCGGCGGAAGATTTTGCTTATGAATATAACTTGGGATTTGTAGATTTAACACTTACAATCACGCAGGATGCAACGAGTTCGATTGTTATACAAGAGGGCGAAACAATACAAATTCAAATTTCTTATGTTGGTCTGGACACTTATTATTCGGTTTATACAACAAGTCAAGGGTTACGGAATGTGACTTGTAGTGCAAATTTGGAAGAAGTAGATGAGTATACCAAAACCTTAACTCTAACTTTAGATACAAGCCGTGTTTCGGTTGGAGATGGCTATCAGGTTTATATTCTCATAACTGACTATTTCGGCACTGAAGTTAAAAGTGAGGTACAAATTAATATCGTCAGTAAAAATGCAACGACTTATACTTTGAGTGATGAAAGCGAAGAAGAATATGAGGAAACATACACTGTCAGTGTGAATGGTAGTGAAATTGAAAGTGGTTGGACTTACTATGAAGGTTATGATTACACCGTTTTGATTGAGGCTGAGGATGGATATGTTTTGCGTAGTGTTAAAATTAACGGTGTGGAACAGTTGGATAGTGGTGCTTCAAGTTTTGAGTTTACTTTGAATTCTACTTTATATTCAGAAGGTGTTACTGTGGTTATTGAAACCTATTCAAGAGATGACTTTTTAATCACTTTCAGCACCGATGATTTGGGTGAAACGTATATTGAGGAGGCGGTTGTCAGCAGTGAAGTTGTTGACAAGTCGGAAAGTGTAAGTTTTAAAGTTGTTGCAAATGAAGGCTATGAGGTGCAAAGAGTGACGGCAAACGGCACAGTGTTGTATGCTGATGAGGACGGCTATTACACGATAACCAACATCGTTTCGGATATTGTTGTTGAAGTGACATTCGTAGAAAAAACCTACACGATAACCGTTTTGTCGGGCAAGGGTGGAACAGTTTCACTGCAAGGCGGAAATGTTTCTGGCGAAACAATTTCGTATGGCGCTACAAGCGGAACATATTATATTTCGGTGAGTAACGGCTATAAAATCGACACTGTGACGGTTAATGGCGAAGAAATTGAGATAAGCGGAAACACTTTTGTGTTGGAAAATGTCACCAGTGATTGTGAAGTTGTGGTTACATTTAAAAAGACCGGCACCACAAACGGCTCGGTTATTCTAACATATTTCATTGTTTTCTTGGTTATAGTGGCGATTTTCATTGTGGCAAGAGTTATTCTCTATTTCGTTATGAAGAAAAAGGATACCACTGATGAAAGTTAATTTAATATAGATTGTTGTTCGTTGTTAGTTATGAGGATGAGGTGTATTTATATTTAGGTGCATAGAGTTTTATGCAAAAAAATTTAAATTCATATTTGTTGACATTTTTTGTTGACAGTTTGGAGTTTGAATAAAATAAAGTTATAGAAAACTGTGAAAAAATTAAAATTTGGTTGAATATTTTTGATTTTTGTGTTAAAATGTCTTAAACTCATATAAATTTGGGTGAAAAAATATAATGATGTAATATAAAAAGGAGGTAAATTATGGAAACTTGGTTGATTGTGCTCATTGTGGTTCTTGTTGTTGTTGCAATTTTGGCAGTAGCAATTATTTGTTGGGTTATTTCAACATACAACAAACTTGTAAAAATGAGAAACAATGTGCAAGAAAGTTTTTCTACAATGGATGTTTACATGAAGAAGCGTTACGACCTCATTCCAAATGTGGTTGAAACTGTTAAAGGATACGCAAAGCATGAAAACGAAACACTTGAAAATGTGATGAAGGCAAGATATTCTTGTATGAATGCAACCACAACCGAAGAAAAATTGAAAGGGGAGAATGTTTTAACAAGCACACTTGGCAGGCTTTTTATGATAACAGAAAGTTATCCAGACCTTAAAGCTAACCAAAACTTTACTTCACTTCAAAATCAATTAACTTCTTTAGAAAATGAAATTGCAAATTCAAGAAAGTATTATAATGGTTGCGTGAAGATTATAAATAACAAAATTGAAACATTTCCTTCAAATATTGTGGCTAAAAAATTCAAATTTGAAAAGAGTCCATTGTTTGAAATTGAGGATAAAGAAGAGAGAAAAGCACCACAAGTGAAATTTTAGAGGTGACTTATGAAAAATGGGTTGCTTAAGTCTTTTCTCGTTATATTTATTCTTGTAAATTTATTTTTCTTTGAATTTATCGCTGCAAGTTTGTGTTTCCTTAGTGATTTACTTTATTCTTTTTTTGATGATTTTGATATTTTTTGCATTGTTTTACTGGTCTTGTTTTTAATTTTCTTGGGTTTCTTTATCTTCTATTTGGTTAAGCATAAAGACAAGGACGATATTGTTAAAGTTGTTGAATTTAATTGTCCAGACGACCTCTCTCCACTTGAAGTTGGTTTTTTGGTGGATGGTGTTATTGATGATGAAGATTTGTCATCTATGTTGGTGTATTGGGCGAGTAAGAACTATATTGAAATTTCGAACGACAAGAAGAATCCCAAAATTACCAAACTTGTTGATAAGTTGCCAGAACAGTGCAAAGAATATGAAAAAAGAATGTTTGACGGAATTTTTTTAAATAATAAAGAAATTTATGTTAAACAAATAAGTGAGAGGTTGCAAAACAATGGCAGGTCAAGAGATGCTGTGAGGTCTGCGTCAAAAATTGTTGAACAACAAATTGGTGATAAATATTTTGACAAAAAAGGTATGTGGATTAGGCAAATTTTTATTTGTTTAATTTCTGTTTTGTTTTACATTTCTTTGATGTATATTGTTCTGGAATTTTATGATGAAGATGTTGGCTATCTTGTTGGAATTATTGCAGTTGTTTTGACGGCACTATATGTGCTTAGCGCACAAGTGTTTTTGAAGTATTATGATTATCGTCATAAAAACAGCAATACTTGGCGAAAAATTGTGGCTCTTGTGTTTTTTGCTGTTCTTATTGGTATAATGATTGCTGTATCTTGCTGGTTGTTGTGCTATAATGATGATGAATACGATCCTATGATTTGGCAACTAATATACTTGATTGCACTTATTGCTGTTATGTTTCTTGTGCCTTTTCTGTTAAGGTCAATCAGAATTTACACAGAAGAGGGTGTGAAGAAACTTGGACAAGTGCTTGGATTTAAAGAATATTTAAATGCTGTCGAAAAAGATAAGATTAAAATGCTTGTTGAAGAAAATCCAAATGTTTACTATGATGTGTTACCTTATGCTTTTGTGCTGGGAGTAAGTGAAAAGTGGATTAAAAAATTGAATGTTATAAGCACAGAAAATCCAGATTTAATAGACGGCAAAATGTTGGGTAGTATTGCGGTTTGTACAATACTCTTAACAAATTCAAAGATGATTTTTGTTTCAGTTTTGCGTTTCTCATTTATTTTAAAGGCTATTGGAAGCATAGTTGTTGCAGGAATAGGCGGTTCAAGACGACGATGATATAAAGCGAGAATTAAAGATTAATAATAATTAAACAAAAAATAATTGAAAGCTTGAAAAGAAAAATAAGGTAAATCTAAAATGTTTGCCTTATTTTTTTACTTTTCTATTTTTTTATTTTAAATTTTCTTTATTTTCTATTTTTTTACTTTATATTTTCTTTATTTTCTATTTTTTTACTTTTTTATTTTGATATATTAGAAATTTTGAACAGCGGAATTTTCATGAAAGTGAACAGGTTGTTTTAAATCATCTTTTCTATTTAGTGTGACATTCATAAGGTGACTTGTTTTTTCAACTTGGTTATTGTTTTCCATAACATTCTCTTTTTCAGGAGAGTTATTAATCTTTCCAACTTCTTTGATTTTTAAAATATTTGCCATTTCTTGGCTGTCTTTAATCACTCCATCATTTTTTTGTTGTTCTTTATTTGGTCTATTCATAATTTTTTCATCATTAATCCTTTTATCTTCTTTTGTTGTGTTGTTTTCAAGAGTGTGTTTTGTATCTTCTATTTCTTCTTTTCCTATGGTATTATCATCCTTTATCTCTTCAAAACTTTCAATTCTTGGTTCTGTCTGTGGAAGTATGGATGTGTATGGTGTAATGTCATTTTTGTCAACGTTCAAACTGTGGTTTGTTTCCTTGTTTTCTATAATTCTGTCATCTATTTGTTGGTTAGTATTTCTTTCATCTATGTTTCTATTGTTTAATTTTTTTGAACTTATGTTGTTATCTTTTATTCTATTATCTATATTATTGTTTTTTATACTATTGTTTTTTACGTTCTTGTCATTAATGTTGTTATCATTAAGGTTTTTTCTATTTTCGTTTTTATCATTTATTTCAGTTTTATCTACGGCAATTTCTCCAATGTTTGAACTATTTAAAAGTGTACCATTAAAATTGTTTAAACCGCTATTATATCTATATGTGTCGATGTTGCGATTGATTGGAGCATAAGTGTCGGTGTTGCGGTTTGGATTAAACTTATTATAACCAGTTCTATATTCGAGATTGTTATATCCTAATTCATTATTAACACCATATCCAAGATTATTGTTATATTCAAATCTGTTTCCAAGATTGTTTATGCCATTGCTAAGATTTTCATAACCACCATAGTTTAAATTGTTAAGTCTATTAAAGTTATTTGAGTTGAATGGGCGGTCATAATATTGGTTTGTATTGCCATTTATTGTTCCATTTGTTCCATTTTCAAATGTGCTCATCACATCATTTTGTCTTATGTTTATTATATTATTATCCAATTTATTTAAGGTTTCGTTTTTTATCCCATTATTAAGTTGGTTTGTAGTGTTGTTGTTTTCTGTTTTATTTAATGTTCTATTTGCCATTTTGTTTTGTGATGTGTTTGATAAGCCGTTCTTATAAGATTGCGTTTGTCTGTCTTTTAATTGATTTGATTGATTTGGTTGAAAAGTATCAATGTTTTTTGGGAGTCTACGTTTTGGTTTATCTGCGGTTTGGTTATAGTTATCGGATGTAGGTTGAAATGGTCTATCTTCAACTTCCTCATAATTTTCTGAGTTATTATTGGAGTTATCTAAAGCCAAATTTTCATTCAAGGTCATGGCAAAACCTTCTGTATTTTCAACTTCATTTTGAGGATGTTTATTATTGATGAAATCATGTCTTTCGTGAGAATTGCGTGGCTGGTTGCGTTCATTACTATTCATATTATTATTTTCGGCAAAGTTGCTAAGGCTATTAGTGTTGTTAAGGTTGTTTAAACTACTTTGTCTGTTATAATTTCCATGGATATGACCATTATTATGGTTAAAATCATCTCTGTTCATATTGCTGTTTCTATTAAAGTTGCTATCATAAGTATTTACATTTTGATTATAATTGTTGGAGTTTGTTGTGTTACAATTTTCGCCATCACAATTAGAATCTTCAATATATGCACCAACTTCGTTTAAGGTGTTCAAAATGTTTTGATAGTAAGATGCTCTGGCATTAGAGTTGCAAGCAAGACGAACAAGTTTTGCATTGATTTTGTCAGAGTTCTTTTCTGTATTCTTCTTCATTGATGAAATAGACTTCATCGTGTTGTTCATATCGTTTTTTGTGTATTCCACCGAGTTAGTGTATCTATTTAAACTGTCCGTTAAATCCTTTACTGCATTTATTTGCGATTTTGAAAGTTGAATGTCTTTTGAAAGGTTGTCTTTTAGAGATGATGTCTTGTTTAGTATTGCCATTTTGTAATATTCTTCGTCCATAAGTGCTTGTTGTGTGTTGTATGCGTTTTGGTAAATTGTATCACTGTTGTTTGTGCTGGAAATTGTGTTTAGGGTGCTTTGCGTGATGCTTAAATCGCTTGGATTGACTGTTTGAATATTGCTTATAGTGTTGGCTGTTTCGTCAAGTTGGTTGCTAAGTGAAGAAATAGTTGCATTGGTGGAAGAAGTTCCACATCCAATAAGAATGAAGCAAAGTGAAAGTGAGATTGCACCTAAAATAAGTTTTTTCATATAAAACCTCCGATTTTTTGTTTTGATGATGTCAGTAGTTTTTGTAGAAAGTTCGATTTTATACAAATTTTATTTTGGAATAATTGGAAATTTTTGTCGAATATTTAAAATTGTGCTTCTAATATGATTATTTTTTTACTTTTGGGCAAAATTATTGTAACAAGAATTTTTTAAACTTGATTACATTTATATGGAGATATTATTATGGAAGATAAAAAAAGAAACGAATCGTATAACAGATATGTGATGGCAAAAATTCCAAAAACGAAACCATGGCCAACTCTTTTCAATTCGTTTTGGGTGGGTGGACTTATTTGTGTTCTTGGACAAGCTATAAATGACGTGTATTTATTAATTTTTCCAAATCTTTCTGAACAGACGGCGTGGGCATTAACACTTATCTCTCTTATTTTTATTGCCTCGTTCTTGACCGGTTTGGGAGTGTATGACCAAATAGGAAAGTTTGCAGGAGGAGGGTCGATTGTGCCTATCACTGGTTTTTCAAATTCAATCACAAGTCCTTCAATTGAGTTTAAAAGCGAAGGAATAATTTATGGAATTTGCGTTAAGATGTTCACGATTGCTGGGCCTGTGATTGTGTTTGGGGTGGTTTCAAGTATGGTTGTTGGGTTGATATATTGGATTATTTCACTATTCTAATTAATTTGCGATTCTGTAATTAATGAATTATGGTTTCAAAACATAGTTAAAGAAGGTTAAGTATGAAAAAGATTAAATTGTAAGATTTGTTTTCTATTCAACAAGGGTATGCTTTCAAAAGTTAAAAGTATTTAACAAAAGCAAAATATGTTTTATACACATTAGAAAATATAAGTTTGGATAATAATTTTAAATATGATTTATCAAAAGTAAATTATTATTCTGATGATTTTTCTAAAAATTTTGTCCTAAAGATAATACCATTAACTGAACAAACTTTTGGTATATTTGAGAATACTGCATTTAGTCCTTATATAGAAAGAAGGTTTTGCATTTGTTCTAAATTAGCATTTTGGAAAGGTGATTCCAAAAGGAAAAGTAGATAAATATTATTTGCATTACTTGTTATTTATTGATTTAGTAAGGAATTAAATAGAAGTAACAGCAACAGGAATAAGCCTGAGAAATACTTCGCCAGAAAGCATATATGATTTAATTGTTTGAGGCTGAAAAGCAAAAAAATAATTGGTATTACTCTTTATGATTTATTGAGAAAAATTAATAATAATGAGATAATAATTTGTAATTATAAGTTCCAATTTAATTGAAATTTTTATAAAAATTTAGAAAAAGTAGCAATTAATATTGCTTTTATGCTACAAAATATGTTATTATAGTAAATAAATAATAAAAATGTTATATCATGGATTATAGGCAAATGAAGTTTACTGGGGAATGGGAATGAGTGATAAAAAACAAGTCAATCAAGAATCGGAAAAGAATAGTAAACGAAAAAAAATAATAGTGATAATTATTGTCGCTATTCTTTTAGTATTAGCAATAACAATTCCAGTTATTATATATTGTCTAAATAATGAGAGTCCTGAAGAAACAGAAATAACTGAGGGATATACAGTAACATTTTATGATGACGACGGAAAAACCATATTAGAAACAATCGAAAATGTAAATTATGGAGAAATCATAACTTATAGTGGAGAAAAACCAAGCAAAGATTCAACCGAACAATATGAGTACACTTTTGTAGGCTGGGCAACAGATGAGAATGGAGTACTTGAAATTACAGCAGATGACTCTATAACTGTATATGGAGATGCAACATATTACGCAGTGTATTATCAAACAGATAGGGAATATTCTGTAAACATAACAAGTAATATTGAGATAGAAATTTATAACTTAACTCAAGAAAATTATGTATATTCAGACTCAACAGTTCATTATTCAGATGAATTATGTATAACATACACAACAACCACAGGTCACTATGTTTCAGAATTTCAAATAATAGGTTTAACCGAAAGTGATAAAGAAGGAATATACATAGTTACAGATAATGTAGAAATAATCTGTAAAGAAAGTATCAAAACTTATAAAGTAATTTTTGGATCTAACATAACCGTAAAAGATGGAGAATACATAATTGAAAATGAAAATACAGTTGAATATGGCACAGAGTTGACAATATACTATGAAGAAACGGTTGGCTCTACAATGTATAAAATAACCATAAACGGTTATGACATAACTGCAGAAATTAGAGATGAGGGTTATTATATTTACAAGGTAGAAGATGATGGTTTAGAAATTGAAATAGTATATATTGAAACAGAAGATTTATATACAGTAACATTTTGTGATGAAGACGGAGAAAATCTATTAAAAACATTCGAAAATTTAAAATATGGAGAAACTATAACTTATGGTGAAGTACCAAGCAAAGATTCAACCGAACTATATGAGTACACCTTTATAGGTTGGGCAACAAGTAAGAATGGAACAGTTGAAATTGTTGCAGATGCTTCAATAACTGTATATGGAGATGCAACATATTACGCAGTATATTATCAAACAGACAGGAAATATTCTGTAAATTTCTTTAATGGCGATAATTTATTGTATACGGCAAGCGTGTACTATGGAAATAGTGCAAGCTATGAAGGAACAACTGAACTTACAAAATCTTCAGAAAATCCTGATTTATATACTTATACATTCGCAGGTTGGGTAACAGAAGCGGGTGAGTCTGTAGACTTAAATTATATTACAAGTAGTATAGATGTGTATGCATTATTTACAATAACATATAAAGAATATAAAATAACTTCAATACAAAGCAATGTAAAAGTATCATTTGTGTCTAGTGATTATAATGAAACATTGGAGAATGATGAAGAATTAAGTGTGGGTTCAGTGCTTTATTATGGCGATATAATAAAAATAGAATACATTG
This sequence comes from uncultured Lachnospiraceae bacterium, assembly GCA_964405555.1. Taxonomy (GTDB): domain Bacteria; phylum Bacillota; class Clostridia; order Christensenellales; family UBA1242; genus Caccovivens. Next base: position 3,744 of record CAYOOB010000023.1, on the reverse strand, counting down.
GAATAGAAGAAGAAAATTGCATAGTAGTATTTGATTTGTCAGGGGTAACTTCAGATGAAAGTAATGGCAATTATTCGGTAATAGGGGATATAAGTATAAGTTATGAGTATTCGCATTTATACCTAACATTTGAAAAGGTGACAGATGGTTATGAAGTTAGCGGACTAAAAAACACTTCTTATAAAACCATTGTTATACCTTCTACATTTAATGGTGAAACAGTTGTAGGTATTGGTAGTGCTGCATTCAAAGATACATCAATAACATCAGTTACAATACCGGATAGTGTAACATATATTGCTGGTGGTGGCTCTAGCACTGGTGCATTCTATGGTTGTTCAAGTTTAGAAACTGTAACAATAGGTAGCGGAATAACAAGTATTGGTGATTATGCATTTTATGATTGTAGTGAATTAACAACTATATATTATTCAAGCACTATAGAAAATTGGTTAAGTATAAGTTTTGGTTCTGATTGGGTTAACAATGGTTACTCATTATACATAGAAGATTCAGAATTAACAAGCTTAACTTTATCAAACGAATTGGAAACAATACCTGATTATGCATTCTATTATTGCACAAGTATAGAAACCGTAACAATAGATAGCGATGTAATAAGTATTGGCGATTGTGCATTCAGATATTGCACAAATTTAACAGAAATAAAAATAGAAAGTGAATATGTATATGAGCACTTAATCAGCGAAACTGCATTAGGATATTTAGGGTATTATGCAACCACAATAAAGGTATTAGAAAGTATAGATGATGAAAGTAACAAATACCTACTTGAGAGATACCTATATCGTGAATTAATTGGTAATTATTATATATATTCTAACACAGAAAGTACTGCTGGGCTTTATGACGAAAATGCAACTTTAAAAATGTCTTGGGATGAACTTGTTTCTAACGAATACATCAAACTAGATAGCGAAGATGGTACTATTATAACTTATTCATCTGCTGATGACTTAGTAGGTATATTGAAAATATCAAATACAATTACTGAGATTGCAGTTGCAAACACAGAAACTGAAGGTGTATTCTACCAATGCAATGGATTAATAAGTGTAATAATACCAGGTTCAGTAAAAAGCATTGGTGATTATGCATTTAGATATTGCAGAAATTTAATAACAGTAACATTAGGAAGCGGAGTGGAAAGTATTGGTTCACGGACATTCTATGAGTGTACAAGTTTGACAACCATAACATTACCAGACAGTTTAAACAGTATTGGTGAGTATGCATTCTATGGGTGTAGTGTTTTAAAAAGTGTAACGATACCCGATGAAGTAAAGACTATTAATGAATATGCATTCGCATATTGCTTTGGTTTAACCAGTTTAACAATAGGAAGCGGAGTAGAAAGTATTGGTAGTTATGCATTCCGTGATTGCAGAAGTTTAACAAGTGTAACAATACCAGATAATGTAGTAAGTATTGGTAATTATGCATTCTATTTCTGTTTAAGTTTAATAAGTATAGAAATAGGTGGCGGAGTGGAAAGTATTGGTGATTATGCATTCCGTAATTGTCAAAGTTTAATAAGTGTGACAATACCAGATAATGTAGAAAATATTGGGGATTTTGCGTTTTATTACTGCATAAGCCTTACAAGTATAAAAATAGGTAGCGGAGTGGAAAGCATTGGGGAGAGTACATTCTCTTATTGCACAAGTTTAGCAAGTATAATAGTAGACACAAACAACACTGTATATACAAGCCGAGATACAAATGGGGAAGTGAATGCCATAATCGAAATATCCACTGGAACATTACTAATAGGTTGTAGTAAAACAGTTATACCTACAGATGGAAGTGTAATCAGCATTGGGAATTATGCATTCTATGGTTCAGGTTTAACAGAAATAACAATTCCAGACAGTGTAACGAGTATTGGTAGTAACACATTCCAAAATTGCATAAATTTAACAGAGATAATAATAGAAAATAAATATGTGTATAACAATTTAACAAGCATATCATCTTGCGGATACTTGGGAGAATCTGCTATCACAATAAAGGTATTGAAAACTATTGAAAATGAAGCAGTGTTGAACACATATTTGAATGACAGTGAAATCTTTGAAAAAGATAGCGGAGATGACAATTATTATATTTACACAAAACTTTCATAATAAAGAATTATAAGAAGCATAAGTTAATTACTTGTGCTTTTTATTTTAAATATTTTGTTAAAAAGATAGAAGATTATGCAAAAGATAATAATGCTTAAAATTAACAAAATGTAAAAGACTATTCAAGAAATTTATATAGATAATGTTGTCATAATTGGACTTGCCAAACTAAACAACGGGATAAGTTTTGCCAACTTGTCTTGCACCATACACAAGCAATGGTTTTCTTTCTGGATTGGTCATTTATTAAACATTTTTATTAAACGTTTGTAAATGTTTGAAGATGTGTGGTGAATCAGATTTGTTCATAAATTAGTTTGTGCAGAGATTGGATTGGTGAGTGTTCGTACAATGCAATTTGTGATGTGATTATAAGTTGTGTTTAAAAATGGTTGAAATGGGAATAATGTGTTATATATAATAGAGAGGAAAAGATGAAATATAATACAATCAGACTGAAAAAACAACCAAAAATCATTGGCTCTTATTCTATTGTGGGTCCAAAAGAAGGTAATGGAAATTTTGGAGATTATTTTGATTATGTTATGAAAAATGATATTTTTGGTGAAGAAACTTTTGAGAAAGCAGAACGTAAAATGCTGGAAACTGCTGTTACAGGTGTAATTCAAAAAGCTAAACTACAACCTAAGGATATTGACATTATGATTGCAGGCGACCTATTAAATCAAATTATCAGTTCTTCGTATGCGGCGAGGTCCTTTCAATTTCCATTTTTAGGTGTATATGGAGCTTGCTCAACTATGGCGGAAAGTCTTGCTGTTGGGGCTGTGCTTGTGGATGCTGGCTATTGCGAGAATATTGTTTGTTGTACAGGTTCGCACTTTTCTACTGCTGAGAGGCAATATCGCTTCCCGCTTGAACTTGGAAATCAAAGGCCTCCAACATCGCAGTGGACGGTGACTGGTGCGGGTGCTTGTGTGTTGTCAAGAAATGGAGAGGGGCCAAGAATTTCGATGGTCACATTTGGTCGTGTTGTGGACTGGGGAATTAAAGATGTTAACAATATGGGTGGAGCGATGGCTCCTGCGGCGAGAGATACTCTTTTGAGTCACTTAAAAAACACTAACACAACAGTGAAAGATTATGATCTCATTCTTACTGGCGATTTGGGCAAACTTGGTAGTGAAATTTTAGTTGATTTGATGGAAGATGAGGGTGTGGTTTTGGGTGAGAACTATGGTGACTGCGGTCAGATGTATTATAAAAGAGAGCAAAAAACTTTATGTGGAGGCTCTGGTGCCGGTTGTTGTGCCACCGTTTTTAACTCTTATATTATAGAAAAGATGAAGGTGGGGCAATATAAGAAAATTTTATTTTTGCCGACAGGTGCTTTGTTATCTTCAACCTCAACTCAACAAGGAGATAGCATTCCTTGTGTATGTCATGCCATTGTTATTGAGAGTGATTAAGGTGTTTTGAAATTATGAATGTTTGCTGTATGTTGGGCAGAAAACGAAAGATTAAATGAAATGCTCTAATTTACAATGATTATGAATACTCATTAAAATTTAAGACAAAATAAAAATGTTGGAGGGAGTATGGATATTTTTCTAACATATTTGATAGTATTTTTGGT
>CAYOOB010000022.1:0-21076 GCA_964405555.1 uncultured Lachnospiraceae bacterium | reverse complement strand
CTCGCACACAGCCTTTCCAGGGCTGCACCTTAAACCGCTCGGACACCTCTGCACAGTTTAATATTGTGTTTTTATTTGCGACTTTTAGATTTTAACATATTCACAAATAAATTGCAACTGAAAATTAAAAAAAACTGTGAGAAATCATGAGATAAGACTTTGGGTGTTATAATAAAAAAATAAGTTTGGACATCGTATTCAAAACAAGTAGTGAAAAATGTTATTGCCACAAAAATATACAACATTACAAAAAAAGTGAAAGAGTAATAAAAATAGTTTGTTGAATTTTGAATAGTAAGTAAAGAGTTTTGTCGAGTTAGGATAAGTGGTTGAGATGTTAGCTTTAAATAGTGATTTGGGTGATGATATGTCTTTTATGGCATACTGTTAGATTCTAAATTTGCGAGATTTTAAAGTGTTTTTGTCTTGCTGTTGGTTTATATTTGAGAGATTTAAAAGTGATTTGTTCTGCTGTATTTTATTTTGCATGATTTAGAGATTTTGTTCGGTTGTTTAATTGAAAAACTGCTCGTTATACTTCACGGACGGATGGTCTGGATAAAGTGATTTTGAAATCTCGTGGTATATTTTCGAGGTGTTATAATCAGTTTTATAAAGTAGGCAACAAAGTTCCAAAGCGGGTATAAATTGTTGATATTCCGCTTTTACAAAGCCATTCTCTTGCTGTTTGGTGTTCATTGCCGACTTAAACCAAAAAATTGCTTTCTCGTTATCATTTTCATATTTATAAGCATATCCAAGTTTGCAACACATCTCGGCATTTGGTGTGTGTTTTTTTATACATCTAAAAAGTGTTTCTATGGCATTCTGGGGTTGCTTCTTTTGCATATAACAATCGCTCAACATTATGTATGCACCAATGTTGTCGGGCGGATAGGTGCCTTCTATTTTAAGAAATCGTTTTAGGTTTGTAATCGCTTTCGTGAGGTTGTGGTTGTAATATAATTCTCGTGAATAATAATATAATTCTCGTTGATTTAATTTAATTCCTCTTTGGAGTGCTTTTTGATATAGTTGCAAGTTCCTTTTTGGATTTTGTGTTCGCTCTTTTCTGTGTTCAATCTCTATGTCCGTACGAACAATTTTTCCGCTGGGTGTAATCACTTCATGTACAAACCCTTCCCATTTAAACCCTTTCTCACGTTTTAAGATTCTTTCACGATAGAATTTCAGTTTTGGTCTGTTTTTGCTATCAAATCCCATACAATATCGGCAGAGAAACACGTCTGCGTCTTGATTAGATTGCTTTAATGTGATGATTTTTTCTATGTTCTCGTCAGTTATAAAATCGTCTGCATCAAGCCACATTTGGTGTGTGCAGGTGGCAAGAGAGAAGGCATAGTTCCGTGCTTTTGAAAAATCGTCACACCACTTGAAAGAATAAACTTTATTGGTGAATTTTTTGGCAATCTCTTTTGTGTGGTCGGTGGAGCCAGTGTCGACGATAATTATCTCATCGGCAAACTTTTTCGCACAAGTTAGCGAGCGAGCAAGAACATCTTCTTCATTTTTTACAATCATACACAAACTTATTGTGAACATTTTATCCTCTTTTTGTTGTTTTTCATGTTAGTTTTTTGTCAGATTTTTATGATTTTTTGTGTTTATTTTCTGCGGTTTTTATTTTCTTCTGTGATTTAGTTTTTTTTATTTTCTGCGGTTTTTATTTTCTTCTGTGATTTAGTTTTTTTTATTTTCTGCGTTTTTTATCTTCTTCTGTATTTTTATTTTTTTGTGTTTATTTTTTATGGTTTCGTTATATTAACTTTTTTTAGCTCTGTTTTTTTATAGTTTATAATCAAAATTTGAAACAAAAACTTAATCGAAAAATTATCTATGGTTATATGAACACTTAATAAACACTTATTATTTATTCTATTTGTCAAACTAAAAAAGTGTTTATTTATCAGGTTTGTTATTGCAATTTTTTAGCAAAAATTTATTAAAAATAACAATATTTTTTTAATGTTTAAATTTTTTTAAGTTTTTTATTTTGCTAATTTATTCTGTTTATGATATCATAATAAGGATTTGGGGGTATTATGAAAAGAATCGCAATTGTCACCGATAGTAACAGTGGGATTTTTCAAGAAGAGGCAAGAGAATTGGGTTGTTTCGTTATTCCTATGCCTTTCACTATTGACGGTGAAGAGTTTTTTGAAGGAGTGAATTTAACACAAGAACAATTCTATGAAAAACAGGAGTCTGGTAAGAAAATTACAACTTCTCAACCAAACATAAACGAGATTGTTACACTTTGGAAACAACTTCTTAAAGATTATGACGAGGTTGTGCATATTCCTATGTCAAGTGGGTTAAGTCAGAGTTGTGAAACGGCTTTAAGTTTTGCTCGGGATTTTAACGGTAAGGTTCAGGTGGTGGATAACAAAAGAGTTTCTGTGACTATGAAAACCTCAGTTCTGGATGCACTCAAAATGGCAGAGGAAGGCAAAAGTGCTAAACAGATTAAGCAGTGGCTTGAAGAAACGGCTCTTGATTCTTCCATTTACATTGTTGTGGATACACTTAAATATCTTAAACAGGGTGGACGTGTCACACCAGCGGCGGCCACAATAGGGGCGGTTTTGAATATTAAGCCTGTGCTACAAATTCAGGGTGGAAAACTTGATAAACTTGCAAAAGTGATGAATATCAGAAGTGCAAAAGCAAAAATGATTGAGGCTCTTAAAAAAGATTTGGAAGGTCGTTTTGCTAAGTTTGTTGCTGAGGGATCGATTCGTCTTGCGGTGGCTCACACTAAAAATGACGAGAACGCAGTTAAGTTTGCCAATGAACTTAAAGAAACTTTTCCAAATATACAACTTGATTATGTTGACCCTTTGTCTTTGAGTGTTGCAACTCACACTGGTCCAAGAGTTTTGGCGTGTGCGTGCAGTCGTATTTATCAATAGGTTTATAAGTTTATTTAAATGTTATAGGTTGATAAGTTTTAATGTTGTATAACTTGCATATTGGTTGAAATTGGTTGTTTCGTGAAAATTTCTAAAGGAATAGTTTAATTTTGGAGTGAAAAATGAAAGATTGTATTTTTTGCAAGATTGTTAGAGGCGAGATGCCTTGTCACAAAATATATGAGGACGATTTTGTTTTGGCATTCTTGGATGTTTCAAATGATATCTATGGACATACACTTGTCATTCCAAAAAAACATTATGAAAATGTTAGAACTTGTGATAACACCACTCTTGCACGAGTGATTGAGGTTTGCAAAAAAATTGGTAACCACTATTGCGAAGATTGTGGATTTGATGGTTTTAATATTTTGAATGCTTGTGGCAAGGCTGGACAACAATCTGTTTTTCATGTTCATTTTCACATCTATCCGAGAAAGGAAAATGACGGAGAAAATGCTTTTCCAAATTTCTCTGGTTGCAAGGAAGAGCTTGCGGAAGTTTGCAAGGTTTTAAAGTTTGACGAAGAACAAAAAACTAAACTTGATGACCAAAGCTCTGTTATTCTTTATACGGATGGTGCTTGTTCTGGTAATCCCGGAGCAGGTGGCTGGGCATCGATTTTATCATATCAAGGTAAAGAGAAAGTGCTTTCTGGCGGAGAAGAGCAAACCACAAATAATCGCATGGAGCTTATGGCGGTTATAATGGGGTTGGAGAGTGTTAAAAAAGAGGATGTGCCTGTTGAGGTTTACAGCGACAGTGCCTATGTTGTTAATGCTTTCAATCAAAATTGGATTTCTTCATGGCAGAAAAATAATTGGAGAAATAGTGGCAAGGGCGAGGTTTTAAATAAAGATTTATGGCAAAGACTTCTCCAACAAACTGGAAGATTGCAAGTTAGGTTTAACAAAGTTAAGGGGCATAGTGACAACGAATATAACAATCGTTGTGATGAGATTGCACGAGAGGAAATTGCTAAATTGAAAGAAAATTAGAATATATGGGCGTCAGTTATGGCGTCTTTTTTATAGATTTATTTTATTGGTGTTTTGTATTTAATCAATAAGATTTAAACCCCACTTTTTAATTTAAATCATATAATCTTTTTATCTTTAATTTTAATATATTTTGTTAATACCTTAATTCACTGCTTTTTAATTAAAAAAAAGATCATATAAGAGGAAGTTGGGCGAAAAGAAACTATGTTTTCAATCCGTAATTATTTGCGGGTTTTATGACTGGCACATTGATTTCTTTCAAAGAAGGTGATTATTCATCTTCTTTTTATTTTTAATTTTAACAATTTTTTCTTATTAAAAAATTGCTTTCCAAGTGTTGATTTTTAATTTTAAAAAAGTACAATATAAGAGAAAGATGGGTGAAAAGGAGTTTTCACTCCCAATCCGCAATTAAGTGTTGTAAAGCTTTGCTCTTAGAATGAAGGTTCTTTCAAGAGAAGATTTTATCTTCTCTTTTTTATTCTATTTGTTTTTCTCGAAAATCAAAAAATGAATATGTTTTTTATCTCAAAATTATTTTTTTTGTTAAATTTTATCCTTTTTTCTGGCAACAAAATGTGTGATAGACTTTGTTTTAGATAGTAAAAATTTGTTTTAGATAGCAAAAATTTCATCTCAACAAGTATATTGTTTTCTTATATTATCAGCAAAATTAGTATTGTGATCAACATTGAAAATATGGCATGAGTGAACTTTTGAAGCATAAGAAGTTTTACGGGCATTTGAAGTGATTTAAGCATGGTTATTGATTGCAAAATGGTGGATATTCCGCCAAAACTTATCACAAAAGAGCATAGCGTTACACTTAAAAGTGTGTCATTTAAAGTTGAAATGTCAAGACATCCCTTTGTTATTTCAATCACTCCTTCAAGAAAATATGCTAAATTTTTTGGTAAGAGTGACAAAATAGGCGAAAAGCAGGCAATCACAATGAAAAAGATTGTGATTATACATCCAACCGACAATATTGATATGGTGGAGTTTACCACAATATCGGACAAGTTGAATTTTTGTTCGCTGTTTTTTCGTTCTGCTTGATTGGTTTGTTTTGTTGGTTTGGATTTATGTTTGGTTTGTTGTTCGACTTGTTGTTCGGTTTGCTGTTGTTTGACTTGTTGTTCGGTTTGCTGTTGTTTGACTTGTTGTTCGACTTGTTGTTCGGTTTGCTGTTGTTTGACTTGTTCATGTTTTTTAGTTTGTTCGTATTTTACGATTTGTTCTTTTTGGTTTTTGTTTTGTTTATTTTTCCTTGATTTTTTAGTTTGTTCAATTTTTTGTTTATAATTATTTGGATATGCATTATTGACACTAACAAAATTGTATGGTTCGTCTGTGTTTTTTATCTTTAAATTTCGATACAAAATACCGTTTAAAACTGCACCGAACAAATGGCTTATAAACAAAATGTAGCCAATTTTTGAACTATGAAACATTCCAATTCCAACGGCACCAACAATAAACATTGGTCCAGAAGTGGAACAAAAAGAGGTCATCTTATATGCGTCTGGCTTGCTTATTTGACCTTGCGAGTATAAATCGGCAACCATTTTTGAGCCTACGGGATAGCCAGAAAGTATTGCCATAAAAAAGGTGTAGATTGAAATTGACGGTGTTCTAAAAAGTGCCCAACTTAGAGGACTGAATGGGCGAGTTAGTTTTTGCATAGTTCCAAGCGAGGACAAAACTTTTGTGAAAAACATGAAAGGTAATACACTTGGCAAAACATTGAAGGCCCAAGCGGATATTCCGTCAAGAGATTGCTCTATGAACTTGTCCGGCGAAGAAATCATGCACACAAGAAAGAATATTATTAAAATTGTAAACACCATACTTGTAAAATTTATTGTTAAACCATGGTTGAAAGTTTTAGATTTATAATTTTTCTTCAAAATTTTCTCCTTAATATTCAATTTTATTTGACATATTTGTCAGATTTTCTTAAAATATTAGTTAGATATTATCAACGATATATATCCGTTATTTTTATTTATTATTTTTCTTATTAAAAAATGAGGATTAGCATAAGAAAATGAAAGATGAAAATAAAAAATAAAATGATAAATCAAAATGAAATTAAATGTTAAGATGAGGTAAATTATGTTTAAAATTGATGATGTGTTTGAAGAGGCGAAGAAAAGACAAAAAACTATTGTTTTTCCAGAAGTTAGTTTTTCGGACAGAACTTTAGAGGCTGTCAAGATTTTACAAAAGAAAAAAATTGTTAAAGTTTTGCTTGTTGGCGATGCAAGTGCTTTGATTTTGAGAGATAAAGATTTTGAAAAATTTGAGATTGTTAATCCGGTCACATTTCCAGATAGAGATAAACTTGTGAAAACATTATATGAAAAGCGTAAAGAAAAAGGAATGACAATCCAGCAGGCAGATGAGTTGGAAAAAGATCCTTATTATTTTGCCACTTTGCTTGTGGAGTGTGGTTATGCGGACGGTATGGTTGCAGGGGCAGAGGCTTCAACAGCAACAACAGTCAGACCAGCACTTCAAATAGTTAAAGCAAAAGATAAGAAAGAACCAATTTCTTCTTTCTTTTTGGTTTATGGCAAAAACAAATTTTTGAAAAAGAAGGCACTTATTTTATCCGACTGTGGTGTGCTGGAAAATCCAGATGCGGAAACTCTTGCCACAATTGCTTCTCAAAGTGTTAAAAGTGCAAAAATGTTTGGTTTTGAACCAAAGGTGTCATTCTTGTCTTATTCTTCAAAGGGCAGTGCAAAGTCGGAATATGTAGATAAGGTTCGCACCGCTTACGAAATGTTTAAGAAGAAAGAAAAGAATGTTATTTGTGACGGAGAATTGCAGTTTGATGCTTCAATGGTGCCATCGGTGGCAGAACACAAAGCACCAAATAGTCCTTTGAAAGGAGATGCGAACATTTTAATTTTTCCAGACTTGCAGGCTGGCAATATTTGCTATAAGGCAATTCAATATATTGGTGGTTTAAATGCTGTTGGACCTATTTTGCAAGGCTTGAAAAAACCTATAAACGACCTTTCAAGAGGTTGCAGTGTGTATGATATTGTTGTTGTTTCGGCAATCACAGCACTTCAATGTGAGGATAAAAAATAGTTAAAATGTGCTGTTTTTAACTCAAAAGAAAGCAAAATGTATGAAATTTGCAATAAAAAACAAAAATTATTGTGAAATATAAACGAAGCAATGATTAGAAATAAATAAATTAAACAAATTAACAAAATCAAATTTTTATTAAGAGAAAAAAGGAGAAATTTATGAAAATATTAGTTATCAATGCAGGAAGTTCATCACTTAAATATCAACTTTTAGATATGGAAACAGAAAAAGTTATTGCAAAGGGTGTTTGCGAGAAGATTGGGCTTACTGGACCATTTATCAGTTATAAACATAGTGGCAAAGAGCAAACTTTTGACGGTGCAAAAAATCATGATGAAGCAGTGCAAAAAGTGCTGGATATTTTGGTTAATGAAGAATATGGTGTCATTAAAAGTTTGGATGAAATTGATGCGGTTGGTCATCGTGTTGTGCAGGGTGGTTGGCTGTTTAAAGAAAGTGTGCTTGTAACTGATGAGGTGCTTAAAGAGTTGAAAGTGTTGGACGACCTTGCTCCACTTCACAATCCTGCAAATGTTAAGGGTGTTGAGGCGTGCCAAAAAGCAATGCCAAACATTCCTCACGTGCTGATTTTCGACACTGCTTTCCACACCACAATGCCACCAAAGGCATATATGTATGCCATCGACTATAATGATTACGAACAATTCCACATTAGAAAATATGGTGCACATGGTTCAAGTCATAGATTTATCACTTTGGAGATGACAAAAATTTTAAATAAGAAAGCGGAAGATTTAAACATTATTATATGTCATTTAGGCAATGGTTCAAGTTTAACTGCTGTTAAGAATGGTCAAAGTGTGGACACAACCATGGGCTTAACACCTCTTCAAGGCGTTATGATGGGCACTCGCTGTGGGGATATTGATGCCACAGTTGTGCAATTCTTGTGCCATAAAAAGAACACAAATGTTGACGAAGTTTTAACATATCTCAATAAAAAGTGCGGATTGTTGGGCGTTTCTGGCATTTCAAGTGACCATCGTGAAGTTACTGCTGGTGCAGATTCTGGCAATGAGCGTTGCAAGTTGGCTTTGGAAATGCTTGCGTATTCTATTAAGAAGCATATTGGAGGTTATTTGACAGTTTTAAACCGTGTTGATGCTATTGTTTTCACTGGTGGAATTGGCGAGAATAGTTATGAGGCTCGTGAAGAAATCTGCAAAGATATGGAAGAACTTGGTATTGTGCTTGATAAAGAGAAGAATAAGAACTTCAAGCGTGGTGAAGTTGAATTAATTTCTGCTCCAAACTCAAAAATCAAATTATATATTGTGCCAACAAATGAAGAGTTGATGATGGCTCGTGACACCAAAAAGATTGCAGAAAGTCTTAAAAGATAAAAATCAATATTGATGTAAAATTATTGATATCATGCAAATTTATTAAAATTTATAAAAAATTGATAAAAACAAATATAAAAAAGTCAAATTTGAGTTGACAAAAGTTTTTGTTTAGGTTATAATACATTCCGTTAATTATAAAATATTTGAAGTTAGACTAAAAGGAGAAAGAATATGGCAGTTCCAAAGGGGAAAGTTTCAAAACAAAGAAGAAACACAAGAAATTCTGCAAATTTTAAAGCAGAGGCTCCAACACTTGTTGAATGTCCAAAATGTCACGAACTTAAAAAGCCTCACACTGTATGCAAAAAATGTGGCACATACAAGAACAAGACTGTTGTTGAAGATAAAAAAAGTGCAAAAAAATAATAAGTTTTGAAATAGAGAGTATCTCAACCAATTCGGTTGAGATTTTTTTATCAAAAATAATGAATGGTTACCAAATTTATTTAAAAAAACTGTAACATAAAAAAAGGTTGGGTATAATGATTAATCAATAATTATAATTCGTTAGGAGAATAGAAAGGTGAATAAAGGTGAATAAAAAAGAGTGTGCTACTTGTCAGCACACTTTTTTGGTTAATTAATTTATTTTGCGGTTGTCTTTCAACTAAACCATTTAATTAATTAAGATTTGTTATGGCTTTGATTTTAAAAGTTTTCCAAATTTTTTCAGGAGAGAAATTTCTTTTTTCTTTATCATTCCGTTTGGTTTTGGACCGACATTTAAAAGTAGGTTTGCGCCATATTTTTGACAAGTATCAAATATTTCTTTGATTTCAGTAGGTGATTTATAGTTGTTATCTTTCTTGCAAATTCCCCAATGGTCATTTATTGTTTGACAAACCTCTTTGGCTCTGTTTGTGGCAGAAGGGTTTTGAGATAGTGTTTGCAACGAACCTCTTTCATGCACCAGACAATCAATCTCTTTATTTAAAAGTTCTCCCGGGTTTTCCAGTCCGCCATTATTGGATATAATTGCTTGGGGTTGTCGTTTTCTTATTATTGAAAAAATCTCGTCAAGATGCCAATTGAGGTTAGGGTTACTCCAGGTTCCGTCAAACCAAAAGCCACCAATTTTTCCATAGTTTTCGCATAAAATTTTGATGCTTGATTTTAGATAATCAAAGTATTTATCGTACTCTTCTTCGAGAAAATTTTTGTCGTGCCAATCAATCAGTGTGTGGTAGAAAAAAGGTGAGATGTCTGCCTTGTTACATTCATCAACAAATTCTTTGATAAGGTCTTTTGCAGAAGGGGTGTGAGGAGCATCATATTCCGTCAATCCGCAAGTGTCATAAAGAGAAAATCCGTCATGATGCCTTGTTGTTAAAACGATATACTTCGCTCCAAAACTTTTTGCCACTTTAACAAGATTTTTTGCCCAATTTTTATTGACTTTAAATTCTTTTGTTAGTTTTTCATACTCTGTTGGAGGTATTTTTTCGTTATGCATATACCATTCGCCATTTCCAACTATACTATAAAGCCCAAAATGCACAAACATTCCAAGTTTCATTTGTTTAAATTTTTCTATTCTTTCAACTTTTTTCATCTGCTCCCTCATTTTTTTAACTTGTTAAATTTTTAATCTTATTATAATTGTATCATAAGCACAAGAAACTTCCAAAGATTTTTGTGTATTTATTTTAATTTATCAAATTTTTATATTGAAAACAACTTTTTGCTGTTCTTGTTGAAATATCAATTCAAATCTTTGATTTTGTTTGTTTTTATTTTTATAAATTGCCTTATTCTTCATGTCACTTTTGTTGTTAATTCTTTTGACTTTATAGTATGTTTTTTGTTATTATATAAGTGGTTATTAATTTTCAAATATTAAACCCTTTTATTTGTTGGTTTAAAAAATTTGAATTTTATTAATTTTCGATTTTGGGGAGAATGAAATGAAAATTGTGGTGGATGCCTTTGGGGGCGATTATGCTCCTCTTGAAATTGTGGAAGGAGCAGTGCTTGCTGTTCAAAAGAACAAAGATTTAACAGTTGTTTTGACTGGTGATGAAGAAAAAATTAAACAAATTCTTGGTAAAAGAACCGAACGAATTACAATAGTGAATGCAAGTGAGATTATCTCAAATGACGATTCGCCAACGGTGGCAATAAGACAAAAAAAAGATTCTTCACTTGTTCGTGCGTTTGACATTCTTAAAGAAAACGATGATGTTGTTGGTTTGGTTTCTGCTGGAAGCACGGGGGCTGTGCTTACTGGTGCAATTTTAAAGATTGGAAGAATTAAAGGGATATCTCGTCCAGCACTTGCACCAATTTTGCCAACCATTGTGGAGAATAAAACAGTTATGATTTGCGATAGCGGTGCAAATGTTGACTGCAAAACTGAACACCTACTTCATTTTGCAATTATGGCATCCGCTTACTATTCGATTATGTCGGATGTTGAAAGTCCTCGTGTGGCACTTTTGAATAACGGTGCTGAGGAACACAAGGGAAATGAACTTACCAAAAGCACATATCCTCTCATGAAAACCCTTCCAATTAACTTTGTTGGTAATGTGGAAGCAAGAGATGTCATGTCGGGTGATGTGGATGTGATTGTCACGGATGGCTTTGCTGGAAATGTTCTTTTGAAAGGTATTGAGGGGGTGGCTAGTGGAATGTCCACACTTATCAAGAAAGAGGCAAAGAAAAATGTGTTTTCAATGATTGGAGCACTTATGATGGGTAAATTTAAGGGTTTGAAGGCAAAAATGGATGCGAACAAATACGGTGGTGCACCATTCTTGGGTTGTAAAAAACTTGTTGTGAAAACGCATGGCACAGCAAAAAGACAGGTGGTTTGTAACACTATTTTGCAGGTGGTTAAACTTCATGAAAACAAACTCAATGAGAAAATAGAAAAAATGGTGATGGAAATGACGGAAAAGGTGGCGAACCATGATTGAAGAAAAAATTGGCTATACTTTTAAAGATAAAAATCTTATAACACGTGCTTTAACTCATCCTTCTAAATCAAAAGAGAATTATCAGCGTTTGGAGTTCTTGGGCGACAGTATACTCAATTTTCTTGTGGGTGAATATCTTTTCAAACACAGCGATAAATTGGAAGGAGAACTGACGGTTTTGCGAGCACATTATGTTTCGGAAGACCATTTAAGTGAATGTTTTGACGAGATGGAACTTTCAAAATATGTTATTGTAGGTAAGAGCATGAAGAATGCAATTACCACGGCAATAAAGGGCGATATTATGGAGTCGATTATTGCAGGTATATATCTTGATTCTGGTGAAAAGGGCTTGGAAGAAGTAAGAAAATTTATTGTAAACAAACTTCATATTGAAGAATTTGAAAGTGCCAAAAACGACAATTTCAAATCTCAACTTCAAGAACTGATACAGGCAAATTTTAAGTGTACAATGAAATATCAAACGCAGAAAGTGGAAAGTGGGTTTGAATCTAAGTTCTTTATGGACGAAGATTTGATTGCCGTGGGATATGGCAAGGATAAAACAAAGGCTGAACAAAATTGTGCGTTTGTTGCGTTAAAAAAATTGTTTGAAGAGTGAATTAACAGACTGAAAGCAATGAAATAAATTATAAGATCAAATTATTGGTTATTGGAAATTTTTGAGTTTTTAAATGAACTTTGTGAGATGATTTTAGAGATATTTGGGGATATTTTGTGGTATTTTGGATGTTTTAGATAGAAATTTATATTTTAAATAATCGAAAAACCAATAAATTTAAATCAATATAATTTTAAACTAATTAAAACAACCAGAAATCAAGAACGAAAATAAAGAATAAAAAATAAAAACTAGAAAAACAAGTATAAACAAAAATAATAAACAACAATAAAAAATCAAGAAACAAAAAATCAAGAAAATAACAAGAAAATAACAAGCACAAAAAAAGTTTAAGTGTAGGTGATTTATGTATTTTAAGAAAATTGAAATGATTGGATTTAAATCTTTTGCCGATAGAACGGTTATTGAATTTAATGGGGGATTTACGGCAATTGTTGGGCCAAACGGATGCGGAAAAAGTAACGTTTCAGATGCTATTCGTTGGGTTTTGGGTGAGCAAAGTGCCAAAAGTTTGCGTGGTGACAATATGCAAGACGTCATCTTTAAGGGGACGGAAAAGAGAAAGAGTTTGTCATATTGTGAGGTTACACTCACTTTTGATAACACAGACCGCTTTTTCAACATTGCCTATGACGAACTTTCTATCACAAGAAAGTTGTATCGTTCTGGCGAGAGCGAATACCAAATAAACAAAAACACTTGTAGGCTTCGTGATATAACGGACGTTTTGTTTGATAGTGGTATTGGTAAGAATGGATATTCTGTTATTGGACAGGGTAAGGTTTCGGAAATTGTGGATGAAAAGCCAGAAGAAAGACGTGCCATGTTTGAAGAGGCTGCTGGAATTGCTAAATTCAAATCTCGTAAAGACGAGGCTGAAAGAAAACTTGACCGTACCAGAGAAAATTTGGTTCGTTTGGACGATATTCGCACTGAAATTGATAGGCAGATGGGGCCACTTAAAAGGCAGGCAGAGGACGCAAAGAAGTATTTGGAATATAAGGGCAAACTTAAAGATTTGGAAGTTAATGCTTATGTTTTTCAATACGAAAATTCTAATGTATTAAAGGAACAAATTAAGGCAAAACTTCAAGCGATTGAAGAGGAAATGTTTGCAAGGCAGACCGACCTTGAAAATATTACAAAGGATTATGCTGAACAGATGGATAATCTTTCTGCTTACGACAAAAAGATTGCTTCGTTGAATGACGAATTGCTTCAATTGACGGTGGAACTTGAAAAGCAAGAAGGTGAAACAAAGGTCACAAGAGAGCGTATTAATTTTACGCAGAAGGAAAATGACCGCATAAATCTTGATATTTCTAATGCACAGATTATGGTTGAAAGCTGTGAAGCCAGCGAAAAAGACAAAACGGAAGAGAAAAACAAGTTGGAAGAGAGGTTAAAAGTGCTTAATTTAACCTATGAAGATCTTTCAAATAAGCACTTAAAACTTGTGGATGAGATGTCTTTAAGTGAAAGCGAGGCAGACCAATCACAACAAAAAATTATCGAAACTTTGGGCTCTCTTTCGGACATAAAGAGCAGTGCAACAAGGTTAGAAACAGAGAAAAACCTACTTCTTCAAAACAAGGAAAATTTAGAGAAAAGTTTGGTTGAAGTTGGAAGTAAAATTGACGACCTACAAAAAACGAAAAGTAATTGCGAAACGGAAATTTCTTCAGCACAAACAAAATATGAAAAAATCAAGGTGGAAGCAGAAGAACTTTCTGGAAAGATTTTTGTTGCAACAAGAGATATTGCTAACCTTGAAACTGAAAAAGCTAATTTAACCACACAGGTTAAGGTGTATGAAAACAGAAAGAAACTTTTAAGCGAAATGCAAGCAGAGTATGAGGGTTATGCTCACAGTGTGCGTAAAATTCTCAAAGAGAGCGAGAAGAATGCTGGCATAAAAAGTAAAATGGTTGGTGTGTTGGCATCTTTGATTAAAGTGCCAGCAAAATTTGAAACTGCCATAGAGGTTGCATTAGGTGCTTCTGTTCAGAATATTGTCACATACAACGAAGATGGGGCTAAGGAGTTGATTTCTTTCTTAAAAAGTAACCAATTTGGAAGAGCAACCTTTCTGCCAATTTCAAGTATGCGTAGACGTGACATGGACGAAAAGAGAATTGCTGGCAAGAAGGGAGTGTTTGGAGTTGCAAGTAAGTTAATTTCTTATGATAAACAAATTGACAATGTTATCAGCAACTTGCTGGGTGGAACAGTGATTGTGGACACACTTGCCACCGCTGTGGACTTAGCACGAGATAACGCATTTTCGTTCAAAATAGTAACTTTGGAAGGTGACGTTGTCAGCACACAAGGTTCTTTGACAGGCGGAAGTAAAAAGAGTGAAGCTGTCAACTTAATTTCAAGGCAGAGAGAAATTGAAACTTTAACAACAGAAATTGCCAATTTAAACACAAAAGATTTGGAACTTAAAGAGAAAATAGACTCATTAAAATTGCAGTTGACTTCTTCCAAGGACAAAGAAAAGACGGTTCAAGAGAATAAAAACGAATTAGAGATAAAACTTGCGAAAGAACAAGAAAGGTTGGAAGCAATTGTCAGAGATTTAGACGAATTAGTGGAAGATGAAAAATCTTATACCATGGAGAAAACCACTGTTATAAACAAGTTGAAACTGATTGAAGAAGACCTTTCGCAAGCAAACTTAATGCAAAATGCTTTAAGTGGAAACAAAGAAGATGCAGATTTGCTTGTAAAACAGAGGCAAGAGAAGTATGCTAAAATTCGTGCTGAACGTGACGAAATGGTTGCAAACATGACCACAATTAAGGTGGATATAGCATCTTGTGAAGAGAAGTTAAAGAGTGTAAATGACGACCTTGACCGCTTACTTATGGAAAAAGACCGACAACTTTCAAATATAGGAACATTAAAAAGGCACTTAGCGGATAACGAAAAATATATTGCTGATGCTGAGGATATGATACGTGTTCAAATAGAGAATGCGAAACCATCATTAGCGAAGGATAACTTGCAAAAGATTAGGGCGGAACGTGAAAATCTTGAAAATAGCAAAGTGGCACTTTCAGCGAGTATCAAGAAGTTAGACGAGCAGAAAACAATCACAATGGAAGAGATTGCAAGAGTTAACGATAAGAAATTCCGTGAGGAAGCAAGTTTAACGAAGGTTGACTCCGACCTTGAAATCATGCAAGAGAAAATCTATGAGGAATACAGCCTTACCTACTCAGGATGTTTAGAATTTAGGCGTCCAGATTTTGACATAAAAGAGGCGTCAATTGAGATAGGAAGATTGAAAAAAGACATATCCGCATTAGGCCATGTTAATGTTCATGCCATCGAAGATGTTTCTTCGTTATTGGAGAGATATAATGAAATGACAGAGCAATCTGATGATCTTAAAAAAGCGGAAGAAGATTTGGTTAAGATTATCAAAGATCTTTCAAACGAGATGTTAACCAAATTTAACGATGAATTTTCAAAAATAAACGACAGTTTCAAAGTGGTGTTTAGAGAACTTTTTGGCGGTGGAAATGCCAGATTGGAACTCACGGATGCAGAGGATCCACTTGAAGCGGGGGTTGAGATTATGGTTCAACTTCCGGGTAAAGCGGCAAACAAACTTTCACTTATGAGTGGTGGCGAAAAAACTTTAACAGCCATTGCACTTTTGTTTGCAATTTTGAGGTTGAAACCATTGCCATTCTCACTTTTGGATGAAATTGAGGCGGCATTAGACGATGCAAACATTGAAAGATTTGCAATGTATTTGAAGAAATTGTCACAAACAACACAGTTTATCGTCATAACTCACAGAAAACCGACAATGGAACTTGCAGACAGTTTGTATGGCGTGACAATGGAAGAAAAAGGTGTGTCTAAGATTGTTTCTGTTAAACTTTCAGACGCAATTAGACAAGCCGAACAAGAAAATTAAACAAAAACTGATAACAAGAAGATTAAACAAAAAACTGATAATAAATAGTTTTAGAATAGTTTTAGATAGGAGTATATAAAAGAGAATTGTTATGGGAATTTTTAAAAAGATAGGCAACGCTTTAAAGAAAACAAAAGAGGCATTCAATCGAAAAATTGACGCATTGTTAAGTCATGGCGAAGTGGATGATGATTTGTTTGACGACCTCACTGACATTTTAATTTCTTGTGATATTGGAGTTAAGGCCTCCATGGAAATTGTGGAGGAACTTCGTGATGTTTGCCATAAAAGGAAGGTGCGAAAGGCGGAAGAGGTTAAAGTTATTTTAAAGGAAATTATTGAAGGCTATTTTGAAGATGCACCAAAACTTGAAATTGAGTATCCGGCAATTATAACCATTATTGGTGTGAATGGAGTTGGTAAAACCACCACAATTGGAAAGCTTGCACAATACTTCAAATCGCAGAAGAAAAGTGTGACACTTGTTGCAGGCGACACCTTTCGTGCTGCTGCATCATCTCAGCTTAACGAGTGGGCAGAGAGAAGTAAGACAAGAATAATCAAACACGCCGAAGGTGCGGATGCAGGAGCAGTTGTGTTTGACGGAATTGCAAGTGCAAAGGCGAACAAAACAGATGTGTTGCTTGTTGACACGGCAGGAAGACTGCACACCAAAACAAACCTCATGGCAGAACTTGGAAAGATTGAAAAGATTATAAATCGAGAATATGAGGAGGCTCACAAATACAATTTTATTGTGCTTGATGCCACAACAGGACAAAATGCACTTTCTCAAATTAATGCGTTTGACGAGTTTGCAAAAATTGATGGAATTATCTTAACAAAACTTGATGGCACTGCAAAAGGTGGGGTTATTATTGCCATTGAGAAAGAATATAAATTGCCAGTTGTCTTTGTTGGAACAGGTGAAAAGATTGAAGATTTAGATAAGTTTAATCCAAAAGAATTTGTTGACGAACTCTTTTAATCAAAATAAAAATAAAATAACTCAACAATATTCTTGTTGTTTTAAAACATTAAAACTTGCCATTTATGGTGTATTATGCATTGTATACCACACAACATATAGTGTATTATACAACAAAAAAACACAACATACAAAAGTTGTGTTTTTTTGTTTTGTTATATTTTTTAAAGTAAGCCGTCACTTAGCCGTTTTGATTTTGTTCTGGTGATTATTTATTTTGGTATTGCAAGATTGTTTTGTTGGTTGAAATTTATTTGATTAATTATTTACTTAGTTGAAATTTACTTGGTTGATATTTAAAGGTGACATCATTTTTAGATTGTTGTTCTATTGTAAAAATTGCTCTTTTTTCTTCGTTGCTCAAAGGTTTAGACACAAAAGAAACATATCCATAATTATCGTTTTGGCATTCTGCGTCTTTTGCTTGATAGACAAGGTCTTTGATGCCACAAAGAACAATCTTCTCACTTTTGTTTTTTCTATTTTTAATTTCCTCGGATAAATAACCTAAAATTTGCTTATGGAATCTTAGTAGATTTTTTGAAACATAGAGGTTAAACTCTCCTTGTTCTAAACCGAAAAATTTTAGGTCTTTACCGAATAAATTTGTAAGTGTGATATCAATATCTTTAATTGTTTTTTTGAAA
This sequence comes from uncultured Lachnospiraceae bacterium, assembly GCA_964405555.1. Lineage (GTDB taxonomy): Bacteria > Bacillota > Clostridia > Christensenellales > UBA1242 > Caccovivens. The sequence continues at coordinate 3,537 of CAYOOB010000022.1, read as the reverse complement.
CTTGTTGATGTTTTTAAGTCCACACTTTCACTTGAGAACAAATACTTATAAAAGAAATAATAGTTTGTGTTTTTAAAGTTTTCTAATATCATGTAGCCTCCAAAAATATATATTATGTTAGTTCAGTAAAAAATGTTTATTATTTTACATATTTTTTTAGTGTTTGTCAAGTATTGGAGATAATTAATTTCAAATTTTTAAAGTTAGTAACATTATTGACACGTTTTTTTGTACGCAATGTTGTATGTTGTTTTGATGACAGCACCTTCGACTGTTCTTTGGGTGAGCATTATTGATGTCTTTCTCTAACCTCACTCGCAGAAGAATCTCAATAACAAAAAACTGCCACAATAAAGTGAAGAATCTCAACTAAAAGCGTCACTGACGCAACCATAAAAAGCGTCACTAAAAAGCTCCACCGACACCTCAACTATTAAAAAGTGGCACTGTCACCATGAAAAATGTCGAATTTTTTGGAAAAAATCAAAAAAAATGTCGAAATCACTTGACATAGCGGGGGGGGGAATTCTTATAATGGTATTATGATAAATGCACTAAAATGAGGGGAATGTGCCTGCGAAATGAGGTTCATAACTCTCTAATCGTTTGGATAAGCCTTCAATTTTACTCATGGTGACAGTATTGATGGTGTTTTTATTAACCTCACCAGCAAAAGACATTCAATAAAAAGGGCACTGAGCTGGATTTTGAAAGATAATCAAACAGAAAAGTTAGTCAACAAAAATCCGTGCCGAAGAATCTCAGCATCATTGATACTTTTTCATCATAAAAATGGCACATCTCTTACATAACTTAAAGAAATTATCTCAAAATAAATATTATTTTATACATCTTTACACATCAGAGGAGGTTTTTTATGACACTAGGAAAAAGAATTTGTTCAATTTTTGTTGCAACATTCTTTGCGTTTTTAATGGTGTTGGGATCTTGTTTTGTGTTAGATTCTGTTTCTCTCACAGAAACTGTTTCAGCGGAAGAAACCGAACATGACCATGATGGAAGCAACACACAAGGGTGGACAGCAGTTACCAGAACTATTGGCACGCTCACCGATGGAAATTATTATCTTAGTGGCGATATAAATCTTTCAACCGACCTCACAATATCTGGCACTGTCACACTCTGCTTGAATGGTAATATTCTTACCGGCACAGGAAGAAGTTCGGTTATTTATGTTTCATCTGGTGCAAACTTCACTCTTTGCGACTGCCAAGAGGGTAATGTAAAAAACACTGTTGGCGGAATAGAATACACAAGCGGTGTAATCACCGGCGGAATAGGCACAACAAATGGGAGTAGCACAAGTTTGTATACTGGCGGTGGAGTGCATAATGATAATGGCATATTCATAATGGAAGGCGGAACAATAGCAAACAACACTGCAACTTCTGGCGGTGGAGTGTATACTTATGGCATCTTCACAATGACCGGCGGAACAATCTCAAACAACACTGCAGATCAAGGCGGTGGTGTGTATGTTAATGGAATCTTCACAATGACCGGCGGAACAATCTCAGACAACACTGCTAGCGGCGGCGGTGGTTTGTGTAGTGTTCTGAGCACCATTACAATATATGATGGAACAATCACAAATAACACTGGAACTTCTGGCAATAGAGGCGATTCTATAAGTAATTCTTATGGTAGATTAATAATTGAAGGCGGTTTCATAGATGGACAGATTTTTGAGTATAATTCAACATTAATGAGTATATCCGGTGGATATTTTGGAGAAGAGGCTTATAGCAATTCTTCATCCTCACTTGAAGATTGGCTTGAAGAGGGATATACAATAGTTAAAACAGATGAGTATGAAGATTATCCTTATGCTGTCACTCTTCCTCACCCACACGAAGATGGCACCACTTTCACAAAAATACTTACCTCAACCGGTGGCACACTCACATCCGGATATTATTATCTTTATGGTGACGTAACTCTTGATGATGACATCACAATAACCGGCACGGTTGTACTTTGCTTGAACGGTCATGTTTTGACAGGAACAGGCACAGATTCAGTTATTTATGTTTCGTCTGGTGCAAACTTCACCCTCTGCGACTGCCAAGATGGTGAGGAGGGAGTTTCAAATTCAATAATAGTAGACGGCAAAACCTACACCTACACCAGCGGTGTAATCACCGGCGGACATGATTATGTTGGTGGCGGAGTGTATGTTAATAATAATGGCACTTTTATAATGGAAAGCGGAACAATAGCAAACAACACGGCAGTTGATTATGGCGGTGGGGTGTGTGTTTGGTATGCTACATTCATAATGAATGGTGGAACAATAGCAAACAACACTTCAGAATCTGTTGGTGGTGGTGTGGCTATTTATTCTACTGAATCTGACGATTATACAACAATTTATAATGGAACAATAGAATATAACACTGCTGAATACGGCGGTGGAGTGTATGTTGGTGGTTCCGAATCTACATTTACACTGGAAGGAGGAACAATCTCAAATAACACTGCAAATACCTATGGCGGTGGCGTATATATTTTTGATAACTTTTTCATAATGAATTCTGGAACAATAGAATATAACACTGCACCTTATGGTGGTGGTGTGTATATGGAAAGTTTTAATTCATTTACAATGAATGGTGGAACAATCTCAAACAACGAAGCTTCTTATGGCGGTGGAATGTATGTTGGTTCTTGTAGTACCTTCGCAATGAATAAAGGAACAATCTCAAACAACGAAGCTTCTTATGGCGGTGGGGTGTATGCTGAGGGTGTTTCTTATTCTTTTTCTGTTTCTACCACTTTCACAATGGAAGGTGGAACGATAGAATATAACACTGCAACAACTAATGGCGGCGGTGTGTATGTTGCTAATTCTTATACTTCATTCACAATGAGTGGTGGAACAATATCTAACAATGAAGCTACTAATGATGGCGGTGGAGTGTATGTTAATAGTGGCGAATTCACAATGGAAAGTGGGACAATAGAATATAATACTGCATTAGCTGCTGGCGGTGGAGTGTATGTTAATAGTGGCGAATTCACAATGGAAAGCGGGACAATATCTAACAATGAAGCAACTTCTTCTTCTGCTGGCGGCGGAGTGTATGTTAATAGTGGCGAATTCACAATGAAAAGCGGAACAATAGAATATAATACTGCATCAGCTGCTGGCGGTGGACTGTATGTTTTTTATGGCACATTCACAATGGAAGGTGGAACAATATCTGACAATGGAGCAACTTCTGGTGGTGGAGTGTGTGTTTATGGTACCTTCACAATGGAAGGTGGAACAATTGAAAATAACACTATAAAATCTTCTGGTTCTGGCGGTGCTGTGTATGTTTATAATAGTTCTTCTTCCACATTTACAATGAAAGATGGTTATTTAGATGGAACGATTTATTTAAATAGTGGAACAATAACCATAAGCGGTGGATATTTTGGAGAAGAAGCTTATGGCAATTCTTCATCAGCACTCGAAGATTGGCTTGAAGACGGATATGTGATTGTCACACTTTCGGATGATAATTATTATGA
>CAYOOB010000021.1:0-21467 GCA_964405555.1 uncultured Lachnospiraceae bacterium | reverse complement strand
TTGAACTTGGATAGTTGTTATCAAGCGTAATCGTGTACTCATGAGCTGTCCACTGTGCAGTGGCAGTGTATGACCATGATGATGCAGTTTTTGCTGCAGAAGCACTGAAATATAGATTTGACCAATAAATTGTTTTACCCGCAGCATAAGTTGAACTCAATGTGGTACTTGAAGAGTCATAATTTTTTGTAATTTTCCAACCATTAAATGTGTAACCTGTTCTTGTTGGTTCTGTACTTGATAAAGTGAGGCTTTGCCCTGCATAAAAAGTTTGACTGCTTGGTGCTCCACTTCCACCATTTGCGTCATAAGTTAATGTAAGAGATTTTCTATATTTTACATAATATGTTCCAGTTAAATTTCCGTTAGCACCAGATTTTGCTGTCGATTCAGTTGATGTAACATTGCCAGTGCCATAAATATAGTAGTAACCAGTTGAGCTTGTTGAGCTATCAAAGGTTGTACTTGTACTAAAACCAAAAAAGGAATATGAACTAGTGGAATAAATATAAACCCGAGCATACCTACTAAGAGTAAACAGCCAATAATAGTAATAATTAAAATAGTACAAATAATAAGCATAAGTGTTACTATCACCTCCACCTGAAACAGAAAATCCATACGCAGCAACTGTTGTTGGGGCATCTCCCCATGTTTTAGTGTCACCATCATCATCACGCCAATAAACGTTAAAATATCCAACATATACACCTGCATCATTTAAATCGTCATAATCATAATACGATGATGCGAAAGGAACATAGGCTCTAACTCGAATAGTAAAATTGTGTGTGCCAGCACTTGACACATCTTCATCATCATTATTTTCTAAATCACTGCTTTCACTGTTATCTTCATCACTTAAATCATCATTATCAGCATCGCCTTCGCTGTCTAAATCTTCGTTTTCATTATCTAAATTTTCGTTTTCTTCGTCTAAATCTTCGTCATCACTCAATTCTGTTTCTTCTTCTGAAACTTCGAGGTCAGAATTTCCGACACTTTCAACCTGTTCCGTGCCACAGCCAGTCAATAAAAACACACCTCCACCAGTAAGTGCAAATATTGACAACATTAAACATATTGACAACAAAAACTTTTTCATATCTATATTATAAATAATATAACAACTTTTTTGCAAGCAATTTTCAACATTTTTTTTAAATACTACACTTTTTAGTGATATTTTGCAGATTTTTGGCAGTTTATTACATAAAAGCACTCATTTTTTTTGTTATTATTGCTTTTCTTATATAAAATTTTTGGCATAGCCCTGCTGTCACCCTGAGCGTAGCCGAATGGGCTCACCAACGAGATTCTTCACTCCGTTCAGAATGACAACGTGGTTTATTCAGAATGACAATGCGTTTATTCAGAATGACAACGTGGTTTATTAATGTTATTTTAGAATAAAAAGCATCACTGATGCTTTGCACTGTTTCGGCTGACACTTAGTGCCACACCAACACCTGCCATAAACACCGCAACAGATGTTCCACCACTTGATATAAACGGCAATGGCAAACCTGTTGGAGGTATGCTCCCTGTCACCACAGCAATATTTAATATTGTTTGAACTGCAATTACAATTCCAATTCCACAGGCAAGCAAACAGCCAAACCTATCTTTTGCGTTCAACCCAATTTTGAATAGGTTATAAATCAAAACAACATAAACACTCATCAGGCATAAGCACCCAAAATAGCCCAACTCTTCGCCGATTATGGCAAGAATAAAATCGGACTCCGCAAAGGGCAGAAAAAGATATTTTTGACGTGATTGAAAAAGTCCCACACCAAACCAACCACCATTTCCAAGTCCATACAACGATTGAATTAGCTGGAAACCCTCCCCTTGTGGTGAAGCCCACGGATTTAAAAAGGCAAACAACCTCTTCAAGCGGTATGGTTCTGCCAAGATAAGAACAGGCACTGCCACTGCTCCCATTGACGAAAATATTATGGTATGTTTTTTACTCATTCCACCAATGATGAGCATAAAAAGTGTTACACACGCCAGGCACATTGTTACACTCATGCTTGGCTCGATGATAACCAGCACGCAAAGAATGCCTGCCACCAAAAGTGCCGGCAAAAGTCCTTTAAAAGTTTTTATTTTTTGGTGATTTTCAGAAAGATAACAAGCCAAAAATAAAACCAAAGCAAACTTAGCAATCTCTGACGGCTGAATAGAAATTCCTAAAATATTAACCCAGCGATTAGCACCATAACTTTGCACTCCAAAGCCAGGCACAAAAACCAAAATTAAAAGCAGAATGCTGACCGCCAAAATCCAATATTTAAATCGTTTTAGAATATGATAATCAATAAACGCAAAAAAGAAGAGTGCAAACGTTCCTAACACCACCCCAAAAATTTGCTTGTATAAGAAAAAGTATTCGTTGCCATAGTGATATAATGCCGAATAAGAACTTGCACTATACACCATTATACAGCCAAAAATTACAAGCGAAAACACCAAAATAATCACAAGCCATTCTTGCTTAGAGAACCATTTTGTTTTGCTTAATGCCGAATAAATCCAACCTTTCTTCTTTGATTTTTTTACGTCCGCTATTGCAATATCATTGCCAATCCCACTTGCGATTTTTTTATCTGTTTTATCTTCGTGTTTCTTTTTAGTTTCGTTTTTAATCTTAAAACTTTCAACTTTTACTTTCCAATTTTCGACCTTATTTCTTAAATTTTCGACCCCACCTTTCCATTTTTCGACTTTATTATCTAATTTTCTTACTTTTTGTTTCTTTTTTTCGACTTCTATTTCTGATTTTTCGACTTTATTGTATACATTTTCGACATATTTTGATGAATTTTCGACTATGTTGTGTGAATTTTCGACTTTATTATTTAATCCCTTAACCTTATTCTGCGAACTTTCCACATTATCGGCTTGGTTTTGAACATTTTTATGTTGGATATCGTCTTGGCTTTCAAGTTTTTTATCGATTTTTTTTAATCTAAATTTCTTCATCCGTTGCCTCGCTGTTGTCAAGAACTAATTTTTTAAAATGGTCGCCTCGCTCGGCATAACTCGAAAATTCGTCATAACTTGCACAGGCTGGCGAAAGTAGAACATAATCTCCTCTTACAGCCTCACTCTTGCAAAATTTTACAGCATCGGTCATCTTCTGAAATTGACAAGTGGCATATCCAAAACTTCTTGCACACTCTTCAATTTTTTGTCCGTCTTGTCCAAAGGTGACCACCCTCTTTATTGCAAAATTCTGCGAAAATAGGTCTGAATAAGAAATTTCTTTACTTTGTCCTCCCACCAAAAGCCAAATTGAATGTTCCTTAAAAGCCTCCACGCACGCCACTGTTGATGCCACGTTTGTTGCCTTACTGTCGTCAATATATGTGACTCCATTGAGTGTTCCTACACACTCCATGCGGTGCGATGCTGGCACAAAACTTTTCACCGCCTCACAATAGGTTTGTTTTGATATTTTAAATTGCGATGTTATTGCAACACTCGCCAACACATTTTCCAAGTTCTTCTCGCCTTTGAGGTGAATGTCGGATAGGTTTAACACGCCTTTTCGATTTATACAAATTTGATTTTTCCACACACAAACACCCTTTTTTAGACGGTTTTTAGAAAAAAACATGAACTTTTTATGCAAAATTAACTTTTTGCTTTGTTGGTCGTCAAGATTTAATATTAAAAGGTCTTTTCGTTTGAGATTTTTTGCAATTTTCCCCTTAACTCTAACATATTCCGCAAACGAACCATGCCTATCCAGATGGTCTGGTCGAACATTTAAAATGCTCGCCACATCTGCACGAAAAAATCGGCTAGCTTCAAGTTGAAAGTTTGAAACCTCGCACACAACCACACTATCTTTGCTTGTTTGTTGACATATCGCAGAAAAAGGCAATCCAATATTTCCGCATAAAAAAGTTTTGTATCCTGCCATTTTAAGTATTCGATTAACAAGCATACATACCGTGGTTTTTCCGTTTGTTCCTGTCACAGCCAAAACCTTTCCCTGGCTGTTGAGATACGCAAAATCAATTTCGGATATCACAGAAATTTTTTGTTCCTCAAAACTCTTCAAGATTGGATTATTTCGACACTTCACACCCGGACTTAATATCACTAAATCCCAATGCGTGTTTTGTGGATTTCTCTCAAAACCAATCTGGTCGAAAAACCTGACATCCTCATCATAAAAACTTATTTGCGCCTCTTTCTGTTTGAGAAGTTTTGCAACAGCTCGTCCGCTGTCGCCCATCCCGTATATTAAAACTTTCTTATTTTTTAAATTCATACCGTGAACCTTTGGCTAAATTCCAACGGCAATCACTCCTGCAAGTACAGCAACCGAAACCGCCATTGTTATTACTATATATACTATGACAATTCGGTTTTCATGCACTCCTTTTTGTTCAAAATGATGGTGTAATGGTGCCATTAAAAACACCCTCTTCTTTGTACGTTTGTAATACAGAACTTGAATGATGTCCGAAAGTGCCGAAAGCACAAACATCACTCCCATAATCGGTAAGAGAAGTTCTAAACCACTAAAAACCGCCACTGCACCAATAAAACCTCCAAGTGCCAGCGAACCAGTATCTCCCATGAAAATTTTGGCTGGATAACAATTAAACATTAAAAAACCAAGAAGTCCTCCGCATAGTCCAAAGCACAAAATGGCTATATTAGAAAATTCCATTGTGCCAGCAAGTGACAAAATTATACCAAAAATTAAAATATAAACAAAACTCACACCACCAGCAAGCCCATCCAATCCGTCCGTTAGATTAACACTGTTTGCGGTTGCAACAAGAACCAAAATTACAAGTGGAATAATTCCCCAACCAATATCAAATGTAAACGCAAAAAAGGTTAGGCTTGTCCTCCCAGATAGATAAAGAAACACTGCCACAATCACAGCAATGCCAACTTGTCCAATAATTTTTTGGTAAGGTTTTAGCCCCTCATTGTGATGATAGTGAACTTTCAAAAAATCATCCAAAAATCCCAAAAGTGCATAAGCAAATGTGATAACCAGCACGAACCATGCCAAGAACGAACTCTCGTCAAACAAGAAAAAGCAAGAAAAAATAACTGTCAAAATGAAAATTATTCCGCCCATTGTTGGTGTTCCTTCCTTAGATGCGTGCTTGTCCACATAATGCAAAATACTTTGTTTTGCTTTCAATTTTTTGCATAACCAAATCACAGCAGGTGCAATTAAGGTAGAAAAAATTAGACAACACAATGCACAAACAATAAACTTCAAAACAACCATTACCTTATCTCCTTGCTTATTCTCTACTTTCTTAAATCAAATTTTTTAAACAACTTTCTCGTTTTAGTTAATTTCTGCTATCTTATATTTTCCCCTTAACTTTACTAACACCTCCTCTTTTGTATTCTTATATATTTTTATTTTCATTTGTTTTAGATTTTATATTTTTCGTTTATTTTTCGTTTTCTGTTTGCGTTTATTTCTTTCTTTAATTTTTCGTTTCTTTTTCTTTTTCTGTTTGTGTTTATTTCTTTCTTTAATTTTTCGTTTATTTTTCTTTTTCTGTTTGTGTTTATTTCTTTCTTTAACTTTTCGTTTATTTTTCGTTTTGTTTATAGCATCATTTATCTTTCGTTTATTTTTTTCGTTTATTTTTTTCGTTTTTTTATAGTTTATTATATTGCACTTATTTCGTTATAAAAATACAATTTCATCAAATCGTACCAATAATTTCACAAGAATACTTTGTTTTTTACCTTAATAACAGTTTCCAAAAACACATAAATACATAATTGTTCCTACCACTCTCTTCCACGATTTAAAATTGGGTCTTTTTCTTTAAAATATTGATAAACTGCATCAAAATCATTATAAGGTTTCTTTTCAGTGCCAACCTCTTGATATTTCTCAGCACCCTTTCCTGCAACAACAATCACATCTCCTGCCTCTGCCTTATCAATCATTTGTCTTATGGCGGTGGTTCTGTCAGCGATGACATAATGCTCGTCATGCATTCCTTGTTCAATATCCGCAATAATTTCTTCCGATTTTTCAGTGCGTGGATTGTCGTCCGTTAAACAAACCACATCAGCATATTTTTCTGCAATTTCACCCATTTTATGTCTTTTGTCCTTGTCACGATTACCGCCACATCCAAACACCACGAACAGTTTTTGGTTCGTAAGTTCTCGTGCTGTTTCAAGTACATTTTTAAGTCCGTCTGGTGTGTGCGCATAGTCAATCACAATGTTTTTGCCTGTTAGATTAACAACATTAAACCTGCCCTCCACTGGATAGACATAATTAAGTCCACTTTCAAGCTGTTTTCCGTCTAACCCCAAATTTTTACACACCAACATAGATGCCAAACAATTAAGCACATTATACTTTCCCATTAGGTTGGTTTTTATATTCACCACTTCATCGCAAACGTTACCCACAAAATGCGAGCCGTCAATTGAACAACAAATATCAATGGCAAAAGCATCACTTGGATTTCTTATTCCGTAAGTCAAAATTTGCACTTGCGGATTTTCAAGCAGTTTACAAGCAGAAGGGTCATCCACGCACACAACTCCCCTGCGAATATGAGAATTTGTGAAGAAATCAAGTTTTGTTTTTTCGTATTCTTCAAAAGTTTTAAAATAATCCAGATGGTCTTGCGTTATGTTGGTCAAAACACCGACATCAAACATGATGCCATCAATTCTTCTTTGTGCAATAGCGTGTGCCGAAACTTCCATAACAACATATTCCACACCCGATTTATACATCTGGTGAAATGTTTTATGAAGAAAATCTGCGTCTGGCGTGGTGAGAGGACAATCATAGCCACGATTATTATAAAAAACACCATTTGTGCCAATAACTCCAACATTTCTGCCGTTATGTTTCAAGCTTTCGGCAATTAAATGAGTTGTGGTTGTCTTGCCATTCGTGCCAGTAACACCAATAATTTTTAATTTATCACAAGCCCTATTATAAAAATTTGCACACGCATCAGCGAAAAGTTTGCGAGTGTCATTCACACAAATCACACCGTCTTGGTCAAAATTAGAAAAGATAACCAAAGCACCTTTCTTTTTTGCCTCATCGCAACGCTGTTTAGCTTTGTCTTCGTCTTCGGTTAAGCAAAAATAGGCATCGCCTGGCTTTACCGTTCTGCTGTCACGACTTACACCTTTAATTTCTAAATTTTGAAATTCGTCAAAGTTATCTGTCATTTCGTTTAAACTTTCACTATTGTGAAAATTTAATCCATACAAACCTTGCAATTCTTCGTTTAATAGATTTTTTGATAACAGTTTTTTAAGAAGCATACTTTCTCCTTTTATAAATCATTTTAATAGATAAGCTGGCAGATGTTGATGCAAAGTCAAAATAAGTCGCAAATCGACAATGTTAGTAAATTCACAATGTGACTTAAATGACAATCCGTTCAAAAAAATGAGGTAAAAATCGATAAATTAATTAACAGAAACGACAAAATACTTCAATAAAATCTATAAAATTAAGATTAGAAAACATAATTCATACTAAAATCAAATTAATATAAACACAAAAGTTATACAATAAATTAGCAATAAAAATAAAGAACCAATAAACAGTTTATAATCTCAATTAAAAACAATCACAATTCGTTTCAAAATATCACCAAAAATCATTTTTTTATATTTGTGGATATATTTTCAAAGGTTTTGAGAGCATCACTATTGAAAGTTTTGATAAGTTTTTTATTGTTTTCAAATTCAACAAAACTTTGTGACACTAAGCAATTTAAAAGTTCGCTAAATGGCAAATCTTTAAAAAGGTAAAAAGCCAGCGAGCCAGGAATTGTGTTAATTTCATTTACATATAGTTGTTGAGTTTTTTTATCATAAAGAAAGTCCACTCGCACCACTCCACAACAATCAAAAAGTCTATACACTTTTTCTGTTAAATTCTTTATTTTGCGTGCCAAAGAACCTCTAACTTCCTGATATTGTGAATTTGTTTCTTCATTTTGAGTCTTTTGAATGTTTTGTAAGTTTTCATGACTTTGCAAATTCCTGTTACTTTCCGAGTCCACAAAATGAGAATTTTCATTTGCTATTAAATTTTGTGTGTTTTGTATATTGAAGTCATCCTGCAAATTTACATCACCTTTTAAGTCTATATTATTTTGTAAATTTTGATTATTTTGCGAAAAAACTTCTATCCTTGACGAACACTCTTTTTTCCTTTTCAAATTTTCTACTGAAATTTTTGAGCTTCGTCCTGTTGACAGGTATTTATCTGCAAAAGAGTAAATTTCTCCTTTATTTCTAACTTCAACCACAGATGAAAGCACAAAGTTTTCTTTAAATTTTAGACAAGCGCAATTAAACTCTTGAAGGTTTTCAACCAATTTTTCAACAACCACCTTTTCATCAAACTGGAATGCTAAATGCAGAGCGTCTTGCAGTTGTTGGCGGTTTTTACAAACACTAATTGCAACACTACTCCCCAAATTTGCTGGCTTGACAATAAGCGGAAAATTTATTCGTTTCAAAATTTTATCCAAATCAAAAGCTTCGACACAAAAACTTGAAACTTCGTAAGCACCGTAAGCATCGTAAGTATCGCCAGAGTTAAAATCGCCAGAGTTTAAATCGCCAGAGTTTAAAATAGAAGAATTAGATAAATTTAACCTTTTATCTTTCTTCTTATCGGGCTTTTTTGTATTAAACTTTCTTTTGTTGTCGTCAAAATTTAAGTTAAAATTCTTGCATAGGTCGGCACGTTTGTAGTGAACATACAAAGGTGTTGGTATGTTATTCGCTCTGCAAATATCTTTCATAAAACCCTTATCCATGCAAAGAGCAGAAGAAAGAACATCCGCCGAACTTTGAGGTATATTGCAGACACGAAAGACACCTTGAAGCGAACCATCCTCACCAATTCGCCCATGACAGCAATTCAAAACACAAGAAAGATCAGTCCAAAAAACGAACTTACGATGTTTTTTTATAAGTAAAACATTCTCGCCCAAAATCAAAGAAACCTGTCGAGCATTCTTTGCAAGTTTATCAAAATCTTGATAAATTTTTATGTCGTCAATGTTATCCGCCACCCACCATCTGCCATTACGAGCCACATAAACCAAAATCGTTTCAAAATGTTTTGACACATTTTTCGCAACCTGCAAAGCGGTTATAATGGAGATGTCATGCTCAACACTTTCTCCACCGAAAATAAGAACAATTTTATCTTTCATGTTAAATAAATATGTTGAAAAATAAAAAATTGTTAGTTAAAATAATTAATAATGTTGATAAGAATGTTAAATTGTTGTGACACTTGTTATCTTTTAATTTTAAAGTTGAAGATTTTAACTTGGATAATATAAAAAAAGAATAACAACAAAAAAAACGATAGCTCATATTAATTTACATAAAAATAAACTGCTGAATGTTTAAAAAAATAGGTTCAAAAAAAATAACCATTGCTGACAATGATTAAATTACTTGATTAAGGATAATAAACTCTAAAACCATTAAAATAAAAGTTGTGAAGATATTACTTACCACTTATTTTCATATTTGATGATTTCATATTGTTATAATGGTAAAATACTTATATTTTTTTTGTTTACTCTATTCTTCAATTTTCATTTATAGGTCTATAAGTTCATTTATTTTTTTCTCTTTACCAAATAGAAATTCTTTGTTGCAATAAAATTTATCATATCAAAATGCATTTACCAAGTGGTTAATTTGTTTATCTAAAATTTCAATCACATCAAAACGGCAATCACTATAATATTTACGGTTAATCATAAGATAGAATTCAGCAACCCTACGAATTTTTTGCTGTTTACGATAATCAATTGCTTCAATTGGTCTGCCATAAGCCAAGGTGGAACGCCTCTTCACTTCCACAAACACAATAACTCCATCTTTGAGTGCAATAATATCAATCTCTCCAAACTTTGTTTTATACTTTGTATGTAAAATTTTATAGCCATTATTTTCAAGAAATTGAGTGGCAGAAATTTCTCCAATATCACCCTCAATATTATTTTTCATCCTCGAAACATCTTTTTTGTAATTCATGTTCACCCTTTTTAACTTTTGTTTTTTATCAACTCCAAAATCGACACAATCACAATGTTTAATCTATAAACTTAACAATCTCTAACTTATACAATCGTTCAATTTATTGTCAATCACCAATACTAATTGGTTTAACAAACAAAACAAACAATTTTAATCTTTTTAACCACAAAACAACTCCCAAAACACCCCAAAAACAATCGACATCAAATACAACGAACAAATCAACAAAACAAAATAGCCACCAAATAACTAACAACCACCTTTAAGTTTTTCAACAAAAATGTAATTAAAAACCAACATTTAAAACAAAATGAAAAACTAGTCAATATAATTAAGTAACATATATAAGGTAACATAATAAGTTAACAAAAGTTGATAAATCAAATTAATCTAATGTTATCTTACCAAGACGACCCTTGCGAAAATCTTCAATTATACTTCTGCCAGCACGCTCCAAATCCAACTCTCCACCACCAGAAAGATATTTACGCAACAATGCAATGTCTGAGAGGTTTTCTGCATTTCCATATCTTTTTGCCAATAAGTTTGGATATGATTTTTTAAGTAGGGCTAAAAACTCTTCTCCCAATTCAGCAAAGTCCAAAATTTCATCTCGAACACTTCCCACGAATGCCAATTTTTTGGCTATCTCTTGATTTTCAATGTTTGGATATAGTGTTCCTGGTGTGTCGTAAACTTCCACGCAATCCCCAACACTCAACCATTGACCTCTTTTTGTCACACCTGCACGGTCGCCAGTAATCGTCTTTGCTTTCCTACACAAGTTATTCACCAAAGTGCTTTTGCCACAATTTGGAATACCCACAATCATCGTTCTTATTGTAGGTTTAACTCCCCTATTTTTATATTTATCAATCTTATCTTTTGCAAGTGCTTTGATTTTGTTTATAATTACATCGCTTCTTCCAAGTTTTGTACTATCAAACAAAATATAATCACTTTTTTTATTCCTAAACTGTGGCAAAAATACTTTTAATTTTTGTTCATCTGCCAAATCAATCTTGTTAAGACAATAAAGAATTGGTTTGTTTTCAGTCAACTTGTCAAGAGTTGGATTAACCGAAGAAAGCGGAATGCGTGCGTCAAGCACATAAGTTACAACATCCACTTTTTTACATTGTTCACTTATGTCCCGCAATGCTTTATTCATGTGTCCAGGAAACCAATTAATTTTCATAACCTTTCGCCCTTTCCTCGATTTTTTTTACATATATTTTATTTTTGTTTTCTCTCTTTTGTTTTTGTATATTTCTACTCTTTTATTTTTTGTATATTTTCCACTCCTTATCTGCCACCTATCACCAATCAAATCACCAATCAAAAACATTAGAAACAACACAACTGCTTCTTAGAAATAGAAATATGTTTCTTTTAAAACTTTTTTGTCTTACAATTTGCTTAATTCGTTTACATTATCCATTATTACATAATTTAAGTAGTAAATTCAGGTGGTATGCAAACATGATTATTGTGTAGTATGCAATGCGTAATACACAATATATGGTGTATTATGCGTTGCATACTACCCCAAATATTTTAATTTCTGTAATTTAAGTTTTTCTGTCCTACAAGAAGTTTTAAATCAAAATTTATAAAACCGAACATTGTAACAGTTTAACACTATTTAAAAACAACAAAAACCCTACTCAGAAAGCAAGTCACTTCGACGTTCTTTTGTTCTTTTCAAACTTTGTTCTGTTCGCCACTTATCAATCTCTTGATGATTCCCCGACACCAACACTTCTGGCACAGAAAGTCCCATAAAAGTTTGAGGCCTTGTGTATTGAGGATATTCCAAAAGACCATTTGAAAAACTTTCGTTTTCCAAGCTTTCCTTAGAAATAACCCCTTCAACAAATCTTGCAGTGGCATCTATAATAACCATTGTTGGAAGTTCTCCTCCTGTTAAAACATAGTCGCCAATAGAAATTTGTTCAATAGGGAAAAGGTCAAAAATTCGCTCGTCCACCCCCTCATAATGCCCACAAACGAAAATTAAGTGGTCAACCTTTGAGAGTTCTTCTACCTTTTTAACATTCAAAACTTCACCACTTGGCGATGGAAAAATTATTTTAACATTCTGCTTTTTTACAATATCATTATTTTTTATCTTCTTTTCTCTTTCATCTTTTTTATCCTTGCTTATAACAGTTTCAATATCTTTATTATTAATGTTGCACTCAATTTTGTTTTCAACTTTATAAACTGATTTTATGGCGTCATAAAGAGGTTGAACAGTCATAAGCATACCCGCACCCCCACCAAAAGGAGCATCATCGCATTTTTTATGCTTATCCAAAGAAAAATCCCTTATATTTATAATGTTAATTTCCAACTTTCCACTCTCTTCCGCCCTACCTATAATACTGGTCTTTAAAGGCGTAAAAGCCTCTGGAAATAAAGTCAAGATGTCAATTTTCATCCTTTTCATCCTTTCCAATTTTTTTAACAATTTATTCAACGAACGCAAACCAAAATTAGTTACAACTAATTCAATAAACCACCTCAATCAATTCTTGATAATACAAACATATAACACCAACCGAAAATATTTTTGCTGTTTATGTTCTAATTGTAAGCATTTTTGACAAGAACTTTGTTAAAAACCAAATTAAAAAATCAAAATAAATTTTATTTAATTTACTAATTTGTTATAAACAATATATAAATTGTTATTTCTTTTAACTTTTCGTTAATTTATTGATATTCAACACACAAATCACTCTTCTGGCACTTTGGCACCTTCATATTCCGCCTTAACCACATAAAGCTCTTTATTCTTAACCTTAAAAATTGCTTTGCGAAAAGGAACTTCATATTTTTGACCTGTTTGAGTTTCTTTGATTATTATAATGTCATCAAAGCCATAGTCAGTAACTCCCATAATTTGTCCAATCATCTCGCCGTTTTCATCACAAATAACTTGTCCAATTAAGTCTTCAATCAAAAAATCGTCAACCGCAATTTTATCAAATTCTTCTTTTGTGATGTATATCATTTTGTTGCGATATTTCTCCGCTATGTTGCGGTCTGCAATCTCCGCAAATTGAACATAAGCATACCCCAAACGATAACTTGCCGATTTAACCACACTTTCCACTTTCTCAATGTAAAGAGGATGTTTTCCATTAAAAATCGCAGGAATATCAATCAG
Source organism: uncultured Lachnospiraceae bacterium (assembly GCA_964405555.1). Lineage (GTDB taxonomy): Bacteria > Bacillota > Clostridia > Christensenellales > UBA1242 > Caccovivens. The sequence continues at coordinate 8,221 of CAYOOB010000021.1, read as the reverse complement.
CGGAAGTACTTTAACTTCCCCCTTGATACCCTGCGGTTTAAGAATTTTTCCTACACAGACAAAATCCATATTAATCCTCAAATTTTACAAAAATCTTCTTGTGAAGTTTCGAACCAACTGACTTTATGATTGTTCTTATACTCATTGCTGTTTTGCCGTTCTTTCCAATAACCTTGCCTAAGTCGTCAGAAGCAACCTTAACACGAAAAGATATTGAATTTTCATTCTCTTCCTTTAAAACTTCAACAACCTCTTCGTTTTCAACAAGGTTTTTAACAAGAAATTTTAATAATTCTTCCATGATACACTCCCATTTTAATTGAAGTTTTTATTTTTTTTATTTTTTGCTTTTTTTGTCTGAATCGGTATTTATCGCACCACTTTTAACCAAAATTGATTTTGCAGTTTCGGTTGGAGTAGCACCATTTTTGAGCCACTTTTGAGCCTTTTCTACATCAATCTTGATTTCCGCTGGATCTGTGAGAGGATTGTAAGTTCCGATTAAATCGATGTACTTACCATCTCTTGGGCTTTTTGAATCTGCCACAACCACACGGTAGAAAGGTGATTTTTTATCTCCCATTCTTGTAAGTCTGATTTTTACAGCCATTTTTGTTTTCTCCTTTTAATTTTTATTTTTCTGTTTGTTTTTACTTTTCCTCAATTTCTTGAAGATTTTTATATAAATCAAAACTCAATTTTACTAAGCGTAATTTTCAAACTTTAACACACGTAACTCGTCTGTTTCAGTTACATATTATAAGCATTCGAGTTGTGCAAATTTATAAAATGTTTGATTTTTATTAAATACGGCTCTTTAAATTAGTTTTGAGATATAACATCATATTATTTTTGGTTTATTCCTGCTTGTTCTACTTTATTCTTACTTATCTATTAAGTTTAAGGATTTAATCAAGTAAGTTTTTTAAATATTATTTGTAGTTTCTATCCTTCAAATAAACATATTTTTAAATTGGTTTTAATGTCTACCTGCTTAGAACAGCCCTCTCATACCTTTTTTATTTTTCATCATTTTCATCATTTCCTTGGACTGCTCAAATTGTTTTAACAGTGTATTTACTTGTTGGATTGTTGTTCCACTGCCAGCCGCAATTCTTTTTCTCCTGCTCGCCTTAATGATTTCTGGGTTCATTCTCTCTTCGTGTGTCATACTTTGGATGATCGCTTTGTTAATTTGTAATTGTTTTTCATCAATAGTCACACCCTTCATTTTGTTTGACAATCCCGGTATCATACCAATTATATCTTGCAAGTTACCCATTTTCTTTAAACTTTCCATTTGTGTTAAGTAGTCCTCAAATGTGAAAGAATTTTCCCTGAGTTTTTCGGTCATTTTGCGTGCTTCTTCTTCGCTGACAGCCTCTTGTGCTTTTTCAATTAGCGAAAGCACATCACCCATGCCAAGTATTCTGCTTGCTATGCGGTCTGGATAGAAAGGCTCAAGGTCACCAATCTTTTCGCCTACACCAGAAAATTTGATTGGCTTTCCTGTTATCGCTTTGATTGAAAGTGCTGCACCACCACGTGTGTCACCGTCAAGTTTTGTAAGGACAACACCCGTGATATCAAGGTCTTTATTAAAACTTTCCGCAATTGTGACAGCATCTTGACCTGTCATGGCATCCACAACCAACAGAATTTCATGCGGTTTAACTTCTTTTTTAATGTCTTTCAATTCATCCATCAACTCTTGATTGATGTGAAGTCTGCCCGCCGTGTCTATAATAACAACATCATAACCTTGCTTTTTTGCGTGTTCCAAAGCCTGCTTTGCGGTTTTTACAGGATTTTGCGTGCCTCGCTCAAAAACTTCAGTGTTGGCAGTTTTACCAACCACCTGCAACTGATTGATTGCCGCTGGTCGATATATATCGCACGCCACAAGCAATGGTCTTTTACCACTCTTCTTGAGGTATGTTGCAAGTTTTCCACACATAGTTGTTTTACCAGCACCTTGCAAACCACACATCATTATTATTGTTGGCGGATTTGAAGATATTGTAAGTTTTTGATTATCAGAAGAAATCAATTTTGTCAATTCGTCCTTGACAATTTTTATGACCATTTGCCCTGGTGTGAGGCTCTTCATAACCTCTTCGCCACAAGCCTTTTCTGACACATCTGCAACAAACTTTTTTGCCACCATATAATTGACATCGGCTTCCAAAAGAGCAATTCTTACCTCACGCATTGCCTCTTTAATTTCAAGTTCGGTCAACCTTCCACGTTTTGTCAATTTTGAGAAAATGTGGTTAAATTTTTCTGATAACGATGAAAATATTGCCATTAGATTTCCTTTATCATTTTTTCGACTTTTTCTTTGATTTTTGTGGTTGAATTTTCCGTTTCTGCCAATAAATTAATTTCTTGTAATCCTTTCAAAATTTCGCCTTTAAAACGATTGATTTTGAGCAGATTTTCAAACTCTTCAAGTTTGGTGCACGATTTATGAATAGCATCAAATACCGCTTGTCTTGAAATTTTTCGCTGTTGTGATATTTCTGCGATTGTCATATTGAAAGAAAAATATTCTTCACAAATTTTCTGACGGTCTTCGCTTAACAACTTGCCATAAATAACGAACAAACTTCCATATTCCACAAAACTATCGAGTTTAATTTTTGGCATACCAACCTCTTATATGTGTCAACCTCAAAAAATCAAGTATTTTCACTTGACAACCTAATTATATCACACAAAAATTATTATTGCAAGCATTTTTCACAACCAATTTAAATATTTTTAAATTTACCCTTAACCCGACAACATCAAAGCAAACAAAGACAAAACATTAATATTGGAAAAACAATTAAAACCACAACCATCAAAAAAAAATTAAATATTGCAGTGTTTAATATATAATGAAAAATTTATAATGAAAATTTATAACGAAAAATTTTAAAACTAGTAAAAAAATGAAACTCTATTAAAATAGTATGAAATGCTATTATAATCAAAACAATCATAAACAAAAAAGATTTTTTTTGAAAATTATCATAAAACTTTTATACTGTCATATAAACACGCAAAGCACATACAACATAAACACATAAAACATAAAATTAATCTGGCAAAAGATTAGAAATTATTGTGTTGCTGATATGATAGAAAAGCGGATTTAAAAACGCCCTATTCTCTTCAAGTTGCAAAACACCCTGATTTATATATTGCTCAAAATATGGATTTTTCTTCAAATCATAGTTCTTCAAACTACTTAAATCAACACCCAAGCAACACCTAAGCCCCAACATAATTTTCTCTTCATTTTCTTCTTTTTCGGTAAGTTTTTCTTGCGATATTTTACCGTCAATATAATCTTTTAAATTGTTGGCATTTTCTGTTCTATTTCCCTCGAAAAAAGAGTGTGCAGAAATACCAAAACCCAAATAATCTCCACGCAACCAATAATTCAGATTATGTGCACTCTCGAACCCTGAAAACGCAAAATTACTTATCTCATAGCGTCTCATCCCACAATCTTGCAAATAATTGCAAAGTTTATTGAAAGCAGAAATTATTTGTTGATCGTTAAGCGGAGAATATTTCTCATTTTCAACCATTTTACCAAGTTTAGTGTTGTTATAAACTTCCAAAAGATAACACGAAATATGTTTAACTTTCAATTCAAGCAACATTTTGGCATATTTACATAAATCTTTACCTGTTTCGTTCTCTAAACCAACAATCAAGTCGCAAGAAACATTATTAAAAAACTTCCTTGCTAACTTCACTCCGTCTAATGCCATTTTTTTATTATGTAGACGTCCAATTTTTTTGAGTGAAGTATCCGAAAGTGATTGCACTCCAATACTCAACCTATTAACTCGCAATTCCTTCCATTTTCTAAGCAAACTTTCTGTTATTGAATTAGGATTTGCTTCAATGGTGAACTCAGCATTTTCAAAAACATCAAAATTGTCAAAAACCGCCCTAACTATTCGTTCTATTTGTTCCTCGTTAAGCACACTTGGCGTACCTCCGCCAATATAGATTGTCGAAACTGGTCGAGCAACCTTCCTCTTCTCAATCTCTTTGCATAGTGCGTCAATATATTTTTCTTTTTCCTCATCAGTCGAACAAAAAGAATTAAAAGCACAATAAAAACACTTGCTTTCACAAAACGGTATGTGAATATAAAGCGAAACTGCATCTTTCATTTTTTATTTCTCTACTTCTTATCATCATCAAGTTTTAAAATACTCATAAATGCCTCAGAAGGTATTTCAACCGAACCAATCTTACGCATCCTCTTTTTACCCTCTTTTTGTTTTTCCAAAAGTTTGCGTTTTCTGGTTATATCTCCACCATAGCACTTTGCCAAAACATCTTTTCTCATGGCAGAAATGGTTTCTCTGGCAATAATCTTATTTCCAATACACGCCTGAATTGGCACTTCAAATAATTGGCGTGGTATGATTTTTTTCAATCGCTCTGCCAACTCTCTTCCACGAGAATACGCCTTATCTTTATGCACAATTAAAGATAGTGCGTCACATTTTTCGCCGTTCAGCAAAAGATCCACCTTAACCAAATCAGCCTGCGATGTTCCAGCAAATTCGTAGTCAAAACTTGCGTAACCTTTCGTTCGAGATTTTAAACTATCAAAAAAGTCGTAAATAATTTCACCAAGAGGAAGAATATACTTCATCTCCACCCTTTTTTTGTCGATGTATTGCATATCCTTGTAAATTCCTCGCTTGTCTTGACACAAGTCCATGATTGCCCCCACATACTCTGGCGGAGTGAACACACTGACATTAACAATCGGCTCTTCAATTCGAGAAATCTCCACTTGTGGCGGAAAATTGGACGGATTTGAAATTTCTAAAATTTCTCCATTCGTTTTGTACACAACATAAGAAACACTTGGTGCTGTGGTTATTATTTCTAAATTAAATTCTCTTTCCAAACGTTCAGTGATAATTTCTAAATGTAAAAGCCCCAAAAAGCCACATCTAAAACCAAAACCCAACGCAGATGAAACTTCTGGTGCAAACTGTAAACTTGCATCATTAAGTTTTAGTTTTTCCAAACTATCTTTAAGTTCTTCATACTTGGCACCATCCACTGTGAAAATTCCACAAAAAACCACCGGTTGCACTTCTTTATATCCCGGCAAAGCCTCTGCAATAGGATTTTCAGTTGATGTTATTGTATCGCCAACTTTAACATCCGAAATTGTTTTTATGGAAGCCGAAATATAGCCAACATCACCTGCCGAAAGAATTGAAACCTCTTTTGTGTTAGGAACAAATATCCCAACTTCGGTAACCTCAAAAGTTTTGCCTGTTCGCATCATCAAAATTTTGTCGCCCGCCTTAATACTTCCGTCAAAAACACGGATAAGGCAAATTGCTCCCTTAAAGTTATCATAATGACTATCAAAAATGAGTGCTTTAAGCGGTTTTGTTTCCTCGCCAGTTGGTGCTGGAATTTTTTTTATTATAGCCTTCAAGACATCTTCAACATTAAGCCCATCTTTTGCAGAAATACAAGGACAATCATCCGCCGATAGCCCAATCACCTCCTCAATTTCCGCCTTAACTTCATCCACTCTTGCAGAAGGAAGGTCAATTTTGTTTATCACAGGCACAATTTCCAAGTTGTTATCAAGAGCAAGATATGTGTTTGCCAAAGTTTGAGCCTCCACACCTTGAGAGGCGTCCACCAAAAGTATAGCCCCCTCGCACGCCGCCAACGAACGTGAAACCTCATAAGTAAAATCAACATGACCCGGTGTGTCAATAAGGTTGAGTGTATACTCCCTTCCTTCAAACTCATAAATTAAACGTGTTGGAGCAAGTTTAATTGTGATACCTTTCTCCCTTTCCAACTCCATACTGTCTAAAATTTGGTTTTGCATATCTCTTTTTGAAACAGTGCCAGTCATTTCAATCAACCTATCTGCCAGTGTACTCTTTCCGTGGTCTATGTGTGCAATTATGCAAAAATTCCTAATCAAATTTAAGTCTTTCAAGTGTAACTCCCAATATTCATATAATAAGCATATAATATAAGTTCACCAATCAACAAACAAACTCAACAATAACAATAAAGATATGTTAAGTGTTATTGTGAATATTGCTGATTTTAATTGTATTTTTCTTATATTTCACTTATATTTTACATTAATTCTAAAACTTTTCCAAACAAAACGAAACAAAATTGCTATTTGTTTTGATTTTCTTTAAAAATTTGGTATTATATAGTAAATCATATAGCAAATGGAGGGAAATATGACAAAACTCACATTCAAATATGGTACAATAGGATATAAAAGCACAGAAAATGCAATATCTTTCATAAAAAAACAATCTAAAAAGTCTGTTTTGTTTTTGAAACCGAATGTGAAAAACAAATATGACAACATTGGTTTAAACGGAGAGGAAACTGTTAAATCGCACCTCTTTTCCACCAAAGACGATTTGTTTGAAATTTTTGAAAACGAAACAGAAGATAAAGATGTTGACATTGTGGTTGTAGACAATACTCACTATTGCACATCAAATCAAATAGAGCAACTGCGAAGATTAACAGCGAACACACAAATCTTTTGCTATGGACTTAAAACCAACTTTGAAGCCAACCTATTTGAAGGTTCGAAAAGACTGTTAGAACTTGCAGATAACATAGAAGAAATAGAAACAAAGTGTCAATGTGGCGAAAAAGCGGTAATGAATGCACACTTTATCAACAAATTTTTATCTTTTAAAACTGAAGAAGCGGAGGGCGAAAGTCACAAATTTGCCGGACTATGCTACTCCTGCTTTAAAACCGAACTATATAAAACAAAGATAAACCACAAAATTGTCAAATATCTTGAAATTTTCAAAGATCTGGACACGGCAGGAGATTGGTCGTCCGACACACCAATGGACAATGTCATTTTGCAAGAACCTTTTGTTATATATGATGAAGATGTCAGAAGTTTTGTTGAAGATTTTAGAGAATTTGAAATCAACCACCCTGAAAAAATAATTGTAATTGCAGACAACATTCAAGCATTAAAAAAGATACCTGTAAAAGACCAATCCTTTGACTATATCCTATCACTCATCTCCTATGTACTGAAAATGGAAAAGATAAGACCAGGTCTTTTGAAGGAACTAATTGAAGACGGAACGATTGTAAAATGGCTAAAACAAGTGCGAAAAATAATATCAACCTAACATAAGCCCAAAATTATAATAAATTTAAACTTATAAAATGTAAATATAAAAATGTAAAATTAATTATAAGATGAAAATATAAAAATGTAAAATTAATTATAAGATGAAAATATAAAAATGCAAAATTAATTATAAGATGAAAATATAAAAATGTAAAATTATAAAAATAATTCATAATGAAAAAGCAGAGCAAAAATGCCCTGCTTTTTATCAAATTCAATTTCATTTCAAAACAATGCTTAAATGGTTTTATATTACTTAACTTTTTCCATATAAGAGCCGTCACGAGTGTCCACACGAATAACATCGCCAATATTAACAAAAAGTGGCACATTGATTGTGTAGCCAGTGATAAGTTTTGCTGGCTTTTTGGAAGCCTTAGAGGTATCACCTTGAATGCCAGGTTCTGTGTCCACAACTTCAAGTTCCACAAAAGTTGGAGGATAAACTGCAAAAGGCACACCCTTAAACATATACATTGTGGTTGGCATATTTTCCACAATAAAGTTAAGAGCATCCGCAACAGCATCCTTGTTGAGAGGCATTTGTTCGTAAGTTTCGTTGTCCATGAAATAATAGAGGTCGCCGTCATTATAGAGGTATAACATTTCCTTCTTTTCAATAACAGCCTCTTGGAACTTGTCTGACGGATTAAAAGTATCCTCACGCACTTGCCCTGTCATAACATTTTTAATTTTAGCACGAACAAAAGGAGAGCCCTTACCCGGTTTAACGTGAAGGAAGTCCACCACGTTATAAACTGCTCCGTCCATTTCAAAAGTTGTGCCTTTTCTAAAATCGCCTGCTGTAATCATAAAATATCTCCTATAATAAAATATAAATGTTAAATTTAACACTTCTTTATAAATATAGCACAATCACCGCATTTTTGCAAGTGATTAATAAGAAATTTATTTATATAATTACATTTTTCTCTACAAAAAAGATTAAAAATAGAGAGCAAGAATAAACTGCCCTCTATTTTTTTACATTTTAAAACACCTTAACTAATTAATATTCTCATCTTTGTT
>CAYOOB010000020.1:0-22212 GCA_964405555.1 uncultured Lachnospiraceae bacterium | reverse complement strand
CCCCGACCTCACGGTCCCAAACCGCGCGCTCTACCAACTGAGCCACACCCCGAAATGCAACTTGCACAAGCAATTTTATTATAAATCACACAAAAAGTCAAGGAATTTTACAAACTTTTTTTTATTTTTTATTGTGTATTTTAAAATATATTGCTAAATTACAAATTGAATTAGTTAATTTAATACTATTCTATCAAATAAAATGTTGTTATTCAAAAGTTCTGCTATTCGAATTGGAAGAGAATTTATTCTCATAACTTTTCATAATCTCATCAAAAGTTCCATTTCTTTTATCAAATTCTCTTAAATATTCGCAATCTTTGCCTGCTCTTTCTAATATCATTCGACGTATTCGATGGTATGGAGAATCTTCTGTAAAATATTTTTCTACAAATTCAATTTGTTGTTTTGTGTAAAACATACCTGATGGGTCAAAAATCGGATTATACCATGAATTTTGTATTGCTTCTTTGGTTTTTGGAATATATACTCCTTGGATTAATTTTTGAGTGAGAAAAAAGCGATTATCTTTTTGTCTAAAAAATGGAATAGGTATTGAATACCCACCTGTATTGATTGTTCCTAAATAATCATTTGGTATTCTTACTATAAAAACAGGTTTACCATCACATTTTGATATTTTACCACTTCATCATCTAAATGATTTCCTATAACTTTATGAAATGGACTATAATAATCCATATTCAAATTAGCACACTTTAAACCTTTGCTAAGAAAATCACTTTGAATATTAGTCATAATTTTATCTATTGTGTCGGTTCTATCACAATAAAAGTTACCACCATCACCCGCACTAAACAAATAATAAGTGAATTTATTATCCATAAATCTCAAATCCAATTTTTTTTATGATCCATGATTCCCCTCCACATAAAGATATTATAACATACAATTTCGCAAAAATCAATACTTAATTAAATAATTCTTTTTAGCTCATAACACATTTTTAGTTGTTTAAAACATTTTTTCTTTAATTTTGCTCTTGTATTATTCTTTTGAAAAGCAAAATTCTAACAATTCTAACATTAGAAAGATAGAACATAAAAGATAAATACATTAGCAATAAAATATAAAAACAAATTCATTGTATATATAAACAAATTCATATTTGGTTATGAAAAAACTTCGTTATCTGCACTAGTTTCAACGAAATTGATATATCTTTTTGCTGTTGAAAGATTGATTGGCGTATAATTGTGATAAGTACAACATACATTAAACCCAAACTTTTTGACTGGTGCAAGCGTGTGCACATGACCAAACAATGTTTTACAATCTTTTGCGTGGTCGGACGGTTTGTGAGTTAAATAAACTTTTTTACCAAAAATCTTTTCATCTAAATACAAACCATTCTCGTAAACCTCTACAAACCCCATCTTTTTAAGTTTATTGCGAAATTCTTCAAAGTTGTTCCCCATTTCTCTCTTCTCATAATTTCCACAAATCAAAATAACCCTGCCGTTTAGTTTTTTAATGAAGTTATAGTCGCCAAAATCGCCAATATGATATACAGTGTCATTTTTAGCAACCACACAATTCCACCTTCTGACAAGTTCTTTATCCATTTCTTCCACACTTTTGAAGATAACTTGTTTGGTTCTGACCTTACTCTCTTGACCAAAATGTGTGTCCGATATAAAGAAAATCTGAGGCTTTAAATAATAATTTTTCACTGAATTGACTGACATTAGAAAATCGTTCCAAATTTCAAAGTGTTTTGGACCTTTTATTATATAGTTAACCTTCCTTTTCCTTGCCACTTTTTGCCCCTTGTCTTTCACAACAAGTTTGGCGTCAATTTGCTTTGTAATAAATTTTTCTGGATATAAAAGAAACGCAACTGGACCGATATCAAAAATCTCCTTAATTCCATTTTCTTTCTCAGAATGATAGGAACGAATAAGTAAAGATTGTAGATATTTCACCAAGTTATTCGCACGCAAATTATTTGAAAATTCATAGATTGAGGTCACAAAATTTCTTGCCAAACTTGACGGAAAAATTGTGAAATCAATTTTAGATTTAATCACTTCATAGAAAGCATCCTTATCTTTACTATAATTAGAATCGGTGAACTCATCAAGCAAAATATTGTCTGTTCCTATCCACACCACTTTTAAATTTTTTGTAATCTCAGGAGCAATTTTCAATGCCATAGCAACATTAGTTAAAGTTCCTAAACAGCAAATATATAAGTTTTCATGCTCTTTTGCAAGTTCAATAATTCTGTCCACAGCAGGATTGGATGAATTATACCCTTCTGAAATAAAACCATTTGAGCCCATAAAAACAAAAGGTTCTTCGGTGGTATATTTCATACCAAAGAGTCTTAAAATGCGGTATGTTTCATTTTTGCTGTCCACCAAACCATCACTAATTGACAATCCCCTTTGCCACGAAACACGAAACGGTGCGAGCGTTATTGCTAAAATATCAAATTTATCTTGCCTTGCAAGTGCGTAAGAGATTGCAAATTGGTCGTCAATTTCATTGCTAACATCCGAATCAATAATCATCTTTATTCTGTTTTCGGTGCTTTCTTTTTTAACTTGTTTCATGGTTATATGTTAACACAAAAATTAGATAAAACAAAATAAATTTAACATTAATTAAATATAAAACAACATGAAACAAATCAACACAAAAATTGATTTTAACTAAATTTATTTTAACCTATTTAGAATTTTTAAATGATTTTAGATTGCTAATGAACAACTAATAATGAACTAATAATAGCCAACTAATAAAGAACTCATGATGAAGAACTAATAATGAAGAACTAATAATGAAGAACTAATATAAATAACAAATAATAAATAGCAAGAAAATAAATATGAATATCAATAAAAAACAACAGAACAAACAGAAAATATTGAAAGCAGAGCACAGAACGCAACCAACATGACAATTAATAAACTTATCAAATAAAGTTGGTTTTCCTATTTTTCAACGCACGAGCCATTTTTTCTTTATCTTTTTGAATTTCGTTCTTAACAACCTTTTCTTTGCTGATAGGTTTTGTCATAAGATAATATCTCAATTCGTCAAGAGAATGGTCATCTTTTTTTATTGGCACATCGTTATCTCCCCACCAATAGTTTTTTATCTCTCTAATTAAATTTACACAATTCTTGAAAATGAAGAGTCTACTTCGACCGTCTGCCGTTTTAAGATAAGACTTAACCACAGATATTCCAGCAAACAAATCTTTGTTGACTTTTGGATTAACCAGAATTTGATTTTCATAAAAAAGTTCCACAACATTTTTTTCGCTTGCCAGAGTTCTTTGGTTTGCTGCACTGTCAATCAATGCTCGAAGATAGCCCTTTCCGTCAGTGTACCAATCAAGTTTTTTTGCAATCTCTCTAATTTTTTGTGCATGATGTTCAACAGTTTTGCCTGCCTCATAATGCTCTGCAACCACATACACATTGCCGTCATAGTCCACAGCATAAAAGTGTGCCGAAAGCGGATTGTGTAAACCCGGGTCGATTGAAATCATGTCCTGCCACTGTTTTGGCAAAGTGAAAGGTTCGATAACATGAATGTTCTCGTCAAATTCACTATACACCATTCCGCCATTCTGCATAAACTTGCCATATCTCCTGCTCTCAATCTCGTCCGCTGGCAAGCTTTTAGTCATACTTTCAATCTCTTTTTTGGATAGAAACGGATTGTCCGCCCACTCCATAGTTTCACACCACACCTCTTCGTCCGCCCTGTCGTTGAGGTAGATTGTGTTATAGACCCAAGTTAAACCTTTAAGCGGTGTCATAGTCCCAAAAATTTCTCCGCACTTATCAAGCACTCGCATTTTGCATTCAAGATATATGTCAAAAGGAGGCTCCTCGTCAAACCAAACATAGTTAAGCGATGCTCCTTGAAATTTTTCTCGACCTTGGTCACAACTTTTAAAACCAATACGACTTGTTCCGCCAACATCAGAACGGACAAGAATAAAATCAATAATGCCATCTTCTGCCGAAGATTTATCTCCGCTAACCATCACAATCTTTTCGATGTATGAAGCTGGTAAATATTCCAAAATTTTTCTTTGAGCAACATCTCTTTGTACCTGCCTTGATAGAGAAACAACCCAACCTTCCGTCACCTTATTTTCTTTGTATGGATGTTTACCACAAGCCAAATAAACAACCTCAACCGCCCCACACTCTGTCTTACCTGAACGATTACCTCCAAACACCCAACGATTACGCTTTTTACATTTATGAAACTTTATTTGTTTTTTGTGAACTTTGTTCTTGTTATAATTATAAAGTTTGCTGGTGTTAGAGCGAATTTTCATTTCTTTTTCAATCTTTAAAATCTTTCTAATTAAGCTAATTTCCATAAAACACTCCTTTTTTACACACTCATATACTTAATAGTTAAATATAAAAATCACCAAATAAGATTAAGAAATGTTGATATAAACCTAAAAAATAATTGATAAAAATCAATATTTTAAGAGAAATTAAACGAAAAATAAAAATAATAAAAATAGTAAAATAATAAATAAAAAATGTTATTAATAAGAAAAAATATTAATACAAAAAATAATAATTATAAACTTAAAATAATTAGAGGAATAATAATTTAAATTAATATTAAGTCAAATTTGAAATGCGATTAAATAACAAAAAAGTAAAAGACTTATAAAAAGCTTAAAATTCTCGTAAATACACCCCGTTTTTAGTGTTTTTATTGTAATTTCATACATTTTTTGCCTTTATTCTCTAAATTCTTTCATTATTTTTATATATTTTTATTATAACATTAATTATATTTTTTTTAAATTAACATTTTTTTAGTTTATTTTATTTATTTTTAATTTATTTATTTTTAATTTATTTATTTTTAATTATTTATTTTTAATTTATTTTTAATTACTTGTTTTTATTTTATTTGTTTTTAATTTATTTTAAGGTTTTATTTTTTTATTTGTTTTGTTTTTCTATAAAAATGATAAAATTTTAAAAAAAAATCTAAAATAAGACAAAAATCTATTATCAACAAACACTCTCTTACATTTAGAATGAAAACATGAGGAAGATATATTTTTGTTTAATGTCAGTTTTGTGTTTTTTATATTTAACCACAACACCCCTAAAAGCAGAATGTGAAGATAATCAATCAATTCATATTCAAGCGGAAGAGCAAACATATTATGCAAAAATTCAAAGCACAGGTGTGCAATTTTATTCTATGCCAAGCGAATCTTATGCACTATTTGAAATTCCATATTCTTATTTTGTGCAAGTTGAGTATGTTGTGGATGATTTTTACAAAGTGACTTACAAAGACTTAGAAGGATATGTTAAAAAAGATGAGGTAACTCTAATGAACGGCACACCAACCACTCCATACGCCGAAGCAACTTTCAAACTTTTTGTAGAATCTCCGCTCTACCAATCTGCCACCAACACATCCGAGATTGTGCGATTAGATGAAAGTGTAACAATCACCTACTACGGCACAATGACAGGACAAGAACTACGCACAGGCAACACAGTATGGTATTATTCCAGTGTGGTGATCAACAACACAACTTATTATGGTTATATTTATTCAGCAGTCACCGACCTACTCACAACAATAAGTGTCAACACTGAAACCTTTGATATTGTTTCAGAAGATGTTTTTTCAACCACTCAAACTTTCACAAGTCTATCCACCGGCACTAAAATACTTTTAATTGTGGCAATAAGTGTGCCAAGTGTTTTGATATTATATTTTCTAATCAAGCCATCAAAAATCATGCAAATAACCAAAACCAAAAAGAATGTGAAAAGAGAAAAGAAAAAGATTCATCATGGCGACTATTTTGAATTTGATGAAAGCGAATTATAGCAAATTTATCCATTGTATACAAACTTGTAATAAAAGTTGAACTCACACCAGAAAGCGAAAAATAACAAAATTTATTCTTTTCTCTCCTCAAATATGCACTAAGTTTAAATAATAAAATCAAATTATAGCAACCCAATTTCCTATTGTAAACCTAATTTTTATATAGAACTTAAATCCTTTAAAACTTTTTATTTTTATCTTCATTCTCATTTTTTTTTATTAAAAATTCAACCTTTAAATTCTTACAGCCTTTAAATTCTTACATTTTAAATTCTTACAAGTTTTAAATTCTTACAAGTTTTAAATTCTTACACTATCCAACTTTTAATCTTACAAAAGAACCGCCTTCGCAATAAAAACATTAGTTAGAGTTAAATCTTCTTCCTCCTGCTTAGCAAATTTACAATACATACTTTTAATCCACTCTTCACCGTTTAACATTTTTAACAATTTATCGTCATCATATCCTTTCATTTTAAGACATTTAGAAAAAGCAATAAGTGAAGAATCAAGATGACGAAAAACCGTTCTCATACTAAAACCATGTTTCAACATCAAGTCTTTAAACTTCATATTATCAAAATATCTTTCAATTAAGATGTTGGCACGCTTTTCACCCACCTCTGCCAATGTTTCCTCAATCAAAACTTTAAGATTTATCAGAGTTATTTTTCTCTCCGATAGGTCGATAAGTTTCTGCGTTACAGTTGAAACATTTGTGTAATAAAAATTACTGGTCGAAACATTCGCCGAACCTAAAGCATTTTTTAAAATGATTTTATCAATAGCACCCGCAATGCGCTCCAAATAACGATAAACCGATAGGATAGTTTTTGCCCATAAACAATTGTTATTCATCGAAAACTCCTTTTTATTTTGTTTTACTTTATTTTTAATCACTCCGCCCTCACAAAACACATTTTAGGTTTTAAATTTTTTATAGTCAATCCTTTTATGTCAAAAATTTTATTTTGTTTACAATATTTTACAAATAAAACAAAAATGCCGTCACTATGCCGTCAAAATATTTTATAATTAGGTGTTTTTTTAAGTTTTTAAGTCTTAATAAGTTTAAATAAGTCGAAAAATTAAAATAATTTATTAATTTCTCGTTAGAACCTCTTATTTTTTCATTAAAATAACCTTTGTATTTTTTAGTAACTTTATATTTTTTTAATATTTTATTTTACATTTTCCTGTTTTGTAATCCCCTTTTTTAATCTCAATTTTTCATTTTTTTCAAGTCTTTATCAAGTCTTATTAACAAAAAAACACCTTAACCTTTTGAGTTAAAGTGTTTATCTTTTTTAAGATAAAAAACAAATACATAATAAAATCATAATTCAATTCTTAAAAATTGAGGTAACCATTGGCACATAACATCACCTCAAACTTTTTTACACTTGAATTATATATAATAAATTTGCAAATACTTCTTGAAAAAATTGATAATTCTAAAACTCAAAAAAAGACGAAAAATACAGTAACTCTTCGTCTTTACTTTTTTTATTAAGTTATTTTCAATCTCAATTATTTCTTATTTTTTCTTTCTAATTTTCCTGTTTTTTAGCACGTTTTTTATCTTTCTTTGCCTGCTTTTTTGCTAACTTTTTGTCTTTTTTCGCCTTTTTCTTATCCTCTTTCTTTTTTCTTTTAAGTGCCTTGCCAGTGAGTTCTGGTTCAGGAAGTGCCTCCATTAAAAGTTGTGGATTTTCAATGTATTTCAAAAGCAACTTAACACTGTTTGCGTAATAAAGTCCGTCGCAAACACGCTCGTCAAGAGTTAAACCAATATCCATTCTCTTTTCAACACTAATCTCCCCTGCTCTGTTTGCAACTGGCACATATTTAACCTTTGAAAGTGTAGCGAAAATTGTTGTATTTCCAAAATTATAAAGGTGGTGATATAATTTGTCCAACTTAATACTTCTTAAATCTGCAACATATATGCTTGTATGGAACGGACTTGCATGAATAAGTGCTTTTGGTAAACAATTGTGCTTATCCATAAACCTAACAAGTGACATTGCCATTTTAAACATCCAATTTGGTAACTTGCAAAGCATTCCTGCTGTTTTGGTTGTTTCGTGAACCTCAGAATCTGGGCTAAGATTCTTTGCTATTTCATCGCCTAAAATCTTTCTAACTTCTGGCAAACTTTCTCTTCCTGTAAATTCCATTTTAAGTGTGATTTCTTCGCCGTCATCAGTCAAAGACTTCTTAACCGACATTGAAATACAAATTTTATTGCGTTGATACACCATACAGTTATTTATAAATCGGTTTGTTTTTGGACGCTCATGAAGCATACGCACACACGCAGCAATCAAAATTTCGGTGTATGTGTAATGCACCTTGTTGTTTTGTTTCTCTTCCAAGATAAACTTGTCCAACCCTGCACAATTAACAGATTGAGTGTAATTGTTCACGGCATCAATTCTTGTTGGCATAAAATAAGGCATTGCCTTATCGATTATTTGCAAATTTTTAACCTTAACTCCATCACTTCTTTTTCCAAACATAATTCTTGTATCTCCTTTTATTTTTTTTGTTTGTGATTTATTTGTGCTTACTTACAGCCTTTGTTGCTTAATTATAACGCTTAACCTATATAAACTTACATTATCTATCTTATATAGCCTTAACCATTTATAGCCTTAACCGTTTGTTAAATTTTAACTTCGTCACTGAATTTAACCATTTCTATATATATTTTTATATCATATATTTTTATATCTACACCTAAATATTATCTACACATTAATATTCTTGTGTTTCAATATCACCTTGCATTCTTAATTCCAGTATAAAATTTTAATTGGTATGGTTTAATTATCTTTATTTTTAAACTTAACAACAAACCTCTTTAAAATTAGACTTTTTTTTAATTTTTACTCTAAGCATCAATCAATGTTTATAGAGTTTTTTTTATCACTCGCTTTTATTTCCATTGTTCTTAGGCTTAAAATCATTCTTTAAAAACTTTTTTCTTATAAGGTTCTTTTCTTTTCCGTTCTGGCTTGGATAGTAATAAACTCGGTCTTTCAACTTATCTGGCATATACTGTTGAGCACAATACCCTCCAAAATCGTGCGGATATTTATAATTTCCATGTCCGTCTTTGTTTGTGCTTGGATGATTTTTTAAGTGGTTAGGAACAATATCCTCTCGTTCATTTTCGGCATCATCCATGGCACTATGCATTGCGTTAAGCACACTATTCGATTTTTCAGCCTCGCAAAGATATATAATGGAATGCGAAAGATTTAAAAGACACTCTGGTTGACCAAGTTTCTCGCAAGCATACATGGCACAACAAGCCATTAAAAGTGCGTTGCTATCCGCCATGCCGATGTCCTCCGAAGCGTGTGCAATCATCCGCCTTGCAATTATGAGTGGGTCAACGCCCGCTTTGATAAGCCTGTGAGCATAATACAAAGCCCCTTCGGTGTCCGACCCTCTTATACTCTTACAAAAAGCAGAAAGATAATCATAAAACATATTTTCATCAATTGAAAGTGGCCTACGATTTAAGCATTGCGCCATACTTTCTTTGTCAATGTGAATGTACTTGTCTTTTCCAACATTTGTCGATAAAACGGCAAGTTCAAGCGAATTTAGTGCCGTTCTGACATCTCCATTGCAAGCGAATGCCAAAAATTTAATTGCATCCTCTTCAATTTTGGTTTTGAATTGCCCCAAACCCTTTTCTTTGTCTGCAATTGCCCTTTGAAGAACCTTCTCGACATCCTTTTCGGACACTTTCTTAAACTCAAAAATCGTACAACGAGAAACAATAGCCCTTGTCATGCTGGTGTATGGATTTTCAGTAGTCGAACCAATAAAATATATACTGCCCTCTTCAATTGCCTGCAACACACAGTCACTTTGTGCCTTGTTCCACCTATGACATTCATCCAAAAGCAGATATGTATCAGTGCCGAACATTTGTTTTTGTGCTCTTGCTCTTTCAATAACAGCCTTTGCGTCTGCCACACCACTTGAAACGGCATTGAGTTTTTCAATATTAGCATTCAGCATTTTGGCAATTATGCTTGCAAGAGTTGTTTTTCCTGTTCCTGGTGGACCATAAAAAATACAAGACCCAACACTTCCTGTTGAGATTGCACGAGTTAGCAACCTACCCTTACCAACAATATGCTCTTGTCCGACAAATTCTTCCAAATTAGTTGGCCTCATTCTTTCGGCAAGAGGAACTCTTTTTTCATTCACAAAGCAAGTATAACAAAAAGAAAAGTCATTTCCAAATAAATTTAAATAAAATAACAAAAAAACTTTAAAAATTTTAATTATTTTTATATAACGTTTTCGCAATAAAAATATTTTAAATTTTGTTGCATTAACTTGACAAAATTTTAGCATGGTGTTAAATTTATTATGTAGACTGCAATTCAAAATATGAAACAGAGGAAAAACTTATAATTTTCGAGGAGTTTAACATGATTGACATAAATTTGATTAGAACAAACAAAGAACTTGTAAAAGAGAACATTAAAAAGAAGTTCCAAGACCAAAAATTGCCATTAGTGGACGAAGTGGAAGAGTTAGACAAAAAATCTCGTGCATTAAAGCAAGAGGGAGATCAATTAAGACAGAGTCGCAACACCCTTTCTTCACAAATTGGTGCACTTATGAAAGAAAAGAAAATTGACGAAGCAAACAAGATTAAAGAGCAAGTCAAGAAGAATAATGAGCGTATTGCGGAAATCGAAAAGGAAGAAGAGGAACTTTCAAAGAAGATTCGTGAAATCATGCTTACAATACCAAACATTATTGATGACAGCGTTCCAATCGGCAAAGACGACAGCGAAAATGTCGAAGTGGAGAAGTTTGGCGAACCTTTGGTGCCAGACTATGAAATTCCATATCATGCAGACATTCTCAACGCAGTTGGCGGACTTGATAAAGAAAGTGCAGGAAGAACAAGTGGCGAAGGATTCTATTATTTGGTTGGTGATGTTGCTCGCTTGCATGAGGCAATGATTGCTTACGGCAGAGATTATATGATTGACCAAGGATTTATCTATTGTATACCACCATTCATGATTAGAAGTGATGTTGTGGACGGAGTTATGAGTTTTGCAGAAATGGAAGCCATGATGTATAAAATTGAAAACGAAGATTTATACCTCATCGGCACCAGCGAGCACTCAATGATAGGCAAATTTAAAGGACAGATTATAAACGAAAACGACCTCCCAATCACAATGACCTCATATTCTCCATGTTTTAGAAAGGAAGGCGGTTCGCACGGTTTGGAAGAACGAGGATTATATCGTGTTCACCAATTCGAAAAACAAGAAATGATTGTTATATGTAAACCAGAAGACAGCATGAATTGGTATGAGAAAATGTGGAAATACACCGTTAATGTTTTCCGCAACCTAAACATACCTGTAAGAACACTTGAATGTTGTAGTGGCGATTTGGCAGATTTGAAAGTTAAAAGTTGTGATATTGAAGCATGGAGCCCAAGACAGAAAAAATATTTTGAAGTTGGCTCATGCAGTAACCTAAGCGATGCTCAAGCTCGACGTTTAAGCATTCGTGCAAAAGGTGAAAAAGGAACATATTTGTTGCACACCCTAAACAACACTGTGCTTGCATCCCCTCGTGCAATAATTGCATTTGTGGAAAATAACTACCAACCAGACGGAAGTATTTTCATTCCAGAAGCACTACGAAAGTATATGGGCGGAAAAGAATATATTTATCCAAAGAAAAAATAACCAACACTTAATAGATAACAATTAATAGATAACAATTAATAGATAACAATTAAAAATTAAGTTTGTTATACTTTCCAATAATTTACCATCTTAATACTATCTTTATATATCATAATAAAAAAAGAGAGTTAAAAAAGTTAGAAACCAAATTAACTCTTTTTTTTATTCCAAAACATTTAGTGCAATTAATATTTTTCTTATACTTAAATTACTTATAAGAAAAATAGGTAAATTTAATTAAGATAGAATTGTAACAATCATCCTTTTTAATTCATAAATAAAGGTATGGAAAAAGAAAATTTAGAAAAAGAAAAAAAATCAAACATTAAAATAATTTGTATTAAGGCTCCCAAATGGTCAGTTCCGTTTTTTAAAATGTTATATAAAAAGAAAAACAAGGAAGAATCAGACAACAATGTTGATGCCTAATATTTTATCTCCTATATTATCTTTTATATCTTTGTTGAAAACAAACTGATTATTACACTTAACTAATTTCAGTTTTGTGTTTGTTAATGTTTATATAATTTGTTTATTGCATGATTTGTTTTTATGCGTAGTATTATGTATTTGCATAATACACAATATATAGTGTATTACGTATTGCATACCACACAACACAGTGTGTATTATGCAACTTTAACAAAATTTAAGCAAATTGACCAGCAATAGCACCATCACTGCACGCTGTCACGATTTGTCTTAAATCTTTTGACCTAACATCCCCCACAGCAAACACATTAGGAATGGAAGTTTGCATTTTTTCATCTGTCACAATAAACCCATTTTTATCAACTTGCAAACCTTCAAATAAATTCAAAGGTTTCTTGCCAAGTTCAATAAAAAGTGCATCAGTGTCTATTTTGTGTTCTTCTCCTACAATATTATATTCCAATCCTTTAACCACATCATCACCAACAACTTTGGTTATATTTGCATTGGAAATAACATTAATTTTTTTGTTTTTATTTGCCTTGGCAAAAACGGACATATCACCTTCATCCAAAACAGTAACATCTTTGCAAATTTCAGCAAGTTCAACCGCACCTTTCAAACCTGTTCCATTTTTACTTGCCACACAAACAGATTTGTTTTTATATAATGGAGCATCACAAACAACACAATAACTCACCCCTCTACCAATAAAATCATCTTCATTCACTCCAATTGGAACACTTGTCAAACCCGTGGCAATAACCACACTTTTTGCTTGGTATCTATCCTTCTTTCCACAAACAACCTTAGGTTCAGCCAATAAATCAACCGACAAAACATCGTCGTTTATAATCTTCACATTTAACCCCTTAACTTGCTTTGCAAACATTTGCCCTAATGTTAAACCATCCACTTCTGTTTGCGACGGAAAGTTTTCAATTTTAAGTAACGCATTCACCTGACCGCCTAATGCAAACTTTTCGATTATAGCAACATTTTTTCCTCGCCTTTTTGCATAGATTGCCGTGGACATTCCAGCAACACCCCCACCAATAATTACCACATCAAAATTCTCCATAAAACATCAAACCTCCAACAAATTCAATTCAATAATTTACATACACAACAAGATTATTATATTTCATTATATCACATATCTCCACTTTTCAAAAACATTTATAAAACAATTTATTAACTTAAATTTGAATATCACAAAATACAAACAAAAAAATTAAATAAAACACAACAAAGAGAAACTTAAATAAAACACAACAAAGAGAAACTTAAATAAAACACAACAAAGAGAAACTTAAATAAAAACAAAAAAAACCTTTTGTATTTACTCACAAAAGGTTTTTTAATTAACATTATTAATTATACTTATCTCTTACTTGTTGTCTGCTGACTTAATTTTTGCTGCCTTTCCAGTAAGATTGCGGATGTAATAGAGTTTTGCTCTTCTTGGCTTACCTTTTCTAATTACCTCAATTGTGGCAATCTTTGGTGAATGAATTGGGAAAGTTTTTTCAACACCCACACCATAAGAAATTTTTCTTACTGTGAAAGTTTCTCTAATTCCACCATTTTTTCTGGCAATGACAACACCTTCAAAGGCCTGCAATCTTTCCTTGTCCCCTTCCTTGATTTTCACAACAACTTTAACAGTGTCGCCAATTGAAAATTCTGGAATGGAATCTTTCATGCCTTCTCGTTCAATTTGATCAATTATATTTGCCATGACTTATCTCCTTTTTTCAGATTTTCGACATGATGCTCATAAAGTATTTAACTAAAGCGGAACATCCGAAGTCTTGTCCATTATACCACACTCTTTCCTAAAAAAACAAGTGTTTTTTCAATATTTCCAAAAATTTTTATAAATTACCTATTATCCTGCCTTTTATTCTGCCTTTTCAAGCTTAACAATAATGAAACCATCTCCAACTTCAACATTCTTTTCAATAACAGGATTTTCAATATGTTCAACTGCTCGCTTAATTAAAACTTCCTGCTTGATTTTTTGCATGAAATTATAAAGCATAGTTGCAAGTTGTTCGTCTGCTGTTTCAAAATAGGCATAAATTCGGTCTTCAATAGAGAAGTTCGCCTCTTTTCTAAGCACTTGAAGCCCACGCACAAACTCACGATACAACCCTTCCATAATCAAATCTTCATCCAAGTTGATATCTAACACAACTGTGTTGCCATTCTCATGAGCAACAACAAAATCAGCTTTTGGTTTCTTTTCTAAGTTAAACAGTTCGCTTGAAAGCTCCTTAAATTCGCCAACATCCACCAAACCTTTCTTAAAACCTTCAACAGCTTTCTTGGTTTCCTCTTCGCTTAAAGAGGTTAAAGCATTTTTAAGTTTTTGAACATCACCCTTCAAAACCACACCCGCTTTTTTGAAGTTAACTGACAAATATTCGTCATTGAAAGCAGAATCATCAACCACAACTTCAAGGTTTTTAACGTTAAGTTCATCCTTGATTATCTCGCCGAATTCTTCCAACACACTCGCTGTGTTTTCTCCGCC
The DNA here is from genome assembly GCA_964405555.1 of uncultured Lachnospiraceae bacterium. Lineage (GTDB taxonomy): Bacteria > Bacillota > Clostridia > Christensenellales > UBA1242 > Caccovivens. The sequence goes on along the minus strand of CAYOOB010000020.1, from coordinate 7,620 downwards.
AGAAACATACATAACTCTAAGTGGCTGTTTAACCTTAATTTGATGTTCATTTCTCAACCTCTGTGCAGTGGACATAATATCTCTTGCAACAGCCGTTTTTTGCAGAATATCAGGAAAACTTTCCGCCCAAATTGCCGTTGGGAATTCAGACAACATTATGCATTCCGCTTCATTTTTCTCCACTTCACGAACCATATTCTGCCAAATATGTTCGGTTATAAATGGAATGATTGGACACATCACACGAATGAGTGATTTAATTGCATTATACAAGCACCAGTAAGCGGTTGTTTGGTCGCGTTTATTTTCACTCTTCCAAAATCTTTTTCTGTTCTCACGAATGTAGAAGTTTGAAATATCATCCACCAACTTTTCAAACTCACGCACAACCACATAATGCTTATCTTCCGCATAGTTTTTATCGCTGTTTTCTACAAACTTATTTATGCTTTCCACCAGCCACTTATCCGACACTGTGAAATCTTCTTTTGTTGGCTTGAAGTTTGCAATATCTGGATTGTCAATCACGGCATAAGTGTTAAAGAAAGTGTATATATTCCAAAAACCTAGCAATTTTCTTCTTGCATCATCCGTAAGATTAAAACCAAAACGAATGTCTATGCTTGGGCTTGAAGAAGAAAAGAGATATCTAATAACATCCGCCCCAACCTTATCGGCAATGAGGTCAGCTTCCAGCGAATTTCCACCGCTCTTGTGGAACTCTCCACCGTTTTCGTCCTTAACACTCTGATGCGTCACAACCTTGGTGTATGGTGCTCGTCCTGTTAGAACCACACTCATAATCAAAAGCGAATAGAACCACCCTTTTATTTGCTCAATCATCTCACAAATATAGTCACTTGGAAAGTTTTCTTCAAAGAATTTTTTATCGGTAAAATATTTCTTTGTGGAAAATGGCACAATACCGGCATCCAACCAAACATCTCCAACTTCTGGAATTCTCGTTAAAACCTCTCCGCAATCACATTTAATTTTGATATCGTCAATCCAAGGTCTATGAATGTTTGGAAGTTTCTCAATAAGTTCAGGATTTGTTGCACATTGTTTCAACTCTTCCAAAGAGCCAATAACGTGCAATTTACCACATTTTGAACAAACATAAAATGGAAGTGGAAGTCCATAAAAACGACTGCGAGATATGTTCCAATCGCCCATATTTTCCAACCAATCTTGCATTCTCTTCTTTGCGTATTCTGGCTTAAACTGCACACTTTCAATTGCTTTAAGTGCCATTGGTCTAATCTCATCCATTTTGATGAACCACGCAGAAATCAACTTGTATACAAGGTCAGTTTTGCAACGCCAGCAGAATGGATAACTGTGTTTATATCTGTGTGCATAAAGAAGTTTTCCGTCTTTTTTCAATCTTTCAACAACATCATCGGCAACCTCTGTGGTCTTTTTGCCAGCAAGAAAGCCTGTACTTTCAAGCATAACACCTTGCTCGTTGATTGGAGAAATTTCTGGCAAACCCAAAGTTTTACCTAACTCGAAGTCCTCAACACCGCATCCCGGCGCAATATGAACCACACACGAACCTTCCGCAGAATCAACTTCGTCCCAAGCCACAATTCTATGTGCAAAGTTTTGCTCTGGAAGTTCTGGAAAACAAGTTTCATATTCCAAACCCACAAGGTCAGCCCCCTTGAAAGTTTCCAAAATTTGAATATCTTTTTGTTTTAAAACAGAAAGTCTGTCTTTTCCTAAAACAATGTTTTCACCCTCAAAATTAACCTTAACATAATCAAAGTCAGGATTAACAGCAAGTGCAACATTTGCAGTGAGAGTCCAAGGTGTTGTTGTCCATGCCACCATTTTAAAGTCTTTGTTTTTAACTGGCAATTTTATGAAAACAGCAGTGTGTTCCACCTCATGATATGCTCCCGACATCTCATGTTCGGACAAACTTGTTCCACAACGAGGACACCAAGCCATAGGACGATTTTTCTTAACTATCCAGCCTTTTTCGTGGCACTTCTTTAAAAAATGCCAAATGGAAGTTATGTTGTGGTCGGAATTGGTCATATAGTTATTTTCCCAATCCATCCACTGCCCCATACGAATTGACTGATTTGTTATTTCATTAGCAAAATAATCCACCCTTTCCATACATTTTTTGGTGAAGTTATCAATTCCATATTTAACAATTTCTGGTTTACCATTCAATCCCAAAGCCTTTTCGGTTTCAACTTCCACCCAAAGTCCTTGACAATCATATCCGTTTTGATAGTGACAATCATGCCCCTTCAAAGCGTTATACCTTATTACCATATCTTTAATCGTTCTACCCCAAATGTGATGCACACCCATCCTATTATTCGCCGTTAGTGGCCCATCCAAAAACTTAAAACGATTTTTTCCAGCATTCTTAGCCCTCAACTTCTTAAAGCAGTTGTTATCATCCCAAAACTTTAAGATATCATGCTCCATTTCAACAAAATTTGGAACTGTTTGCTCTTTCTTCATAATCTTTTCTCCTTATAAATGTTTAGTTTTATTTTGCTTTATTTGATTTAGTCTTGTTTTGTTTGATTTAGTCGAACTTTGCTTGATGTTTTGTTTAATTTAGTTGTGCTTTGCTTGATATTGTGCTTTGCTATTTTACTTTACCAATTTTTTTTCACAACATATTTGAACAATAGTGTTAACAATCAGCAATAGACAACAAATAATCATTAATCATTTAAGGATTTTATAAGGACTTTAAAGGCTTAATAATAAAAATAGGCCTTGAAAGTCACAAGAACCCTTCAAGGCTAAACCACTTGCGTCTTTCAGCGTGCCAACACACACCTGTTCTACTAACGAGGAACTTCCGTCTTTCTTAATCCAAATGTTTCAGAAAGCGACATCGAAAAGTGATAATTTTGAAGTTTTCATATTACCTTTCACCAACCGGTAACTCTCTGTAAATCCAAGCATTCAAAATGTTGTCTTTTCTCAAACGTCTTTATACTGTTCAATTATTCAGTTTATATTTATTTTAAGATGTTCATAAGCAACTTTGCTTTAAGATATTCATAAGCAACAATGTAAGTTAAGTATACCCGCACAAATGTAATTAGCCTATAACATCACAAACATGATAATTTTATCATCATAGAAATAAAAAGTCAACTATTTTTTGTTAAAAGTAACCAAAAGCAGAAAAAACACAGCCCCAACATTCACATTATATAACACTTAATTAAACATCATTCTTCCATTTAAAAAATAATTCATCCAATATTGTTCATCCAATCTTATTCATCTAATATTATTTATTCAATAATTATTCCAAAATTTATTAAATATCATTCATCCAATAAATAATCGTTAATTAATCATCGCTCAACTAATAATCTTCCAAAATCTTATTCATTTTCAAGACATCTGCCCCAGTCATAATTCCAAGAGGTTTTTCTTTTGCACCTCCGTTCTTAGTTACCAAAATTGCAAGCAATTTAGAGTTCTGATGAAATAAATCTAAGGCCTGCTCAACAGTGATATCCTTGTTAGCAAAAGCATAATAATCGCTATGTTCAACTTTGGAGAGCATATCTTCAATCTTAATCGAATTGAGAAATGTTTCGCATTTTCCACCCGAAATCAAATACATACCCATCATGTCCAATATTTTTTGACCGTTTGCAATACCAATAATCTCGTTATTGTTGTTATATACTGGAATGTTGGAATAGTTTGAAGAAGCAATCAAGCATATAACCTCTCGCATAGACTTTGAACCATGAACCAACAAAACATCTCGCCTTGCCACAACATCAAGAGCACGTGGCGGAGTTGTCAAAACACGCTCAATTTTTTCAATTTTCTCAACAACCTCAATGTGAGGTTCTGCAATGATGTAGCCATCGTTATCATGCACAATCGCATTTCTCAACCTACCATAACTTATCAAATCATCTTCATACTTTCTTATGGTATAATTCAAAGCAACTGTTCTACGCACGGCCTCAGAAAACCCCATGCTTCGATTGAGATTATATCTGGTTTTAATCGTATAATCGATGTTATTGAAAGCATAGAGAAAACGCATAGCATTAGTCTTTTTAATGTTAGAGGTTTCAAATTGTGACAAATCAAGGTTTTCAGCATTTTGCTCACTATTTTGCATTTCTGTTTTTTGCTGACCACCTTCTATGTTTGTATCACCAAATGTTGCATCTTGGTCAAAATCCTCTAAAAACGAATCCTCACTCTTGACTATTTTTTCAGTTATCTCTTCACTATTTTTATTCTTTTTCAAACGTGCCATATTTTTTACCTTTAAAGCAAATTGAAACCATGCTACATCCTTTGCCAACTAAATTGCATCAAAACACGAAATTCTAATAAAGCAAGTTGTATAACACTTCGGTATCTAATGTAGATTATACTATAATTTTAACGAAAATAAAAACAAAATAACCCACTTTACAAAAATTTTAAAAAGCAACAAAAAGAATAAAAAGCAACAAAAGAATAAAAAAGATTAAAAAAGATAAAGAAGAATAAAAAACAATAAAAGAATTGAACATAAAAACTTTCCTAACAATTAAAAGCGGTAAGAATAATATAAAAGAAATTAAATGAAGTTAGATTTCAAATACATTTTTATGATTTCTTATTTAAAGCATATACAAAAAAAAGACATAAAAATAATAAAAATACAAACAAAGAGTTTGTGTTTAATTTAAGTTATACATAAATCAAAAATGATTTATATGCAAAAATCAAAATATAATTTAACTGTACATAAATCAAGAATAAAGTAAATTATTTTAGCAAATCTTGCGTTGAATTACCTTTTGTGGAGTTTTTCATTCTCTTCTCACTAGAGCTAACAAAATTTTTTAACACAGATTTATCGTTCAAAACATTATCTAAACAAACTTGATTTTGGTCGCATAATCCTTGTCTTACTGCAACGTAGATTTGATTATATTCCTCGCTATTCAAATTTAAAATGCGGGCAAAAGCATAAAATCTAAACTTAAATTCACTCATAACATCTTCTTTGCTTTCATTATCAACCTTTCTTTCGAAATTATCATTTGTGTTATCAGCACTTATATCGCACGCAACAAAACCTTCATCCATTTCACCTTTATCTATTCCTGTTTTTGTTTTGCCTTTAATTTTATCTTTTATTTTAGAAGTATTTGCTACATCAAAGCAATCATTAATATCTTTGTTGTTTTGTATATCTTTCTGTTTACTCAAGAAATTAATTTCTTCTATAAAGTCACCTTCTTCAATTCCACTATCCAGCAAAACCCTATCCAGCACTTCAACAAAAGATTTTCCATTTTTATATTTCTTTTGAGTTATAATATTCTGCATACTTGAACAAACCTGTTTCTGCGTTTCAACGTCATCAAAATGCAAGTTAGTTAATATTTGTCCAATCAACTTTAAAGAAAAATTAAGATAGTTTATCATTGCACGATAGTAGTAGTTTTTTGTATTGTTATGGTTATTTTTCTTATTACCATCATCACTTCTAGAAAAAATCCTTAAAAGTTTCTGCCTAAATCCTTTCACATTACTGTCGTCATTATCTAAACATCTTTCAAATTCCAAGCATTTACCAACCACATTTTTCAACTTATAACATAATTCTCTGCTTCCCATCCGTGTGGTAACATTTATCCTTTCCAAAATATAACCTCTCTTCTTATTAAATTACTTTAAATATTCGCCCAATTAAACAACACATTAAAACACAAGATTAATGAAACACCATTAAAATAAACTCACAGTTATTGCAACATACAGTTATCGTAGCAATTAACCCAAATCAAATCACAATATTCCACACCTCATTATAAAATATGTGATTTAGAATTAATGTGATAATTGCTCATTTATACCATAAATCAAAATAAAAGTCAACAATATTTTTTTCTCTTTTTAATATATAACACCGAATAACACCAACTTTCAACTTTTTAATTCAATTTCAGCCCAATTCATTCGCTAGATTTTAGCCCAATCTTCTAATGCATAACACCTCGCATAACACCTCTAATTATAGTTATTATCCTTCCTCAATTTTTTTACACGCAAAAAAACAACCTAAAAAGACGCACTCAAAACTTAATTTTACAGTTGCACCATCTTCACCTAATATGGCTTTGTCGCACTCTATAATATTTTTTTGTTTTAGTTCACTTTCCATAGATATTAAACTAAACACAATTCAATTAATATTAATTCACCTAACTTGGCGAAAAATTTAATGAACCCGAACTGAAATAAACAGAAGGTACTTCGCCAATAATCACACTCTCAACAATCAGCACATCTGTGACACTGTCTATGGTGGCAGTGTAGGCAGGCAAAATTAAACTCACACTTGCGTAAAGATGAATATATAACGAATGATTTGTTTGGTTAATTCCAGCACTCACAAATTCACTTTCAAACGATGAGGTCATAACCCCAATTGGAGTGAGTTTTAAATTTATTTTAGGCCCAATACCACTCAAAAATGGCAAACCTGTAAAAGTGCCTAATGCCACATCCACACCATCTTTTCCCATTTCATCAAGATATTGCTGTGCCACTTGATATGCTCGTCTTGCAAGTTTGTTAAGCTGAACAGTGTTCAAAGATATAAGCGTAACATTGCCGTCATTATCATATTCAACATTAACTAAATCTTCGTAAGAAAATCCATCCTCAGTGAGAACATCATAAATGGCATCGCTTACTGCCGTTGTTGAAAGAGAAAGAATGGTATGCTTTGTTGCCTCCACAACAATTGGATTAACAACATAGAAAATATAAAAAATAATAAGCACAATAAACGCCAACAACACACTCAAAATAATTATGTGTTTTCTGCGTTTGCGTTTCTTATATTTGGTTTTATACATACCCACTTGTGTACACACATTATTCTTCACTTAATATGTATATGCCAAAAAGTGCCACAATTTGACAAAAACACATATTTTGTAAATTTTCTATATGTTGTGTAGTATTCAGTGCGTAATACACAATTTTTGGTGTATTATGTAGATATTATGTGTTTACATAATACCTCTAACTCCAACCCAACATCATCATTTAATCATTATTTCTGACCCTACAATCATCACATTTCACCTTTCTTCAAACTTTCTTTTTTCAACTTTCTTTTATTTATCTTTCTTTTATTTATCTTTCTTTTTTATCTTTCTTTTTTATCTTTCTTGCTTCTTTTTTTAATTGATTAGTATTTCGAAACATTATGAGTAATTGAGTAATGTTGTTTAGAGTGTTATTATAATAGCAACCTTCAAGTTAAAATTTATAAACCTAATAAAAATCATTTTTTCGTATGAGATTTAAATATCAAAGAAAACAGAAAAGCAAAACCTATTGCCGCCGCAATTCCACCTGCGGTTGCCGATAAACCGCCAGTGAAAATCCCTAAAAAACCATGCGTTTTTACCGCCCCAATTGCACCCTTAGCCAAAGATGCTCCAAACCCAATAATTGGAACATTAATACCAGCCTTTGCAAAATCAGAAATATAATCAAAAACCCCAACCGCTTCAAGAAAAACACCAATCAACACGAATGTCACCAAAATGCGAGCAGAAGTTATGTTGGTTGTAATAATTAAAACTT
>CAYOOB010000019.1:20492-23904 GCA_964405555.1 uncultured Lachnospiraceae bacterium | reverse complement strand
CAATTCTATCTTTCTAATCACCTTATTCTTTTAGAAAAAAGAAAAGTAAGCAAAAGAAAATCACTATTCCTTTTATTTTAGTTTAGTTTTGAATTATACAACTCAATTCTATTCTTCCTTTCTAAACACCCTATTTTTTTGAAAAAAGAAAAGTAAGCAAAAGTAAATCACTATTCCTTTTAGTTTAGTTTTGTTTTGAATTATACAACTCAATTCTATCTTTCTAATCACCTTATTCTTTTAGAAAAAAGAAAAGTAAGCAAAAAAAAATCACTATTCCTTTTTGTTTAGTTTAGTATTAAATTATATCAACTCAATTCTATTCTTTCTAATCACCTTATTCTTTTAGAAAAAAGAAAAATTAACAAAAAGTAAGCAACTAATTTTTTTACTCAAGCCAGTCAAATTCTAAATATAAAAAGGAAACATCATGGAACAATATGCGGTAATATTTGATATGGACGGAGTTATCTTTGATTCCGAAAAAGTTTGGAAAAAACAACTACGTTTTGCAAACAAGGTTTTTCAGGTGAATGTCACAGAAAAGGAAAGACAATCCACTTGCGGTAAACGTGATTTTGAAACAAAAAAAATTTTGAAAGATAATCATCCCAATCTTGATGCCGATTCTTTCTTTTCCTTTTGGTCACAAAATGTTTATAAACAAATGGACGGAAACGGAGTTAAACTTAAATCTCGCCACTTTGCAAAATATGTTGAAGACCTTAAAATTGCAGGATATAAAATTGCATTAGCAACCTCAAATAACACTAAACGAACAAAATATCTTTTTCATAGAGCAAAACTTCATGTATCAAAATTGTTTGATGTTATTGTGACCGGTGACGATGTTAAAGTTGGCAAACCAGACCCAGCCATTTTTAAACTCACTTGCCAAAAACTCAATCTCCCTCCTCAAAATTGTTTTGTGTTGGAAGATTCAGAAAATGGAATACTTTCAGCACACTCAGCAGGTTGCCACCCAATTATGGTTATTGATATAATTAAACCTTCACAAGAAATTGTGAATATTTGCGATAAAGTTTTTACAAATTTAAAACAATCTGTTAATTATCTAATAAAGATGTCGAATAAATAAATATAGCACTTCATTATTGCATACCACACAAAATATGGTGTATTACGCATTGCATAACACACCATATTTTTTATTTTTTATACTTTTTTTTAAGATTTCAAATTATCATTTCTAAAGAATTTTTTAACAGTTTTTAAGCCTATTCAAAAATAACTTTATCAATAATTCCTCCGCCAAGACAAGTGCCATCTTCAAGATACAACACCACAAACTGCCCCTCAGTTACCGCCCTCTGTGGTTGCACAAAATCCACTTTAATTTCATGTTCGCCTATTACAGTTACATGAACTTTTTGGTCTGGCTGACGATATCTAAATTTTGCAAAACAATCAAACTCCATTTCCTTCGGTTTTTCTGGAATCCAATTAAAAGTGTCTGCAAGGAGTCCAACAGAAAAAAGTTCTTTACACTCACCCTGACTTACGTACAATATATTCTTCTTTAAATCTTTTTTTAAAACAAACCACCTTTCGCCATTACCACCATGTTTTCCGCCAATGTTTAACCCTCGGCGTTGCCCAATTGTGTAATACATCAACCCTTCATGACGCCCCACAACTTCGCCACTTAGTGTGCATATATTACCTGGTTGAGCAGGCAAATATTGTTTTAAAAATTTTCTGAAATTTCGCTCACCAATAAAACAAATCCCTGTTGAATCTTTTTTCTCAGCATTAGAAAGTTCAAGTTCTTTTGCAATCTCACGCACCTGCGTTTTTTCAATGTCTGCAAGCGGAAAAATAACAGATGAAAGTTGTTCCTGCGAAAGTTGATTCAAAAAATACGATTGGTCTTTGGTTAAATCTTTAGCTTTTGCAAGATAAGTTTTGCCATCTTTTTGATATGTTTTTGCATAATGACCTGTTGCAATCATGTCAGCACCAAGCGCCTTTGCCTTTGCCAAAAACGGCCCAAACTTAATTTCTCGATTACACAAAACATCTGGATTTGGTGTTCGACCTCTCTTATATTCATCCAAAAAGTATTTAAAAACTCGGTCGTAATATTCTTTTGCATAATTCACCGAAAAATACGGGATGCCAATCTTTGTGCAAACCCTCTTCACATCTTCATAGTCATCCTCAGCGGAGCATTGTTCACCCTCCTCCCAGTTAATCATAAAAAGCCCAATCACTTCATGCCCTTGCTGTTTGAGAAGATATGCAGCCACACTTGAATCTACTCCACCCGAAATTCCAACAACAATTCTCATACTTTTCCTTTTATATTTTTTTATTCTCTTTTTGTTTCCATTGCGTTTTATATTATACCTTCTGTGTTTTGTATCTTATGTACTTTCCATTGCGTTTTTATTGTGCCGTATCTTGTGCACCTTCCATTGTGTTTCTTAGATATTAATTTGTTATCCTATTTATAATTTTTTATCTATAATTTCAACTTAAAAATAAATCCAAAAAATTTACTTTAAACCTAAAACCTTCTTGATTATTTTATAACTTTCTTCTTCGGAAAGTTCCACAATCTTACCCTCTTGTGCAGTTCGCCCACCAGAAGCATAATCATGTCTTTCTGTCGCATACACACTCTGGCTCATAACCGAAGCCATAAAACCTAATGCTCCGTCCACGCCACTTTTCTTATTCTCAGATTGCTTCATTTTCTCATTCTCAATTTTTAGTTCGTCGCTTAATTTATCAAACTCATCCCGCTTCGCTTTCATATCCGCTTCAACTTCCTTTGGAATATCCACAAGAATTGGCACCTTAAACTGTCTTGCCAGAATATAACTCACACTAACACACCACGAAAGCGCTGCAATTCCTGTTGGTATATATAAATATGTCATTTCCAGAGTATACTCGTTAAAAACGGTGCACATTAAAAGATATAAAAAATCGAGTGTCATCAAAAAACCTTTAATATACTTGCCAACATAGTAATAATGTCCACCAAATGTACCAAAAAATATAGCAAAAAGCAACAACTTCCAATAAGAAACATCCTTTGGCAAATCTTTGGTATAGATAACGTAATCACGGTCAAATCGCTTCAACTGTTTTTTCGCCGCTTTATTAGAAGCAAATTCCAAACGAGAGAAAATTAAATCACACTCCTCACAGCGAGTTTGATTAATTAAACATTTATTTCCACATCTTGGGCAAATTTTATGTGTCTTTGCCTTCTTGAACAGACTTTTCTTTTCTTTTTTATTACTCATCATTCACATTTTAGAATATTTCAATCTTTAAGTCAAGTGAATGATTAATTTCTCTTTGATTTATAAGTTTTTAGCATACTTTTTTTTGCAAAAGACTTCAAAACAACAAAGTGTCATAACTATTAGTTTCATAA
>CAYOOB010000019.1:0-20392 GCA_964405555.1 uncultured Lachnospiraceae bacterium | reverse complement strand
ATATAAGTTTCATAAATATAAGTTTCATAAATATAAGTTTCATAAATATAAGTTTCATAAATATAAGTTTTATAAATATAAAGTTTATAATAAATATAAAGTTTCACCACTATTAGTTTCACCACTATTAGTTTCACAACCATTAGGAAAACATAACTCTTATGCAACCTCTTTCAATTTCTCGTTCGCTTTGTTAAAATAGACATAGGAAGGTTTATCATCTGCCACATAATGAAGAACGTATGCAAAAAGTTGTTTAGCCTCAGCATATTTTCGCTCGTTATATGCTATAACTCCACTTTCAAACTTGCTTTTAAGTTTTTTCAACTTTTCTCTCTTATTTTTAGGATAGTAACTCAAACTTTCAAAAAGAGAAATTTGCGTTTCGTCCTCCAAGGTTAAGTTGCCCGTGTAACGATAATCAAACTCAAAGTTTTGTGGAAGTTCGTTCATTGATTCTTTTGATATCAAAAGTTTAGTGCCAATATAGTTATTTATTTCCTCCATTTTATTAGCAAGATTAACCGAATCAGAAATAATTGTTGGAACTTTTCTTTCATCATCCCCCACAATACCAAAAACCACTTCCCCTGTGTTGACCGAAATACGTGCATCAATTATAGATTTTTGCCCCTTGTTTTTAACATCAATAGCACGCAAAATTGAATGTGCACATTCAATAGCATTTTGTGATTTAGAAAAAAATGCCAACAAGCCGTCACCCAAATATTTATCGATAAAACCATCAAATTTTCTTATTAAAGGTGCAACTGTTTTTAAATAAGAGTTGATATAATTAAAATTTTCTTCTAAGCTCAAACTGTGATTTACCTCACTTTTGAGGTCGCAAAACAACATGGTCACTTTCTTTTTAACATTGTTGCCAAGTTCCAACTCTTGAACACTGTTTTTACCTAATAACTTCAAAAATTGTTTTGGAATTGATTTCTGCGATTCAAGATTAACCTTACGAATTTTATTTTCTTTTTCTTTGTAATTATAGTTTATTTTGTTGAGCGAACTTTCAATCTCCTTAAACTGCTTTCCGCCACCAACCTTAAAATCGTCTGTTCTTATTCTGCCGTCACCAAGTTTTTCTGTTATCCTTTCCACTTTTGAAAGCGGTCGACAAGCAAAAAGCACAATAACGAAAAGAGCCACCAGAAAAATAAGTGTTGCAAGACCCGCCCAAAGCAAGTGGTTGTATGAAGTTGTTTCGGTTGAAATGTTAAGTGTGGCACGAACAGACTGGGCTGTTATATCGTCAATATCTTTAATGCTAACAATGTATGTCATAAAAACAGCATAGACAAGAGTTAAAGGTAGAACGGAAAAGAAAATTGCATTCGATAACCTTTGCGTCTTTATAAACCTAAAAAATAGAATGGTTGTCAGTACTGCATACAAGATTTGAAAACCCAAACTCATCCAAGCAAGCGAAGTGAAATTAAACTCAAAGCCGTCACTTGTTGGCACAATAGCATCAATGAGATACCCTGCCAGAAAAATATTGGCCACAAGAAGCAATATGTCGATAATTATAAAAATTTTAGTTGAAGTTCTCATGCTTTTATTTTGAGAAAATACACCATTAGTATACACAAAAATTTTGTCGGCTTTTGTCGATTTTTAAATTACTACAAACGAGTTTTCTATGTGCTACCCCATTATATCAAAGACAGCAAAAAATAAAAATAAATATTTTATTTAACTCCACGCAAAAATTTAATTAGAATATGTTAAATTTTTTCGTGTTTTTACAAGAAATATAAATTATTATATGTATATTAAAACAAAAACCGCTCACAATAATTGCAAGGAGAAAAATATGGACAAAAAAGAAACCTTAACAAAATATCTAAATGCAATCTATCAAAACACCAGAACAGCAATTCAATCTATTGAAGATATTATCACAAAAACAGAGGATAAGAAACTGATTGAAGAATTAGCAAAGGAAGAAGATGGATATTCTTGCCTCGCCAAAGAATGTGAGAACTTTGCAAAAGCAGAAAAAATTGAGAATATAAAAGACAATAACTGGATTGAAAAAACAAAACTTTGGGGTGCCATTAACATGGGCACAATGTTAGATAAAACATCTCGAAATATTGCCGAAATGATGCTTATTGGCACATTTATGGGAATTATAACTTGCATAAAAGATAAAGACGACCACAAAGGTGTTTCATCAGAATTGGACGAAATTTTAGACAAATTATATGAGTTTGAGCGAAAGAATATCGACCGCCTACTCCCTTTTCTTGAAGAAAATTAATTTTATGCGAAAGGAATATGAACTTCTTTTTCTTGAAGAAAATTAGTATCGTTTTTTAGTGGCACTTTATTAAAACTTAGCTTTTAGTTCTCATTTTTATTAAGTTTTAAGATTTTACTTATTTACTTTCTTTAATTCTCTTTTCTTAAATCGTTTTATTTACTTTCTTCAATTATTTTAAATTACTATTTGCCTTTACTTTCTTACTTTTTTGTTATCTTGAAAAATTTCGCCTAATGTGGCGTTATAATCGTATGAAACCAACAAATTTACCACCATTTTTTCACTTAAATTAATCACCCGCCCACTTGGAAGTTGAAAGACAAACAGACAAGTTTTTCCTGTTTGAATTTTTTTTAAGAGATTTGCAAGTTTAACCTCGCCGTTCACCTGATATATTGTTGGTTTTGCAAAGTTTTTTGTTTTCTTGCGGAAAATATTTATTTTTTCAAATTTAGTAACAAACTTTAAATCTAAAACACCAAAAATTAGAAACACCACAAAAAGAAGATAGGTAGGATTGAAATTTATAAACAAAAACGCAATAAACAAACACAAGAAAACTCCACTTAAAAGCAAATTTATGGTTATCGTAATTTTTCTTGCTGTTTTTGTGGACATAAAATTAGATGCCATAGCAGTGAAAATTCTACCGCCATCCATTGGATATGCTGGAAGAAGATTGAAAAGTGCAAGCATTATGCTGACAAACACAAAATCTTCTGTGAAAGCATAAATTTCTGGATATATCCACCAAAACCCCAACAAAACAATGACAGAAAAAAGATTTATCAACGGACCTGCAAGTGCAATTTTAATTTCGTCCGAATGATTTAATTCTTGCTGATAATATGAAAGCGAAACACCATACGGCGAAAGAGAAAATTTGCTTAATTGATAGCCTAACCTCTTAGCAACCCAAAAATGCCCCGCTTCGTGAATAAAAATTGCAAGTATATAAGAAAATGCCAAAAGAGGTCCAAGCACAATCAAAAGCCATAACCAAACAATCAAACTCACAGGATGAATGGTAAACTTTTTCATGACACACCAAAAATTATTGCCACAACACCAACAGCAATCACACATCCCGAAATTGTGATTATGGCAAATTTTAATGAAAATCTATGTTTCAGTTTGGTTTGGTCGTAATTTTTCCCATAAGATTTTTGCTTGTCCATACAATAAATATATGCACACATCCCCAACTAAAATACAAATAAAATCAATTGGTTTTGGTATAAAATCAAACGAAAAATAACCATTTTTCTATTTTCTTTTCTATCACCTACCCTTACAAAAGCATAAAATTAATATAATAACAATAGAAAAAAAGTTACAATCAAAATTATGAATTGCAACTCTAATTTATTTTTTATAGTTGTGTATTATCACTTTTTTACTTATTTTGAATTACAAATAACAAAAACAAAAAAATAGCACAATGGCTATTCTTATTTAACTATCTTTTTTTAACTATCTTCTTTATCTTTTTCTTTTTTTATTTTAGTTTGTTTATTTCTCTTATTCCACTTTTTGAATGTCGTCTTGATCTTTCAAAAATTCTGGTATTTCCTCTTCTTCTGGAAGTTTAAATTCATTGTATAGGCTGTCGCTTTGCTGTTCCACTTCGCCCTCTTCAATCACTCTAATTCGCTCCAAAAGCCCCTCATAGTCTGGAAGTTCCGCCAAATCTGTGAGGTTAAATCTCTTCAAAAAGTTTTCAGTAGTTCCAAAAAGCAATGGCTTTCCAACCGCATCCTTTCTGCCAACCACTTCAATCATGTTTTGGTCGCTCAAAATTTGAACGGCATAGTCGCAATTCACCCTTCTAATATCCTCAATTTCAAGTTTGGTGATTGGTTGTTTATACGCAATTATGGCAAGAGTTTCCAACGCAGCACGAGTTAACGACTTTTCTCGTATTGGATTTAAAACCTCACTGATATATTCGGCATAGGAAGGATTTGATGCCAACTGCACCTTTTTTTTGTAGGTAATAAGATGAATTCCTTTACTGCCGTCATACTCTTTTTTGAGTTCGTCAAGTGCTTTGTCTAATTCCTTGTCTGTTAAGTTGAGTTTTTGTGCTATAAAATCTTTCTCAATTCCCTCGCCTGCCACAAAAAGCACGGATAACAAAATCTCTTTTAAATCGTTCTTGTTTTCAACATTCATTTTCACACCTCGTTTGCTGTTATGATAATTTTTCCAAAAATCTCCCCTTGTAGAACCTTGATTGTTTGGAGTTTAAGAAGTTCCAAAAGTGCTAAGAATGTGTTTATAAGTTCACTTTTGGTGAAGTCGTCTTCAAATAGTTCTTCAAATTCAAAACGTTTTCTCTCTTTGGCAAAATTTCTTATTTCGACAATCTTTTCCGCAACTGTGAAGCGGTCTTTAACAATCTTCTTTGGTTGGTCGTTTTGCACAACTTTTTTAAGTTCCTCACGAGTCATGAGTTTTGCAAACGCATCAAGCAACTGGTCAAGCACCATATCTTTAATGATAACTTTCACTTTTTCCGTTTCTTTACCCGGTGCACGATATAGTTTGTTGACATCTTCAATTTCTTTCAAGTCTTTTCCAACCTGCTTGAAGAGCTCATATTCTCTCAACCTACGCAACAACAATGCTTCGTCGTCTTCTTCGTCTGGCACTTCCTCTTGCTCAACAGGAAGAACACTCTTCGACTTAATCTCAATAAGTGTGGCAGCCACCGTTATAAATTCGCTTGCCTTGTCCATATCCACATTTTTTATGTCTTGCATATATTCCAAATACTGCTCGGTTATGTCAGCAAGTTTGACGGTTGCAATGTCGAGTTTCGCCTCTTTGATTAAGTGCAACAATAAATCTAGTGGACCCTCAAAATTGTCCAACTTAAATCGGTATTTATCAGAATTCAACAACATATCCCCTTGCTGTGATTGAGAATTGTTGTCTGTCTGTTCCACTTTCTCTTCTGCCTGTTCCATATACATAAATAAGTTTATCACAACACGCTCTTCAAAATCAAGTGATTAAACAAAAAAGCCCACATAAAGTAGGCTAAAATTGAAATTTTAACACAAAGTTAAATTTGAAATTGAATTATGGTATATAGTTAAACTACAAACTATATAATTAACTTAACTTTTTTGTGTCATATTGCTAAAAAACTTTGGATAATTGTTTAGAATAAATTATAATTTGTATATGAAACAAGTAAATTTTAAGATTTTGAATATCATTCTCTTTTGCTTATACACCATTTTATTTGTGTTTGAAATAACAAAAGTGTGTATATGGGTTTCACATAGACCTATAAATAACAACGATATAAGCGAAATAGGTGGAGCAATAGAATGTTTCCTAGTTTTTATTTTATGGTTTATTTTTAGTATGCTTTATGAGTGTAAAGGTAAATTCAGAAAAACAAGTTTTGCATTTTTCATAGTGTTTTCTATTTTTTGTTTTTGTATAATATACTCAAAAGCAACAAGACTTCCATATTTATATTTTGGAAACGAAAACTACACTCCACCATTTATAGACAAATTTACCTCTATGTTTGAGTTATGTTTTATATGTGTTTTTACACTGCTTTTTGTTTCTTATTTTATATTTTTGCTATGCAAAAAGCATTTCAAAAAATCAATTAACCTTCCAACAAAATAACTAATTCATTTTCCAAATTTTGAGATTGTTTAACGCTTTATCTTTTTTTGATAATACATTTTAATTACCATGCTTCAACTATTTTGTGTGCTGTTTCAAGATATGATAAATGTTGAACATCTTCTTTAATAATGATAGGTATCTTTTTGATAATGTTGCCGTCTTTGGTGATGGTTGCCTCACCCACTTGTTCGCCAGATTTTGTTGGTGCTTTTATACAATCCAAAACATCCACACTAACTTCCCAACCAGAAGTGTTACCCTTTTTAACAACCGCCGAAAAGTCTTCTTCGGCAAACACATCCACACTGGCAACTTTTCCTTTAGTGACAGAAATATTTGAAATCGCCGACGATGAATCAACAAGTTTTTCACTTTCAAAGTTTGCAAAGCCATAGTTGAAAAGTAAGGCACTTTCGTTGAATCTCGTCTTACTGTTGGACGCACCAACCACAACAGAAATTAAACGCATATCGCCTCTCTTTGCAGAAGCACCCAAACAACATCCTGCTTCGTTTGTGGAGCCTGTCTTTCCGCCGTCACAACCTTCGTAATATCTAATCAGTCTGTTCGTGTTGACAAGTTCGGTTGTTCGCCCAGAAGGATGAACAAGTTCATCCATCCAAATGGTACTGTAATTGTGATATACCTCATGCTTTAAAATCTCTTTCAATAAAATTGCCGTGTCTTTTGCAGAAGAATATTGTTCCGCCGCAGGTAGACCTGTGCAGTTCACATAATTAGTGTCGGTCATGCCTAACTCTTTGGCACGCTTGTTCATACGGTTCACAAATGCCTTTTCATTTCCGCTAAAATATTCCGCAAGAGCCACCGATGCATCGTTTGCCGATGCCATAATGACCGATTTTAAAAGTTCCTCAAAAGTGTAATCAACATAAGGGTCCAAAAACACCTGCGACCCTCCCATGCTGGATGCGTTTTCAGTGGTGGTGATGAGTGTGTTTAGTGAAACATTACCGCAATCAAGTTCTTCAAGTGCAAGCAAAATTGTCATCATTTTAACCATACTCGCCACTGGTAGATGTGCCGTTTCATCTTTGGTATATAAAATTTCGCCACTGTCATATTCCATTAAAATTGCACTTTTGCTGGTGATGTCAACTTCGTCGGATGCTTTAACAAAACGCACCAAACCTTGCATACTACCACAAAATATTGCGAATGCAAGTATGCATAATACACAAGATATGTATAAACTTCTCATATTAACTCCTTATGATAAAATAATTTTCATAAATAGTTTTTTCATTAAAGAAGATTTTATTCATATCAAAACTTGCATTTCAACCAAATTAAACACCAATCATACATATACTATTTTAAAATTTTTATTCAATCTTTATAAAGATGAAACATCGCAAAATTTTAAATAACCATAATCACCCTTCCATTAAGCAAACAAAGTAAAATTGTTTCCGCAAGATTAATTAAGATCAGCACAAGAAAGCCAGCCAAAATGTAAAAAATTCGATTACAATCTGTATTGCCGAACTTTCTACAATTTGAGTTTATCCTTTCCAAAACCAAATAAAAAATAATCATAGCAAACAAAGTTATCAGTTGACACGGCAAAATAATTATCACCGCCGTGAAGATTGACCCCAACCCATAGAACACAAAAATCAAAGCAAAATTTAAACCGAAAAGATAAGCACGGTAGGTAAAGAGCAAAATTGAAAGTGGATAAAGATATGGCGAAAAGGATAGTGCAACCAATATTAAAACATTAACAAACAACGACAGACATCGAGAGCCAAATGCCGACGCAGAAGCAGCAACACCGGAATAGAAATCATCCAAAGAGATTTCTTGAAGATTACTAAGATTGCAAGAATTGTGACTTTTTATTGCAATAAACACTCCTGTAAAAATTGCAACCAAAGCACAAATTAATGTTATTATAATTTTTACCTTATTCGCTTTTATTGCACTTATGCACGAAAACTTTAAACCATAAAAGAAATTATGTGCCTTATAAGACTTAATCATATTCTATCTTATTAAACAAAACCACAAAAAAGAACACCACCCTTTTCGGCAGTGATTTTTTAATTTGTTTATTTATACATTTTGTTTATTTGTTTGTTATTTTGTATATTTTGTTTATTTGTGTATTTTGTTATTTGTAGATTGGTTTTAGTAAATTGATTGGTTTTATTTGTATATTTGGTTTTATATTATTCACTTATTCACGCTTACTTCAAAAGTGTTTCGCATTTAGTTTTTGCAACGTGAAAACAACACTGTTGAGCATTGTATAAAATATATTAATGTTCAATATAAAATAAGTTTATCCAATTTAAATTCGAACTATTTTTTACATATTTTACTTACGACTTTTAAAATCAAGAAGTTCCATTGCAACTATGCGAAGTTGCTCATAAGTTATTCCTCCCTGAAAGTATGCAATATATGGTTTTTTGATTGGACTATCACAAGATAATTCCAAACTTGCACCCTCCACAAATGTTCCTGCCGCCATAATCACATCGGTGGTATAACCAGCCATAGCATAAGGCATTGGCACAAATGTTGAGTCAACTGGCGAAAGTTTTTGTATTAATTGCACAAATGAGATAAGTTCTTCTTGCGTGTCAAACACCACACTTTTGATTATATCGAAACTCTCAGCTTCTGTTTGTGGGATGATTTTATATCCTTGCGAACGCATAACTTCACCTATCAGCAAACTACCCTTAACCGCTTGGCTTACAACATGAGGAGCCATGAAAAGACCTTGATAAAACATTCTATATCCACCCTCATAACTGCCTGTTTCACGCCCCAAAGAAGGACAAGTTAAGCGGTTTTCTATTTTTGAAATTGCCTCTGCTGTGCCAACAATATAGCCTCCTGTTGGTGCAAGAGAACCGCCTAAATTTTTAATAAAAGACCCCATACAAACATCTGCACCAACCTGCGTTGGCTCTATTTCTTCCACAAATTCGCCGTAACAATTATCCACAAGTATGAAAGTTTTTGGCGACAACTCTTTAATCTTTTGAAAAATCGACGCCATTTCTACGCAAGAAAGTGCTCTTCTGTCAGAGTATCCCCTCGACTTCTGCACAAAAACCACTCGTGGATTATACTTTTTTACCGTTTTTAAGATTTTTTCTTCATCAAAATGGTCATTTTTTAGGTCGATAAATTTAAAATCAACACCCAAACTCTCCAAACTGCCGTTGTCTTTGCCATAGAGAGTGTTGTGCAATGTGTCATAGAGGTCGCCTGTTATGGAAATCATCAGGTCTTTCGGACGTAAAAGCCCATAAAGTGCAGTGGCGATTGTGTGTGTTCCACAAGTGAGATGTGGCGAACATATAGCATCCTCCGCATTAAAAATTTCCGCAACAACTTTGGCAAAATCATCTCGCCCCTTGTCAGTGTAGCCATAACCTGTTGTTCCAGCAAAATGAGAAGTTGTAACACCAATTTTTGAAAAAGCATTAAGCACTTTCTTTTGATTAATAAGTGCAATTCTTTCAATCCTCTTGAATTTTTCTTCTAACTTCTTCTCGATTTCTTCAATCTGTTTTAGTTTGTTTTCGTCTAAAACACTTTTGAATTTTTTGATACCCACATCTTTTTTCAATTTATTATCAACATTTTTTGTGAGTTTACTCTCTTCCGCATCTTTCTTTAATTTATTTTCTTCTTTTTTTGATTTATCTTTCTCTTCTTTTTTGATTTTTTTCTTACCTAAAATATCTTTAATTTTCATTTTAAAAATTCTCCAACCATTTTTTCGATTTCTTTAAGCCCTTTGTTTTTGTCTTGCATATCAACCATACGAAGTCCGTCCATACCTCGCATGAATGTGAGTTGTCGCTTCGCATAATTTCTGGTGTGTTGTTTTATAAGAGTCAACATCTCTTCATAAGAAGTTTTCCCCTCCAAGTATGGTAACACTTCGCTGTATCCTATTGCGTGCATACACTGTGCATCGCTCGACAACCCTCGCTGTTTCAATCCCTCAACCTCGGCAATCAAGCCATCTTCAATCATTTTATCCACTCGCCTATTTATATTATCATACAAAATTTCTCGTGGTTTGACAAGTCCAATCAAAAGAGGCTCGATTTCCACTTGTGAAGTTTGTTTTTCGCCGTCAGCATAGCAAATTTCAAGTGCACGAACAAGTCTAACCTTATTAAACCTATCCGTTTTTTCCGCCATAAGCGGATTTTTCTGTTTAAGAAGGTCAAAAAGAGCTTCGTTACCTTTCTCTTCTGCCAATTTTTCCAATTCTTGTCTTAACTTTTCATCTTTTTTTGCCCCGCCAAAGTTATAACCAAGTGTGAGAGCCTTAATATAAAGCCCTGTACCACCAACCACAATCGGCACTTTTCTTCGAGAGGTGATTTCTTTAATTTTTTTCTTGGTGAGTTCCACAAAGTCAAAAACAGAAAAGTTATCTTCTGGATTACATATATCTATGCAGTGATGAACAACTCCTTCCATTTCCGCTTCCGTTATTTTTGCCGAACCAATATCAAGCCCTTTGTAAATTTGAACACTATCCGCAGATATAACCTCTCCGCCAAACTTCTTTGCCAGTTCCACTCCAACAAAACTTTTACCAACAGCGGTTGGCCCAATAACGAAAACTACTTTATCTTTCATAGTTTTTTACAGTGTCCTTTTAAACATTTTTTCAAGTTCTTTTTTGGTTATTTTAACAATAATTGGTCTGCCATGAGGACATAATGGCACTCCGTCTTTAATTTTGTCAATTAAATACAAAATTTCATCTTTTGATATGCTATCACCTGCACGAATAGAATGTTTGCACGCACTTTGGCATAATTTTTCGTTAATAAGCCCACTTGCAGACTTTTGCCCAATAACATCTTCTTGCAAAATATCTTGCATAAATTTATCCAAATTAATTCCAGAAAGCACAAACGGCACACTTTTAACTCTAAAAATGCCATCTTCTTGCTCTATTTCAAAACCGATTTCATGCAAATTGCCAAGCATTCCTTCCATAATCTCTTTATCCTTCGAGTTTAATTTAACTTCATAAGGTATTAAAAGGTCTTGCTTTGCCACATTATGCCTTTCAACTTCATCTTTCAAGCGGTCGTAATTTTGCCTTTCGTGCATAGCGTGCTGGTCGATGATATATATGCTGTCGTCAAATTCAGTAATAATATAAGTCTTAAAAACAACGCCCACAACTTTAATTTCGTCAGCATCCACTTTTAAAAATTTCTCTTCAACAAACTGCGATCTATCTAAAAGTGTTTCTTGTGTTTTATCAAAAGTGTTGTTTTTTGAAATTTCACCACTTTTAACATTTTCGTTCGCTTTACCGCTTACAATATTTTCGCTTTTGATGTCTTGGTTTGAATTTGTGTTGTGTTCATTTTGTTTTTCCATATCGTGCTTAACAGAAACTTCCACTTCATGCAAAAGACTATCACCAGAATGGTCAAAGAAAATGTTGCCTCCACGGCGATTTTTGTTCTTCTTATCAGACTTTACCGTTGCAAAATCTGGCATATTTATGATGTCAATTCCTCTCTTTTGATATTCCTTTGGCGAAACAATCTTCTTGTCCATTTCATCGGCATCTACAGTCACCACAAAACTTGCACCTTCTGACTCGCTAAGTTTGTCGTATTTAGGTTTTGGAGCATTAAAACCTGTCCTCTCCAGATTTTCAACATTATTTATATTAAATTTGCTCCATTCTTCCTCATCTTCTTTCGTCACTTTAAATTCTGCAATCAAATTACTTCCTAAAAGTGCCCTTTCAACTGCACGCCTTATTATTCCAAAAATATGAGAAGAATTGTCGAATTTAACCTCTTTTTTATTTGGATGCACATTAACATCCACTCGGTCGTAAGGCACTTCAAGTTTGATTACATAAATTGGATATCTACCCTTCATCACCACCGGTTCATACACTCCTTGAACGCAAGCAGAAACCATATAATTTTCAACATATCTGCCGTTGACAAACAAAGATTGGTATGTTCTGTTTGGACGAGTCAACTTTGGACCTACAACATATCCTCCAACCTTAATGCCATCCTCTTCATACTCCAACTTCAAAAGATTGCTGAAAACTTCTCTGCCATAAATGAGATAAAGCACCTCATCCAAAGTGCCAGAAGAGTGATTGTAAATCTCCTTGCCATCCACAACATAGCAAAAATCCACCTCTGGATGTGCCATCATAAATTTTTCAAATAGATGAGTAACCTCACCCTCTTCAGTTTTAGGCTTTTTTAAAAATTTTGCACGAACAGGTGTGTTGTAAAAAAGATTTTCAACAGTTATGGTTGTTCCTTCCAACCTTGCAACCTCTTCCACTTTTGAAATCTCACCACCATTAGCCTCTATGCGATGTCCACTCTCTTCTTTTTGTGTTTTTGTGGTTAAATTAATCATAGAAACTGATGCAATACTGGCAAGAGCCTCACCACGAAAACCTAATGTGGCAATACTATCCAAATCTTCCAAATTAGATATTTTACTTGTTGCGTGTGGCATAAAAGCAAGCGGAAGATCTTCTTTTTCAATTCCGCATCCATTGTCCGACACAATAATCTTTTTTATTCCGCCATCCACAATCTCCACCTTGATTTTGGTTGCTTTGGCATCTAAACTGTTTTCAACTAACTCTTTAACAACGGATGCTGGTCTTTCAACAACCTCGCCTGCCGCAATTCGATTGTATATTCTTGGCGACAACACATTAATTGCCATACTACCTCCTTTATCAATTCCACCTATTCACTTTTGCATTCAAATTTTAGGTTAATTTTGTTATTTATTGATTTTAATAAACGGCTTAAATTTGTTGTTAATTTAATACTAATGTGTTTTGTTGTTTGATAATTGATATCTATTATTTTTTTCTACCTTCAATTTCAAACATTTTTTTAATTTTGCCGAATATTTCTTACATTTTTTAGATTTTGTATTTAATCTTTCGCTTTTTCAATTAAGTCTTGCAAAATTTCAAAACTTTCAATCGGCGACATCCTGTTAATATCCAAATCTCGAAGCACCGACAGCACTTGTTGTCCAACTTTGTTCATTTTTTCAGCCTTGCGTTTTTCTTCATCCTCGCCAAATATGTTCATATCCAACTTCTCGTTCACACTTTCAAGATTAACACTGATTTCTTTTGCTCGCTCAATAACATCTTGTGGAACGCCAGCAAGCGATGCAACCTCCACACCAAAACTTTTGCTGGCATGACCTCGCACAATTTTTCGTAAGAACACAATGCTGTCTGCAAGTTCTTTAACCGTCACTTTATAGTTCTTCACACCTTGCAAAAGCCCCTCAAGTTCGGAAAGTTCGTGATAGTGAGTAGCAAAAAGAGTTTTACAATTAAGTTTTTTGCAAATGTATTCCACAACCGCCCACGCAATTGAAAGTCCATCAAAAGTGGATGTTCCTCTTCCAATCTCGTCAAGCACCACCAAACTTTTATCCGTGGCATTTTGGAGAATATTTGCAACTTCGCTCATCTCCACCATAAAGGTGCTTTGTCCAAACGCAAGGTCATCACTTGCACCAACTCTTGTGAAAATACGGTCGGTTATAGATATTTCTGCACTCTTTGCTGGCACAAAACTGCCAATATGTGCCAAGAAAGTTATGATTGCCACCTGCCTCATATATGTGCTTTTTCCCGCCATATTTGGACCAGTGATTATCATCATTTTGTTGTCTTCACTGTCTAAAAGTGTGTCGTTAGCAATGAAAGAGCCGTCTTTCGAAAATTGCTCCACAATTGGATGACGACCGCCCACGATTTCAATCTTTTTAACATTTTTGGATATAACAGGTTTGCAAAAATTGTATTTTACTGCAACTGTTGCCAAAGAAAGAAGTGCATCAATACGCGAAATATTTTTGGCAACCTCAGCAAATTGTGTGAGATAGTTGCAAAGATATTCTAAAAGCATTTTGTATAATTTATCTTCCAGTTTTATGGCATTATCTTCCGAACTAAAAATTCTCTCTTCAATCTCTTTGAGGTCTGGAGTTGTGTATCTTTCTGCGTTCGCCAAGGTTTGTTTTCTTACATAACGAAGTGGCACAAGTTCGCTCTGTCCTTTGCTGACCTCAATATAGAATCCAAAAACATTATTGCTTTCAATTTTAAGGTTTTTAATACCTGTTTTTTCTCTTTCTAACTCTTCCAATTTTTTGCATTGAGCATCTGCGATTTTTTTTGCGTTGCGAAGTTCGTCAAGTTCTTGATTGAAACCGTCACGAATATATTTCCCGTCCTTCATCACCGATGATGCTTTTGGATTTATAGCATTTTCAAGAAGCTTCACAATTTCGTCACAATCGTTCAAATTATCACGACAAGATAAAAGAAGTTTGGTTTTAACATTCGCCAAAATTTGTTTTATGTTTGGTATTTCTGCAAGCGAAGATTTTAAACTCAAAAGTTCCACAGGATTAACCGAACCATAAGCAATCTTGCCACAAATACGCTCAATATCTCTCACATTTTCAAGAGTTTGAGTGAGTCTGTCACGTAAAATAAGATTTTTGGATAGCTCCTCCACCGCATCCAACCTGTCATTGATTTCTGTGGAATTTTGAAGTGGTTGGTCGAACATTGCTCTAAATGCTCTTGCCCCCATACTTGTTTTAGTTTTATCCATAAGCCACAAAAGCGAACCATATCTTTTTCTTTCACGAATAGACTCCACAAGTTCCAAATTACGTCTTGTGTTCATATCGATTGTCATATATTTGTCGTTTTTAATTCTCGTGATTTTATTGATATTTTTAAGCGAACGCTTTTGTGTTTCGTTTAAATATTCCAAAAGTGCACCAACAGCAGAAATATCTTGTTTGTTTTTAAGTTCAAACACATTTAATGCGTTAGAGCCAAATTGTGCCTCAATGTTGCTTTTGGCTTTGTCTTGGGAAAAAGCATATTCAAAATATTCCTCAAATTTTGGATATACACCAAGTTTTAAAATGGCAAGATTTTCATAGAAAGGTTTTGCACTTGCGTTACCAATCACCTGTGAAGGCATAATTCGGTTTAAAAGGTCAGAAAAATCACTTTCAATTCCGCCATTAAAATGACACAAACAAAAATCCCCTGTGGTTATATCGCAATACACAACACCAAGCTTATCGCCATCCAAAAACATAGACATAATATAGTTGTTTCGGTTTTCTTCCAGCATACTGTCGTCGGTCACCGTTCCAGCCGTTATCACACGCACCACTTCACGCTTAACAGGGTCTTTGCCTTTTAAAATTTCGCCTGTCTGCTCGCAAATTGCCACCTTATAGCCAAGTGAAAGCAATTTGGCAATATAACTTTCCGCCGCATGATATGGCACACCACACATCGGTGCACGTTCATTCATACCGCAATTTTTTCCTGTGAGAGTTAAATCTAAAACTCTTGAAATTTCAATGGCATCTTCGTAGAAAAGTTCGTAGAAATCGCCAAGACGATAAAACAAAACGCAGTCTTTATATTCCTCCTTAATCTGTAAATATTGCTTCATCATAGGCGAAGGTTCTTTCACACTTGCCACTTTTTTTTCTTTATCCATGTTTCACTTCCTGTATTTTCTTTTCCAATGCCAAAAGTTGATTGACTCTCCTTTGCTTAACCTCTTGTGAAACTTGATTTTCCATTTTGCTTGCAACAGTTCCCTCTCGCGGAGAAAACATAAAAGCAAAAATACTATCAAACTTCACTTCCGCAACCAAACTTAAAGTATCTTCAAATTCCTCTTCCGTTTCTCCTGGAAACCCCACAATAAAATCAGAGGTTATTCTTGCATTTGGCATCTTTTCACGAATTTTCTTAATAATTTCCAAATATTTTTCCCTCGTATAGCGCCTGTTCATCAACTTCAAAATACGATTATTTCCGCTTTGTGCTGGAAGATGAATCTCTTTCAAAATTTTATCTTCACTTGCAATCACATCAATCACATCGTCTGTCAAATCTTTTGGATGAGATGTCATGAAAGTCACTTTAAAATCTCCAGGAACAGCACAAACATCCTTCAAAAGTTGAGAAAACGGAACAGCTGGTGTCAAATCTTTTCCATAAGAATTGACATTCTGTCCAAGTAGTGTGATTTTTTTATAAGTTCCTTCTTTCACAACCTCACGAACTTCATTAATAATGTTCTTTTCTTCTCGGCTTTTTTCTCTTCCACGCACATAAGGCACAATACAATAAGTGCAGAAGTTGTTGCACCCTTGCATGATATTCACCCAAGCATTATCTCCACTTGTGCGTTTGTATGGCACAGTTTCATCAATTTCGCCTTCATTTAAAAGTTCCAACTGCCTGCCTGTTTTAACAGCATTCACATAATACTCAAAATTTGGAAGATTGAAAGTGCCAATAACAATATCCACAAAAGGAAAAGTTTGCATGATATAGTTTGCTGTGCTCTCTTTTTGCGTGGCACAACCACAAACGGCAATAATTAAAGAAGGCTTTTGTTTCTTCAACTTTTTCAAAGCCCCAACATTACCAAAAACTCTGTCTTCTGCGCCCTCACGAATGGCACACGTGTTAAAAACAATCAAATCAGCATCCTCACGCTTATCCGCAAGAGAATACCCCATTTTCTCGCAGATTGAGGCAAGTTTTTCCGATTCGTGCACATTCATTTGGCAACCATAAGTAACGATAAAATATTTCATAGTCATATTATACAAAAATATTGTTTATTTTGCAAGAAAATTTTGTATTTTTGGAGAATTTAGACGCATAATAAGAGAATGAAGAAAATTGTCAAAATTTGTATAATCTCGTTTGTTCTTGTCGGAATTTTTGCTGTGGCATTTGTTGGAAGTTATATCACAGTGAATTATGTTAAATTTCAAAGCATACCCCTCAACACCGAAGCACTAACAAGCCCCGCACTATCAATAGATATGTTCACTTATGAAAACACACCAATCAAGGAAGACAACCAATTTAATGGCGACTACTGCACCCTGTCTTCGCTGAGTGCGGACACAAAAAACGCATTTATCGCCATTGAAGATAAGGAATTTTACAATCATAACGGTTTAAATTATAAGCGAATGGCTGGTGCCATGCTGAACAACTTAAAGAGTTTAAGTTTAAAAGAAGGTGCCTCCACAATCAGTCAACAACTGATAAAAAACACTCATTTAAGCGGTGAAAAAACTTTTGAACGCAAGTTAAAAGAGATTGTCCTAACACAAAAACTTGAAAAAGCTTTTGAAAAAGAAGAGATATTAGAAAGTTACCTAAACATAATATTTTTTGGAAATAATTGTTATGGTCTTGAAAGTGCAAGTAAATATTATTTTAACAAGGATGCCAAAGATTTAACTCTCAGCGAAAGTTGTGTTTTGGCAGGACTTATCAAATCTCCTAGCAAATATTCGCCGATAAACAATGCAGAAAATTGTGTAAATCGCAGAAATTTGGTACTTTCGGAAATGGAAAAGGACGGCTACATAACCTCCTCTGAAAAAATACAGGCACAAAATGAACCTCTGAAACTTGATATTCAAAGACACAATGTCAGCGACAAAATAAATTCTTATTCTCAAAGCGCCATAGACGAAGCCTCCAAGATTTTAGGACTAACCCCAAAACAGATTGCTATTGGTGGATATAAAATTCACACCTATCAAAACGAGGAAAAACAAAAAGCCCTCTCGCAAGCACTATCCAACAGTGCAGTGGATGGTGCTGACAGTGCTGGAATTGTGATTGATGCAGAAAGTTTTGGTGTGAGTGCTTATCAAGGCAACAGCAAATTTAAAGTTTTAGATTGTAAAAGGCAACCCGCCTCATGTTTGAAACCACTTTTGGTATATGCCCCTGCACTTAATGAAGGAGTTATCAGCCCCGACACCCAAATTTTAGACGAAAAAATCACAATTGGCGGATATAGTCCATCAAATGTCAACAAAAAATACTCCGGATATATGTCGGTAACGGACGCCGTGAAAAATTCGGTAAACATCCCAGCAATAAAGGTGCTTTCATATATAGGAATTGACACTGGCAAACAGTATGCCCAAAAACTTGGCATAGACTTCGACACTGATGATAACAGTTATGCCCTTGCTCTCGGCGGAATGACTTATGGTGTGAATATTAAGGATCTAACTTCGGCATACACCACCTTTGCAAACAACGGAGAATTTGCCCAAAGCACATTTGTGCAATATATCACCGACAAAGATAATAAATTGGTATATATTCATAAGCCAAATCCGAAAATGGTTTTGCGAGAAGATAGTTCATACCTAATGACGAACATCCTGCAAGAAACAGCCAAAACAGGCACAGCAAGGAAACTATCAAGCGTAGCCAACACAGAAATTGCGTCAAAAACAGGCACAGTTGGAAAGAAAAACACTTCTGGAAACACCGATGCCTACAACATAAGTTACACTCCAAGTGAAGTGATTGGTGTTTGGTTTGGCAATCTCAACAACGAACCAATAAATATTGCTGGAGGAAATCAACCAACTGAGGTTGTGCGTGAATATGTGCAATGCCAAAAATATGATAAGAGAGAGTTTGAAATTCCGTCATCGGTGGCAACAGCAAAGATTGACACGTTAGAATTAGAGGAAAATCATCGACTTGTGCTTGCAAGCCCATATTCCCCAGAACGCTACACCAAAACCGCTCTTTTCTCTCGATTTAATATGCCAAGCACCATATCCGACAATTTTTCACAAAAACCACAAATAGATGCCGAAACAAGTGTGGAGGACGGACAAATCATTCTAACTCTAACTGCTCAAAAGCATATAGAATACCAAATATATAAAGATGAAATACCATATCAAAATATAAAAGATAAGAATGAAAAACTGAAACTTCGATTAAACTTCCCAGAAAATGAATGCACGTTAAAAATAGAAGCAAAATATGCCAACTCCACAGAAGAAGATAAAACATCCTCCCTTATTGAAAGTAAAACATTCAACCTAAAACGCACCGCCACCCCAAAACAACAACCAAAAGAAAAGTGGTATATTTAATCTAATATTGACATTTAGTTTATAAAAAAATTAAGTCACTTCCCTCCTTCAAAAAATAATAAGTCTATTTAATAAAAAATAATAATTCAAATAAAAAGCGAAAATTAAATAAAAAATAAAAATCCAAAGTGTTGACTTTTTATAATAACATTTTTTAAAATAAGAATATGAAACAAGAAGACAAAAATTTAGAAGATTACAAAATTAAAGATTATAGATTCGATAACCAAGATGAAGTAAATTCAAATGAAGTCCTTCAAGAATATCTAAAAATCATGTACGCACAAATCAAAGCGGATAACAAATTGGTTGGCGAATTTTCAGTAAACGGCACATACACAATATCCGAACCAAGGATGCGAGAATATCTTATTCACGAACTCAAATTCTTCAAAAAACGGAATGGAGATGAAGTTTATATAACCCGAGCCCTTGAAGGATTTGAACTGAATTTTAAAATAGTTTTTAATATTGTCGGATATTCTCAACAAGCAATTTTGTATATAATCGAAGTAGAGAAGCAAATTGAAGATGACGACATAATTCACACCACAAAACTTGCTGAAATCGTCAAAGTTGGTCACCCAAGATTTGAAGAATTTGTATATAAAAGTTGGAATGTAATGATGTCCGCACAAGGAAAAATTATCACAGACGATTTTCTTTTGGCAATAATGAAAAAACATCTGGCATTGTTTCAATCGTTGAGCGAACTTATAGGTATTTCTTCACAAATATATCTAATGTCGATGTTCTCCATACTTGGTAAAGGTGAAATGAATAGTAAAAATATTCTTAACAATTTCAACATTTTACATAGAAAAATATCTCTAAAATCCCCTAATTTCATACTAAACACAACAAACCTTAAAAAATTACTCGATCAAATTATGAGAAAACAAAATTTTTTCTCTGAAATACCAAAAATTAAAGGCTCAATAATGGCAATGCAAGATTTTGTTAAGCCAATCAAATCAATACAAAGATCAAAAGGAAATATCATAACTGAAAAAGCAAGAGATATATTTCCAAAAGATAGGAATTTATAATATTCTATAAGGAAAAATTTAAAATATAAATAAAATCAACTAGAACTGTTTTGTTTTTAAGAATTAATAAATTAATAAAATATACCAATAAGTTTCACCTGCATTAAGACATATCCTGCAAAAATAGCCAAAACTAAAAAAACATAAAAACCTCTAATAATAGATATATTGAAAATTGTCAACTTTTGCTTAAAAACAAAAAACGACAAGCATGGAATAAAAATTTTCAGTAATCATATTTTTTAATTAAATATTGCCTTTAATCTTTAAATCTTAACTTTAAATCTTTAAATCCGAAAACTGAGAAAAATCTTCGTGCTTACGTGTTCTCAGTTTTTTTATTAGTCTAAATACTATCTCATAAACATAT
>CAYOOB010000018.1:0-24205 GCA_964405555.1 uncultured Lachnospiraceae bacterium | reverse complement strand
TGAAGGAATTGTAACCGAAGTTTTGCCAAGCATGACTTTTAAAGTTACTTTAACAAATGGTCATGTCATCACTGCATACATTTCCGGAAAATTAAGACAAAATTTCATCAGAATTATCGAAGGCGACAAAGTTAAAATTGAAATGAGCCCGTATGACCTCTCAAAAGGAAGAATTACTTGGAGAGAAAAGGGTTAAAAAGGAGAGATTATGAAAGTCAGAGCATCAGTAAAACCTATGTGTGACAAATGTAAAGTCATCAAAAGAGATGGAAAAGTTATGGTTATTTGCTCTAAAAGCAAAAAGCATAAACAAACACAAGGTTAATAAAAAAATCAAATCAGCATAAAAATTACATTTAACAAAAACGAAATAAGTCGGGGTGAATGCCCAAAAAGGAGAAAAATTTATGGCAAGAATTGCTGGTGTTGACCTTCCAAGAGATAAAAGATTGGAATACGGTTTGACATACATCTATGGAATTGGCGTCAAAACCTCTCAAGACATCTGTAAAGCAACAGGTATTTCCATGGACATCCGTGTGAAAGACCTCACAGAAGAACAGGTTGCCAAACTTAGAAACTATATCGAACACAATCTTATTGTGGAAGGTGAACTTAAATCAAAAGTGAGCATGAATATCAAGAAATTGAACGAAATTGGTTGCTATCGTGGTATTCGTCACAGAAAAGGACTTCCAGTTCGTGGACAAAGCACAAAGAACAATGCAAGAACAAGAAAAGGTCCAAAGAGAATTGTTAGTGGAAGTTCTAAGAAAGGTAAGTAAGAGGTAGAGTTATGGCAAATGTAAAATCAGGAAAAAAGAAAACTGTAAAAACCAGAAAAAGAGTTTCAAGAAATGTTGAAAAAGGACAAGTTCATATCACAACCTCTTTCAACAACAATATCATTGTCTTCACTGATATGCAGGGCAATGTTATTTCTTCGTGCTCATCTGGAAGACTTGGGCTTAAAGGCTCAAAGAAAAGCACACCTTTCGCTGCACAAACTTGTGTTGAACAAGCAGGTAAGGTGGCTCTTGACAACGGAATGAAATCTGTTGAAGTTTATGTTAAAGGACCAGGAAACGGTAGAGAAAGTGCAATACGTTGTCTTTCAACACTTGGTTTCACGGTTACACTCATCAAGGATGTTTCTCCAATCGCACATAACGGTTGCAGACCTCCTAAGAGAAGAAGAGTTTAAAAGGAGAAAATAATATGGCAAGAACAATCGAACCAGATTGCCGTCAGTGTCGAAGAGAAGGTCGTAAACTTTTCCTCAAAGGCGAAAGATGCACAACAAAAAAATGTGCAATGGAAAGAAGACCTGTTATTCCTGGGCAACATGGGGCATCTCGAAAGAGAGTTACAGAATATGGACTTCAACTTCGTGAGAAGCAAAAAGTTAAAAGAATGTATGGCATATTGGAAAAACAATTTAGAAGATATTATGACGATGCAGTTAGAGCAAAAGGCGCAACAGGTCCAAATATGTTATCTTTAATTGAAAGAAGACTTGACAATGTGATTTACCGTATGGGAATTGGTGCTTCAAGAGCAGAGTGCCGTCAAATTGTCAATCACGGACATATTTGCGTGAATGGAAAGCGTGTTTCAATTGCTTCATACAGAGTGAAAGTTGGTGATGTAATCACAGTTAAAGATAACAAACAAGACCTTGAAATGTTCAAACAATTAAAGGGTATGAAAATTGTTATGCCAAAATGGTTGGAATTTAACAGTGAAACACTCACAGGAAAAATCTTAGCACTTCCTGAAAGAGAAGATGTTGATGGTGACATCAATGAACAACTGATTGTCGAATTGTATTCGAGATAAAAATAGGGGGATATAAAATTATGATGGAAATGGAAAAACCAAAAATCACTTGTGAAGAAACAAACGGTGGAAATTTTGCAAGATTTGTGGTTGAACCGCTTGAAAAAGGGTATGGTGTCACGCTTGGCAACTGCATGAGAAGAACCCTTCTCTCATCACTTCCAGGTTCTGCACCAATCGCATTTAGAATTGCAGGTGTTGCACATGAATTTTCAACTATTCGTGGAGTTACAGAAGATGTTGTTGACATTGTGTTAAACCTTAAAGGACTTGCAGTTAAATGCACAAACACCGACAGAAACTTCATCACATATTTAAAACTTCGTAAAAACGGTGCTGGCGAAGTTACAGCAAAAGACTTTGAACCAAACGACCAAGTTGAAGTTTTAAATCCAGACCTTCATATTTGCACAATGGACGAAGGTGCAGTTTTGGATATGGACGTGATGATTGGAAATGGTCGTGGGTATGTTTCAAGTGACGAAAACAAAACCAAATATGACAATATTGATTTCATCGCAATGGACAGTATTTTCTCTCCTGTAAAGAAAGTTAATTTCAGCGTGGATGTTACTCGTGTTGGTCAAAGCATCGACTATGATAAATTGACTTTGGAAGCAACAACAAACGGCACAACTTCTGCAAGAGAAATTGTTAGCCTTGCAGGAAAGATTATCAATGAACACGTAAATCTCTTCATTGAATTGTGTGCAGAAATTGGAGATATGTCAATTTTGGTGTCTAAAGAAGAAGATAAACAAGTGAAACTTATGGAACTTCCAATTGAAGAAATGGACCTTTCAGTTCGTTCATATAACTGCTTGAAGAGGGCAGGTATCAACACTATTCAAGACCTTCTTAAAAAATCTAAGAGCGATATGTTTAAGGTACGTAATCTTGGTGCTAAGTCGGTTGAAGAAGTTATTCAAAAACTTGAAAGTTATGGTTTTTCACTTCGCAGAGATGATGAATAAAATTTAACCAACAAATTAATTGTAAGGTTTGTTAAAAATTATTCATTACTGTTGAACAAATGATTTTGATAATGTGAAGTTTGTTGATAGACATTATCAATTATGTGAGAAAAACAAAAAAAACAATATGCGAAAGGCATATTATAAAATAAATTGGGCTTTAATGCCACAAAAGGAGAAAAGTTATGGCTAACGATAAATTAGGCAGACCTTCAAAAGAAAGAAATGCGATGCTTCGTGGTCAAGTTTCAACATTTCTTTGGAACGGAAAAATTGAAACCACACTTGCAAAGGCAAAGTCTACTGCAAGAATTGCTGAAAAAATCATCACTCTTGCCATAAACACATATCTTGACACAGTTAAGGTTGTGAAAGAGGTTAAGGGTGCTGATGGAAAGAAAGTAAAAAAAGAAGTTTTGAACGATGGTCCAAAGAAACTTGCTGCAAGAAAGAAAATTATGGGCTATGTCTATGATTTGCAAGAACAAAGAAAGCCAAAAGAATCTATGGAGGCTTTCAAAGCACGCATTGAGGGAATTAATCATCCACTTCTTGAGAAGATTTTCAATGTTTATGCACCTAAATATGCAGAGCGTGCAAAACAACTTGGACAGGGTGGCGGTTATACACGAATAATCAAACTTGGAACTCGTCGTGGTGATGCTGCTCAAATGGCTGTTGTTGAGTTGGTGTAAAAACATAGGTGCAATAGGAAATTAATTTTCTTATTTAAGCATGAAATTTAAAAAAATCTCGCAATTTTACGAGATTTTTTTATTTTTAAGATTTCCTTCTATTTTTGATATAGTTTTATTAAATAAATTTAATTTGGTTTTTATAAATTAATATTTTTTGTGTTCAATTTTAACTTTAATTTTAGTCTTTTTGAAGTTTCTTATTAATTAATTTTTGGAGAAGTTTATATTTTAATTGTTTTGTGAACTTTTATATTAATGTTTTGTTTAATTTTTTAGTGTTTTTTACCTTAATTAGTGATAAAATTGTGCTTCAGCTGTGAGTTAGAGATATAATTGTATAATTGGAGGAACTGGATGTTAGAAATATTTTTTATCACTTGATAAGAAATTTTCATATATTTTCAATATGATTTATAATCAAGAAAAGCGATTATTGACAGATAAAGATGTTTCTCTATTTGCGGAGTTTGAAAGGATTGAGAATGCCGACCTAAAAAGATTTTCAACAATGAAAACGGGAGGAGTTGCAAGAATTATTTTATTTCCTAAAAATCACCTTGAAGTTGTTAAAATTTTAAAAATTTGTAATGAAAACAATCTGCTATTTTTTATTTTAGGAAACGGAAGTAATGTTTTATTTGATGACGATGGTTTTGGAGGTGTTATAATTTCTTTAAAACATATAGATTGGTTTTTGGTTAATCCGTATTCAATAGAAAAAAAAGACAGAAGAGAATTACAAAAACATATTGTAAAAACCAAAGTTGCAAATAAAAAGCAAAAAGAAAAAGTTGTTGTTTGGGCGGGTGCTGGTGTAAACTTGTTTGCTTTGAATGTGAAATTGTCAAATAGTGAAGTTGGAGGCTTGGAATGGAGTTATGGAGTGCCGGCATCGCTTGGTGGTTTTGTGTACATGAATGGAGGATGTTTTGGTCATGAGATTGGCGAGTTTGTTGAAGCAGTTCTGGTTGTAAATGATGGGAAATTACAAAAAATTGAGAAGAAAGATTTAAAATTTACCTATCGATCCTCAAATTTAAGTAAGTTTGTGATTTTAGGTGTTAAATTGGTGTTGTTTTATGAAGAAAAAGAGATTATAAAGCAACAAATGAAATTTTACTATTCAAAAAAAAGAGAAATGCAACCAACTGAATTTGCTTCGTTAGGCAGTGTGTTTAAAGTTATAAAGCATAGAAAAAACTCAACGGTAATTTATCCTGCCAAAATAATTGACAACATGGGGTTGAAAGGTGTTAAAATAGGAGGAGCAGAGGTTTCAAGTAAGCACGCAGGTTTTATTGTAAACACTGGCAATGCCACCAGCCATGATGTGATGAAACTTGTTTCTTTCTTGGAAAATAATTTGCAAAAAGTTGGTGTTTTTGCCGAAAGAGAGATAATTTATCTCAAAAATGATGTCAAAGAATGAAATATTATAATTTTTAAACTTATTAAAAAATATCTAAGAAAGTTTTATTAAATTATAATATTTATGACAACTTATAACGCTTGTTTGTGTTATTGTTATTTTAAATAATGTTGTTATTGTTATTAATGATGTTGTTATTATTATCAGGAGGGATTGAGGTAAGATGAAAGCGGTTATACAAGTGGTTGATGATGCCAAACTTATGGTTGAAGGTAACCTTATTTCAAAAATTGGACAAGGACTTGTGGTGTTTTTTTGCGTGGAAAAAGGTGATTTAGAAGAAAAATTGCAGTTTTTTTGCAAAAAAATAGCAAATTTAAGAGTTTTTTCTGATATAAATGGAAAAACAAACCTTTCTGTTAAAGATGTGAAAGGTGAAATTTTATTAGTATCGCAATTCACATTGGCAGGTGATTGCTCTCATGGGAATAGACCAAGTTTCATCGGTGCCGAAGAACCTTCTCGTGCTGAACAACTCTATCTAAAGCTTGCTGAAATGATTGAAAATCAATATAATATTCAAGTTAAATTGGGTGTTTTTGGTGCAGATATGAAAATCACACAAACAAATTCTGGACCATTCACAATTATATTAAAAAGTTAAATTTACATTTTTATGAACGAAATTAATTGTAAAAATTAATCAAAACTGCTAAAATATATATGTAATGTGGTAAGTAAATGGTAAAGTTCAAAATATTTTAAGTTTCATTATAAATGTATTGAATTTTATTTTTACAACAAGGGTAAACCACAGAAATGGATATATAAAAAACACATTAAAAATGCACAACAAAACATCAAAACAAATAAATAATACAAGAGTAAGACAACAAAATTGGGGGTTAAAAATATGCTTTTATTTGGAGATTATCACACACATACAATATATTCTCATTTCAATCATGGCAAAGGAACGGTGCTTGAAAATGCATCAGTTGCGGCTGATAAGGGCTTAAAACAGATTGCAATCACTGACCACGGTTTTAATCATGAGTTTTTTGGTATAAAAAGAAAACAGATTCCACAACTTCATGAGGATATTCTTAATGCAAAAGAGATTACAGGTGTAGATATTCTTTTGGGTGTTGAAGCAAATCTAATTTCTCTTAATGGTGAAGTTGATGTGAAAGAAGAAGACTATGAATTTTTGGACATATTCCTTATGGGGTACCACAAAATGGTGCATACAAATTCAACCAAAGACAAAATTCTTTTGTGTTGGGTAAATAACCTTTCAAATCCGTTTAAGGCAAGCAAAGAAAGAATCAACCGTAACACCACGGCATATTTAAAGGCATTGGACAAATATCCAATTGATATTATCACTCATCTTAATTATGGTTTTCCAACTGATACTCTTGCAGTTGCAAAAATGGCAAAACAAAAGGGTGTTTATGTTGAATTGAATGGTAAACGTATTTGCTTCACGGAAGACGAACTTTTGGATATGATTGGCGAGGGTGTGAAGTTTATTGTGAACTCGGATGCACACAGTCCACAACGAGTTGGTGAAGTGAATCAAGGGATGAATTTAATTTATAAATATAACATTCCACTTTCGCAGGTTGTAAATATTGATAAACTTCCAAAGTTCCATAAAAAACGAGTTTGATTGCTTTAATTTACGAAAAAATCAATCAATTTTGCAATTTTACAGTGAAAAATAACAAATTGTGAATTTGAAAGTAAAAAGCGAGAAAATATAAAAATATCTAAACTAAAAATTAAAGAAAAAAATAAATTTAATTCGTTTATCAATTTTTATATTTTTATCAAATTTTGGGCTTTTAATGATTTTTATTTTTAATGATTTTCTTTAGAATTTTAGGAATTATTAGGTTAATTTTGATATCATAAATTAAAATATAAAGAGAGGGGTCAATGAGTTTTTCAAGAGAATCGAAAGAAGAAATACTACAAACAGAAATTGAAGACGACACTTGTGCACTTGCTTTTTTGTCTGGGTTGTTTCACTCTTGTGGAGAGATTAAGAAAGTGGGCAGTAAAACAAGTATAAAGATTATTTCGGATGTGGACAAACTCTTTGATTTCGTAAAAAACATAATTAAAAGATTGTATGGAGATGAAATTTCACCAGAAGTTTCGGAGAATTATAATATTTCAAAAAATACCATATATGAAATCTCTTTTGACACAGATAAGTTTAAAAATTTGTTGTTAGATGCGGGTGCGATAGACTTTGATGAAGACGGCATGAAATTCAAGTTTGAAATTGATAAAAATTTAATCTTAGAGGACGAACCTTGTCGAGCTTTCATCAAAGGAGTTTATATTGGTGCAAGCACTTCAAGTATTAAACTATCCAAAGACGCCACACAAAGTTGCGGTTCGGGTTACCACATGGAGTTCGACTCTCAAAGTTACGAGTTTTTAAATGAGTTTTCGCATATTTTGGCAAGGTATTCAATTATAGGCAAAATATTTGAACGTCGTAATTCTTATGTGTTATACATAAAGGATGCTAGCACTATACAGGATATTTTAGCGCTTGTGGGGGCAAATAATGCAGTTTTGGCGTTAAGTAATGAGATTGTTACAAGAGAACTTAGGAACAAAGTCAATAGGCAAGTGAATTGCATAAATGCAAATATAAACAAGACGGTGGAAGCAAGTATGAAACAGGTTGATGCAATAAACACCATAATCAACACTATAGGGCTTGAAAGTTTGACAGAAGATTTACAAGAAGTGGCTCTTTTGAGATTGGCAAATCCTGAGGAAAGCTTAGACGAACTTTTAAAACTTTCAACAATCAAATTGACCCGTTCCGGACTTAATCATCGTTTTAGAAAACTAATTAAAATTGCAGGAACATTGGAGGAATAAAAATATAATGAAAGATTTTGTTCATTTACACGTGCATACAGAGTATTCGCTTTTAGACGGAATTGCACGAATCAAAAAATTGGTGGAAATAACCAAAGAAAGAGGTTATCGTGCAGTTGCCATCACCGACCACGGAAATATGTATGGTGTTTTACAGTTTTTTGAGGAATGTATTAAGGTTGGTATCAAACCGATTATTGGGTGTGAATTCTATATTTGTAACGATTTGACACGCAGACAGGGGAAAGATGATATTGGGCATTTAATCTTGCTTGCAAAAAACAACACTGGATATAAAAACCTAATGAAACTCAACGAAATTGCCTTTTGTGACGGCTTTTACTACAAGCCAAGAATTGATTATGATGTACTTGCCAAGCACTCTGAGGGTGTGATTTGTCTTTCTGCTTGTCTTGCTGGGCATATTCCTACGTTGATATTGCAAAGGCGCTTTGATGAAGCAGAAGCCTTGGCACTTCGCTTGAAAGATATGTTTGCTGAGGGCGATTTTTATTTTGAAATTCAAAATCATGGCATACCAGAGCAAAAAATTGTCAATCAATATCTTGCCGAGATGTCTAAAAAACACAATATTAAACTTGTTGCCACAAACGATGTGCATTATCTCAACAAAGATGACGCAGAGATGCAAGATGTGCTTATGTGTGTGCAGATGGGTAAGTTTTTGGACGATGAAGACCGTCTTAAATTTTCCACGCAAGAATTTTATCTTAAAACCTATGATGAAATGGCTGAGGCTATGGCTGGCTATGAAGAATCGCTTGAAACAACACTTGAAATTGCTGACAAGTGTGAGGTTGTGATAAAAACCAAGTCTTTAGGCGAAATTTACGGCATAGACGAAAAATATAAACTTGCAAGCACAGAAAACT
The DNA here is from genome assembly GCA_964405555.1 of uncultured Lachnospiraceae bacterium. Classification (GTDB taxonomy): domain Bacteria; phylum Bacillota; class Clostridia; order Christensenellales; family UBA1242; genus Caccovivens. The sequence continues at coordinate 15,522 of CAYOOB010000018.1, read as the reverse complement.
TCATCCCTGTTTATCGGCCATCAACAGGCGAAGAACCTTATGAGTTTTTAAGAAGAATATCCTATGAAGGTTTACATAAAAAGTATAAAGAAATCACAAAAGATTTAATCGACCGCTTGGAAATGGAACTTGAAATCATTAAAGAGCAAGGTTTTGTGGAATACTTCTTGATAGTTTGGGATTACATCAACCATGCCAACGAGCAGGGTATACCAGTTGGTCCAGGAAGAGGAAGTGGTGCAGGAAGTTTGGTGGCATATACATCAGGAATCACTCGTGTTGACCCGATGAAATATAACTTGTTCTTTGAGCGTTTCATTAACCGTGAGCGTGTTTCTATGCCAGACTTTGATGTCGATTTTTGTATGGACAGACGTGGAGAAGTTATTGAATATGTTAAACAGAGATACGGTTCCGATCATGTTGCGTGCATTGTAACTTTTGGGTGTATGCAGGCTAAAAATGCCATAAGGGACGTGGCAAGAGTTTTGCGAACACCAATACCAGAGGTTATGAAAATAACCAAACTCATTCCAAACAAATTGCCAGATGGAATTAAAAAGCCACCTGTTTTAAAATATTATTTTGGAACAACAGGTAAGCCAGAGAATGAAAAATTTATCATTCCAGAACTTCGAGAAATATACGATTCCGACCCTCACATCAAGAAGATTATTGATATTGCAATAAAACTTGAAGGAGTGCCAAGAAACACCTCTCAACACGCTTGCGGAGTGTTGATTGCACCAGAGCAAGTTTCAAATTTTGTGCCAGTGGCGAAGTCGGATAACGAGCGTGTAACACAATATAGCATGATAGAGTTGGAACATTTAGGTCTTCTTAAAATGGACTTTTTAGGTTTAAGAACACTGACAGACATCAAAAAAGCGTGCGACTATGTGTATGAAAATCACGGCAAAAAGATAGATTTTTATGACATGGAATATGACGATGAAAATGTTTTCAACTTAATTGCAAGCGGAAGAACGGATGCAGTGTTCCAACTTGAAAGTGCTGGTATGAAAAAGTTTATGAAAGAGTTAAAACCAACTTGCATGGATGATATCATTGCAGGAATTTCTTTGTATCGTCCGGGGCCAATGGACTTTATTCCAACATTCGTCAAAAACAAGCAAGATCCAGAGCATATTGTGTATGAAGACCCTTGCCTTGAAAACATTTTGGACGTCACGTATGGGTGTATTGTATATCAAGAGCAGGTTATGAAAATTGTGCAAGTTATGGCTGGCTACACTCTTGGACAGGCGGACAATATTCGTAGAATTATGGGTAAAAAGCAGGTCGATAAAATTGACCAAGAGCGAGGAAAGTTTGTTAATGGTTGGGAAGACCCATCTGGCAAAAAGAGCATACCAGGAGCGGTTAAGTTAGGGCACGACAGACAGGTTGCAGAACATATATTCGACGAGATGAAAGAGTTTGCCAAATATGCGTTCAATAAATCTCATGCTGCTGCTTATGCATACATTTCATATCAAACAGCATATTTGAAGTGTTATTACGAAACGGAATTTATCACGGCGGTGCTTAACGACAGAATCAGCAACGCAGATGACATCAAAAAATATGTTTCTTTTGCGAGGACGGAAGGAATTGACGTTTTGCCACCAGACATTAATAAATCACTTTCATATTTCAGAGTTGAGGGCAAAAGTATAAGATTTGGTTTAGGTGGATTGAAGCACGTTGGAACATCTGTCACCGACAGCATAATCAGAGAAAGAGAAGAAAATGGTGATTATAAAGATTTTGACGATTTCATAAAGCGTGCTGTTAATGTTGGTGTGAACAGAAAAGCAATCGAGTGTTTAATTTTGAGTGGAGCATTTGATTTGTTCGGAAAAAGGCGTTCGCAATATATGGCGGTCTATGAAAACCTTATTGATAAGGCTGTCAAAGAGAAAAAGAGTAACAGCATAGGTCAAATTTCTTTCTTCTTTGGCGATAATCAGTTGGAAGATAAAGTGGAATATCCAGACATTAAGGAATTCAACAAAAAGACGCTTTTAAAAAATGAACGTGATATTATTGGTGTTTATATGTCGGGGCATCCACTTCAAGATCATGTAAAGAAATTTGACCATTACACTCTAACTTCTGATATGTTAAACGCCGAAAAAGCAGAAGAACTTGGTGATGATGAGGAATATAATGAGGAAAGCGATGTAAGTGACCTCGGTTTTCAAGATGGACAGCAGTTTGTGTGTGGTGGAATTATCACAGAAGTTAATAGAAAGCGTTCTAAAAATGGAAAAGATATATGCTATCTAAAACTTGAAGACTTAAAAGGTACGTTGGAAGTGACATTATTTTCTAACACTTTTGCAAGATATCGTGATATTTTGGAGGAAGATAACCTTGTGACAATCAAGGGGAGAATAAGTGTTAGGGAAGGTAATGCACCTTCTGCCATTGGCGATTCTGTGATATTGTGGAAAGACGAAGAAGAAAAACAGCCACAAACAACACCTGTTCAGCGATTGTGTTTGCGTTTTGACACAAAGAACCCAGACGTGTATAGCAAAGTGAAGAATTCGTTGGCTTCATATCCAGGCGAGTCGCAAGTGGTTATTAGATGTACATCAACCGAAAAAGCAATGAATTATCAACAAAAAGTGAAAATTAACAACTATTTAATTAACGAATTATCAGGAATTATTGGTAATGAAAACATAGTTGTGCAAGGTGGTGCAGGTGCCGGTGTAGCATAGATTTTTAGCGTATTTGTTATGATAAAACATATAAGATTGTTGGCTTAGAACATATTGTGTGAAATGTTAAATAAGCAAATAATTAATACATGAAAGGAGAAAAAAATGAAGATTTTGTTAGTAACAAGTGGTGGCGATGCGCCAGGAATTAATCGTTTTATATACGAATTTCAAAGAAGGTTTAAAGGTCAGGTTTATTTCGCTTATGCTGGTTTTGGGGGCTTGGTTGATAATAAAATCTATCCAATTGAAAATGTTATGGTGAAATCTTTAAGAAACTGTGCTGGGGCGGTGGTTCGCTCCTCACGATGTCCAGAATTTAAACAAGCTAGATATTTTAAAATTGGTCTAGAAAATGCTCGCAATTTTGATTGTGTGATTATTTTGGGCGGGAATGGCTCTGAAAAAGGTGCCAAGAGGTTATTTGAAAATGGAGTCAACACCATTTTTGTGCCAGTGACAATTGATAACGACGTGGAAGATTGTGCTTATTCAATTGGATTTTTCTCGGCTGTAAATGCTGGTGTAAAAACGGTTGAAAATTCAATGCCAAGCATTATAACCATGAACTCTGCTTGTGTTTATGAAGTTATGGGCAGAAAGTGCGATGCCATTGCCAAAGCAGTTGCGGAAGCGGTTAGGGCTGATTTTTGTGTTGGAAATGAAAAAGAGTTAAACCTTGAAAAAATCTTGAACGTGATTAAAAGTAATCACGAAAAGGCGGTTGGCACTTGCGGAATTATAAGAGAAAATATTGTGAATATAGACGACCTTGCAAAAGAATTAAACGAACAACTTGGAGATAACATTGTAAAAACTCAAATTGTTGGCAGAATTCAAAGAGGTTGCACACCAACAAAACAAGAACTTGATTTAGCAACAAGGTATGCAAAGGGGGTTGCTAAGTGTATAAAACAAAAACTCTTCGGAAAGCGTGTGCTTGCAAATGAAAATTTAGAAATTGTGGCAAATGATTTTAAATAAAATAAGTTTTGAACATATAAAATGAGAAAATAACCAAAAATTCTCATTTTTTTTATTATATTTTTAAATTATTTTTTTATATATTTTAATATTATTATTCAATATTTTAATGATATAAAGTAAAAGAAAAAAAATAAAAAAATGTGTAAATTTTCATAAAAATAACGCTTTTTTTTCTTAAAAATCAATAAAATAACGAGTTTTTATATATAAGAAAATAATAAAAATGAATTTCTAAATTAGAATAATATAGAAAAATATTTAAAATAAAAACATAAAATAATAATTAAAAAATATAGAATAATTAATTAAAAATATAGAACAATTAATTGAAAAATATAAAATAATTAACTAAAAATATAAAATAATTAATTAAAAAATATAGAATAACTAATTAAAAAATATAGAATAATTAATTAAAAATATAAAACAATTAATAATTAAATAAAAAACAACTTAAAATTAATTTGCAGAATTATTTTAGATTAACAAATAGAATTTTGCAGTAGGTTAATTTAATTAACGATGAAAAAGTTTGTGAGGTGTATTCATAATTTTCTGCAATTAAGTTTGAAAGATAGTTTTCAATTTCTGTTAAGTTGTTTTCTATTTCATCCATATCCTCCACGTCAAAAAGAGTTTCAAAGTTTGTGCGGATGGAGATAAATGAAGAGTAAATTTGGTTGCATTCAAGTTTCGCTTTTGTGGTATCTAAAACATTTGTATCCACACTTATTGCAACATCATATAATTTTTTAAACAATTCTATATTGATTTTTAGGCATGATTCCAAAATTGTTTTTTCGTCAGTTGTGAAATTTCCTTCAATCGTGCTTGCCGATAGTTGTATGGATAAAATTTCACTTGTCACACCACTTGCGGATAGGTTGTTTTTTACAAGTTCAGCATCACTTTTATTTTCATAGACACTGGCTATCAGATGAAAAGTTTCGTTCTCTTCATAAACATAGCCAGCACCACTTTGACTTTGCAAATATTCTTTTTGTGTTTCAATTTCACTTTCATTTTCGCCACTCGTTAGCGAAATTGCATAGACGGTTTGTGCTTCAACTGAAACACTTGTTGATGTGTTTAGGGAGAGTATAACGCTGGATATTAGATAGCCACTTGAAATGCATACGCAAAATCCAACAAATAAAATTGATATAGATAATATGTTTTTCATATTGATAATATATTTTTACAGATGAGAATATATGCTCCGATAAATTAACCTCATCATATAATGGTTTAATTTGATTCGAGCTTTTTTTGCTTATTTTTCAAATTTTACTTAAATTTCATGTAATTTATTCTTAATTTACTTTATTTTTACACTTTTTGTCTTTAACTTATTTTATTTTGTTTTCATTTTATATTTAATTTGTTTTTATTTTGTCATATTTTTTGATATACTTATTTCATGAAAATATTTAATTTTTTATCAAAAAAGGTTAAGGTTGGAGTTGCATTTGGCGGTGGCGGTGCAAGAGGTATGTCGCACATTGGGGTGATTAAGGCATTTGAAGAGTTTGGTATTAAATTTGATTATATTGCTGGCACAAGTGTGGGGAGTATCATTGGGGCAGCCTATGCTTCTGGCATGAATTCTAATCAAATTTATGAAATTGCAAAGAAAGTAAAAACCAAAGATATCAAAACAAGTAAAGTCTTTTTTATGCCGTCAAAAACGGAGGGTATAGAAAAACTTATGATTGAGTCTTTCGGCGACATTAACATTGAAGAATTACAAAAGCCTTTTTCGGCGGTGGCTGTAGATATAAAAACCACCAAAGAGGTGTGTATAAGTTCTGGCAATTTGGCAAAAGCGGTGGCGGGAAGTTGTTGTGTTCCGGGTATATTTCAACCTGTGGAGTTTGGAGATAAACTTTTGTGTGACGGTGGGCTTCAAAACAATATTCCAGCCAACATTCCAAGATATTTCGATTGTGATTATGTTGTTGCTGTCGATTGCAACAGCACAAGGATTTATGGTACTGAAAGCACAAAAGTTTTGGATGTTTTAACCTGCACACTAAGAACACTTATGAAAAGTAATTCTGTTAAAGGTTATTTGTGTGCTGATGTTGTTATCGCAACAGACAATAAAAAGTTTAAGTCCACCAAACTTGAAGGCATTGACGAAATGATTGAAAGAGGTTACAAAAGTGCTATTGATATGATGCCGGAAATTATGAAACTATTTTCTGGTAAAGTGCCAAAGAAGAAATTTCAAGATTTTGATGATTTAGAATTTATCTAAAATTTTGTGTTGGTTAGTTGTTTAGATAAATTGAAATATAACTAGTGTTGATGAATAACATTTATATTAATTTAATGAATTTAAATTTATGAATGCGAAGCTAGAGAACGGAAAGTTTAAGAAAAAATGAAAAGTGTAAGTTGGCATTAAAGTGTTTTTTTTATAAACATGAAGAAAGTCAAAAAGTGTTGTAAGGTGTTAAAAACATAAGAAAACATAAGAAAAACATTGGAATAAAATTGATGAGGAAATTGTGGATAAAAATCAAAAGGCTTTCATACGACAGTGTAATCAAACTTGATTTGATTCTTATTTTCTTTGCGGTTTTTGCCATTATTGTTATCAATCAATTGACAATAATATACAACACAAACGGCTTTGTTAACATTCTTGATGCCGATTTGCAAGTTTATTATCTTGATGTTGGGCAAGCAAGTTCCGTTTTTATTGTTTTTCCGAGTAATCAAACCATGCTTATTGACACAGGCAGTGAGGACTCGCAAGATGATTTGCTTACCGATTTAGATTGGATTATGACTCAAAACAATTTAAGTAACATCGACTTTCTTGTTTTGACGCATTCTGATTCTGATCATGTTGGTGGAGCAAGTGCTGTTTTGGAGAAGTATCAAGTATATAATGTTTATCGACCTATAATTCTTTCAAAAAGCGAGGCGGATAGTAATTCAACCTATCAAGTTGTCTACACCGACATTTATGACCAAGTAATTCAAGCAATTTATGAAGAACCGAATTGTAATGTGGATTTTATAGATTCTAACAAATATTTTACTTCAAAAATGGGAATTGGCATGACTTTTTATGCTGGCGAAAAAGAATATTATTCCGAAACGAACGCATACAGTCCATACATAGTGATTAGTTATGCAAATCGAACGTTTTTGTTCACAGGAGATGCCACTTCAACTCGGGAAGACGAATTTATGGAATATTTGGAAAGTGCGGGCATAACTTTGGAAGTTGATTTCTTTATGGTGGCACATCACGGTTCAAGGTATAGCAACACCGAAGATTTTCTTGCAACAATAAGTCCAAAATATGCTTTTGTCAGTGCGGGCGACAGCACTCATCCTGCTCAACAGGTGTTAAAAAGGTTGGAGAACGTTGGTGTTTTGGCAACTTATGTGACCAAAAATGACGGCACAATTGGTGTTGGTGTGTTTGAAAATGGCGATTTTTTGATTGTAACCTCAACATCTGCACTGGATTTACCAGTGATTGTGGTTGCTTTATGTCTTTTAATTTTTGTAACTGTAAAGATTTGGGATTACAATTTGGATATTCGTGAAGTTTACCTTGAAAATTATTACAAGAAAAAACATAAGAAAAGAACATGAAAAAAAGTTTTGTAATATAATTAGTTTGTGATAAAATAGAGGTATGAATAAGAGATTTAATAAAATCATCATAATTTCATTAAACGACCAATTAACTCAAAAAATTGGCAAAACTCTTGCTGAAAAGTTGGAGATGATGTTTTGCGACGCCAAAGATTTAATGGAATATGATTTGATTGACAAAGGTGCCATTGAGCAGTTCTGCACAAAGGAATATTTGGAGGAATCAGAAAAGAAAGTTTTTAAACATATTGCCTCATTCATGAACGTGGTTGTTTCGATAAATTTTGACTCGTTGATAAATAACATAGATGTTTTGGAAGAGAATGCTTTAATTGTGTTTTTAAAAGTTGCCAAAACTCACATTTCTGATCCTATCAACAAAGTTGCGTTTAAAGAAAGAAATAAAACACTTGAAGACATTTCGGATGTTACAGTGTCTGTCAGAAAATTGGATGCAAACTTTGTGTATGATAAAATAATTAAAGCACTTGGAGGAATTTTATGAAACTTATAAATAAGGCAATAAACTATATTAAAGCCATTTCGGCGGAAACAATAACAAATGCTAATTCTGGGCATTTGGGAGTGTGTTTGGGAGCTTCTTCAATTTTGTTTGCTCTTTTCAAAGACCATCTAAATTTTGACACCTCCGACACCGATTTTTTAAATCGTGACCGTTTTATATTGTCGGCTGGTCATGCAAGTGCACTATATTACACCCTTCTTTCTATGTTTGGATTTGACATTTCGCTTCAAGACTTGAAAGAGTTTAGAAAATTTGAATCTAAAACTCCAGGTCATCCAGAATATAGAGTCACAGATGGGGTGGAAGTCACAACAGGACCTCTTGGACAGGGAGTTGCAAATGCTGTGGGAATGGCAATTGCTGAAAGTGTGATGGAGGAGCGTTTTAATACTGTCGGTTTTGAAGTTTTCAATCACCACACTTATTGCTTTGTTGGAGATGGTGATTTAATGGAAGGTGTGTCGATGGAGGCTGTCAGTTTGGCTGGAAATCTCAAACTAAACAAACTGATTTTACTTTATGACAGCAACGATGTTACAATAGATGGCCCTTTAAACCTTTCTAACAGGGAGAATGTTGCTCGCAAATTTACGGCAATGGGTTGGAATGTGATTAAAGTGCAAAATGGTAACAGTTATTGGTTTTGTTCGCAAGCAATAGCAAAAGCGAAGAAAAGCAAGAAACCAACAATCATAATTTTTAGAACCACAATTGGCATAGACACACAAAAGGAAGGTACATCGGCGGTGCATTCAGCGGTGCTTTCGCCAGAAGAACTATCACTTTTTAAACAAAATTTAAAGGTTAAAGAAAGTTTTTACATTCCAGGTGATGTGAGAGAACTTTGTATGGCAAGCACAAGGCGAGGCAAGCTAAATCATGAGAAATGGAATCAAAATTTGGCAATGTATTCAAGCACTCATCCAGAACTTTATAAATCTTTAACTTCATTTTTTGACCGAAAAAAGATTAATTTTGACCGTATTTTGAAGAATATCGCAAAATATGATGGGCAAAGCACAAGAAAATTGAACCACTATGCTTTAAGCGAACTTGCATATCAATGTCCGCAACTGCTTGGTGGAACTGCCGACCTTGCGCCATCCACTATGGCATTTGTTGACAATGCGGGCAGTTTTTCTGCGGGATATAGGCGAGGTAAAAACATTCGTTTTGGTGTTAGAGAACACGCCATGTCTGCTGTTATGAACGGAATTGCACTATATGAAGATTTCATAACTTTTGATTCGACATTTTTGGCTTTTTCAAATTATTGCATACCAGCATTGAGGCTTCGTGCTATGATGAAACTGCCGGTGATGTCGTTTTTCACACATGATAGTATAATGGTTGGTAAAGACGGCTCTTCTCATCAGCCGATTGAGCAATTGGGGCAGTTGCGAGCAATAATTGGTAACACTGTTTATCGTCCATGCGATTATAAAGAGTTGGTGGCAGGATATTATCTTTGCGTGAAAGAATATCAGCCAGTTACTTTTGCACTTTCAAGGCAAGATATAGAACATATTGATGGCACATCTTTTGAGGAAGCAAAATTGGGTGGATATCTTTTAGAAAACACCACGCAAAAGCCAAAAATTGTGCTTGTTGCAAGTGGATTTGAGGTTGTTTTGGCACAAAAGTTGGCAAATGAATTGAGAAAGAAACATACTGTTAATGTGGTTTCAATGCCTTCAATCGAAATTTTTGAGAAACAAAGTACTTTATATAAAAACAAAGTTATAAGTAAAGATGCTGAGTTAGTGGTTGGTATTGAGGCTTCAAATGACAGCAAGTGGCTTAAAGTTTTGGGGGATAAAGGAGTGTTCTTTGGTGTGGAAGAATATCAAACAAGTGCAAGCGGTGAAGAAATATATTCAAAAGCAGGCTTCAATGTAAAAAATCTTGTGCGATTTGTGGAGGGAAAATTAAAATCTGGCAAAGGCACAAACAAAACTTCAAAAAAAGACAAAGAAGAAACAGAAGTAGAATAAAAAGTATACATTGTTTTTTGATAAATATTTTAAAAATCAACTTTAAGTTTAATTAAAATAATTTATAATAAATTTAATTATTAATTAGATAAAGTTTAGTAAAATAAGATTAAAATATAAAAATAAGTAAAAAATAAGTTAAGTAAAAAATAAGTTAAGTAAAAAATAAGTTAAGTAAAAAATAGCAAAACCGAGTGAAAACAACTAAAAAAACAGGGATTGTTAAATGGAAACTATCAATTTTGTAATTTTCGCCCATAAAAGACAAAATCTGACAACTTAAAACAACATAAAACTTTCAACATAAATCCTTTATAATTAAAATATATATGTAAGAGAGGGTTTTATGTTGAATAGAAAAAGTATTGTTTTAAGTGATATAAAAAATGATAGCGAAAGGAAAGCTGTTTTATCCTTGCAAGAGGATGAGTTGGGTGTATGCGGAACAGTGAGATTATACAACTTTTCTCATGAGTTGGATGGAATTTGTTCGTTGGGTATATATGTAAATAATAAAGTTTACAAAGCGGGATTAACACTCAAATCAAGAATGTTATATGAATTTTTTGTGAATTTGGAGCATATACCACAAAAATTCTCGGTTGCAATCATAAATATTCAAAATGCCATACCAACGCCAATACTTTATGGTTCAAGCGATGGCAATAATGACGATATTTATGCCAGCATAATAAGCGAGATTTCTGGTAAGGTCAACTTTGAAAACACAAAAAATGTTTTGGATAAATATGGTGTAGACTTTGATGAGGAAGATAAAAAAGAGATTGAAAAAGAAATCGACCAATCACTTTGTGAGAATAATTGTGCGGACTGTGTATATAAGAAGTTTTTCTTTGAAAATTCCGCCGATGTGAAAAGTGAAAAATTAAGTAAAAATGATGATATGATTGTCGAACAACCACCAGAGGATGCGGTTAAAGAGCCAGATGAAAGTATGGTTGGTCATGAAACAGAAACTAATGAAAGTGAAGTTAATGAAGTAATTTTCTTTGAGAAACTCAAACCACAAATTGATAAACTTTTTGAAAAAAATCCAATTGAGGATAATTTACAAAATTTAATACCTTCGTCCAAATGGGTTAAAGTGGAATATGAAGATGACGGCGACTTTTTTGTTTTTGGACTGCTCTATGATGAGAATGAAAATGTGAAATATGTGTGCTATGGTGTGCCGGCAGTGTTTGAAGAAGAACCGCCAAAGGAACTTGCAGGCTATCCAATTTGGTTGCCACTCAACAGGAAAGAAGGTTTTGGTTATTGGTTAACATATCAAGATGCCATAACAGGAGAACCGGTTAAAGCGGTAATAGATTAAATAATTAAATTAAATATCATAATAAAAAATCATAATTAAAAATGGAAAAATAGCAAGTATAAAAATATAAAAACAAAAATTTAGGAAAAATTTCAAAAAATATATAAAAATAGTGAAAAACATGAAAAAATAGCGAAAAAAAACATGAAAAATATAAAAAACATTAAAAATAGTACAAAATAAAAATTAGCAAAATTAAGAATAAATAACAAAAATTCATGAATAAAGAAAAAGTGCCAAAATGGTGGACAAAAGCAGGAGGTAAATAGCGAAAATATGGAAGTTATTGCATGGATTGTTTTGGGAATTGTGATTTTTATTATTGTGGCACTATTGTATTATTTACTTATGGGAGCATTGCTTTTCAAAATTATCTTTTCACGAAGGAGTGTTTCAGCAAGAGTATTAAACAAAGATGTTGATAAAAGACTGAAAGAGTATAAGGTGGATTTATGTTGGTGGGAGAAAGTAAAGTTTTCAAAAATACAAATTAAAAGTGAAGACGGTTTAAATCTGGTTGGACATTATTACGAAGCAAACTCCAACCGAACAGTAATTGTCTTTCACGGGTTTGGACAGAGTTACAAAGAGATGCAACAATACTGTAAATTTTTTTATGATAAAAACTTTTCTGTGTTGGCTGTGGATGCTCGTGCACACGGCGAGAGTGAGGGTAAGTGTATTGGGTATGGTTGGCTGGAACGAATTGATGTTGTTTCTTATGTGAAGTTTATTAATAAAAAAAAGCCAAACGATAAAATTATATTGTTTGGACTTTCTATGGGTGGAGCAACAGTCTGTATGGCTTCTGGCGAGAAAGGTCTTGAAAATGTGGTGGCAATTATTTCTGATTGTGCTTTCGACAATGCCGACCGCCAAATTTCTTTTGTGATGAAAAGGTTTAAATTTGTTCCAAAGTTTTTAAAGAAACACGCATACAGTTACACAAAACGTGTGTATGGGTTTGATGTTATGCAAGCGGATGCTATAAAACAAGTTAAGCAAACCAAAGTGCCAATTTTTTATATACATGGCCAAGCAGACACATTTGTGCCTGTTGAAAATGTGAATAATTTATATAACTCCACACCGTCTGGCTTGCGAGGAAAATTTGTTGTGGAAGGAGCAAAGCACGCCATGAGTTATCCTGTGGCGGGGGTTCTTTACGAAAAGAAGATTGATGATTTTCTCAAAACTCACACATCAATTTACTCTAAATAATCTAAACAAATAATATATATCAAATAACTCTTTAACAAATTTAAATTATAAAAATTTTAGCTGAAATTTACAATATTTTTGGAAAGAAATTAGCAAACATTTAATAACTTTCTGTAAAATAAAGGTCATTAATAAATTATTAAACATCAATAACATATTGTCAATTTATTAATAAAACTTATCAAGAAACATATAAAATATAAAAAATATAAATTTATGTGGTATTGATTATAATCAAACAAATTAAAAAAATAACAAAAAAAAGAAAAACAAAAAAATAGAAAGAAAAATAAGGAAAAATAAAATAAAAAAAGATGTTAAAAAATTAACATCATTTTTTTAACAATTTATTAAAAAAAACTTAAAATTTGATATTTTATACGTTAAGTTAGGTATGTATTGATTTTTGATTTATAATTCTATATTTTCACCATTACATTTGCTATTAGTGGCAATAAAGCCACAATTTTGTTGTTTGATAGAAATGTTTTCAGAAATGCTTGCCAAATGTTTATACCATTCTGAATAAGAATTAAAAGTTTCTCCATTTAGACTTTTATGTGGGGTGGCACATAGTTTTATCTCAAAAGGTTTTTTGTATTTTAGAGATTGGCGTATAATATGTTCAGTTGCATCACAAGGTTCAAGTCCAACAATCAAATCAAAATTATCAATATTTGTTCCAATTCCATTTTGGGAATATTCATCACATTTAAACATCTTTTTCATAGCAATTATTTTAGACTTTCTTAATACTTCTTGTTTTAACCGAATGTTTGTGTCCATAGCAGTCACTTTACCACCTTGTTCAGTGATAGATTTAGACAGTGAGCAAATTCTACCTGCGCCAACATCCAACACATTTAAGTTTTTTAAACTCCCATATTTTAAAACTAAATAATCTGTGAAATCTATTTCTCTTGGTTTGGCATTTATAAGTTTTCTTTGTACCAAGAAATCAAAAACTTCATCACTAACGGAAACTTCATCACTAACAGAACTATTATTGTTGTTTATAATTTCGGTATATTCTTGCAAATCAATCAAAAATTTTTGTTTTTCCTGATTGTTTAAAAAGAGAGGATTTTCTTTGAGCCATAAAACTGCTTGGCTTTTCAAAATAAATCTAAACATAGTATTTTCCATAAATTTTTCCTTATCAAATGAAATATACAAAATATACCATAATTAAAATTGGTTGTCAATATTGAAAAATATAAATATTCCTTTTTATTGATTTTTAATTTTTTCTTTTTATGATCCTTTTTCATTATCTTATTCGTCCGAAGATGAATCGAGGTCATCACGCAAAACTCCACAGACGCGTATGAATTTGGATGTTGTGTCTGTTTCAAGATAAGTGTATTGAATAGTGGATAACACAATTTTGTATATGGTTAAGAATGAAATCCTTGGTGATGTGCTTGGAAAAGACAATGTGATGGACGTTGCAACAAGGTTGGCGGGTGTGGTGTAAACTTTTGTTGTGGTCAGTATTTTGAAATTTACTGAGGTTTGTTGTGAAACGCAATCATAAATATCAAAAATAAAGTCGTCATAACCACCATCAAAACTTAATCTTATTTTTAAAAGCTTGTAATTTAGAATTGAGGAATAATTCACAACTGTGTTGCCAGGTATCCCATCTGTATAGCCCCAATTTATATTTTCATCTTCGCTGTCTTTATCATAAATCAACTGCCAATCTAAACCGCCAGAACCACTGCTCAAATTTGGAATGACATTTTCAGTTAAATTTGTCAAAGATGAATTTATGTTTTCAATGGAAGTGTTAATAGAAGAAATTGAACTCTCCATTTCTTCTAATTTATCTTGAAATTCAGAGATTTGAGAGTCTGTATCTTCAATTTGTGAAATATCTTTGGAAAGTGCCCAAAATTGTTTTTTGAGGTCTTCTAAATCGTTTTGAATATCGTTTGCCATAAAAAAACTCCTTTTTTTTGTTAAAATTTTCAATGATTTTAAGGTAAAAAAGGTGTTTTTTTCAATGTTTTATGCCAAAAAATCGTCATAAAACACTCTATTTATAAATTTTTTTATTTTATTTATTCAATTTATCAATTTTTAATTGTTATTATTTTTTTTATTTTTTTTAATTAAGTGATTGGTTTTTATCATCATTTTCGTATTTGTTTAATGTGATTTCATCTGTCTTGGAACGCCCAAGTTTAATTTTCTTTCTCTTCATAAACAACCATGCAAAGATAATTCCAAGCACAGCCAAAATTATAACTGCGCAAGTTATAAGAAGGGGATTAACTCCGTTTGGATTGACATATTCGGTTTTGATGTAACCATACATTATATCATTGTCTTGCAGAAAGGCGATGGCTGTATATTCTGTTTTGCTGTCATAACCTTCATACAAAAATATTTGCTGACCTTTTTCAAGAAGTATATCACTTTCCACAAGTTGAAGGTCTTCTGAAAAATACACATAGCAATTGGAATTGGTTTTGCCATTAAAATTTGGAATGGAAATAATTTGTGAAGTTTTTGGAGTTAAAAGGTCGGAGAATATATAGCCATTTTCACAATGGAAGAAAATATATTCGCCATACACATATTCTTTTGGTGAGCCCTCTTCCATTTCAAGAGAAACCTCATCGCCATGAGTTAACACGGAAAGTTTTTCAGAGGAAAAATCAGGCTGTTCATACACCACTGCTGAATTTGCCGTAACGACATAAACAGAAGAATCGTCTTCCGCAAAAACAATAATATTTGTCGAAAAACTAGCAAAAAATGCAAAAAAAACGCCAAAAAATGCAAAAAAAGTGGTAAAAATTGTATTTTTCTTCATAACAACATTAAAACATCTTTTCGCATAAAAGTCAAGCATAATGAATGTGGTGTTTTATTTTGGAGGATTTGTTCAACTTGTGTTCTTGGTGCGGTGCAGGCGGTAAGTTCGCCGAAAGCAGAACACACCTTGTCATTGATGCAGGGCACGGCGGGCGAGATATCAAGTAAGAACAGTATGTTTTTATATGTAAAAAAGTAATTTATTTTTTGTGGATCGGATATAAAAAGAAAAAAAAGCATATCAACTGATATGCTTAAATTTTATAAATAACAAGGGTT
>CAYOOB010000017.1:0-27161 GCA_964405555.1 uncultured Lachnospiraceae bacterium | reverse complement strand
TGGTGGATTGCCAGGGGCTCGAACCCTGGACCCTTCGATTAAGAGTCGAATGCTCTACCAACTGAGCTAGCAATCCATATTTTTTCCAACGAAAAACTATGTGTATTATACAACACATTTAAATTCTTGTCAACCAATTTTGGCAAATTTAATTTTCCGTTTCTTTAATATTTATATTGCCATGCAACACTTCAAAATCTCTGATATATCTTTTGATTGCAACCTCAACTTCTTTATTTTTACTGCGAGAGTTATATTTCGCTGTAAATTCAATTTTTTTGAGTAATTCACTTGGAATTCTAAGTGTAAATTTTAATTTGTTGTTCATTTTTCCTCCTATAAAAAGATTTTACTAAAAAATTAGTTTATTTCTTTAATTATAACGCATAAATTCTAAAAAAAAATAAAATTCAACTTAAAACGGTAAAAAACACTATGATGAGAGGTTTGTGTCAAAATAATTTTAAAAACTATATATGTTAATATGCAGAATTTGAAAGTTATAAACAAGCAAAATTTAATTTCTAATTTAAAACAGTATGATAAAAAGAAAATTTGTGCAATGGTCAAGGCAAATGCGTACGGACATGGACTTAGTGAAGTTGTTTCAATTGTTGAACCTTTTGTGGACTATTTTGGAGTGGTAAATATTGAAGAAGGGGAAAAGGTGCGTAAACTGACAGATGTTCCTATTTTAATTTGCTCCAAAACCAAAGAATGGAAAAAGTGTGCCAAATCCAAATTGGAGGTTATCGTTGACAATGAAACAGAAATTTTTAATTGTTTAAAATATGGATTGAAAAATTTAATGCATTTAAAGATAAATTGTGGAATGAATCGCTATGGCACAAAAAGTTTATTAAATCTAAGAATGATTAATGACCTATTAGGCGAGTATAATATTACACTTAAATCAATTTGCACGCATTTTCCGTGTTCTGAAAACAAGCAGAGAACATGGAAAAACTATAACAATTTTTTGCGGTTATCTTGCGAGATTACGCAAAATTGTTTAATTTGTTTTGGTGGAAGTGGAATATATAATTATCCGTTTGAATTTGATATGTTAAGACTTGGAATTGGAATGTATGGTTATGGTGGCAATAAAACAAAACCTGTGATGAGTGTTTATTCTTATGTGAGCAAAACTTTTTATGCAGACACTAATGAGTATGTTGGATATGGGAAGAATTTTAAGGTGAAAAGAAGAGGAAAATTTGCAGTTGTTTCAGTTGGTTATGGTGACGGTTTACGAAGAAATTTGAGTGGAAGATTTTATGTTAAAATTAAGAATAAATTTTATAAGGCAGTTGGAAATATATGTATGGATGCTTTTTTCGTTAAGGTTGATGAAAACGTAAAGGAGGGGGATGTTGTTGAGGTTATGACCGATGCTAATATATTTGCAAAGAAAACAAAAACTATATCTTATGAAATTTTGACAGGTTTTTCTAATTTGAGAGGTAAAACAATTATTAAAGATGAATAACATAAATAATAAAATCAAAAACATTTTATATTATTTTTTTGCTTTTAATATATTTTTAATATTTTTATTTTTTTTTATATTTTATTTTTTATTATTTTCTATATAATTAATACTTATTTTAATTTCAACTTTATTGTTTGAGATGTTTGTTTTTTTACTTTTTTTGATTTTTATTTTTTTTAAATTTTAACTTATTTTTTAATTTTTGCTTTATAGTAGTCTTTTTTTTGTTTTTTTTCGCAATTTTAATAGGTTTTTGAGGTTATTGTTGTGTTTTTTAGATTATTTTCTATTATTAAATTATATATTTAATTATTCTTTTTTTATTCTTTTTTTTGATTTTTATTTGAAAAATATAAAATAAATGATAAAATAAAAATATGAGAATTGATTCGGGAATATATAAAGGGCAAAAGTTGGTTGAGAGTAAATATTCACACATCAGACCAACAACAGATAAGGTTAGGCAAGCACTTTTCACAAAGTTGCAATTTTTCTTGCCAGGAAAGAAAGTTCTTGACCTATTTTGCGGTACTGGTGCTGTTGGTATTGAAGCATTAAGTCGAGGTGCAGAGAGTGTGGTTATGGTGGACAAGCATCCTCGCTCGGTTGAATTGACAAAAACAAACTTAGCAAAACTTAAAATCAAACAAAAAGTTATTAAGAGTGATGCTTTGGTTTTTCTTGAAAGGTGTGAAGAGCAGTTTGATTTTATTTTTATTGACCCACCTTATAAAAGTGGGTTATATGACAGTGTTTTGGAGAAAATTTACGAAAAAAACTTGCTTTGTGATGATGGAATTATAGTATGTGAACACGCAAAGGATGATAAAATATCGGAAGAGTATTTTTCTATTTTTGATGAAAAAAAATACGGAGATATAATCCTAACATATTTACAGCATCGTTCTGCGTGATAAAAAATTGATTTTTATAATTGCCACTTGTTATTAGGTTTGAGTGGCTATTTTTTTTTACATTTCTTCAAATGTTGTGGTTGAACTGTGGTTGGTGCTTTGCGTGGATGAATTTTTTGTGGATAAATTTTGATTTTTAAGCAGTTTTGACACCACCTCTGCCATTCCCTTTTGAGATGAATTTAAAATTCCACTTGATAGAAGATTAGACAAAAGATTATTATTTTGTTTGCTGTTTTGATTATTTCCTTGGTTTAAACAATTTAATATATTTGTCAGATTTTCAATGGACAAACCATTGTTTTGTATGTTGTCATGAAGATTGTTTTGTTGGCTGTTGTTATTTTGATTACTGCTCTGTGAAAAATTGTTCAAATTATTGTTTTGTAAGTTGTTTTGTAAGTTGTTTTGTAAGTTGTTTAGAAAATTGTTTTGAGTATTTAGAAAGTTGTTTTGAGAGTTGCTTTGAAAGTTGTTTGGTGAATTATCTTGAAGGTTATTTTGAAAGTTGTTTTGAGAATTGTTTTGGCATTGGTTAATAAAATTCTGTTGAAAGGTTCCGTCTTGAAAATTTGAAGCATAGTTTTGCGTTATGGTTGTTTGATTGAAATTTAATGGATGAGGATAGTAAGAATTTGCTGGATTTTGGTTATTCTCTGAGGTTCCACTTAATTCTAATTTCTGTTCTGCTGATTGAAAAAACTTATTCATACCTATTTATATGCAACAAAAATTGTGTTTAGTGCTCAATTTTTATTTATTTTTCATATAATATTAAAGTTAAAGATGTTTAAATTGCATTAAATATCATGCCACAAACTTTTGTGGTTAAAAGGGGATGGGGGTTGTTATGAGATTAAGCGAAATGGGAAATACAAAATCAAAAACTACCACTTCAAACAACAAAAGTATAGAGCAGGCTTATGATGAAATTAAAGACTGCTCTGCTGACGAACTGATGAGAAAATTAACAGAAGAAATTCGATTGCAAAAGGAAAGAGGTGTTTTCGATTATGATGCTTTGCGTGCGTCAATAGAACAAATTAAAACATACCTCCCAACGCAGACTTATGAAAATATGATAAGGATTATTGATGGGTTAAAATGAATGTAAATAAAATTGATAAACGGCTTTTGAACGAAATTGCTATATGTAATTTTGAAAAGAAAATAACTTTTTTCTTGACCTCGTGCAATATTGAAAAAACACGAGAAGTTTTATGTCGAAAAAAAATCTGTGTTTTGGAAGAATATCCGTTTATTAACACTTTTTTATGCAAGGCATCTCAAAGAGAAATTTTTTTGCTTTCTAATGTGGAGGTGGTTGATTTTATCTTTTCAATTTCAACCGCCAGTGTGATGATGTATGTTTCTAAAAAGATTTTGGAAACGGAAAACCTTTCGTTGTTTGGTGAGGGGGTTGGAGTGGCTTTTATTGACACTGGAATTGCTCCACATTTTGATTTTTTGATTGGTAGTTCACGGATTGAAAAGTTTGTTGATTTTATTAATAATAAAAAGAATGTCTATGATGATAATGGTCATGGCACTTTTGTTGCGGGAGTTTGTTCGGGCAATGGTGCACTTTCTAATTTTAAGTATTCTGGCATTGCTCCAAAGTCGAAAATTTATGCTCTTAAAGCACTCAACAAAAATGGCGAAGCAAGTGCTAACAAAATTTTAGATGCTATGGAGTGGGTTTTTAATAATCATAGAAAATTGGGTATTGATGTGGTATGTATGAGTTTTGGAAGTGAACCGCTTGGTCACAACGATCCTATCATGCTTGGAGCAGATGCTCTTTGGAAAGATGGTTGTGTTGTGGTGGCTGCGGCTGGGAATAGTGGTCCTGACTATCAAACAATCAAATCGCCAGGCATAAGTGGGAGAATTATAACTGTGGGCGGAATTGATGACAACAGATATGATGACCTTTCTTATAATAAAAAATATTTTGAAATTGCAGATTTTTCTTCACGAGGGCCAGCATTTAGAAATGTCAAGCCAGATGTTGTGGCACCAAGTGTGGATATCGTTTCGTGCGGAACAAAAAAATTCTATACACAACTTTCGGGGACTTCGGTTGCAACTCCCATGATTGCTGGTGTGGTTTGTTTGCTGTTAGAAAAATTTAGAGGGGCAACACCAAACCAAATAAAGAAAATATTGTTGAGTATTTGCCAACCGCTTGGTTTTGAGATATATCAAGAGGGGTATGGTTTGCCAAACTTAGAAAAATTACATACAAATAAATAATTGTTATTTGATGAAAGTTGGTATATTTAAAATATAATATATTATTAAAACAGGTTCTAGTTCAAGAGTTTTATTTTAACGAAAATTGGATTGAATATAATTTATTTTTTACTTTTTTAGATGGAATATTTTTTAATGAGTTCGCAAATTTGGTCGGTTGCGTTGTTTTTTGCGTATTTTTTTATGTTTTTTTTGATTTTTTCGGCATTTTTTTGTAATTTATCTAAATTTTGTGCTAGATTTTCAAAAGTACATTCTTCTTCTGTAAGAACTTCGCATAGTCCTTTTTCTTTTAAAAATTTTGCGTTTTCAATTTGGTCACCACGAGAATTTGCTTTCGTGAGTGGAATGAGAAGCATAGGTTTTTCAAGTGCTAAAAGTTCATTGATAACTCCACTTCCTGCACGAGAAATTACGAAATTAGCGGTGACATAGTAATCTTGAATGTTTTCTACAAAAGGGTGAATGCTGTAATTGGAAAGTGTTTTTTGTTGAATGTTTTGTTCAATATTTTGTTTTATATTCTTATAGTTTTTCTCTCCGCAAATATGAATGACATTATACTCTTTTAAAAGTTGTTCAAGGTTTTCTATAACTAAATTATTTAAAAACCTTGCACCTAAACTTCCTCCTAAAACAAGCAACGTTGGTTTGTTATTCGAAAAATGTAAATTTAATTTTTTACCATTTAAAATTTCTTGACGAATGGGTTGACCTGTGTGAACACATTTTTTATTACTTACACCAGTTGGAGAAAAGGTTGTGCACATACACACACATTTACGCAATATTATCTTGTTTGCTAATCCAAAACTTAAATCGCTTTCGTGACTTATTATCGGTATTTTTAATTTGCTTCCAGCCATAGCAACAGGAACTGAAACAAATCCACCTTTTGAAAAAATTACACAAGGAGATACTTTTTTTAACTCTTTTTTAGTGAATTTTATTGATTTTATCAGTTTTACAGGGATAAAAAGATTTTTTAAGGTTAACTTTCGCTCAAACTTAACTGTTGGAATTTCGTGATAAATTATGTTTTTATATCCTTTTAAAATCTCTTTTTCCATTCCGTTTCCACCAAAAAAGTGAATTTCATATCCTTTTAATTTTTCAGCAACGGCAAGTGCAGGATAAACGTGTCCTGCCGTTCCACCTCCACACAATACAATTTTCTTTTTATTATCCATTTTACCTCTTTTATTTTATTAAGTTTTTTTTATTTGTTTTATTTTATTTGTTTTATTTAGATTTTATTCTGTTTCTTATTCTGTTCCTTATTCTGTTCTTAATTTGTTTCTTAATTTTGCTTTCATATCTTTAATTATTAACTTTTACTAATTTTTACACTATTATTTTATTTCTCTTGCGAAAAAAATATTTATAAATATTTGTTAAAAAAATAAAATTATTGTTTTTATTTTTAAAAAATGTGTAAAATGTGTTACAATATAGTTGGAATATGTTTAATTTCAAACTATATTGAAAAAATTGGAGTGTTTATGGCAGAAAAAGATTACAAATCAAAAGACATCGTTGTGCTTGATGGTCTTGATGCAGTTAGGTTGCGTCCTGGTATGTATATTGGCACAACAAGTTCACGAGGATTTCATCATATCCTTTGGGAGATTGTGGATAATGCTATTGACGAAATCTCTAATGGATATGGCGACACAATTCATATCTTTTTGAACGAAGATGGAAGTGTTACAGTGGAAGATAATGGGCGTGGTATACCAGTGGATATGCATCCAACCTTGCATAAGAGTGGTGTTGAGGTGGTATACACAACTTTGCACGCAGGCGGTAAGTTTAACACAGAAAACTACAAATTTTCTGGCGGTTTACATGGTGTTGGTGCTTCGGTTACAAATGCACTTTCAAGATGGTGTAAGGTGACAGTTTTCAAGGATGGCAAGGAATATTTTGTTGAGTTTCATTCTTATGAAGATGAAAATGGTAAGATTCATAGTGGTATTCCTGTTGCACCACTTAAAGAAGTGGGTTTGAGTGATAAGACGGGCACTCGTGTAACTTTCTTGCCAGATGACAGAGTTTTCGGGCCTCAATCTTTCAATTTTGAAATAATCTTGAGAAGAGCAAGAGAGTTGGCATTTTTAAACAAAGGGCTTAAAATTATTGTGGTTAATAGGTCAACCAATGAAGTGAGCGAATTTCACTATGAGGGTGGAACTGTGGACTTCGTGTCCTATTTGGTTGGAGGTAAAAACCCTCTTTTCAGACCACCGCTATTCTTTCATGTTCAAAGCAAACTTGTGGACTTGGAAGTGAGTTTTGTTTCAACAGATAACTACACAGAAAACACCTTTTCGTATGTCAATAACATACCAACAACCGAGGGTGGTATGCACGAAATCGGTTTTAAAAGTGCTTTCACAAAGGTTTTTAACGACTATGCACGAGCAAACAACCTTTTAAAAGAAAAGGAATTGAGTTTGCAAGGTGAGGACTATCGAGAGGGTTTGGTTACGGTTATCAATCTTAAAATGAACAATGTTCAATTTGAAGGTCAAACAAAAACTAAACTTGGAAATCCAGAGGCACGCACCGAAGTTGAAAGTTTAACACTGCAAGAACTTGGAAAATTGCTTGCTGATAAAAAGAATGCACCTTATGCTGAGATTATTATTGATAAAGCAAAACAGGCAGCACGAGTGCGTTTGGCAGCAAAGAAAGCAAAAGAGTTGACTCGTGCAAAGAACAGTGCAGAGAATTTTAATCTTGTTGGAAAACTTGCTTCATCCACTTCAAGGGATAGGGCGAAGTGTGAACTCTTCATTGTGGAAGGGGATTCGGCTGGCGGTTCGGCAAAACAAGGACGTGACAGAAAGTTTCAGGCAATTTTGCCTTTGCGTGGAAAACCGTTAAACGCAGAAAAGAAGCGTGTTGACCAAGTGCTTGCAAATGAAGAGATACGAACAATTATATCTGCATTAGACACAGGTTTTGGAGAAGATTTCGACCTTTCAACTTTAAGATATAATAAGGTTATCATATTGTCGGATGCTGACCAAGACGGTGCACATATTCGTGCAATTTTGTTAACTTTCTTCTATCGTTACATGAGGCCACTCATAACAGATGGACACGTGTTTATTGGATTACCTCCATTATACAAAGTTTATAAAAAGGGTTTTGAAAAATATGTTTATTCTGATGCCGAACTTGCAGAGGCTGTGGCAAGTGTAGGGAAGGGATATATGATACAAAGATATAAAGGTCTTGGAGAGATGAATCCAGAACAACTTTGGGAAACAACAATGGACCCTGAAAATCGAACTTTAATTCAAGTGACTATTGAGGATGCGGCTGAGGCTGAGAAAATGATAACCACTCTAATGGGGGATAATATTGAGGAGCGTAAGGCATACATTTCGGAGCACGCAAACTTTGACCGTGAAGACTTCTTTATGATGGAATACAAAAAAATGAATGTTTAAATGTTTAAACTTTAAATTTAGAAATTTCCAAAATTAAAGATTTTGAATGATATGAATTTCAAATTAAATTTCGTAAAAAAAACTTTTAAGATGCGAGATTTTAAATAAATAGGTCATAGAATTAAGAAAAAACACAAAAATAGGGTAATTTTTCTGTTAATTCTTAGAAAATATATTGTTTTATGTGTTTTATGATATTAAAAATATTTCTGTTTTATGTTTGTTGTGAAAAATGATTATAAAATTTTAAAAGTCGAAGGTGTTTATGAAAGAAGATGAGAAGCAACCAGAACCAATTGAGATAGCTCCAGGTCAGATTTGTTATGATGAACTTTTGCTTCCTGAAAGTGATGAACCACAGGAAGAAAAGGATAACTCAATTGCTGACGGACAGATGAATTTATGGGATTTAAAGATAGAAGAAACAAACTCAACAGAAAACTTAAACAAACAGAATGTTTTTGATAACAAAACAGACATAAACAAAGAAAATGATAATTGTTCAAACAAAGAAAATTATATTGAAGACAATAATAAGTATAAGTTTGAAGAAGAAAAAGAAGTTGAATTTAAAGAAAATTTAGAAGAACAAAAAAATGAAAAATTGCCAAAAAATGATGAAAAAATTGAAGAAAAACATGAAAAAATCGAAAAAATAAACCAAATTATTAAAAAAAATGATAACTATGGGCAAAATTCAGACGAAAAATTTGATGTTTCTCAGAATGAAAATGATGCCGAAAATTTCAATAACTTTAAAGACGAAGTTTACAACTTTAACAACAATAGAGATGTGATATTAGATGATCATAAGTTGGACAACGTTGATGATAAGGGAGATAATTTTGAAGAAACATATATAGATGAAGATATAGCGGAAGATATAGTTGAAGAAAAGTATACAGATGTAAATGAAGATGAATTTACCGATAATTTAGAAAACAACAATTTAGAAAATGATTTAGAAAAAGAAAATTTTGATATTTTTGATGACGTTAAAGAAGGCGATGAACAAAATATTGAAGAAGATGCGTATGTAGATGAAGATTTTGAAGAGAACATTGCAGACCAAACAGAGCAGGAAGAACAAGAAGATTTTTATCTTGAAACAGAAGAAGAAACAAATCAAAACTCTTATGGAAGTGAAGAAGTTTTTAGAACTGATAAAGGCTTTGAAAACAGTTTTGAAGAGGAGAATAATTTTAATAACACCTTTGAAGAGGAACAAGAAAATTTCGACGATAAATTAGAAGATATTGGTTTAGAAACAGAAAAAGATTTTCGTTATACTTCACCAAAAATAAGAATGCCACGAATGACATACGAGAGTGAATATTCTGAAAATTGGAATGAGGATGAACAAGAAGACTATGCTGACGATGAGTATGACGAAGAAGATTATGATAATGAGTATGATTATGGTAGTGAAGAAGATTACGAAAATGGAGATGATGAAAGTTTAAATGATGTTGATAGTTTATACCAAAATGCAGAAGATAATGAAGGTTTAGGTGGTGAAATTTTAGAAGGCGAGCAAGAAGTTAAGCAAGAAGAAAAAAACAAGAAAATAGATTTAAAATTAAAGAGCAAAAAAGAGCAGAATTTTGAGAATATCAATAACGGAAATTTAGAGGAAGATATGAAAGAAGAGAGAAAAAAAATTGAGAACTTAAAAATGAACATGGATGATACGCAAAATATTTATACCAACGATGTTGCTGACGAAGAAGTTACCGCAGGCGAAGAGAAAACGCAGTCGGAGAATGGCGGAGGTAACTCTGTTGGAGGATACGATGGCGGAAACGGCATTCTATACAAACCTCTTGAAGAAGTTTTGCATGATTCCATGATTCCATACACTGAACACGTTGTGTTGGATAGAGCACTTCCACGTGTTGAGGACGGTTTAAAACCTGTTCAACGCAGAATTTTGTATTCAATGTTAGAACTTGGTTTAACTCCTGATAAACCATATCGTAAATCGGCAAGAATTGTCGGTGATTGTATGGGTAAGTATCATCCACACGGAGATAGTTCGGTTTATGATGCCATGGTTAGAATGTCGCAAGATTTTATTATGCGTGCACCACTTGTGGATGGACATGGAAACTTCGGCTCGATTGACGGCGACAGTGCGGCGGCGATGAGATACACAGAGGCAAGAATGACTCCGCTTGCCATGGAACTTTTGCGTGACCTTGAAAAAGACACTGTTCGTTGGGGACTTAACTTTGACGACACGTTAAAAGAACCAGATGTTCTTCCGGGTAGATTTCCAAACCTTTTGGTGAATGGTGCATCTGGAATTGCGGTTGGTGTTGCAACCAACATTCCTCCACATAACCTTGGCGAAGTTATTGATGGTGTTGTGGCATATATTGAAAATCCAAATATAAAACTTGACCAGATGATGAAAATTATCAAAGGTCCAGACTTTCCAACAGGTGGAGAGATAATTTATGGTGACGGCTTGCGTTCGGCTTATGAAACAGGAAAAGGTAAGATTATCTTGCGTGCCAAGGTGGGAATTGAGCAGAACGGCGATAAACAAAGCCTTGTTATAACCGAATTACCATATCAAGTTAACAAAGCGGTTTTACTTCAAAAGATTGCCGAACTAAAAGAGAAAAACAAAGATAAATTTTCGGTTATCAGTGAAATTCGTGATGAAAGTGACAGAAATGGTATGCGTGCAGTCATTCGTTTAAAGAAGGAGGCGGATGCAAAGAAAATTTTAGGTCTTTTATATCAAGCCACCAACCTGCAAGTTTCTTATGCAATTAATATGGTTGCGATTGCTGGCGGAAAGCCAAAACTTATGAACCTGCTTGAAATAATTTCTTATTACACGGCATATCAAAGGGATATCATCGTTCGCAGAACAAAACACGATCTTGCAGTTGCAAAAGAACGTGCTCACATTGTTGAGGGGCTTTTAATTGCAATTAAAAACATTGATGCTGTTATTAAAATAATCAAAACATCTGCTAATACCACAGAGGCAAAACAGCGTTTACGTGCCAAATTTGCACTTTCAGAAAAGCAAGCACAGGCAATTTTGGATATGAGGCTGGCACGTCTTGTGAATTTGGAGGTTTACAAATTACAAGAAGAGTTAAATGCACTTAAAATTCGCATAAAAGAGTTAGAAGGTATTTTGGGTTCAAAAAGACTTCAACTTGATGTTGTTAAAAAAGAAATTTTGGAGCTTAAGCGTAGATATAACTCTCCAAGACGCACACACGAAATTAAAAATGCCGAAATTAAACTATCAAAAATTGAAGAAATGGATGATGCAAAAGATTATATCATTGCCATATCTGCCGGCAAGACACTTAAAAAAGTCAGCATGAAGAGTTATACCAAAACTTTGAAAGGTATAACCGACAACTCCACATTGTTTGACGTTCACACACAGATTCTTGCTGTTAAACCAACCGACACAGTATTAATATTTACGGATGCGGGCAACTGTATTAAGATTGTTGTGGACAAACTTCCAGAGTGCAAGTGGAGAGATAAGGGCATAACCTTAAAGAACATTGATAAGTCGGTTGATATCATGGAAGCTCCTGTTGCTGTTTTACCTGTGAAAGGCAATGGGGAAGTGCTGATGTACACCAAAACTGGTATGGTTAAGCGTAGCACCGAAAAAGATTTGGTGGTGACAAAGTCGTATTATCAAGTGATAAAGCTCTTAGATGATGACAAACTGATTGCTGTGGAACATGAAGTTAAGGGTAAAACAATAGTTATGCTGTCCACAAGTGGATATTGCGTCAACTTTGAAAATGGAGAAGTGCCACTTCAAGGCAGAATTGCTGGCGGTGTGAAGGGTATGAACTTGGAAGATAAGGACAGCGTGGTGTTTGCAGGGCAGAACACAAGTGAAAGTGTGTTTATTGTTACAGACAACGGCTATGTTAAACGGTTGAGCACTGCACAAATTCCTATTTCGGCAAGATATCGCAAGGGAGTGAAGTATATCAACTTTGCAGGGGTAGGTAAGAGTGTTGTTTATGCTGGCACAGGAGTCAAAGTGGCGGTTGACCAAGGTGTGAAATTCACACTTCTTGACAGTAAAAAATATAAAGTTTCAACCGAACGTCTTACAGTTGGACAAGAAGAGGTAAAAAAGAAATTCTTAGGTATATATAATTTTGAAGAATAGTGTTTTTAAGTATTTTACAATGAAAATATTATTTGATAATAAAATATTAAGAGGCGGTGCTAAGAAAAGCATTGACCTCTTTTATAATAATGTGTTATAGGAATTCTATACAAATAAAATGAACCAATGGTATAAGTGCTTAAAACAAGGAGTACAAATAAGAGAATATTATGTTTATATTTTAACCAATAAAAAATACAACATTATATATAGGAGTAACAAACGATATTCAAAGAAGATTATAAAAATAGCCAAAAAGTATAAAAAAGTGTTAATTTGTTTGGAATTTTGTTGAAATATAGTTTATAATATAAATATGAAAAAGGTTATTTTAAGTGTTTTTTCGTTTTTTTTGTGTTTAACATTGTCTTGTGGATGTTATTTTACTGTGTTGTCGTCTGTTTCAACTTCAACAACACAAACAACTGAAAGTTCGGATGATGACGATAGCAATGCTTCAACATCAACAACAGCATCTGGAATTTGGACTAGTTACACAAGTACACCAACACGTAGTGTTTCCAATGGTGTGCTTACGGTATATGTTTCAACTGCCGCACAACTGGCTTATGTTGCAAATGCAGTAAATACTGGTGAAGCTTATAATAATAGTTATTATTATAAAGATGCAAATATTGTTTTGTCATCAGATATCAACCTTTCTGATCACTATTGGGTTCCAATTGGACGTTATTATAACAGTAGTACCACTTATACTTATGCTTTTTCTGGTACATTCAATGGTAATGGTTATACAATTTCAGGTTTAACCTTTGATGAAAGTTTATATCCTTGGGACGTAAGTATACGTTATTATGGACTTTTTGGTCTTTGTTATTATTCAAGTAGCAACACCAGTACGTACTTTAAAAATGTAACTATTAAAGGTGCTTCATTTGTATTGAATAGGGCAAGTTATTCGGATACCTTAAAATTAGGAGTTCTTGCTGGTGCAATTAGATTTGCTGGTAGCAGTTCAAGTGTGACTATTGATGAAGTTTATATTTATAATCCTTCAATTGTGATAACAGCAACTTCGACCAATGAACCACAAGGCTTGGCTGATGTGGCTGATATAGGTGGTATTGTTGGATATTTGTATGGTTTGTTTAGTATAACCAATTGTTATGTTATGGGTGGTTCAACAGAAATCACTGCCTGTGCATATAACTATACTTGGAGTGATGAGTTGAATTATGGCGGTTTGGTGGGAAGATGTTTTATCTCACTTGACTTGGTAACTTCATCTAGTACTTTATTTAATAATTGTTATAATTCAATGGATTTTACTCTAACTGTGAAAGATTATAGGTATACTCAAACTAACGTATCAATTGGTGGTATTTTAGGTCGTGCACTGTGTTATTACTATAGTGGTTCGACACTTTACAATTTTTATGTTTATAACTGTATAAATGAAGGTGATATAACCATAACGGGTGGACTTCAGTTAGCAACCTATACTACAGCGAGTGGTGAATATTATTATGAACCATCAGGAATTGGAGGAATAGTTGGATATGCTGGTCCGTACACACACTCAAGTTCTGTTCCACTGAATTTAACTATACAATATTGTTTTAATTATGGAGATATAAGTGTTTCACTTTGTTATTCGGCGAATATTGGAATTGGTGGAATTTTAGGAACTGCAGGCAAAGGAAGTGTTCTTAATAGTGCCAATTTTGGCGATATTACGGTTACTAAATATTCTGGTCTTACCACAATTTACCATATTACATCAATTGGGGTTGGCGGAATTGTTGGATATCTTCCTTCAAGAGATTATGGTGGCAAAGAAGATAATTACTATGGCCGTTCAATTACAATTACAACTTGCATCAATTATGGGGATATAAGTCTTGCACAAGGCAATTGGGGTGATTACATATATGCTGGAGGAATTGCTGGTTATATTTCACGTATGGCTGGCACTTATAATTCTTCAACATGGTCATATATTCAAAATTGCGTGAATTATGGTATAATTTCAGGATATTTCAATAATGCTGCCGGAATTGTTTCTTATGCAGATACATACGTTGGGGTTCAATATTGTATGAATTATGGCTATGCATCAAGTAGTAATAGTGGGACTTATTATGGCATTTGTGTTACACTAAACTCTACTACCTCCTCTAACTCTACAACAGGATATGTTCAATATTGTTATTTTTATAGAGCTTCTTCAAAATCTTATAGTGGTGTGGGAGGAACAACTGCTTACACTTCAAGAATCTATAATTCTACAGGTGATCTTTATACACAATTATCTGTTTCAGGTTTCTCTGATACAAAATCTATTTCTGAATATACGTCGTCATCTAGTGCAAGTATGTATTATATAAGTGTATCTAAAACTGAATTGTCAAGTTGGGGGATTTCACTTGATCATAGTTTTGACATATCACTTTTTATAATACGAAGCAATATTTCAAAAATTACTGTTACTTTAAGTGGTGAAAATAGTTTAAAGTATGATTTAGACTCCACAATTGCAAGACTTAGTGGTGATGAAAACATAATTTATACAGATGGATCTGCAAAAAACGGGTTTACTATGTTGGTCTTTAAAGGCAAAGGTGATTCCACTTATCCAATACAATTTTCGCTTCACTCATCCGATATATATAATGTTATAAGTACAGGATGGGATCCTGAAGTAATTGTAGATATAGATAGTGAAGCTTGTTATGATTATGAAGTGGACCTTTACTATCACTATTTTAATATTCAAACAATATTTGAAGATGAAACACTTGAAATCAATTGTGATTACAGAAATGCAACAATTGACACAGTAAACTTCTATCTTATTATCGGCAGTGATAGTGATATTATTAATTTAAGTACCAGCAGTGTTATAGCTGTTGGTGATGTGGTTAATTATGCTCGTTATTACAATAGCTATTCAAGTAATTTAGCATCAACGTACACAGATCTTACCTCTGTTAGAAGTTTTGTTGTTGATGCGGATTTGTCAACATTTGTAATAACTCCACAAATTGGTTTTTATTTATATCAATATGAAGTAAATAATGTTACTGAAAATAGTGTAGTAAAAACTGCTTCAAGTCAAGCAAAAGCTGCCGGACAACAATATATACAATTTGACGACTTGGAAAGTGTAGAGGATATATTCCCTTATCAGACAACAACAATTTCTTTTTACTTTAAATATATAAATTATTCGATTGATGTTGAACTTTATGATGATTCAACCTCTTATGCTTCAGGCGAAAGTGATAATACTTTCCAATTTAATGACAGTTTTGCGCTTGATTTTGACTTGTATAGTCTTGAAACTTATTCCAGTGACACCTCTAAAACAACGTTATCAATAAATCTCACTAACTCCAAATCGATTAAACACACAGTGGGTTATACATATAAGGTTTACTTAAAAAGTATAAGTGACAGTAATTTGATTTTAGAGTTTGAGGATATAAGTTCAAGTCTATATTCTTCGTGGAATTTAAATACCGATGCGAATTATGCAAAAATCAATTTAAGTAACAGTATAAAAAGCAAACTTTCTCTCACAGACACTTCCATTGAGTTAATCTTTGTGCGGACGGTGAATACATATACAATTGAACACGCAAGTTATTCCAACTCTGCAAGTAATGTGTACGAATATACAACCTCAAATAATGGTGGAACAGCAAGTCTTAATTTGAATTATTGGACTCAAAATAGCGATGGAACTTACAGCTTCGTTGGGGATCCATATATCGATGATTTGTTTGTAACAACTGTAAACACAAATTATTGTTTTGCAGATATTGTTCTTATGAGAAGTTTTGATAGCACCTATTATTATTCAAGTTCGGATTTAAATGCGGGTGGTATGTCTTTCGTTGATGCTTTGGCAACTTATTATGCAACTTATTTTGATCGGGCTTATTTTGTGAATAGTGGCTATAAATTTAGTAATGATTCCTCTTCTTCGGGGTATCATGGAACAATTTATCTTGGTATTATTTTTAGCATTGTGAAGATTAAGATTGAGTTGTATGATAATAGCACTCTACTTACATATTTGGGAAATTATACGGTTTATTTGGATGACGGAAGTGTTACTATTAGCGGTATTAATAGTGAGGTTGTAACCACTTCTTCGGGTTCGACCACCTATTATTACATCTATGCTGGCTCGAGTCTTTCACTAACTAATGTCACATCTTCCAACTTCCTTGGTTTCTATTTGGTGGGTAGTGACGGCACAGAATACTATTTGGGTAATACGGAATTGTCCTTTACTTATGATGTTGATGTTGGCACTTCTAGCGGTGGTTATCTGCTGAGTGGTTATGTTCCTAATGATACTTTCGCAGTGCAGTTGAAAGATGGTGCGTTACAAATTAAGATGAAATTTAGTACCTCGAATGGATCTGGAATGACAATGGCGTCAAGTAGGGGTGTGTATGAAATTACCACCGCCGAACAATTGCTTTGGGTTGCAAATCAGGTAAATTCGGGTAGTACAAATTTTGAAGGTTATATCTTAAGACTTATGAATAACATCGACCTTTCTATTTATTCTACTTGGACATCTATTGGAACAACAAGCAATCCATTTAAAGGTGTTTTTGATGGAAATAATTACCGTATTTCAAACTTGTACTTAATTGAAAATGGACTTTCTAATGTTGGTCTGTTTGGTGTGACTGATGGTGCAATTATTATGGATTTAACTTTGTATAGTGGAAATGTTACAGGTGATTCAAATGTTGGCACCATTGTGGGGTACGCAATAAACACAACTTTCACTAATGTAAACAATTATTCTTGTTCAGTAAGTAATTCTTCAAGCAGTACAATTTATAATATTTATGGACAACAAATAAGTAGTGGCAGTTCATCAAGCTCAAGCGATGTAACGCAAGAGAATTTTGGTGGCATTGTTGGTAAGGCGGAAGATTGCTCTTTTGTTGGGTGCTCAAATCGTGGAACTATCACAACTTCTAATACTTCTAATGTTGGCGGTCTTATTGGTTATGTTAGTGGCGGTTCAATCGACCAGTGCTATACATTATATCAAAGTTTGGTGGGTTCTAATAGTGGTTGTACATTGACAAACTATTACGATTCCACAGGTTATTATAACAGTAGTGGTAGCAAAATTAGTAGTTGGACTAATTATGACACATCAATTTGGTTAAAATTGAGTAGTGGTAGCTATGTTTTATTAATCTTCTATTGGTAAAAAATGAGGGCGGTTAAATACAACCGCTCTTTTTTATTGCTTATTTAGGATTTGGTTTTTATTTTGATAAGAGGCAGTGATGCTTTTTAATATTTTTTTTCAATATGTATAAATTGCGACATTAAATTTTGGCTTCGCTTTGGTATATTTTAGTGTCTTATTAAGTAAAATATTTTAAGCAACGGTTTTGTGGTGTGGTGATGACCTTTGGTGATGACCTTTGGTGGTGACTTTTGGTGGTGACTTTTAGTGACGACCTTTGGTGATGACTTGGTGGTGACTTTGGTGGTGACTTTGGTGGCGACTTTTAGTGATGACCTTTGGTGGTGACTTTGGTGGCGACTTTTCGACATTTCAAGACAATATTAGTTATTTTACCACAAATTTAACCTTGCCGATTTTTATGTTTTTTTATAAAATAAAAGCGAGGTTTGTATGCATTTCTGTGTTATCAAATCGAGAACAATTAAAATCTTTGTTGCTTTGGTGTTGATTGTGGTTTTACTTTCAATCTCTATTGATGGTTCCACTTCCGCTTCGGTCTATTTTGGATATTCCACAAGAAAAGTTCCTATCTATTGCGTGGAAACGGAAGAAAAACAGGTGGCTATTTCATTCGATGCGGCTTGGGGTGCAGATAAAACTGAGGAAATTCTTGAAATTTTACAAGAATTTGACTGTACGGCAACCTTCTTCCTTGTGGGCTTTTGGGTGGATGAATATCCAGAAATGGTTCAAAAAATTGATGAGGCTGGCATGGAGATTGGAACTCACTCCAACACTCATCCAGACATGATTAACTTAGATAAAAGCACCATGAAGAACGAACTTGAAACCTGTATTTCTAAAATTACTGCAATCACTGGCAAGGAGGTTACACTCTTCAGAGCACCTTACGGTTCTTACAACAACGACCTCTTGAATGTGGCGGAAAGTTTAGGATTGAAAACAATTCAATGGGATGTTGACAGTTTGGATTGGAAGGGGCTTTCGGCAAGCGATATTTGCAGTAGGATAATGTCGAGGGTTAAAAACGGTTCTATAATCTTGATGCACAATAATTCGGATAATGTGCTTGATGCTTTGAGATTGGTGTTAAACCGTCTTAAAGTGCAAGGTTACAAAATTACAGCAATTTCAGATTTGGTTTACAGCGAAGATTACACTGTTGACAGAAATGGTGTACAACACAAAAATTAGGAGGGAGATATGAATTACAATGATTTAATTGCTAAAAGGGAAACAAATTATGCTAAAATTGTGGGGGTTATATCCACAGAACCAGAGAAATCGCACGAAATTGAAGGAGAAAAGTTTTTTGAATTTATAGTGGATGTTGAAAGACTTTCAAAAATTAAGGATAGCATTCCTGTGACAATTTCCGAAAGATTACTTCAAAATTCTTCATTGAAGAAAGGAGATGTGGTTGAAATTGAAGGCGAATATCGAAGTTATAACAAGTTAATAAATGAAAAAAGTAGGCTTATTTTAACACTTTTTGCCAAAAGTTTTACCACTTTGGAAGAACACAATGAGGATGTTAACGAAATTAAATTGACAGGTTTTATTTGTAAACAACCGGTCTATCGCACAACTCCTTTCGACCGTGAAATATGTGATATCTTGTTGGCGGTTAACAGAGCAAATTATCATAAGTCGGATTATATTCCATGTATTATGTGGGGTAGGAATGCTCGTTTCGTTTCAAATCAACCTGTTGGATGCAAGATTGAGTTGACAGGAAGAATTCAATCAAGACCATACACCAAGGTTATGCCTGATGGTTCAATAAGTGATAATGTGGCTTATGAGGTTTCTTGTCAAACAGTGGCTGTGCTTTCAAATGTGGCAAATATAAAGGCAGAGAGCGATCAGAATAAAGATGTGTCTAATTCTTTTTATGATGAAAATGGTAATCAAAAAATTTCATAGTTAACCATAAAGTGTTTTATATTCAAATATCAAACAAGTCGAGCAATTATGCTTGGCTTTTTATTTTTTTTCTTTTTGTCTGTATTCTTATTTTTTGTATACAACTTTAAATATTTTATGATTTATTTTATTTATTATTAATTATTATTTTTTTCTATTATTTTTATTTATTATTAAATTATTTATTATTAAATTATCTATTATTAATTTCTTATTATTAAATTATTTATTATTAAATTATCTATTATTAATTTCTTATTATTAATTATTTATTATTAATAAATTATTTTTTATTTTTATTTTATTTATTATTTTTATAATAATTTTTAATAATGTTTTTATTTAAGTGTTTTATTTTTTTATATTATTTAGTAAATTCAATAAAAATTTTAATGTTTTCTTTATGTTTTTTAGTGGTTTAATAATTTTTTTGGAATTTTTATATTGTTTTTTTATTATTAGTGTTTTTATTTTTTAAATTTACTAATTATTTAATAGTGTTTATTTAATAATATTATTTTATTAAATATTAAAACTAATATTTAAAA
Source organism: uncultured Lachnospiraceae bacterium (assembly GCA_964405555.1). Classification (GTDB taxonomy): domain Bacteria; phylum Bacillota; class Clostridia; order Christensenellales; family UBA1242; genus Caccovivens. The sequence goes on along the minus strand of CAYOOB010000017.1, from coordinate 7,178 downwards.
TATTTTTTAATTTAATATTTGATTTTTTATTCATAATATTTAACAATTTGTGGCTTCGCCAAAATAATTTCATTTTCGATAAAAGTGTAAAATTCTTAACAATTTTCTTGTGTTATTATGTTGCTGTGAAGGAGTGATTATGCAAGTTAAAAGTCGTGTTCATGGTGGTGTTCTTTATGTTCTGTTGTGTGGAGAACTTGACGAACATTCCGCCAACTATACTAGAATGTCATTAGATGAAATTTTTGATAAACCTGATTTTAAAAAAATTATTATTGACCTGTCTGAACTTTCTTTCATGGATTCGACTGGGATTGGTGTTTTAATTGGAAGATATAAACGGATGAAAGACAAAAACATTCCTATTTATATCACTAATCCGTCCAGTCATGCAGAGAAAATTTTTAAAATGACAGGACTTTATGACATCATGCCAAAAATAGTCTAATTGATAAATTTTTTAAGGAGTTGTTATGAAATATTCAAATTTTATGGAGGTGACTTTTAAAGCACTTTCCGTCAATGAGGGATTTGCTCGTGTGTGCGTTGCGTCTTTTTGTGTTCAACTAAATCCATCTGTGGATGAAATCACTGACATCAAAACGGCGGTTTCTGAGGCTGTAACTAATTGTGTCGTGCACGCTTATCCAAACTCGGTTAAGGGTGATGTTATTCTTCGTTGTGAACTTGAAGGCAACATGGTGACTGTTACGGTGACGGACAAAGGCGTGGGTATCAAAGACGTTGAAAAGGCTCGTGAACCTTTTTACACTTCCAAACCCTCGCAAGAACGCACAGGTATGGGTTTTACAGTTATGGAAAGTTTTATGGATGATGTTCAGGTTATCAGCAATTCTTTCGGCACAAGCGTGAAAATGACAAAAAAAATTGCTTCTGCTTGTGAACAGGTGGGTTGAGTGCTTGGGCAGGAGGAAACTCTTGAACTTATAAAAAAAGCTCAGTCTGGAAACGAAGACGCCAAAGAAATATTGGTTAAAGAAAACTCTCCACTTATCAAAAGTGTTATTAGGTGGTTCAAGGACAAAGGAGTGGACAGCGAAGATTTATATCAACTTGGATGTCTTGGTTTTTTGAAGGCGATTAATAATTTTGACTGCACCTATAATGTTAAATTCTCCACCTATGTTGTACCGATGATTGTTGGTGAAATTAAGCGCTTCATGCGTGATGACGGAGCAATTAAAGTTTCAAGAGCAATAAAGGGACTTAATCTGAAAATCAACAAATTTTCGGATGCTTTTATGATGCAAAATGGCAGAAGTGCAACTATAAGCGAGATTGCTGAACACTTTAAAATTAGCGAACAAGATGTTGTTATGGCAATGGACTCTGCAAAAATGCCGGTTTCATTGTATTCACCATTTGATGACGGCGATGAAGAAGGATTGACTTTTATTGATAGGTTTGACGGTCAAGATAACGATGATTTTGTGGATAAGTTCGCATTAAAAGACATCATTGATAAACTTGAAGAGAGGGATAAAAAGATAATCTTAATGAGATATTTTTATGATAAAACTCAAAGTGAAATTGCTGAGCGTTTAGGTGTTTCGCAGGTGCAAGTTTCACGTTTAGAAAACAAAATTCTAGAAAATTTGCGTAAAAAATTGGATAATTAATAAAATGAATAAGAAATTATTTTAAAAATTTTGGAATTAGTTAAGATAATAAACATTAAAAATATAAAATTATAAAAGAAAAATACAACTCATAAAATGATGAGTCTGTATTTATTTTTTTTCTATTAAAAACACTTATGTGAAGAAAATTATGTTGTTAGGTATTGTTGGTTAGATTTTTATGACTTGTTATATTTTGTTATCAATCTTTTTCGTTAAAATATGGTTTTTCTATTATCTATTATATAGAAATATTATAGGAATGACACCATAAAAGAATAATAAAATGAGAAATAACCACAAAATTAGGTAAAAAAATCAAAAATTTTTGAAAATCGCTTGACAAAGCGGGGGGGGAATTACAATGTTAGTGAAAATATTTTTAAGTGACAGTGACAAAAACGATGACGCATAAACTTAAAGAGTTTTCACAAATTATTTTATAAAAGGAGAAAAAAATGGCAGAAAAATCAAGTATGTGGAAATGGTTATGGATAGGTATTGCAATTGTGGTTATTCTTGCAGTTGTATTAATTTGTGTGTTCACCATTCCAAAAAGCGAGGAGGTTCCAAACGACCCAGTGATTGAAGAACCAGTGGATGACTCAACCGATGAAGAACCAAGTGATGAAGACGAAGAACCAATCGAGGTTACGGTTGGAGATGCTACATATTTAATTTATGAGAATGCTGGCACGGCAACAATAACATCAAAGGAATTGACTGCTGAAGGTGAACTTATCATTCCAAGTTCGGTTACGGTTGACGATGTGGAATATACAGTCACAACAATTGCAGATGGAACAAGTGATAAAAGAGCATTTAGTGGAATGACAAGTATAACAATTCCAAAAACAGTAACAAGAATTGGTGTCTATGCATTTTTGGCTGATGACCTTACTGCCATATATTATGAAGGTACACTTGAAGATTGGATTGCTATAGATTTTGCAAGTGGTACACAATGGATAGCGTGTACAGATGATACGAGCTCAGACAATCTTTACACATTATATTTTAACGGAGAAGCACTTGTTGACCTTATGATACCAGAGGGGGTTGAAGAGTTGATTGGTGGTTTTAAAAGGTGTGATATTCAAAGTGTGACATTTCCAACTACATTAAAAGTGATAGGTGCTGATACATTTGCGGCTTGTAAAAATTTAACCACAGTTGATTTAAGTAACACGCAAGTGACAACCATTGGAAATTGGGCATTCGGAGCTTCAAGTCTTGAAGAAATCAAACTTCCTTCAACATTAACAGAAATTGGAAGATTTGCATTTGCTTATACTTCTTTGTCTTCAATAAAAATTCCAGCAAGCGTTACAGAGATTGGAACTTATGCATTTGCATATTCTTCATTGACAGAAATTGATTTAAGCGAAACACAGATAACAGGTTTATCTGATTATATGTTTAATCTATGTTCAAATCTGACAGCAGTTCTTCTACCAGATACACTTGAAAGCATAGGAGCAAGCACATTTAGGTATTGTTCAACTTTGCAGACAATAGAAATTCCTTCAAGTGTAAATTTTTTAGGAGAAAGAGCATTCGCAGCTTCTGGACTTACTGAAATCGATTTGAGTGAAACTGGCATCACAAGTTTGCTTGATTATGTGTTTAGTACTTGTACAAATTTGGAAACAGTTCTTTTACCTGACACACTTGAAAGCATAGGAGCAAGTGCATTTAGGTCTTGTTCAAGTTTACAAACAATAGAAATTCCGTCTAGTGTGACATTTATAGGTGGCTATGCGTTTATATATGCTGGACTTACAGAAATCGATTTAAGCGAAACTGGCATTACAAGTTTATCAGATTATACATTTTATCTATGTACAAGTTTAACTACAATACTTCTTCCAGAGGTTTTTGAAGGTATAGGGGAATATGCATTCTATGGATGCACCAGTTTGACATCAATTACAATTCCAAAAAATGTAATAGAAATTGGAACTACTGCATTCTATAATTGCTTAAAACTTGCGGAAGTGATTATTGAGTCTAAAAGCGTTTATAAAAGCATTGAAGAATTAACATCTTGTGGTTATCTTATCAATTATGCCACAACAATTAAGGTCTTGGAAAGTGTGTTGGATGAAGTAGGTGAAAATGAATTTTTATCTTCATATTTCACAAGTGATGGTTTGATTGATGAATATTATACGTTCACAAAGGTTAGTGAGTAGTCTATTTGCTATTTTGATTTATAATCTATATAAATCTTAATTAATATACAAAAATAAAGGGGTGCTATCGGCACTCCTTTTTAGTTTTGGTTTAAATGTTGGACTATTATAATTTCTCAAATAGTTCAAAGTTGATGACACTGTTAAAATTATATGCATATATTTTTTATATAGCATATATTTTTTTATATAGAAAATTTGCAAGATGATAAACGGGAGTTGTAAAATGTGCGGTATTTGTGCTTGTGTGGGTGAGAGAAATCAAGTCGAAAATGTAGTTTCTGGACTTAAGAAGTTGGAGTATCGTGGCTATGATTCCAGTGGTTTGGCTTTCATAGATAAGAATGGAAAAATTGGTTGTGTTAAAAGCGTTGGACAAATAAAAAATTTAGAAAAGAGAATCCAAAATTCGTTATGTGCTGAGGTTGTTATTGCACACACTCGCTGGGCAACGCATGGAGGTGTGAGTGAACAAAATGCACATCCGCATCTTTCGGCAGACGGAGAATTTGCTTTGGTTCACAACGGAATTATTGAAAATTTTGAAGAGTTAAAAGAAAAGTTGAATGTGAGTTTTAAGTCGCAAACAGACACAGAAGTTTTAGTTAATTTGATTGCTTCACAGAAAGGGAGTGCTCTTGATAGGTTAATTGAGGCAACACAAATGGTTAATGGTAGTTTTGCTATTGCAATGTTACATAAAAATTCGCAAAAAATTTATCTTGCCAGACGTCACAGTCCACTTATGGTGGCGGTTGAAAACGGCGAGGCTATGGCTGGAAGTGATATCTCGGTTTTTGCTGGTAAATTTGAATTTTGTTATATCTTTGAAGATGATGAATTTGCTATTCTTGACGGAAAAAATGTTAGTTTTTATGACAAAAACGGCAAAAAAATCAAAAAAAACAAAGTTTTCATAAAAGATTTTGATTTTTTCGAAGAAGAAAGTCAAGAGAAATTTTATATGCTTAAAGAGATTAAAGAGCAACCAAGTGTTTTAAGAAAAACATATTTTAAATATTTTTCTGAAGGGATAGGTGTGGACTATGAAAGGTTGAGAAAGTTTAAAAGTTTTCATTTTATTGCGTGCGGAACGGCTTATCATAGCAGTCTTTTGGGAGCACGGTTTATTCAGCAATTTTGTGGAAAGAAATGTGATGTTTCTGTGGCAAGTGAATTTAAATATGATAACAACATTTTGTCAAAAAATTGTCTATATATTTTTGTAAGTCAAAGCGGAGAAACTGCCGACACCATTGCTTGTGCGGAACTTGTTAAACGAAATGGCTTTATAAGCATGGGTGTGACAAATGTGCCTTATTGTTCTTTAAATAAAATGGTTGATTTTGTTCTTCCAACTTTTGCTGGGCGTGAGGTGGCGGTGGCATCCACAAAGGCATACACTGCACAAGTTTTTACATTGCTAATTTTTGCTTTGAATTTAAGTGAAAGAAAAGTTCAAGACTCTTTAAAGAAATTTGTTTTGAGTTTGGAAGTTGAAAAATTGGAAAAACAAATTTTGGAAGAGGTTTGCAAATATAAAAACATCTTTTTTATAGGTAGGCAACAAGATTATGTCACGGCTTTGGAAGGGGCGTTGAAACTTAAAGAAATTGCCTATTTGAATTGCCTTGGAATTCCAGCAGGGGAGTTGAAACATGGAACTCTTGCCTTGATTGACTCTCAAACACTTATAATTGCAATTTGCACGCAAAAGGCTTTAAAAGAAAAAATTGAAAGCAATATAGAGGAAGTTAAGGCGAGAGGCGGAAAGGTGCTTTTAATTTCTAATTTCAACCTAAATGTTCAAGTAGATTTTAAAATTTGTTTGCCAGAGTTTGAAGAGTTTTTAATGCCTATTGTTTCAATAATACCACTTCAACAACTTGCACTTAATTGTGCGGTTAGGTTTGGATATAATCCGGATAAACCTCGAAACTTGGCAAAATCTGTCACAGTGGAGTAAACGAAACTTAAAAAAAATGATTAGCAATAAAAAATACGAATAATTAATTAGTAAGGTGTTAAATAAATATATGTTAAAAAGAATATATATAATAAAAATAGAATGCGAATATAAAAATATGAATATGCGAATATATACTATGCGAATACAACAAATATAAAAAACACCTCTTTTAGAACATTAGATTAACGTTTGTTTAAAAATGTTGAATACAAAAAAAAAGGGAGTTTTCCCATTCTTTTTTATTTTTTTTATATATTTTTCTTCAAACTCTTTAATTTTTTATCTAAAAAAACTTATTCCTTATTTCTGTGCTCCGTTGTCACTTTTATCTTTATTATTTTTCAAACTTTCTGCACGAGTTTCCGGAATGGAAGAAAAAGGATTTTTCTTATGCTTTTCATTATAGCGTTCTATTAAAAAGTTTAGTGACATTTTTTCCATGCTAGGTTTGCTAGATTCGTCAGAAAACACAAATTTAAATATATATGCAGATGCAAATGTGAGACCTCTATAATCATGAATTGTTGCAAGACTTGGATCAACTTCAAGTGCATTCTTAAGTACATCTTCCATACCTTCTTCTGCCGCATAATGCAAAAAGGTTGCGCCATAGAATCCATCTTGAATTGTTGCAAGACTTGGATCAACTTCAAGTGCTTTTATAAGCACATTTCTCATAACTTTCACTGCCGCAATATGCAAAAATGTTTTTTTCTTGTGATTTTGAATTGTTGCAAGACTTGGATCAACTTCAAGTGCTTTCATAAGCACATTTTCCGTACCTTTTTCTGCCGCATAATGCAAAAAGGTGTTGTTATATCCATCTTGAATTGTTGCAAGACTTGGATCAATTTCGAGTGCTTTCATAAGCACACAACTCATGCCTAATCTTGCCGCATAATGCAAAAAGGTTTCGTTATATTTATTTTGAATTGTCGCAAGACTTGGATCAATTTCGAATGCTTTCATAAGTACACCACTTATGCCCTTTTTTGCTGCATAATGCAAAAAGGTGTAACCACATTCATCTTGAATTTTCGCAAGACTTGGATCAATTTCGAATGCTTTCATAAGTACATCTTTCATACCTGCCGCATTGTGCAAAAAGGTTTCGTTATATTTATTTTGAATTGTCGCAAGACTTGGATCAATTTCGAATGCTTTCATAAGTACATCTTCCATACCTTCTTCTGCCGCATAATGCAAAAATGTATCCTTCCTTTTATTTTGAATTGTTGCAAGACTTGGATCAATTTCGAATGCCTTCATAAGCACATCTTCCATACCTTTTTCTGCCGCATAATGCAAAACTGTGTTACCATATTCATCTGGAATTGTTGCAAGACTTGGATCAACTTCAAGGGCTTTTATAAG
>CAYOOB010000016.1:0-28756 GCA_964405555.1 uncultured Lachnospiraceae bacterium | reverse complement strand
GGCAATAAATTGCTTTTCTGAATAGTTGATTGTACTGTAATTATCAATAAAAATATATTTATCAGGATTAAAATTGTTGTCTTTAAAATATATTTTAGCACTTTCGTTAACATTGAAAATCCTGTTTCTTTTGTTTTTCTTGTTGGAATAGAAACCATATATGAATAAAAATAATATTAAAAACCAAATTATAGGTATCAAGATAAATATCATAATATTCTCTCCATAAAAATAAAATTTAATTTGACTTTATTATAATCTTACAATAGTAAGAAGTCAAGTATTTTTCTCACTTTTGTGAGAAAATATTTACATGGAAGAGATAAATTATTTTAAAGATATTTTAAAAGAATTAAGATTAGAGAAAAAGATTGGACAAATAGACCTTGCTAAAAATATCGGGGTAAGCAAGGGGATAATCAGTCTTTGGGAAAATGGCCTTAGAGAACCAAGTATGAGCAATCTTATATCTCTTGCAAAGTTTTTTAATGTAACCATAGACTTTTTGGTTGGGTTAGAAGATTAGGAAAAGATGGTTACACTTCAAATATTTTGTCTACTAAGTAACAAAAATTTAGGTGATTTAAATATTTTTTAAAAATAGGTAAATAATAAGCAATAGAAAAACAAAAACAAAGTTAAAACCCTGTTTTTGATTTTTTTTGTGTATTCTGTTTTATTCTTTGCTTATTATTCTTTGCTTAGATAACTTTTGCAGTAGTGTTTTTGTTCGCCGTTTGGCATCAGTTCGCCATTGCCTTGTGAAACATCAATCACAAGCTTATTGCAGTTGCAACCCTTTTCGTTATAGACGCAATCTCTTACATTACATCTAACTCCGCCATTCATTTTTTCAATCATGTTTTTATCTCCTAAATTATTATGAGAATTTTTTTATAAAAAATTCGTGTTTTAAAAAGTAAAAAATGACTTTTTAATGAGAAGTAGATATATGTTGACATAAGAAAATTAATTAGTAATATTAAATAATTAATTTGGTAGATAACATCAAAGAAAAATACAAAAATAAAGTTAAAATAAAGCAAGTTAATTTTTTTGCAAAATTCTCATATATATAAATTAAATTCGTTGACATTTTTAATTTTACGGAGTAAAATTATTATGTAACAAAATTTATTTAAAAGGAGAAAGTGTATGGCAAAAAGAACTGATTATTTTGGAATGGGATACTTAATAAGCGTAATTCTTGCAATAATTCCAATAACCTCTTGGATTCTTGGGATTTTAACAAGATTTTCAGAAGGAAAGATTGTTGCTGGGCTTATAAGAATATTCTTCGGTTTCAACATCATTTGGATTTGTGACCTTATCCTTATGATTATTAGTAGACACATTATGAGAATTTTAAACATATAATCATAAGAAAAAACTCTCTTGGAAAAAGAGAGTTTTTTTATCAAATTTTTTACTTTGAAAAATTTTTAACTAATTTTATCTATTAAGTTTAACTTTTTGACTTAGAATATTTATTAAGTTTAATATTTTGTCTTAAAATATTGTTTATTAAAACTTAAGCTATTCAAAATTATTTTTTACCAATTATAAAGCTTGATTGAAAAAATGTATATTTTTCAATTAAAATTTAATTTTTTCTGTTAAATATGGCACAAGTTCTTCAATTAAAATTTAATTTTTTCTGTTAAATATGGCACAAGTTCTTCAATTTTCAATCGAATTTGTTGCATTGTGTCGCGGTCACGAATGGTAACGGTGTTGTCTTCAAGAGTGTCAAAATCGATTGTTACGCAGAATGGTGTTCCAATTTCATCTTCACGGCGATATCTTTTTCCTATTGAACCCGTTTCGTCATAGTCGCACATAAAGGTTTTTGAAAGTATTGCCAAAACCTCTTTTGCTTTTTCTGAAAGATTTTTTTGCAAAGGTAAAACTGCAACTTTGAATGGGGCAAGGGCAGGGTGAAAATGCATTACAATTCGTGTTTCGCCGTTTTCCAAAACTTCTTCGTCATACGCTTCGCTCAAAACTGCCAGAACAAGGCGGTCAGCACCGATAGAATATTCAACCACATTTGGAATATATTTTTCGTTTGTGACAGGGTCGGTGTATAACATAGATTTACCGCTAAATTCTTGGTGTCTGGAAAGGTCGTGTGTGGAGCGATGATGAATGCCGTTAAGTTCGCTCCAACCCATAGGAAACAGATAGAAAATATCACAAGCTGCTTTTGCATAGAATGCCAATTTTTCGTGGTCATGAAACTTTAAATGTTCAGGGCTAAAATTTAAGTCTAACAGAAACTGCCTTGCATCCTGTTTATACTTTTCATAAAAATCAAAAGCCTCTTCTTCTTTACAGAATTTTTGAAGTTCCATTTGTTCAAACTCAATAGTGCGAAAAATAAAGTTTCCAGGTGTAATTTCATTGCGGAAAGATTTTCCAATTTGAGCAATGGCGAACGGAACTTTTGCACGCATACTTCTTTGAATATTTAAAAAGTTGACATATTCGCCTTGGCAGGTTTCAGGGCGGAGATATACAACATCCTTTTCTCCTTCCAAAGTTCCACGAGAAGTTTCAAACATAAGTTTAAACTGTCTTATTGGAGTCCAATTAAAGTTACCGCAATGTGGGCATTTAACTTTGTGCTGATTGATATATTCTTCCATTTGTTGAGTTGTCATGGCCTCGGCAGAAATTGTATTTTTGGAATGGTCTTCAATTAAATTGTCGGCACGGAAACGCTGTTTACAACTTTTGCAATCCATTTTTGGGTCAGAAAAATTTTGTGCGTGACCACTTGCTTCCCAAACACGAGGATTCATCAAGATTGCTGCATCCAGACCATAACTTTTTGGGTCTTCCTGCACAAATCTTTTCCACCAGGCACGTTTAATGTTGTTTTTGAGTTCTACGCCAACTGGACCATAATCCCAAGTGTTGCCCATACCTCCATAAATTTCACTTCCTGGAAAGATAAAACCTCTGTTTTTGCAAAGATTGACAATTTTATCCATTGTGACACTTCTTTTTTCGCTTACATTTTTTTCTTCATTTTTTGCGTTGCTCATAATTAAATATCTCCTTTTTATTTTTTGAGTTTTGGCTTTGTTTGTGTTTGTTTTGGTGATCTTGTTTGTTATTTTAGTTAATTTTCTTTTCTTAATGCTCCGCTTCGGTTAAGTTTTGTTTATGCATTTTGTTAAGGTGTTTTTGTTAGGATTTTTTTTAATTATTTTTTATTATTATAGTCAGCTTATATGGAGTTTTGTTGGTTTTGACTTTAAATACGTCACAATACTTTCTATTATAAATAAAAAATCCCTATGCATTTCTGCATAGGGGCGAGAGTTTTCCCGCTGTTCCACCCTATTTCGTGAAAATTTCACCTTCATTAAAGCCTTTACGCCGACCTTGCGGATTGCTGTTGGAGTTGCCAATTCCGTCATCGCAAACATTAATTAGCAGTATTATATCTAAAATTTTTAAAGATGTCAAGTCTTAACCAAACAAATTTTATATAATGTAATCTTTTTTTAAAAAAAAGTATTGCAAAATTTAGAAAAAACATATATAATTAATCTAAGGGGTGACAAGATGAAAGTTAAGAAAGAATTTATTGCTATTATTTTGAAGAATTTAGAAAATGTTTACAAAAACTCAAATGTTGAGATGGATATTCATGACATTTATGACATGATAAAAAAAGGAGATATTAATTTAAAGGGTGATGTAAAATCGGATTTAATCACAAGATATGAGGGGTATAAAAGCGCTTCGTTTGCTGACCCAATCAATTATGCAAGGAAGTTAAAAGTTTCTGAAGACGGAGAAAAATTAATTTTAAACTATACATCTTATTTTAAGAATCCAATAAATTATAAGAGAAACACTGCAATTGAAATTTCTCCTAAAAATGGAATTGTTACATTATGGTGTAATGAAAGGACTTTGCAGTCTTCTTACAGTTTTAACAAGAGGGGTGAAGTGAAAAAAGAAGAGTCCTCATCTGTTTCTAATGCGAAAAGACAGGTTGCAGAATTTTTTGGAAGAGATATGTAGAGAATTTATATAAGAAAAAGATAAGAATATATAGAAGGTATACAAAGAACAGTTAACAAAATAAAAAAAGATTTTATCATAAAATTTGTGTGATAAAATCTTTTTTCATATTTAATTTTCTAATTTTTTAGTTGTATTTTGAATTTTATTTGTGTTTACATTTTTTTATATAGTATTTTTAGACATTTATTATGGATATTTATATTATAGATACATATTAATAGGTGTATGATAATTAGATATATTATATTAAAATGTTATTCTTATAAGATTTAATCTCCAACTTAAAGTTGATTACAAAAATTTTAAAATTGTTTATATTTATTGTTATGTTATATTTTATTTTCTAAATTATTTTATATTTTCAATTTTTTTGTGAAGATTGATTTTATAGTTTGAACTTTTCAATATATTCTTCATAGGACATTTGTTTGTCAATTATGGTGTTTTCGTCCACAATATCAATTATGCGGTTGGCAACGGTTTCGATGATTTCTTGGTCGCCAGTTGCAAAAAGCATTGCTCCTTTGAAATTAATCATGCCTTTGTTGAGCGAGGTGATACTTTCAAGATCAAGGTGATTTGTTGGTTCGTCAAACATCAAGAAATTTCCACCTTCCAACATGATTTTTGCAAGCATACAACGTACACGTTCGCCACCAGAAAGTACATTGACTTCTTTCAAACTTTCTTCGCCAGAGAAAAGCATTCTGCCAAGCCAACCACGCACATAACTTTCGGTTTTATCTTTTGAATATTGTCTTAACCAGTCCACAATAGACAGGTGGCAACCTTCAAAATATTCACGGTTATCTTGTGGCAAATATGAAAATTTTATTGTCTTACCAAACCTAATAGTTCCGCTGTCTGCCTCTTCCTTACCAGCCAAAATATTAAAAAGAGTGGTTAAAACAAGCGAATTTGAGGATAAGAACACAATTTTTTGGTCTTTTTCAACATTAAAGGATAGGTTTTTGAACATTCCTTTCTTTGTGAGATTTTCCACTTTCAAAATTTCTTTGCCGATTTCTTGTTCGAATTTGAAATCTACATAAGGATATTTTCGAGAGGATGGTTTGAAATCTTCCAGTGTTAATTTTTCCAATTCTTTCTTACGGCTTGTTGCTTGCTTGCTTTTTGATGCATTAGCGGAGAACCTTGCAATAAATTCTTTCAATTCTTTTGCACGTTGTTCAGCTTTTTTGTTTTGTTCTTTTGATTGACGAAGCAAAAGTTGACTTGTTTCGTACCAAAAATCGTAGTTTCCAAGATACATATTTATTGCACCGTAATCCACATCACAGATGTGAGTGCACACTTTATTCAAAAAGTGACGGTTGTGAGATACAATAATCACAATATTTTGAAAATCGAGCAAGAAATTTTCCAGCCATCTTATTGTTTTAAAATCGAGGTTGTTGGTTGGTTCGTCTAAAATCAAGATGTCTGGATTGCCAAACAGTGCTTGTGCAAGCAATACTTTCACTTTGATTTTGGAGTCTAATGTTGACATTTGGTTATAGAAAACTGCCTCATCCACACCCATATTTTGTAAAAGTGTTTTTGCTTCGCTGTCTGCTTCCCAACCGCCAAGTTCGGCATATTCAGTTTCAAGTTCGCCTGCACGAATTCCGTCTTCTTCTGAAAAATCTTCTTTTGCATATAAGGCATCTTTTTCTTTTTGTATTTCCATTAGTCTTTTATGACCAAGAAGTACGGTGTCTAAAACAGTTTCGTTATCATACTTATTTTGGTTCTGTTCTAACACAGACATACGTTCGCCAGGTGTGATGACAATTTCACCTGTGTTAGGTTCGATTTCTCCTGTCAAAATTTTTAGAAAAGTTGATTTTCCAGCACCATTTGCTCCAATAATGCCGTAACAATTTCCTTTGGTAAACTTTAAATTCACATCTTTATATAAAGTTCGCCCGCCAAATGCAAGCGAAACGTTCACTGCTTGAATCATGATTTCTCCTTAATTTGTTATATTTTTTCTTAATTTTGGTTGAGTTTTCAAGGTTATCTGTTTGCGTCACTTTTGTTGTTGCTGACAGATTTTGTTATAGTTGGTGTTGTCTTTCGTGACACTTTGTTTATGGTTTGTTTTGTTTTAACAATTTGATAAGTATTGTTGTTGGTCGAGTCTTGTTTGTCTTTGTTGTTTATGCGTTTTTACCAAGAATGTGAGTTGTGTTTTTTATATTTAATGTTGTACTCTTTTTAGTTTCGGTTTCAACAATCTTCACGTTGTTTGTTTGTTGATTCTTCAACTGTGCTGGTTTGTGCTTGTTTTACTGTGTTAGTTTGTGTTTGCTTTACTGTGTTAGTTTGTGTTTGTCTTGCTGTGCTGGTATGAGATTGTTTAGTTTGCTTATGAGAATAATTTTGTTCATCTGTTTGAGCTTGTTTTTTAGACTGAGTTTGTTGTGTAAGTTGGGATTGATTGTTATGATTTTGTTTGTTATGTTGAGTTTCTTTAATTTTTTCAGTAGTTACAGTTGTAGAGTTATTTGTGTTATATTTTGCCTGTCTAAGTTTTTCTTTAACCTCTTCTACATCATGCTTATTTTTCATTTTTTTAGCACTTTGTTCGATTTTTTCTACTTTTTTGCCTATATTTCTTGATTTTTGAAGAATTTTTTTAGTATTTTGCAAATTCTTCACATTACTTTGTATTTCTCTTTCTTTTGCTTGTTTTTTCTGCGTCCTCTTTTCCAAAATCTTAATTTTAGACAAATAAGAATGAGTGTAGTGGGCTTCCAAACCGTCGAAAAGAGTTTGAATGTCAACACGGTCAGAGAAAAGAACGGTTAGATATGGTGCAAGAATAGGGTTGATGTTATAGAGTTCTTGATAAGCCAACACTTCATTGAAGTCGTACGTTTTAAAGTCTTTTAAAATCATCTCGCACACTGCAATACTCATAGTGAAATATAAATCTAACTCTTCGGCAAATTTTGGAGTGCAAAGATGTTTGTAGTTGCCAGATTTTTCAATTTTTTTTATGTTTTTCAACATATTTTTAAAACATTTTTTTATATCTTTTTTGTTTTCATAAATGAATGGAGGAAGAACTTCCTCATTTTTTAATTCGCTCATGAATATTCTTTCTTTAAATTTTTCCTCTGTCACTTCAAAGTCTTCTGGCAAAGGAGAAAAGCCTGAGTATTTATAGAGTTTACCCAGTCTTCTGTCTATGATGTTAAGATAATTATATATTTCTATTCTCATGATTTTATTATAAACTATATGCACTATTTTGTCAACTTAAAAATTCTAAAAGACTTGATAATACAAAAGAATTTTGATTGTAAAATGCATCACCGATGTTAAAGCGGATTAATCAATACTTCTTATAAATATTTTCTAAATAACAACCGGCTGACGAACGAATGATGTCGAAATATTAAATCAAAAAAAATGCGAAATTAAATTCTTAATAAAATTAATTAAATAGAAATTAATTTTTTTATAAAAAAATCTATTTTTTGTTTTAATAATTATTAATTTATTAATTTTTTTCTTAATATTTGGATTTTATTTTTTATAAAAAACGAGAAAAATATTAAAAAATAACGTATTTTTAGCAAAAAAACATTAAAAAACGGTAAAATTATCACTTTTTTGTGTTTTTAATTTTGTAATAAGATTTAATTTTTTAATAAGAAAAGTAAAAATGGTGAGGTGATAGAAGTAGTGAAAATATAAAAAATAAAAATTAAAAAAATAAAAATATAAAGTGAAAATATAAAAAATAAATATGAAATTAGTATAAAATCAAATTAAAAATTAGAAAAATAAAATAAAAATCAAATAATACTTATTTTTTTTGCATTTTTTATATTTTTTCAATATTTTTTTAATAATTTTTAATATTTTTTAATATTTTTCTAATGTTTTTCTATTGATTTTAATTGTTTTTTATTTTGTCGTTTGTTTTTTATTTTAATGGTTTTATTTTTAATGATTTTATTTTTAATGATTTTAGGAGGTTATTTTGTTTAGTTTTATTTATAATGTGTTTAATCTTCGGTCACAGATGTATTTATTTTGTGGTTTGGTTATATGCTTTGGCTGTATACTTTTGGCTATACTTTTGGCTATATATGACTGGTAGTTAAATGGTGAAATTTGGCTGTGTTGGCGGTTAATGGTGGCTGTATGATTCTTTACGATGGTTCTTGGTTGGTTATGTGTTTGTTAATGGTGCCTATATATTGCGCTATATATATTAATAATTTATTGAAAATAAATTGAAAACACTTGATTAAAAAGGAGTAAAAATGTTACAATAATTTTGTTTAATGAATTAAATAAAAATTCACTAAACAGCAGGCAACAAAAAAAGTAAATTTTTGAATTGCTAATTTTAAAAATACATAAAAAACATAACAAAAGTGGAGTTAGTATGAAGAAGAAAAAGGGAGTAATGAAATTATGGCAAGCCCTCATGATGGCCATCATGGGTATTTTTATTGTGCTTGGGATTACGGGCTTGGTTTTATATCTTACTGGCGAACTCAGTCAAACTGTGGTTGATCCGGAAGACATAAGTTTTTCTGACACATTAGCAGATGATGACCTTGGATATTACGACAGCAGTATGTCCACATCCAACACGGCATACTACAAAGTGGCTTCTGATTTTTCTATGACTATAACTTCTTCCACAGAGGGAGTCACAAACGACACGGTCACACTTTCTCTTAGTGGTGGCACAACAACAGGAGATGGATACATAACAGACGGAGTTATCATTATTCCACAAGTTGTGACAATCAACAAAGCATTCACTGTTACGCTTGTGACAAATGACGATAACAACACAGGTGAAGAGTGGACGGTTGGTGGAATATCTTTAATTACTGCTGTTTCAGAGAATGTGATAGCTGACAGAATCTATGCTTATGTTTATGTTGACGTTCCTGTTTATGACATTCAAGTGAGAGTGACAGGTAATGAAGACTATGACGGCACGCAGGAAGTTGTGGCAAACACCAATTTCACTTTTGATGTGGAATTTGTTCCAGAGAATAGCAAATATGTTTTTTCGACTTCAGAAGAGAAAGAAATTTTCTATGAATTTTCGTCATCTTACATCTCATACGATTATGATGCCGATATCTTCACAGCAAATGGTAACAGTGGTTCAGACACAGCAAGGGTGACTGTCTACACTTTTTCTAATTCATATTATCAAAACCTTGTGATGAATATGTATTCTGCTTATGCTAACGACCGTGAAACTTTAACAGAATTCGTTTTGGCATATTTTAACGAACACACAGAAGCATACGTTTCTAAAATAATTGAAATTAAGGTTGTGAATGTGACGGTTGATTCTGTGACTGTTGGCAGTGCAGGTAATGCTTACTCAGGCACTGTGGACAAATATTTCACTTTAACTGCAAAGAATGCGGACACTGGTGACGCAACACTCGACCTCTCAATTTTGGATAGTCAACGTTCGTCATATAATTCTCTTTTTGGTAATGTTGGTATAAGAATCACCTCATCGGAGGCTGAAACCAACCTGAAAATCTCGGGTGGTAAGGTTATTAAGGTTGTTACTGACGAGGATGGTAATGTCACAATTTCGCAAGAAGATTATGATTCTTCATTCGATTATGTGAAGGACTCTGAGGAAAATTCTGGCACTTCATACTATATTCTTGCAAACAACACTCCAAGTGAATATTCTAATTACTACTGGCTTATTTCGGCAGAAGAAGAATGCACGGCAACTCTCAACATCAACTTCTTCATGCTGAATGATGAGGGTGTTTGGGAAAACTTCTTTGAATTCGACTCCGAACAATTAATTACAATTACATTTAGTACAAGCACTTACAATGAGTCAGTTTCTTGGTCTGATACTGATGCCATTGAGCTTGAGATTTCTTATGATTCCGAAGGTAATTCTATGGAAAGCAGTATTGACCTTTCTGCTTTAATTAATTCAATAAATTCCAGCAATGTTTACACTGTAACACGTTATTTCATCTATACTGATGATTCCGACCTTACAGACTATCTTTCCACCAATAATCTCACAATGAACGACCTTTTCGATTGCAGTACATCAAGCATTCAACTTCTAAAATTGTATGATTATCAAGGTGAATTGCTGACGGTTGAGGGTGATTCATCGCTTGATGACGAAACCTATTTCTATGAACTTAGCAGTTCCGTTTTGACTGCAAAAAGAAGTTTTGTTGGCACTGTTAAGGTTGTTGTGGCTATAATCAAAACAAATGTGGACGATGTTCCAGTGTATGACGATGACGGCAACTATATTATTGTGAATTTAAGTAGAGCGAAGGAAGTTGCGGTTGACAGCACTCTTTCAATTGCAAATATGGAGGCAACATTCAGTTTTGACTCTACAATCGAACCAAATGAAGATTATAACAACAACTATTATATCTCAGCAATCAATGTGGATGAAGACGGCACACAAACAAGTGTGATCAGTTTCAAACTTGTTTTAAGCAAGAGTGAAAACTTAGACGGCGACAGTGAAAAAATTCTTCAAGCATACATTGATGGAACTTTGAAGGTGGTTTGTTATGATTCGAGTGGCAACGAAACTACTGACATCACTTTACAGAATTTTAGTGAAGATGAAAATGCAAGAACAGACAGTACTTTAACGTTTGTTGGAACACTTGTAATCAATGAGGATAACTTCTCTGCACCAGTCACTGGAATAGACAGAGGTAAGCAACTTTTCTTGAAACTGGAATACAATGACGGTAAAGAAGATTTCTCAAAGAATCTCTATTTGGAAAGCGATGAAAATGTTTTAAGTTTCTATATTTACTATCAACAACCAGTTGAAATTACAGGGGCTTATGAAAGCAACTCTTATCTTTATTCAAACAATACACTTGCAGATATTGATGTTGAAATCACTTCTGAAGGATGTAAAATCACTTGGGGAAATTATACTGTTTACAACGGAGATTCACTTTCTGAAGCAGTTGATGCATTAAACACTCTTTTAACATTTTCTTTAACCGACCAGTTTGGAAAGACTATTGATTCTAATGCAGGAATCTATAGTGTTAGGTTTGTTGAAGACCCAGGCACTGATGGAAGTTATATTCTTGGTTTTAACAGCACGCTTACACAAATTAGTAGTTTTGCCTCTGCTGAAGATGAAACAACAACCTTAACGGTCTACATTGTTGACAGTAAAAATGATGATGCGTATGTTCACATTAATGGAAGCGAATCAGAAGATTGTCTTACTTCTGACACCTTCACATTTAACATTACAAGTGAAGGCGTTTCGAAGGTTGAGGTGGACACTTCAACCACAGTTACATCAAACCCAACCTACACAGAAAATTCAAGCATTTCTTATGTACAAGTCAGCAAGTATGTTAAAACCTCAGATTCAATTGATTTAAGAAGTTTGGTGCAAATCTATGTTGGAGAGAGCGAATCTGCAGAGAGCATAAATAATTATGTGGTTAAACTTGCCAGCGATTTTGTTTCAAGTTTGAGTTCGGATTCAAAATCGAATTTAGAAGCAATATTCCAATTCAATAATTCAACAACAAATTTTGACGACTATGTTGGACAAAGTGGAACAGAAATCACAAATCTTCGTGTGTTGGCACCTTTTAACGAAGACACCACAATTCGTTTCACAATTAGCGATTCTAACTATTCATTATATGAAATAACTTTGGAATTCACATTCAAACAAAATGCACAAATTTCGGACAACTTCTCTGTTTATGCAAACACAAATGACAGGGCATCATATCTTGTTTCGTCAACATCCAGTGGTGTTTCAAGTGTATTTGCGGATGAAACATATTTGTTATCCACATATCTTCCAATCACTTCATTTGGTGATGGTTCAACTGAATATTCATGGACAGGTACAAGTGCTCAATTCAGTACTTCAAGAACGGATGAGTTGGTTAGTATCACGTCTGGAGCAGACGGACTAAGCATTGTTATTGGTACAACTTACCAATTCCAGACAGTTACATTCACAATATATTATGGTAGTGTTGTTTCGTCTTACGCATTACACACAGAAATCACATTATATGTCAATCCAAACCTTATTGTCAGGGCAACTGTGGATTCTCTCGATGAAAATCCGCTTCTCAACTTGAAAAACTTGAGTTACAGTTCAAGTTTAACTTATAGTTTTGGCGATAGTTTTGGACTTTATAAAGCAACCTCATATATTGATAATGGTGAGTGGGAAAAAATTACATCAAGTGATTTAAGTACAATTTCATTTACCAACACTTCCAGCAACGGTACTTATATCACAGTTGGCGATGTTACAATCAACACTGTTGGAGAATTTACTGGTGGAGAATACTCCATTGCCAGCGGAGATTTATATCTAAATCTTGGCGAAGTGTTTGGACAATCGTTTGTGATATATGAAGGTTCTTCTTCCTCGCAAAGAACTGACACTGCCATTTATGGTATACTCATGAATGTGATTATAAGTGGCGATGAAGTTATTGAAGTTGGTGATCCAATTTTGTGCGAGCAAGACGAAAACGGAGATATTCAATTCATGACCTTATCTCTCACAATTGGATATGGCGGAAGTAATGACGAGGACACTATTAACGAGATATTCACTGACGATATTCCAGTTGTCACATACAATGGTGAAACATATTTGATCCTTCTTCCAAGCACAACATATAATTTTAATGAAACTGACAACATAAGCATCAGTTTGGACCAAAATGGGTTTAGTGGAAGTTTTGACTCTAACATAACAGGTGCATTGAGAACAAGTTCAATCAGCGGGTATTTTAGTGACGGAAACAGTTTTGTGGTTAAAATTGAAATCACAAGTGGTGACACAACATTGTCTGTTTATATCACAATGAATGCTATTATTTCTGGTATTGGCGAGGCATTCTTCTATTATGACAATGATTACAATGATTATAATATTTATGGTGATGGCAGTGTTGACTTTGCAACTCTGCTTGGCGAACCTTCTGATTTAGAAGAGGCGGGTGTAAGTCAAACACTTGAAGCAGGAAACACTTACACAATCTTACATGATGATTCAACTAGTTTATCTGGCGAAGATATCTATGGTTTCTATTATAATATTTCAAGCACATCATCCATAACAGTTTCAATTGAAAGCATGGTTGGCACAACAAATGGAACACAACAAACATTAAGTAATCTTGCAACATTAAGTGAAGACAAAACAGAATTGACAATTAACCATATTTCAACAAATTATGAAGAGGTTTACATTGTGTTAAAAGCACAAGTCACTCATAACACCACACAAGAATCGTTTGTTTGGTATTATCGCATTCAAGTCAACCCATCTTTCAGTGCAGGTGAAGTGAACTATCCTTATGCACAAGATGTGGAATATCTTGACACACTTTCTTCTTATTATATAAGCGAAGAAGAGGGTTATGAAATTGATTTAAGCGAAACCTTCACACAGGAAAACAGCAGATATGCAATTGGAAGTAGTGTAACTCGTTTTAAAAATCCTGTTTTCCAAGATGGAGTTACATATACTGCAGATTATAGCGTATATTCTGTTTCAGTGAACGGAATGAGCATAACAGAAAATCGTTGGTCCTCATACATTTCTTATAGTTTCAATGAAGATGTGTTCAACATTAAAGTTGAGGACACCACAGCCGAAATTACGGTTGTAATTGCAAAAACATATTATGTTGGTGAACAAGAGGCAATTGGAAGTGTGTTATATTACACCTTTGCATTCAATCAAGGCTCAAATTACACCTATTCACTTACAAAAGATAATCAAACTCTCACAGCCACAGACGGAGTGTACACAGATGAAATCAGTGCAGGTTCAGAAGGGGTGGAATACACTGTAAGCATCGGCATTTCAAGCGACACAGTCACAACTCCAACCGATTTTGGTGTTTACATTTCTGGCAGTTACGCATCAACATCAGATCTCGAAGAAGCACTTTCCAGTGCACTGCAATCTCGATTATACATTCAAGCGGGAGCAGTTCTCACAGCCACAGATGGTTCAACCATAACATTGGAATATAATTATTATCCAGACGACTGGACTTGGGGCACAAGTAAGAATTCTGTTGTTTCATCTGGCACAGCAACAGTTACAATTGACGGCACAACATACAGTGTAAGTAGTGACAACATTCAAACAGGTTATGTTTATTTGAGTGAGGCGGACTCACGAGGTAACAGAACGTTAATTATAAAACCAAGAGATATAGTTGACCAAGATTATGTCTTTGAAATTGGTTTCTACACCGAAGAAAAAGTTGTATTTAAACTCTCGCTCACAGTTGTTGGCGTGTACGAACCACAATTATCTTCTGGCTTTACAGGTGGCGAAACATATAACTTTGTTGGCACAGAAAATTCAATCTTCACCACTCTTGGTGCAGAAGAAGGCACAACAATAACCTCATTTACAATTCAGGCGAACAACGGAGATGCCACACTTAATGGTGTAGCTTTGAACAATTTGGTTAAGATAACAAATGATTCAGGTGATTACAGCAAAGGAACAATTATGTTTGCTCACTTAACTGAAACTACCACCTTTACATTTACAGGCATAATCACAGATTCTATTGGTAACACGTACACCTTCAACTTCGAAATTGAAGTTGCACAGAGTTTCGATTTAACACAAAACTTCACTTACACCAACCAAACAGTTTTGTATGACAACACAACCAACGAAATTTATTTAAACACTATTTCTACAACCAACACCAGTTTGAAAGATATTGATGAAGACTACTCATATTTCAACTTTAAAATTGCAGATGAAACAGAAGAAAGCGGATACACATACAATTCTGAAACCACACTTTATGCTTCATTAAGTTCTTCGGTTGATATTGACAGACAAACATCAACCGAAACAAAGAGAGTAACTTACACAATTGCATATTTATTTAATAGCGGAGATGATAGCGGAGAAGGATTGGTTGAAGTATTTACAATTAACCTTACATACACCTATTATGTAACACCAAACATCACTGCAACAGTCAACTATCCACAGCCAGACGCAAGTTCAAGTGCGTTGACAAGAGAATACATAGGCACAACGGAAAGTTCAGACGGCACATATTCAACAACAATAGAGAAATTCTTTGGTTCATCAGCAGATTTTGCATCCGCAGAGAGAATTGCGATTGAAAGCAAATCATCAGATTTATCAGTAACTAAAAATTGGACGATTAGAATAGAATCTATGGATGCCGGCTTAACACTAAGCATTTCTAGTGTGGAATACACAAGCGATTCAATCACAGCCAATGATTACATTTGCAGTGACGCAGAAGAGGCACCAGCAGGCAATTACATATTCACATTAGACAGCGGAACAACTTCGGCAAGTATAACCTTTTTGATTACTGTGAACAACGTCACAATGAGGTATTATGCCACAATTGTTCAAGGAAGCAACGTGCTTTTAAGAACTTATATGCCAAACTCCACAAATTCTGTGGAAACGGTTTATGCGGAAGACCTTGCAAGTTATAGCGAACAAACTCTCTTTGCAGAGAGCCGTATTTTGAACTATCAACTTAAAACAGGCGGAACATATTATGTTAAGTTCCAAAATTCAAACAACGCAACAAAGATATACGAAATAACAGGCAGTGCCAACTCAAACGCAGTCAACTTAGACTTGGGTGAATCTCTCATTGGCTACACTTATGTTGGAACGTACTTAAGTTATGAAGACGGCGATGTTGTGGGAAATGCAGTTGATGACAGCACAATATTCTTAATCACACCAAACCTCACAGCACGTGTTGTGATTGTGTATTATGACGGCACAAAAATAACACAAGACGCAACAATTTATTACACACTTGAAGGCAGTTCATCAAGTTCTGGAACGGACGAAAAGTTGTCGGATTTCACAATGACAGGTGATATGCTTGATGAAACACAGGTGCTTAACCTTTCAGTTAAAGTTGGAAGTGGTGATAGTGCAAGAACAATCAACATCACAGGCACATATTCTTTGCTTTTGCAAATAGATTTTGAAGTTACCAACAATGCGGATGAAATTACTTCAAACTCAATTCCATACACAGAAGAGATTGAAGCAACCGACACTATATCAGGAGGTGTTTCACTTCTTTCACTTGGCTTTGGAATTAAGTCTGTGCGTACTGGCGAAAATTACACTGCCGAATCAATGGCAGAAGCGGGCGGAACAATCACTCTGCAAGAATATGGTTTCTCAACATTAAAAGTTGTTTTAGATGAAAATGAATCTGCAGGCACTTATGGTTATGAAAGCACAGACAGTGAAGACTATAAACTTGCCTTGTCGGCAGGAAAACTTCATACAATGCTTGTGAGTACAGCACAAACAAATTCTTCAGACGAAACATTCTATTATTACACAGGGCTTTTGCCAAGATCGTATAATACAACTGACAACACTTATTACACCGCAGATGATATCAACGAAATTGACTCAGGAAGCAACACATACAACTATATTGTAGTTACAGGAAATGGCTCTGGCACTTCATCAAGTGTAAATGCAACCGACTGGACAATTTGGGCACAAGGTGCAAACAATGACGGCAACTATGTTATGATGAAATTGACTTACTCAGTGGAATTGAGTGACGGCACTTATGTATCAACTTCACACAACTTGTTGTTTAAGGTTACCACAGAAGAATCTAAACTAACATACACGAAGAGTGCGGCAAACTCCACCACTGTTTCAAGCACATCAAGCACAGATGGAACAAAAACTTATGCAAGTAATATAAGTGATGCTTACATAATTTCTGACACTGATTTTTCAAGTAATTCGTACACATTCTATTTGTATTCAAGCGAATCTTCTGTTATTAACGCATACATGAGAGGGACTTCAACAAACTCAATTTATAACTTTAATTTCACTTACACAGTAAATGTTGGCACAGAGAATAATGCTAATGGTGAAGCCACCGAGTATAACTCTTGGAGTACTGTAAACAGTTCCGACGCATTTGGAGGTTGGTCTAAAAACACTTCAGGTACCATATACACCGCAACTTGCTCTTCTGAAGGAACAATTTCCATAACCATACCGTCAATTTTGGTGTTAGGTGAAAAATACTTCTATGTGGAATTTATGGATAACTTTGGTTATACAGGCAGGTTCTACTTCACTGTGCAATCTTCCGATAACCCAACAATATATAACATAAGTTCTTCAACAATCACAGAAGGTCAAAATATTGTTATTGGTTCGAGATACACCACACTCAACCCAGTAACTTACGAAAATGAAATGTTGGAGTATGATTCATTCACATACACTTCATACACCAACAATGATGGCCAAACAAGATATGGAAACACTCTTGAAATATCATATTCTCCAGGTACGGTAGAATTGTCAAGCGGAGGAACTAAAAATTTAACCATATCAGCAATATATGTGTATGCCACAATTAATACCTCACAGATGGAGGCAACATCAGGTGGTGTAACCACACGATCACAAGTAAGTTCTGGTGAAACAATATATAAAGTATTTAGTTATAGTACAAGTATAAATATTTGGTCTGAGTCTGACAAAAGTACAACAAGTGCAACAAATGATGGCTTAAGTGATTGGTTAAGGTCTGATGGTACATCTTATGTTTATGGTTTACTACAAAGCACACTTAATGGTGCATCAATCACAGTTCGTGTTGTGTTTGAAAGTTTATCAACATCCGATACTATAACAGCATTAGGAGAACTTTCAATTACATATACAAATGGTGGAGATGATGGAGATTGGAGTGATAAAATCTTAACA
Organism: uncultured Lachnospiraceae bacterium; assembly: GCA_964405555.1. Classification (GTDB taxonomy): domain Bacteria; phylum Bacillota; class Clostridia; order Christensenellales; family UBA1242; genus Caccovivens. The sequence goes on along the minus strand of CAYOOB010000016.1, from coordinate 10,893 downwards.
CAAACATACAACGCAAGTGGAACATATTCTCCAAGTTATACAGATGCAAATGTAGATAATTATGTTTCAGTAACATTGCAAGGTATTTCGGCTTATGCATTTGATAGAGATGACATAAAGACTGTTGACAAAAACTCTATTGAAAATTATACTTCAAAAGTAAACAGCATATATGTTAAATCAGTTGATTTCTACTATAACAACATTGAAGAAGGGGAAGCCAAAATAGATGGTTCCTTAGAAACTATAAAGGGAACTTCAGTGGCACAACTTATTACCAGTGAGGATTGTTCCTTTATAACAAGCATTTCCTCATCAGGAATCAATATGGAAAGTGGTGTTAGTTCGTCGGGCTACTTTACTGTGCCATACTTCGATGGTTATTTGTTCGGCACTGGAAACACAATTTCTAATGTCACCATGAGGATTACTCTTGTGGATGCTGATGGTAACGAATGCATACTTACACAAACAGTCACCATTCAACGTGCAGCAAGTGATAGTTTGTTCACAAGCACTGTTTTGGACGGCGATTCAGTTTATGAGAATATGACATCATCTGCAGAAGTTGCAAATGACACACTTGAAGTTGTGCTTGAAGCACAAGAAAGCGTTTCATTTGTGGTTCATAATGGTTTAATTTCAAACCTTACAGAAGATGGAAATGGTAACTACACATTCACTTCTGGTGGCACAACTTATGATGCAAATGTTATAACAATCACCAACACAAACGATTATGCAAAAACTTTCTATTACAGCATTTCAGAGTGCATTGTTGGTTTAACTAAAAACTTAAACAGTGGCGATGGAATTTACCTTTATGTTATCAGTCAAACGCTTACAGATTCAAGTTTAAGTGATGTGTTCTTATATAATGGTTCTAAGGTCTTTAGTAGCGACAACACATTAACATCCTTTAGTATTGCAGGCCTTGCAAGTGGTGCACTTAAACTTAACATTGAATCTTTGGATGAACTTAGCAGTGCGAACACAAAGACGGTCAGCCTATACTTCTTATTTAAACAAAATGGTGAAGTTTATCGTACTGTAAAATCGTTCACTGTATATCCAAGATACACAAGTGCAACTGCAACAAAAACAGAAAATAACTCTATTATAGTTGATGATTATTATTATGTAACAAATAGCACTTCAACATATTATATAATCACACTATCGCAGTGGGCATCGGCAGGAAATGTTACATTAACAGAAGGTGGTTCGACAGGAACCAAATTGTTAACAAGCTTACTTGATAGTAGGTATCAATTCTACTTTGAAATTGATTCGGATTCTCAGGGTGTGGCATATATTGACGAGAATGGTATGATAACCACCTCCGAAGGCTTCGATATTTACAACACTGTCTTTGTTTTGAATATGTATATGAAGATTAGTGGCTGTGATGGACAGTTCCAAGAAGACAACACAGAAATCTTGATTGGTTCGTTCACAATCAGATTGTCTGCAGGCATATCATCTACTGCATCAACGACAGGTGAAGGCACCTATGTGACGACTGATGGCAATATCATCACAATTCCAAGTGATTATACATTATATGGTGCATCTTTAAGCACCACTATATCTGTAACAGTTGAAACAGGAACTATTATTCGTGCAACTACGGTTGGTTCAACACTTAACTTCAACGATTTGTTTGATGAATATGAACGTTACAGTTCATTCACAAACAAGAAATTCCATTTGGTTAGTGTTTATGACACCAGCTCGGGAACAACAACTTATTATAACTTTAATAATGTTGGTTCGTGGACATTCTCCAGTGCGGGAACATATTATGTAACACTTGTGTTAAATTACAGAAATGGAAGTTCGTATTCACAAACTGCATTCACATTCCGCTTGCTTGTTTATGATGACAGCACTTCAGCCACTCGTGAAGAACAGTATTATATGTTAAAAACAGAAGCTACGAATTATTTTGAAACAACAACAGAAAGTTGGTGGTTGTTGGAAGATGATAACTTGACATCAGAAGCAGATTCTTTCAGTTCAACCACTGACGGAATTTACAACAACAGATATCTTGTTCTTGGTGAGGATGGCACGTCCAAGATTGTAACTGCAAGATTCTTTGTGTATAGTGACACGGCTTATAAATCGGTTGCACTCAATCAAGGCACAAGTTACACCTTAGAGAATTTAATTGACAACAAAGAAGATGGTCATTCTTATGAAATCTATGTAGTCACAACAACCAACGGAGAGGTGACCAGCATCACGCAAGATTATACCGACACTGTAAGTGGTGGAGCGGGCACAGATGTGGAAAGACAATATTTGGTTGTTGATTATAACAGTGACGGCACGGTATATAAAATCACACTATACATTGTTAGATATAAAGTTGTTGAAAGTGGAACAAACAAAACAATAAGTGCCTATATTCCATTCACAGAAACAACAACAAGCGGAGAAACAATAAGAACAATTTCACAAGCTGATGTTTGGAGTGCAGTGAAAGAAGCATTAGGTTTAAACATTGACAATGATTATATGCCAGAAGGTCAAGAAGAGGTTCAAGAAGGAATTTTCTTTACACTTCAAGAGCGAGATTCTTCCACAAACATTCTTACAACAGCAGGAGATATTACAGTTTCAAGCAGTGTGAATGCCTTAACAAAAACCTATCTTGTAACTTATAGGGCAACAGAAAGTGGCTCAATCAACTTTGTTACTGTAAGCATCACATTCTATCTTTACCACACCACTGCTTCTGTGAACGGCATTTTCAACCTTGAAATTACAACTCAACCAAACACATCGTTCAGTATGTCAAATTTAGACTCTTATGTTAGAGATATAATTAATGAAGCATTTAAATATACAGGTGATGATGCACTTACCAGCAGTACTTATGTTTCATACTACACTCTTGTAAACAACTCATTCACTCAGGTGAGTAGCGTAGACTTACAAGAGAACCAAGCAACAGTTCAATATTACGTGCGTGTGGGTGACAGATACTACTTGTTCAATATCACATTAAATGTGTTTGATAATTACACAAATTCTTCTGGCACAATATTTAGAGTTATGAATGTTGACGATGAAGATAATTATGTTATTTCAATTTCAAGTTCGAATGAACAATTAGATTTATCTAATGTTGGTATTTCAACTTTGTTAAATAGGCAAGGAGTTAGTGGCAACATTGAAGCATATTTCATTTCTGATATCGTGTTAGAAAGTGTGAGTGAAGTTGAAGGCACATATCCAATCACAATCACTTCAGGTGTTGATGAATATATTGTTTATGTTTTGGTAACACAAACAAGTGGAACAGACTCAACTTCTTCACTCTACAAAATCACAATTAAATTAACAGACAGCACGTCAGCTTGAGGTGTTTTATGAGCATGAATATATGGTTTTGGGTGTTTATTGCCTACATCGTAATCAACTTCTTACTTTTTATTTCCATGGTGTTCTTTGAAAGAAAAAAGTTGTCAAGCATAATCAGTTGGTTGACTGTACTAACCTTTCTTCCAATTATTGGTTACCTTTTCTATATCGTTTTTGGAAGCGGACTTTCTTTCCGTGTTAAAAAGATGATAAGAACCCATAAAATCTATGAAATGGATTTTGACACAACAATAAACAAACTTTTAATGAGTAACGAAGAAATTAAAAGTCAATTCTCTGCACAAGATGAAAGTTTAATTAAATGTTGTTATAACTATGGAAGCACACTCTATCCTTTCAACAAAATTCAAATCTTTTGTTGGGGAAAGGATAAATTTGATGCTCTTTTGCAGGATATTAGTAATGCAACAAAGAGTATTAACATTGAATATTACATTTTTGTAAACGACAAAACAGGTAAAAAATTGATGAATTTGCTTATTAAAAAAGCAAAAGAGGGTGTGACAGTACGTTTGATTTATGATAGCGTTGGCAGTAGAAAAGCACCACGCAGGTTTTTTAGAAAACTTAAAAAAGCAGGTGGGGAGGTTGCAGAATTCTTCCCACCGTTTGCTCATTTTCGTTCGATTAATTTAAAGTTGAATTATCGAAACCACAAAAAGATTGTGGTGATTGATGGACAAATTGCCTATACTGGTGGTATTAACATTCGTGACGACCATATAGGTGGAAGTAAAAAACTTTTTCCTTGGCGTGATACGCATTTGAGGATGGAAGGTCCGGGTGTGCTTCAATTACAAAAAATTTTCTTGAACGATTGGCGTTATATCAAAAAAGAAAATTTTACCGCAGAAAAGTATGTGGAAGAAGGGCTTTTTCCTGTGCCAGCAAACTATGGAAACACGTTTTTGCAGGTTATCGTTTCAGGTCCAGACAGCGAAGTGCAGGCTATTAAAGAGGTGTTTATAAAGCTTATAACCACCGCACAAGAAAGTATTTTGATTCAAACTCCTTATTTCATTCCAGATGAAGCATTTATATCCGCACTTAGAATTGCACTTGCAAGCGGAGTTAAAGTGAAAATTATGGTTCCGTCAAAACCAGACTACCGCACAGTATATTGGGTGACACTTTCCTATCTTAAAGAATTTGTTGAACTTGGTGCGGATGTGTATGTGTATGATGGATTCTTACACAGCAAAGTGATTGTTGTGGATGATAATAAACTTTCAATAGGTACTTGCAATTTGGATAATCGTTCGTTTGGTTTGAACTTTGAGGATACGGTTGTTATGTATTCCAAAGAATTAAATGAGGAATATCGCAAATACTATGCTGAGGACCTAAAACATTGCACAAGAGCCGACCTTATGTTCTTTAAAAAGAAAAAATGGTTAACAAAGTTTTTACAAGCAATTTTTCGTTTGTTCTCACCAATTTTGTGAGTTGTATTGACTTAAAAAATAAAATATTTAAATCATTAAAAATGATAGTTAAAAATAAAAACTATCATTTTTTTTTGTTTTTATTATTATGTTTTTTTTGGTTATGGCTTTAATTTGTCGCTTAAATTTTTTAGTTTTTATTTTTTTAGTTTTTAACTTTTTAATTTTTAATTTTATAGTTTTTAATATGTTATGGTTCTATCTGTTAGTGTTCTATCTGTTAGTGTTTTATTTGTTATGGTTATTTGTTAGGGTATTTTTTTAAATTAATGATTTTTGGTAATAATTTTTATATGGAGAAAAATCAAAAAGAAAATAAAACAAAGACAAGTATGGAAAAAATTGTGAATGGAGTCAATCAGGGAGTTGATGGTGTTATAGAGCTTGGCGAGTATATTAAAAAGTCAAATCACAGTTTGGATGACCTAATATTTGCTAATATTATTGTGATTGTGGCAGTTTTTCTTTCGGCATTCATACCTATTGTGAGTTTTTCATTGCCGATTTTGTTTTTTATTTATCTTGATGTTGGTTTGAGTGGATTTGTTTATAAAAAAGAGTGTGGTAAGGTGTGTTATTTTGAGGAATTGTTTGTTTCTATAAGAAAATTTATAAAAACTTTTTGTTTGTTTGTGATAAAATTGGTGCTTGTGGTGTTTGGTTTATGTTTATTTATTGTGCCGGGAGTTGTGATTTTTTTAAACTACATTTTCACAAGCATCATCCTGTTTGAAAGCGAAGACATGGATGTTCGTTCAATTATGTCACTTAGCAAAGAACTTGCAAAAGGACATAGACTTTCAATATTGTTTTATATAATTTTGGCTTTAACATCGGTGTGTATTGTTGCATCGGTTATGTTTGGTATAATTCTTTTGTTTGATTTATTTTTGGAAATTTCTGCAATGTTCTATATTATATTTGTTGTTTTTGCTGGGGTATTAGACTTTATTTTTGTAGCTCTGCCTTTGATTGAAATTGCGATTGCTCATTCATATATCTTTGCAAAAGAGGAAAAATTTAGAAGTAAACAACATACAAAAATTAATTAATAACGTAAAAATCATATAAAAAGTGTAATAAGAAAATTTAAAAGAAAAAAACGAATATAATATAATACAAATCAAATTGCGATAATTTTTAAAGGATTCAAACATAAAACTTGAATACAAAAATAATTAAAAAATGGTGTAAAATTTGCAATTTATTTGTATTTTTTTTAATAATTAGATATAATTTGTTTAGGAGTTCTATATGGATTATAAAGATTTTACCGACAGAAAAACCGCTTTTGAAGGCTTTGTAAAATATCGTCGAGAAGTTTTGGATAGCGAAGAAAAGGGAATGTTCTTGGATGTTTTCACTGAACTTTGCACAAAAGCGTTAAGCGGAGATTGTATTGCACAAGATTGTGTGGCCTATTTTTTTAACAAAGGTGTACCAAATTTGTTAGTTCCAAATTTTGAATATTATATGTCGTGGCAGATTTTGGCAGGAGCAAATGGAAATGAATTTGCTCTTGAAAAATTGCAATTTTTCTTAAATATGGCTTTAAACGAGATAATTGATGATGAAAACCTGTTGGCCACGGCAATACGTCATGGTAATATAGATAAGAAAAATGCAATTGTTGTACTTTCCAATTTGATCTGTGAGGGGATTGTTGATGAACTAAAAATCAATCCAAAAGAACTCATACAATTTAAGAAAAAACCATCTTATTATTCTCCAGAGAAAAACAGAATTTTTGTGAACGCAATGAATGGTTGTATGCCAAATGTAAAAGAATTTTTGAGAAGTTAAATATTTTATAATTAGTCAAATAATCAATAAAATTTAATGCTAATTATGATTTTAAAAATTGTGGTTAAGTGTTAAATTGATATTTTTGTTCTTAGAATATGGCATAATTTTCAAAGACATTAATTTTCGAGTGTCAATCAAAATATGATAACTAAACATTTGTTTGAGGATTGTTCTTAATATTTATAAAATTATAAAATGTCACTAAACATAGAATATTTTAAGTATCGTTTAATTTAAATCCTTCGCAAGAAAAACTTTCAGCAAAAACGCAGGATATTGAAGTGATAATTTTATTGCAAACTTCCAATTTTTCGCTTTTGATTGAAAGTAACATAAGTTTGATTATAAGTAAATTTTCCAAAGAAATCAAACTTAAAAACGCATTGTTTTCGTCTTCTATGCACACAAATTTGTGTGTTTTTTTATATTGAAATTCCTTCCTCAACATACAAGTGGAGTTATCAATTTTTTCTTGCAACACTTTTGCATCAATTTGGTGTCTTAATCGAGCAAGGCAAGCTTCCATTTTTGCAAGAATAATAAAAACTTCGCAAACAAGCAAGTTAAACTCTTCTTCTTCCAAACTGACAAAAACAAAACCTTTATTTCTTAAAGAATTTGAATAAGCCTTTGCAATTTGCTCAAAGTTTTCTGGTAAAAGTTCATCGTTATAACCATTTTCCATAAGTTTTATTATGAAATGTTTTAATTTTTTGTTCATTCCGTTAAAAAAACTTTTATTATGTGAAATTAGGTCAAATTTATTGTTATGGAATTGAATCATAAAATGCGATTATTGCGTCTAAAAATTTAATATTGTGGCTATTTTGTTATATTAATTGTTTAGCTTGCTGACATCAAAACTGCAAACAATTTTCTTTAGTTATGTAAGGGGTCGATTTAATAAAAAACAACCACTTTTATCTGTGGCTGTTTTTTAAAACTATTTTATACAAGCATGAAGAAATATAATTCATCATTATTTAAGAAATTAATTAGAAATCGAATGGATTGCTTGGTTTCTTTAAGATTTTGCTGTTTCTCATTTTGATGTCGTAGTATACTTTTTGTGTGTCCAAACTCTTCATGATTCCAATAGGTTGTTCAGCATCTTTCTTATAGAAGAATGGTGTTTCATAATATGGAGTCAACTTCAATTTTATTGGGTTATAACGGAAAAGTTTAACAATAACAGTGCCTCTTTCAATTTGTCCAAGTTCATAAGGGGTGATTAGGGCACGGGTGGTGCGTTGTGTGCTTGTGCTGGTGTTCTTTCCATCCTTATCTTTATCCGATTTTGAAACACTTGTTTCTTCATGAAGTAGTTGAACTTCGCCACACATTTTTGAGAAACTATCACGTGTTGGTTGGTCATCAGTTCCAATGTAAATTTGGGCATTGCAGTTTCCAATAATAGTTTTTGAAGCATCAGCACCATATTTTGTTTCCAACTGTGTGTAAGACTGAACGGCAATTTCATATAAAATGTTTCTTCCACGAGAAACTGTAATCATACTATCAAACTTCGGAATAGGAGGCAGGTTACCAAACTCTTCCAAAATGAAGTATACGTGGTTTGGAAGTTTGCCACTTGGATATGAGTTTGCTTTATCAACAAGGCGTTTATACAATTGTGAAAGACACAAAATCGCAAGGTTATGGCGCTCTTCACGGTCATCTGGAATAATCAAATAGAAAACTGTTGGAACACTTGTGAAATCATCAAAATTGATATCGCTTTGTGATGTCAGGTAAGAAATACCGATATCGTTCATAAAAGAAATTTTACCATTCAAAACACCGATATAAGATTTTGTGGTGTTTGGTGCATTATTGATTACCGCAGAAGTCAGGTTAGGAACATTAGAAGTTGCCTCATTTCTGCCTTGTAACAAATATTTTCTCACAGTTTCAAAAGGTGCATCGGCATCAGGGTCACGGAAAGTTGCAATTTTATATAGGTTATAGAAATTGAATTTTTCTTTTGTCATGCCAAGTTCTGGGTTTAAACTATCTTCCAACATGGCAAGTGCACAACCATACAAATAGTCCTGAGCACCTTCCTCCCAAGTTGGGTCTTGTGCCTTAGATTTTGGTGCAATCGTGTTACAAATTTCACGTAACTCGTTTTGTGCAAGGTCGCAATAAACTTGTTCTGCACTTTGCACTGCCACACGCAAAGATTCTTCGTCTGGGTATGCCACACCTTCAAAACCATACCACTCTTTACCATATTTTTCACCAGGTATTTCTTTATATCCAGCAGACTTTGGTTTAGTGCCATTCGTGCATTTTTTAATATTATTCTTGCAATTTTTTCCTTTGTGGTAAGTGTCGAAAGCGTGTTCCATAGGGTTCCAGCGAGTAGAAGAGAAGGCATCACGAAGGTTCAAGGTTAAAACTCGATATCCCTCATCTTGCATAATTCGACTTGTTTTGGTGTATAATTCACCTTTTGGGTCGGAGATTACTAAACATGGTTTTTCACCTGAGTGACCATAAATTCTAATTGACGGCACCAGAACCAACGAAGTTTTACCAGAAGCGGTTGTTCCTATAATAAGGCAATGGTATTCATCCTTCATGCCGATTTTATATTTACCGCCTTCAATTGTGTTACGGAATACAATACCGGTGTTCTTCAAGGATGGAAGTTGTGACCATGTTGTTGAAATCAAACCTTTTTGGTCAGCAATTTCGTTTGCTTGAAGCCATTTTGCGTCGTAGGTCAATTCCATTTCTTCACCACTTGCAGTTTTACCTTTAGATTTATCTTTCAAATCATTTTTCTTTGGATTTGAGAAAAAGTAAAAACCAACACCAATCACGGCACCAAGTCCAGCACCAAACAAAGCATAGTCCATAGTCACTAACGAATCAGTAAAACTTGAAGGGTTTTGAGTGAAATAGTGTAAAACCACACCGCAAATATAACCCAAAATAGTAAACACAATCAGTGAAATAATGAAAGATTTAAGTTTTTTATTCATACAACTAACCTCACATAATAAACAAATTTTCTCTATAAAATTTTTTATAATATATACATCTATTTTATACATAATTTAAAAAAAAAGCAAGTAAACTTATATATTTCAAAAAAAATTGACAAAATTCAATTAAAATGATATATTTATTAGACAAGATAAATGATTAAAAAGGTAAAAAATGAATTAAAAACCACTTTTTAACAATGTCTTAGTAGAATCATTTTAATTTTTTAAAAAAATATGCTCTCGTGGTGTAAGGGATAGCACAATGGTCTTCGGAACCATTAGTTCGGGTTCGAATCCTGACGGGAGCGCCAAATAAAAAAAGGCGAACACAATTTTTTGTAGTTCGTCTTATTTTTTTAATAATAATTTGTTATAATTTTTTGAATAATAAACAACTATAATTCTCATAAAAAAACAACTAGTTATAATTCATTAAAATAATAAATGGTTAAAGATATATAATTTTTTAAATCAAGTAAATATATTCAAATAAAAACAATTCAAATAAAAACAGTTATAATTCTTTCTCCAAATAAACAAGTTTTTCAACTTCCCCAAACTTTTTCATTCCGTCAATATTCTCTTTTTTAACAACAAAACCATTGTTTAAATCGGCTTTAACTGCACCTTTTCGTTGCATAGGAAGTTCGTGGTATAATTGTTTTAACACCATATTCTTTCATTTTTTCACACAACAATTTAATTGCTGGGGTGGAATAACCTTTTCCTCTATGTTCTCCCTTAATCACAATGCCGATTTCATGAGAGTTTTTGTCTTTATCAAACTTTGCATAAATTTCGCCAATAAAAGTTCCGTTGTCTTCTATATAATAATAAAAATTAGTTGGTTCGTTTCCAATCCACTTTAAGAACCAAACTTCTTCCAATTCCTTCAAATCTGTCTTAATTGTTCCATCATCACGATTATAACCATTTAGGTTTAAGTCATAACCCTTGTTATAATCCATTGTGGACGAGTCTTCTTTTATTTCCTTTTTAAACCATAAATCTTTTTTCTGTGGTACAACTAATTTTAAATTCATATTATAATTCAACCTCCAAATTATGTTTCTATTTAAATATTCCTAATATAATTCTATCAAATTTCTTGTATAATTCTATCAAAAAACACTATAAAAATCAACTTAAACACATAACAAAACATATAACGAGAGGAATATATTAACAAACACAAGGGCGAGTTGTGGAGATAAATGTAAGATAAAAGTGAAAAAAATTAAAAAAATGTTAAA
>CAYOOB010000015.1:0-32037 GCA_964405555.1 uncultured Lachnospiraceae bacterium | reverse complement strand
GTGCTTTTTTGTTTTATGCTATTTTTGGTTTTATATTAAATATTAGGGGGATAAAGAATTTACAAATATGTTTATGAGATAGTATTTAGACTAATAAAAAAACTGAGAACACGTAAGCACTAAGCTCTTTTTCTCAGTTTTCATTTCCAAATTATATTCTAAGATTAAAGGTTAATATTTAAAGGTTAAAAGTTAATATTTGGAGGATTAAAAGTCAACATTTAATTTAAAAATAAGTTAATACCGAAAATTTTTGGTCTATGCTTGTTCGTTTTTTCATTTTTAGGCAAAATTTGACAATTTTCAACATATCTATTATTAGAGGTCTTTATGGTTTTTGAAAGTTTTGCCTATTTTTTTAGTAGAATATGTCTTTTTACTAATTATGTTAACACGGTTCAGGGGTTTCCTAAACCGCTCTCTTTTGAAGAGGAAAAGATAGAATACGAAAAGATGAAAAAAGGGGATATGAAGGCTCGTGAAAAACTTATCACGCATAACTTGCGTCTTGTGGCTCACATTGTGAAGAGATATACCTATTCATTAGAGGCTGACGATTTATTATCTGTTGGAACTATTGGGCTTATCAAGGCTATTGATACCTTCGATTATAACAAAAATGTTCAACTTTCCACCTATGCTGCTAGGTGCATAAATAACGAAATTTTGATGCTTATTCGTGCTAATAAGAAGCATAAAAATGTTATTTCTATCAACAGTTTGACCAGCAGTAGCGATGACGACAAAGATTTGGAACTCAAAGATGTTTTGGCTTCTGATGATGAGGAGATCTTTATGCAGGTGGAAACGAATTTGATGATGCAGAAAATTAAAAATATTATCAATAGCAAACTAACCGAGAGGGAGCAAATGGTTATTAAACTTCGCTATGGCATTGATTGTCCTCGTGCCCTTACGCAGAAAGAAGTTTCGCAACAGTTGGGTATTTCACGCTCTTATATCTCTCGAATCGAAAACAAAACATTGCAAATTATTAAGAATGAGTTTGACGGTCAGGAACTAGATAACTACAATTTGAAAATTGATTCGGATGAAATGAATAGTTTAGAAAACCTTGTTGCAAGTGTTGAGAGTTCAAAAGTGAGTAGTAAAAATTCGGGAGGTATTAAGGGAAACGATACAAATGTTTCTTGAAAAGTAAGATGAAGTTTCAAAAAATTTAAGGGGTGTGGGTTGTGATACTTTTTTGAAAAAAATAAAAAATCTATATATATCGAGTGATTATGAATATGTTTTGAGTATTAAAAAATGGTATAAGTTAGGTGAGTTATGGATAAAAAATATAAAAGAAAAAATAGTATTTAAATCTTAAAAAACAAAAAACTTAAAAATTTTTAAGTATTAAAAAAATGAAGTAATAATGGCAAACAAAAAGAATGTCAATAATCCATTATATAGCAAAAAAAATTAAAAAATTTTAAAAAAAACTTAAATTTACTTGACAGGTTTTGGTGATTATATTTAAAATTTATATAAAGAAACTTTTATAATTGAATTTATTATTTATTTAGTACTGAAAACATTCAATTAAAATCTTTTTCAATACTTTCCTAAACTTTTTGTTTATGAACTTTGTTTTTCTATTTAATGTTTTAAATTGAGGTGTGCCTATGGAAAAGTTGGAATTTTATGAAATTGTTGGAAAACTTATTGTTCCTCTCTTCACGGGTTCATATCTTGTTGGAGAAGAAGAGTCTTCATCAAGAGATATGGAGGTTGCTCTTGGTCAGGGTAACACCGTTTTGCTTAAACCTACCAAAGCGGATGATTATCGTCTTATCCTTAAAAGAGGACAGGCTTTTAAGTCTTTTGAAGTTAATTTGATTAAGGCAATTATACATGAAATTAACACTGTTTCAACCTCCACGATTAGCGACAAAATGTATTTAAAACAACTCTATGATGTTGCCATTGAAAAGGCATTGATTGAAAGTTTGACTGATAGCGGAAAAGAAACCATTTTTGGTATAATTAATGCACTTGAAATTTGGGCATCAAGAACTTATGAAGGTTTTGCGGTGGAACTTGGAATTTTGATTAATTTAAGTGTTTCAACTGAACACTCAACTAATAGTGTGCAGTATGCAAAGATTATTAATCGAGATTTCTTTGCTTTGTTTACTGACGGTCAATCTTCCTTTATTGAGTTTGACCGTAATGGCAACATGATGGGCTATGTAAATTTAAAAAAAACAAAGTCCGTGCCTACAATATCTCCAAATATATACGACCGCTTGGCAAGAGTTTGCAGTGAAAAAAGAGTTGGTATTGTGTTGACCAAAGAGGCGGATATTTTGATTTTCTTCGCACACCAACTTGTGTTCGCTAAGAGAAATGGAAAGTGGTGTATTTATTCGCATGAAGAAATTATTAGGCTTCTCTACAACAATGCGTCATACACGGCAAAACAGATTAGGCGGGCAATCTACAACACCGCATTAGATTGCTCTTTTGCATACAAGGGGGCGTGTATTGCGTATGTCAACAATGACAGGACATTGGAGGCACTTAAACATATTGATGCGGCGGATATTATTTCAGAAGAACATTTTAATATGAAAAAAAAGATTGAACTTGAAGAGGCGGAAAAACTATATAATATCGGAAATGCCAAGAACATAATTGAAAAGTTTAGTCTTTCTTATGAAGAGTTTTTGAATAAAAATCAATCTATGAAAACGGCGGCTATAAGAAAGATTGTTGCTGGTAAGAAGTTGTTTGAACTTGACAGAAAGTTAATCGAAGAGATGACCTCTGTTGACGGTGCCACTGTGATTGACTATGACGGCACAATCATTGCTGTTGGTGCGATAATTAAGATTGAGGCTGGTAGCCTTGGTGGTGGGCGTCTTGCAGCAACAACCACCATGGCGAAATATGGTGTGGCAATTAAGGTGTCGCAAGACGGCATAATGCAGGGATATAGTTCGGATAAACAAGGAAGAATAAAACAAATCTTTAATGTTGGTTAATGTGTGTTTTGCTATGTTTGTGGCAATGTGTTTTGTTTGTTTTTAATTTGTTCAGAATCTTGTATATGTCTATTCATATCTTTAAAGTTAAAAAAGTAAGTATTTATGAAGAATTATTACACATTGTAAAAAAAACTCTGCTTTTAAATCTTCATCAATTTAACTAAGTTGAATTATTAAGTATAAATTAGCGATTGTTTCAGTTAGATTGTTGTGTCGGGATGCGTTTTTTAGTATGAAGTGCCTTTTTCAAGTGTAATTTTTTAGCATAATTTGCAGTTAATGTGCAATACGCAAAGATTATAAATTGAGATTTATTTTTGTTTGTGTGTTATTTGAATATTTTGTGGGTTGGTGTTGTTTAATAAGTGTTTTTTATTGTTTGGGTTTATAGATTATAAAGTGTTTGGTTTTAATTAGTTTTGGTATAAGTGTTTTGCTGTGGCGAAAAAACTTGACAATAACCACTTATTTTGGTATAATGGAAATGTCAGTTAAACAGATGGTCGCTGTGTGTCCGTGAGGGGCACAGAGAGGAAAGTCCGAGCATCAAAAGAACAGAGTGCCAGTTAACGACTGGTGGAGGCGACTCTAAGGAAAGTGCAACAGAAATAGACTGCTTCGTCTTTGGCGGAGCGATGGTGGAAAGGTGAGGTAAGAGCTCACCGAACGATTGGTGACAATCGTTGCCCTGTAAACCCCACTCGATGCAAGGTTAAGTTTGAGCATAAGTGCGTTCTTTCACGCTCAACAAAAACACCGCTTGAACTTGTTGGCGACAGCAAGTCTGGATAGATGACCATCCAATACAGAACTCGGCTTATGGTTAACTGACTTATCTTAATATAAAAACGGAGTTATAAATAAGACACTCCGTTTTTTTATTTTACTATTTTTATTCTTATCTTTTATTCTTATCTTTTATTCTTATATTTTGTATTTTGTTTTATGCTTTGTATTTGTTTTTGTCTTTTGCGTCTTTGTTTTGTAATTTGCGTTTTATCCGCTTTTTAACTTTCATAATTTGTTTTAATTTACTCTCATTAGTTAAGTATATTTTTAATTTATTTTGTTTAACATTTTGATTTAAAAAAGCTAAGACAGGTTAAGCGTGGTAATACCTATGCTATTCCTAAATATGATACTAATTTTAGTTGTTGGAGTGGTGTAAATAAAATCTATATAAGAATAAGAAATGTTAAATTAACTAGTGTTAAAGATGTTGACCGTAAGTGAATTAAAAAGCGTCATAATTTCTTTATAGGTAAGTTTATGCAATAAAAAAAGAGATAAGTAAAACTTATCTCTTATGCCTTTCGAAAATTGTATTTTCTCCGGCGAACCGTGTTCGAAGTATTGCTACTAAACACTTGATACAAGTATTATATGCAATAAAAATAAAAAAGTCAATAGTTTAAAATAAAATTTTTAAAAGGAGCAAAATAACTTATTTTATTTATAGTTTGATTTTTGTTTATAGTTTATTAATCTTTCAAAATAAGACAAAAAAACTGAGGCCACCCGAACACGAAGTTCTGCCTCAAGTTTTCTTATATTATACTCTATAAAATCAAAAAAGTCAACATTTTTAAAAATCAAAAATGGGAGGTGATATTTTAAACTAAAAACCTGAGAACACGTAAGCACGAAGCCCTTTTTCTCAGGTTTTATAACAATATTATATACTAAAAAATCAAAAAGTCAACATTTTTTCAAAAAAATCAAAAATGGGAGGTTTATTGAGAATGAACAAACTGAAATCACGCAAAACAAAAATGGGAGTGTTTATCAGTTCGTTTTGTTTCTAAATAATGCGTGGGTGTTATCAATTTAATCTTCCAATCCAAGAAGATAGTCGGTGCTTACCTTGAAATGTTTTGCAAGCAAAATTAGCATATCAAAACTTGGTTCTCTGCTTCCGCTTTCCCACTTAGCAACGGTGGATTGTGACACATTAATCTCTTTGGCGAAATTTTCCTGCGTTAAACCATTTTCAACTCGTAATTCGACTATTCTTGATGAAAACTTATTCATGTTCATATTTTATATTATATGACTAAATGTCATTAAAATTCTTGACTTATGACATAATGTCATAATATAATTATAACATGAGATTTAAATGTGAGATTGTAGAAAACTTCATAAATAATAAATGTTGGTCGCATATTAAATTTTGTTTAAAATGTGGGATAACTAATATTGAATTAAAATATTTTCTAAACCAAATTCCTGATGTGGATAAAGAAAAAAGATTTGATGTTATAATTTCAATTATCAATAAAATTTCTAAGGTTATGAAAATAAATATTCCTGATTTTTTTGAGTAGTATAAAAGAATAAAAAAAATATTTTGTCGAAAAATAGTGGTATGATTTATTTCTTTTGGATTTTGGCAGGGTTTATCTCGGGTATTTTTGGTGGTCTTGGTATGGGTGGTGGAACACTTCTCATCCCTGTGCTTACCATCTTTCTTGGCTTCGATCAGAAATTATCTCAGGGGATAAACTTATTGAGTTTTTTGGTTATGGCAATCTTTTCTATTTATATCCACTATCGCAACGGCTATATTGTCACTAAAAACATCTTTTGGATTATTTTATTTGGAGTTGTATTCTCTGTTTTGGGAGCTGTGGCTATGTCTTTTCTGCCGTCTAAAATTTTAAAAATGATTTTCGGCGTTTTCCTTATATGCTTGGCTGTGGTTGAATTTGTTAAAGTATTTAAAAAATAATACGCAAAAATTCCTCTAAATAGTGGACAAATTTTCTTTTTTATGCTATATTTTGTATATAACAATTATTGTTTATTTAACAAGAGGTGAATTTATGGTTGATAAAAATAAATGTATTAGTTGTGGCACTTGTGTTGCAATATGTCCTGTTGGTGCAATCTCGTTCGACAGCGATGGTAAAGCAGTGATTGACAAATCTGTTTGCATTCATTGTGGTGCGTGCCAGGCAAGTTGTCCTGTTAGCGCAATTGATTTAGATAAGGAGGAATAATGGAAAACATTGCTTACATCAGTTTAAACGAAAGAAAAGTTCAACTTTTAATTGTACAAAGCAGAAATGGTAGGTATCGCATTTTGGAAGAGGTTGAAAATTATTATAACCTCACAAACGATATCACAAAAGATTGCCTTTTTAGTCCAAAGTCTAAAAGTGATATTTTGAAAATTTTAAATATATATCGTTTCACTATTGAAACTTTTAAAGTTGGAAAGATGATTGCCGTTGCTTCAAATATTGTGGTTAAGGCAAGAAACTATCGTGGTTTTTTGGATGAAATCTACACTAACACTGGTATGAATTTTCTTATTTCGAGTGATGATGAGGTTGTTAAAAACACATACCTTTCATGTATGTCAAAAGTTGATGCTTCAAAGGGGTATATTGTCAGCATTAATTCTTATCACACATATATTATGAAGTTTAACAGAAGAAATGTTGTGGAATATAACTCCATTCCTTATGGCTACAGCAATCTTTCGGCAGTTAATGGCACTTTTGCAGATAAAGTTGCGATCATGAAAAAAGAAATTAAAAAGTGCTCTTTGGTTAAGAGTTTTGAAGAAGATGTTGTGGTTGGTTGTGGCGAAAGTTTCATTGATATTGCTCGCATTGCTAAGAAGTTGACAAAGTATCCTTTGGAAATTGACAACAATTTTGAACTTTCTTCCGAGGCTGTCACAAAAGTGTGCGAATTTATTGCTGGCGTGGATCCTCAAAAAGTTAAAAAGATTAAGGGGCTTGGCCCAGAAGGCTCCGAGAGTATAGATGGTGGGTTGGCAATTATTAGTGCTATTTATGATATTTTGAAACGTGATAACATTGTGGTTTCAACTGCAAATTCGTTGGAGGGAGTTGTTCTCTCGAATCTTGTGGGTACTGCAAATGAAAAGTACACCGATATGTTGCAAAACAGTTTGGATAACTTGTATGAGTTCAAAAAAGAGGGGTTGGCAATTAATAGTCAGGTATACGAAATGGCTATTTTGCTCTTTAAACAACTCAAAGTGGTACACAAACTGCCAAGAGTTTACGTTAAACCGCTGAAAATTGCTGCATATATGTATGATTGCGGAAAGTTTATTAGTTTCTCCAACAATCAAAAACATTCTTATTACACCATTTTGAATTCTAACATTTCGGGAGCATCGCAAAAGGATATCCTGCTTGCTGGGTTTGCTTGTTCATGTCAAAATTTGGACAACTTTAATTTACCAGAAGTTATGAAATATAAGTCAATTTTGACAGATGATGATATTGATGCCATAAGAAAACTTGGTGTGCTTGTAAGTTTAGCTGTTAATCTTAATGCATCTCGCAAAAATGTGATTAACGATATTGTTTGTGATATTTTGGGCGACAGTATAATCATGAAAACAGTTGTTAATGCTGATCCATCATTTGAAATTATTCAAAGTATGAAAGTTTCGGATGACTTTAAAAAAGTGTTCAACAAGAGTCTGCAAATTATTTAAAATTATAAACAACATAATAACAGAAAAACAAATCAATTATTGCAACTAATTTAAAGGTTGTAATTTTTGAACACTCAAAAGAAAGTTTGCTAAAGCTAAATAAAAAATACAACAAATTTAAATATTAACATTCGGTCATAATAAAACAGGGGAATTTACAAATAATTAAAGAAGAAATCGACAAAAAATAACAAAACAATTCCAAATTTAACATATAATTATTTTGTTTTGTCTGCTATCTTGGGTTATTTTGTTTTATAATTAAAAAGGAAGATATGGAAGAGGAGAAAAAAGGCAACTTAAAAATTTTGTGGATTGTTTTATTCGCAGTTGTTGCGGTAATTTTTTGCTATCTCTTTGTGGTGTTGTATTTCTTTTATATTTCACCAAATAATATCTCAGTAAAATTGACTTTATGGCCATTTTTATCCGACACCACCATTGGTGAGTTATATCTTGATGCCATGGTGGACATTCAATACACAAAAGAAGTGGATTTTGAACCGGAAACTGTGAATGTGGTTGGAGTGAATGTTCGTTCTGATGGTTATATTGTGACATCATACAGCGAGTTGCAAGATTGTGAAGATGGAAATTTTAAAATAATAACAAATTCAGGAAGTGTTTATAACGGAGTTTTGGTATTTTCGGATATCAATTTTGACCTTGCAATTTTGAAATGTGAATCTATCACAGGGAACGAAGAGATAAGTATTCCTTATGTTAAGGTTTCATCTTCCACATTCTCTTATGGTTATGAAGTTTTGGCGGTTTCTTCACCGCTTAACAGCAAAAGTGTTTGGACAGGAATTATTATTGATAATTCCACAGATATCTATGCTGTGAAAGATGTTGAATATAGCAATAATAGTGGCATAGGCTTTTACACAGCGGTAGATTTTGTTGTTGAAAATTGTTATATTTTAAAGTTGAATGAGAGTTCAGAAAGTTATATTGGTGGAGCAATTTTTAATGACTCTGGTTCTTTGATTGGAATTTCATATCAATATGAGGTGGAAACTGATGACTCAACATCATACTATGCCATTCTTCCAACCACGATAATTAAGACCATTCTTGACGATGTGGTGGAAAGTTATGAAAGTGGGTTGGAATATTCCAACACTTTGGTGGAAAGTTTTGTTGGTCTTGATGGTTTGGAACTTTATATTCATAAGGAAATTGTTTCGCAGTTGGATGAAGGAAACACAAATTCTTTTTATTTCAATGGAGAATGGATTGAATATACAGATGAGATTTTACAATACTTTGCACTGAACAGTTTTGATACATCATCATATTCAACGTATGGCTATTTTCTTTTGGAAGATTTTTCTTATGAAGATGTGAGCATAGTTAAGAATAGTGTGATTGTTTCCATTACTGTTGATGGTACTGCTTGTGAAATTTCAACCAAAACCGACCTCTTCAATTTGTTATATACTGCAGAAGAGGGTGATTCAGTGACAATAAGTTATTTTACAATTTTAAATGGGAATACGGAAGAGGATATTGTTTCTGTGACATTCACGGTGTGAGGAGGAATGGATGAGAAAGATAAAATATGCTATTGAAATGGGCGGAGGATACACTTGCATATATGTTAAGGGGGAAGGCTTGGCTTTAAGAGAGCCAACATTAATTGCTGCTGAACCTTCGGAGTCGGGTTATCGGGTTATTGCAATGGGTAATGATGCCAAAAGATTGGTGGGTAAAACAAAGGATAATGTTGAGATTTTCACACCATTAGTTAGTGGCGACCACTCAAATTTTGAATATTCTGTTGTGCTTTTAAAACATTTTTTAAGTAAAGTTGGTTTTAGACCTTACGAGGATAATGCACTTTTCATTGTTCCTTGTGGCTTATCCTCACATGAAAAAGAAAATATATTGAACGTTTGCGAGGCAGTAAATTTAGGTAATGTCACACTTATTCCATCCGTGATTTGCTCTTGCGTTGGTGCTGGAAGAAATATTGACAGTTCCAAAGTGAACATGGTGGTGGATATTGGTGGAACAGCCACCGAAATTGGTGTTATGAATATGTCCAGCATAATCAAAGGAGCAACCTTGGGGGTTGGTGGCAGAAGAATTGATGCTGCAATAGTCAACTTTTTTGCTTACACTCAAAACTTTGTTATTGGTTTGTCAACTGCGGAAAGTTTGAAAAATGAAGTTGGAAGCTTATATGAAAACGACACACTCAACATGGAGATAACCGGTGTTGATGCTCAAACAAAAACACCAAAAACTGTTGTGGTTCTGTCAACTGATTTACGAAAAGCCATAGAACCATTTTATAGTGAGATTGTTCGTGCAATAGACACAACAATAAACACATTGCCACCAGAAATTGTGACGGATATAATCAACAATAAAATTTTGGTTGTTGGTGGAGCTTCAAAAATTCAAGGTTTAGACAACTATTTTAGAAAATATCTAAATTTTCCTGTTGAGATCTTGGAAGACCCAGATAATGCCACAATTTTAGGAGCAGGTAAATTACTTTCAGACTCACAACTTTTGCAAAATATTATCGAAAAGTTGTGAGCATATTTTAATAAAGTAAATATTCAATAAAGTTTATGTTAATGAAATATATTTATATTAAAAACACGGTTAAGTAAGTGAAACCGTGTTTTTATTTTTATTATTCATATATTCTCAAATTTATTTTTAATATTCTTGATAATTATTCCTAATATTCATGATAATTTATTCTTATATTCTTAACAATCTATTTTTATTTTAGCCATTTAATATTTTTTTAGTGAGATAATCATATTTAAAAAGTTAATTGCTTTTACATATATATAGCAAAAATAGACAATATTCATACTTTTTGTGTACTTTCTTGCTTTGTTTTTGGGTGGTATTGCACTTATAATCTCTTTTGAGAGGTGTTTATGGCACGAAAAATTGTAATTACAAGTGGTAAGGGTGGAGTTGGAAAAACCACTTTATGTGCAAATTTGGGAGTTTATCTTTCAAGATTGGGTTTTCGGGTTGTGCTGATGGATGTGGATATTGGGCTTAACAACTTGGATGTGATTATGGGTATGGAAAGGCAGGTTGTGTTCGATGTGACCGATGTGGTTTCTGGGAAGTGTCGAGTTAGGCAGGCACTTTTGCAAGACCAAAAGTATCCGTCACTATATCTTTTGCCGTCTTCTCACACCTATTCGTCAAGCAAGATTACCGGCGAACACATCAAAAACATTGTTGATATCATCGACCACTCCTTTGATTACATCCTAATTGATTGTCCTGCGGGAGTTGAAGCGGGTTTTCATCGTGCGGTCTATCCTGCAAACGAGGCAATTATTGTGGTCACTCCACATCTCTCGTCCATTCGAGATGCCGATAAGGTTGTGGGGCTTTTAAGTGAATACAATATTGAAAGTAAGGGACTTGTTATCAATCGCATGAGGGGTGATTTGCTCCTTTCTGGAGAAATGATGAACATTGAAAGCATTGTTAAAGCAATGGGAATTAAACTTTTGGGGGTTATTCCAGAAGATGACTGTGTGGGTAAGATGTCCACAGACGGCAGAATTATGACCGATGGAGAAAGTGCAAGAGCCTTCACGTTATTGTCTGAAAACATACATAACGGAAGCAAAAAAATTTATGATTGCACTTATAAATATCGTGGTTTGGTTGGCTATTTGAAAAGAAACATAAAAAAATTGGTTTAATTAGTGTGTTTGGAATTTTGCGTTTCTTATTGTGTGTTTTAAAAAATTGAAAACAACTTTTAACTTTTAAAACTATTGACTGTTTGAATATTTATCTATGCGTTATTCTTGTAAATATTTTGTTATTATTTTGTTAATATATTGTTAATGTTTTGATATTGTTTTGTTATTGTTTTGTGATTGTTTTGTTATTGTTTTGTGATTATTTTGTTATTGTTTTGTTATTATCATTGTTGATATTTTTGTTTATTAAGCGTTTGATTAAGAAATTTTTTAAGGTTATTTAAGTTTTTATATGTATTGTCTGCCAATATTTATTGGCACTGCTATCAAATTATTTAGGAGGTTGAAATGAATAGAATAAACGAACTTTTAATAAGAGATAAGTTTTCTAATTTGGAGCAGGTGGCAGAGGTGCTTAAAGAAGAGATTACGCCAATCGCTCGAAACTTTCTGTTGCTTTCAGAAGATGTGGTGGTGAGATTTCAACGCAAAGGTGATAACTACGTGTTTAATGTTGAAATTTCCGCCTGCCGTGTTAAACCATTTGGAAATAGATTGTAAAAAAAACAAATGAAAATAGTGATATTTTCATTTGTTAGATTGGTCAGCATCTATAGATTTAATCATTAAGCAAATCTTACCAATATATTTATATTATTTTTAATTGTTTTTCTTTATTGTTTTTGTGCTTTTTGAAGTGTTTTTGCTTGTTGATTTTGCTGTGGATTTGCTTGTTGTTTTTGATGTTGCTTTGCTTGTTGATTTTGCTGTGGTTGTTTTAGTGGAAGGTTTATTTGTCGACTTTGCTGTTTTAGTTGCTTTTTGGGTTGTTGTTTTACCACTTTTTGTTGTTTTGCGTGTGTTTGTTTTATTTTTTTCTTCTTCCGCTTTTCTTCTTAATTCGTCTTGATTGTCAAGGTCAGGAATTTTGATATCGTCCATCTCGTGTAATTTTTTAAACAACATTTTTATATATTTTTTTCGTTTAAGTTCTATAGCAATTTTAAATTGACCCTTGCGATTGAAAATTGCAGTGGTTTTGCCGGTTTCAGTATTTAATTCAATATCTGCACTTTTCATTTTATAAAGTTTTGGGTGAGTTATATAGTACACTGCACTAGTGTCGACAGTGGCTATTCTGCGGTCTGGATATTCTGGTTCCCAATATGTTTGAAAAGCTAAATTCAAAAGTTTTCCTACATCATTTATTTTTCCAAATTCCTCTACCTGTTCTTCGGTGAGGTGAGCAAAGTCACGACCTACACTTGATGGCACCATGATTATTGGAAGTTTGCTGTCTATTGTATATTGAAATGATGGTGCGTCAGTTCTAATATTGAAAGAATTATGGTTTGGATCTCCCTTTGTGCCAAATGGAGCACCGCCAGCCATTACAACAGATTTTATAAGGTCTTTTGCGTCTGGGTGCTTTATCATGAGATTGGCAAAGGTGGTGTGAGGACCTAGAATTACCATTATAATCTCATTTGGATTTGCTTTCAAAACTTCATAAATTGCGTCCGCTGCATCCACGTTAAGAGGTTGGTGTTTTGTTGTTTTTGGAGGAATATATCCACCAAGACCATCTTCTGTGTGAAGAAAAACAGCTTCTTCTTTTGAATCTCCAATTCTCTTGCTATATCCTTTAACCACTGGAATGTCTTTATTATAAATGTCTAAAAGGTGACACATATTTCTTGTGGCATTATCAACTGATATATTGCCATGTGATATTGTTATAAGTTTGATGTCGAATTGAGGGTCATGCATCATAAATGTGTGAGCCATAGTATCATCAATGCCAGGGTCGGTGTCGATTATTAATTTGAATTTTTTGTTGTTTTTTGCCATTTTATTCTCCTGTTTGTATTTTGAAAATTTAAATATTTGTAGATAAGTTTCCAAATATTTGTCTGAGAATTATTATAACAATTTTTGACTGAAAAAGTAAAGGAAATTTGATTTTTTACATATATTTTTTAAAAAAAATTAAGATAATAATTATTTTTTCAAATTTTTTTAAAGAGGTATAAATAAAAATTTAATTTTGAAAGTCAATTTTTCTTAAAACACAAAAGTTATTCGTTTAAAGATGTTGGTATATAAATTTAATTTTTTCTAAAATTTTGTTAAGAGGTTAATATATAAATTTAATTTTATCTAAAAATTTTGTTATTTGCTTTAAAATTTTAAAAAATGTTTTGTAAAATTTTTATATTGTGCTATCATAATAGCATGGATATTAAAAAACAGAAGAATTTAAAAATTTTAGCAACAGTACTTTTCGCTTGTGCAGTGCTGGCTATGTTTATTTATGTGCTTGTTGCTGGTGATTTATCACACAATATCTTGACCTTTTCTTGTGTTGCGACAAGTGTGCTGTTTGCGTTACTATTTAATAAGTATAAAAGTTCAAAAACATTTATTCTTATTGGTTTGATTTTTAACTTGATTGCTTGCATTTATTTAATTCTATATCCAAGTGACAAAAGTTATAATATAGGTTTATTGCTTCTCTGTGTGGTGCAGGTGTTCTTATTTTTATATACATTTGTTGTCTATAAGGGGATTGGAATTAAAATTATAAATATTGCAATAAGGGTTGCTCTTTGTTTTATGGCATATTTCATTCTTACAGATTATGTTGCTCTTTCAACTATGCAAATGGTTGTTCTGTTATGTTTTATCAACTTAGTGGTAACATTGCTGTTTTTGTTGTTTAGAATAAAAAAAGATTGGTTATTGTTTTTTGGCATCCTTTTGCTTACTGCAGCATACTTTTTCGTTATGCTTGAAGATGGTTGGGCAGATGTTTTAGGGTTTTCTGCAAGTTTTATTGAAATACTGTCGAAATATGACTTTGCATTCTATTTTACTATTCCAGGGTTGTTCTTGATTGCAACTTCAACTGCTTTTCCATATAAAGAGAAGTGAAATAGTGTAAACAAACATCAACGAACATCAAAAAAACAACTTATATCAGGATAATACGGAGCGGAAAAGTTGTATGTTTAAAGTGATGAGCTGAATTTATAGTTAAAATCTATAATGAGAACTTATAAATGGAGTTAAACTTATGAATTTCGATTTTAAAAGTATAGAAAAAAAATGGCAAGAAAAATGGGTAAAAGAAAAGAGTTTTCGAGCGATTGATTTTCATCCAACAAAACCTAAATATTATGTACTTTATGAATTTTACAACATCAGTGGTAACTTACATATTGGGCATTTGAAAGGCACAATTCCAGCAGATGCTTTGGCAAGATATAAAAGGTTTAAGGGGTATAATGTGCTGTTTCCAATCGGCGGTGATGCTTTTGGTTTGCCTGCCGAGAATGCTGCAATTAAGAAAGGTATTAATCCTCATGACTTTGTGCGAGATGGCATGAAAACTGTGCTTGACCAATCAAAAAGGTTGGGGCTTTCTTTTGATTACGACCGCACTATTTGCACAAGCGACCCAGAATATTATCATTGGACACAATGGATTTTTCTTCAATTATTAAAACATGGCAAGGCTTACAAGAAAAAAGGTGTTGTTAATTTCTGTCCAAATTGCCAAACGGTGCTTTCCAATGAAGATAGTCAGGGTGGGAAGTGCGATCGTTGTGGTGGAGATGTTGTTCAAGAAGAGCGTATGGTTTGGTTCTTGAAAATGAAAGAATATTCCGAAAAACTTCTTGAAAATGTTGACAAAATTCAGATGGCAGAAAATTTAAAAGAGGCTCAAAGAAACTGGATTGGCAGAAGCGAAGGAATGAAAGTTTCGTTCGATCTCTTCACAGACAAAGATGAAAAAGTTGGTAAAATTGAAATATTTACCACTTGTATTGAAACGATATATGGTATAACATTTGTGGCTCTTGCACCAGAACATGAGTTGGTGGAGAAACTCAAAAATCATATTAAAAATTATGATGAGGTGTTGGAGTATAAAAGAAAAACCGCTCTTAGAAGCGAATTTGAAAGGATTTCAGATTTAAAAGAAAAGACAGGTTGTAAACTTCAAGGGCTTTATGTTATAAATCCTGTGAACAATGCCAAAGTTCCTGTGTTTTTGGCAGATTTTGTGTTAGTAAATTATGGAACAGGGGCTGTTATGGCAGTTCCTTCTCACGACCAACGTGATTATGATTTCGCCAAAGCATTTAACATACCAATGCTTCAAATTATTGAGGGAGATTGTTCAACTTGTGCTGTTGAAAAGAAAGAGTATCTTGCCAAAAACAGCAAGATGATTAATTCTGGACAGTTTAGCGGTATGCCTGTTAGAGAAGCAAAAGAAAAGATTGCAGATAAGATTATTGAAATGGGTGCTGGCGAAAAACAAATTAACTATCAAATGCAAGATTGGTCTTTTAATAGGCAGAGATATTGGGGAGAACCGTTTCCTGTTGTTTTTTGTGATAATTGCGGAGTTGTTCCTCTTGATGAAAATGATTTACCTCTTGTTCTTCCTGAAACGGACGATTATTTGCCGAATGCAAAGGGGGATAGTCCGCTTTCAAAAATTGAAAGTTGGGTGAATTGTAAATGTCCAAAGTGTGGCAAGGATGCTCGTAGAGAAACTGACACTATGCCAAACTGGGCAGGGTCAAGTTGGTATTGGCTTAGGTATGTTGACCCTCACAACAACAAAGCATTGGCAGATTATGAAAAATTGAAATATTGGGGCAGTGTGGATTGCTATACAGGTGGAACAGAGCACATCACACGTCATGTGCTGTATGCTTTCTTTTGGCAAAACTTCTTATACGAAATTGGTGCTGTTCCAACTCGTGACCCATTCGTGCGTAAAATGGGCAGTGGTTTAATTTTAGATGACCAAGGCAAGAAGATGAGTAAGAGTTCAGCAAATGGTGTTTCGCCACTTGAAGTGATTGACAAATACGGCACTGATGTTGCAAGACTTCATCTGCACTTTTTGGGCGGATACGAGGATAACACTCCTTGGACTTATGACGGCATTTCCGGAATTACATCGTTTTTGGATAGGGTGTGGGCATTGCAAGACATGATTAAAGGTGAAGAAATTTCAAAAGAACATATCTTTGAACTCAACAAATTAATAAAAAAGATTTCAGAAGATTTGGAGGAATTGAAACTTAACACCTGTATTTCTGCCTTTATGATTTTCATAAAGAAAATTCGTGATGATGGCTTTATTACAAGGCAAGAACTTAAATTGTTCCTAATTTTACTTAATCCACTTGCACCACACATCACAAGTGAAATGTTTGAGAGAGTGTTTAAAACACAAATCTTAGACGAAAGTTGGCCAGAATATGATGAAAAATATTTGGTGGAAGACACTATCAATTTGCCTGTTCAAGTGAATGGTAAATTGAAACAAGTAATCTCGGTTGCTCGTGACATTTCTCAAAACGACCTTTTAAATTTGATTTTTGCTGAACATCCTGAGATTTGTCCGTCAAGAGAGTCAATTAAAAAGGTTATTCATATTCCAAATAAGATAATCAATTTGATTGTTTGATGAGAAAAGTGTAGGTGTGTGCAGTTAAACTTGCTTTTAAATATGTTTTATGATAAATTTATCTTTAATGATTTAAAATGATTTTAAGTGTATATTCATTTTGGATGTTTTATAGTTTTTTAGAAAAATTTAGATAAACCTATCAGATAAACCTAACTAAGATAAGTTTTATGTTATTGGTTTATAAATTAGCAAGGTATAAAATGAAAGCACGTATGAACATGAAAATAAAAAAACACATTAATCAAACTTGTTAATGTGTTTTTTTGCAATTTATTTAAATTATTTATTTCAATTATTTCAATTATTTCAATTATCTTCTATAACTTCTGTGTTATCAGTTTCTTCTTCAACAGTTTCACTTGATGTTTTGTGTTCAATCATGAGTGGGGTGGTTGTTCTTGCTACATCTTCTGATTCATTATCAAAAGTTTGTTCTTCAACAACCTCATTTTCTGATTCATTGTCAGAAGTTGATTCTTGTTTTTGTTGTTTATTTTCTACAATTGTGTTAACTATAAATGAAATGATAAGAGCGATTAACACATAAGCAATTGCTGATGCAAATGAAACTCCAAGAGAAACACCAATGCCAAGTGATGAAAGATTTGCGAGCAGGTATACCCAGCAGAAGACTGTTACCATTGGGAAAACAATTGCTGTTAACACATTGAGAATTTTGCCAGCATCTTTGTTTCTTGCGAAATAGATAATTGCTGCCAAAGTTATAATTGTAAAAATAATTGCTAAAATAAATGCTGCGTATCCTTCAGTTGAAAGATTTGTGAAATTAAGGCTTAAAAGCATATTCTTACCTCCAAACTATCTATATTCTATCATGTTTATTTTTATTTGTCAATACAACTTTTTTAATTTTTTAATTTTTTTTGTTAAAATGTCAAAAAAAATTGCAAAATTCTCTATTTTAATATATACTATTAATGAGTTTTTAATATGAAAGTAAGAAACATTATATTTATTTGTTTAGGTGCATTGGCTTTTGTTGCAGTTGTGGTGGCACTGTGCTTGTTCTTTTTTGCTAAGAAATCTGTGGAAGATGTGCCAAGTTCTTTGCAGGTGGCTAAAGTGGAGGATGAGTATTTTTTAGTGGCTGAATATAACGAACAATACACATACCGTTTCCGTTTGGAGCAAAATATTGACGGAGAGTTTATTTTGATTGACACAGTGGACAGTGAAAGTAACCAAATTTCTCTATCAATTCAAAATTTTAACATAGTGACAGGTGGGGTTTATCGTTTTTCCGCTTGCTATGTTCGTGAAAATATGAGCGGTGAGTGGTCGGAAACTTATGTTTGGCAACCTGATTTAATTTTGGATGCTGTTGAAAGTTCCTCCATTGTTTTTGATGAGGAAGAGTTGAATCTCTCTTGGCAAAATGTTGAGAATGCTGATTCTTACACAATTTTGTTTGTAGATGAAAATGGAGATAGTTTTTCGTTGGAATGCTCCACAAATGAGATTTCGTTACAAGAAGTGATATATGGTAAATATCTTGTGTATGTGGTGGCTAATTCTGAAAATGGTTGGCTATCTTCGTCAAGTGATGGTGTGGAGATTGTGGTTGAAAAGCAAAATGAAATTATATCCGCAACTATTGACGAAAATTTAACTTTAACCATAACTTGCACTTTGAAACCAAGTTACTTTGAAGTTTATGTTGATGGAATTTTGAAAGGAACTCTAAGTGGAGGCACTTATAATATAGTTGATGGGCAGTATGTGTTTGTGTTGGCAAAAGCAAAAATTTTGCTTTATTATGTTGATTTGGAAAACTCAAGTGTGCAAATAAAATCTTGCACAGATGGCTATCTTTTGGAAAGTGATATGTTTGAAATATAATGTTATGAAGATTTCAATTTTGGGAAATTGACTGTAATTTTAAAAAGAAAGTTTAAATACGAAAGTTTAACAAGGAGAATTGTTGAGATATAATCTTGAAAAACTTATGTTAAAAAAAGTTGAGAAAAGTTTAAAAATAGTTTGAGTTTATAAGATAAAAAATGTCAATAAGTGTTACAGTATTAAAATATAAAAGAAAATTGATGAAAAATCATGAGTTATTTTGAGTTTTTGTGAGTAATACCATAATTACAAGATTAAAGAATAAGAAAGAAGTGGAAAACACTTCTTTTTTTGATATGCTTACATATTATGTATTATGAAAGTTAAAATTTGGTCGGTTAATTTTAGACGTGTTGTTACTAATGTGATTATTGTGGTTATGCTGGTCACTTTGTCTTGTTTTGCGTATTTTGGCGTGGACTATGTTCTCTCTTCAAAGACGTATAATGGGGTTTATTACAGCGGTGATGAAAGTTCAAACAAGGTAACTTTGATGATTAATGTCTATTGGGGAACGGAATATCTTGATGAAATTTTGCAGATTCTGGAAGAAAATGATGTTAAAACCACTTTTTTTGTTGGAGGAGTGTGGGCGGTTAAGGAAAGCGATATGCTCCAAAAAATTTATGAGGCTGGGCATGAGATTGGTAATCATGGATACTATCACAAAGACCAAGCCACTTTAACAGCAGAAAAAAACTATGAAGAGATTTTAAATACTCATAATCTTGTCAAAAATTTGATTGGTGTGGAGATGAATTTGTTTGCTCCGCCAAGTGGTTCTTATAGCAAAAAGACAGTTGAGGTTGCATCCGAACTTGGTTACTACACAATTATGTGGACACAGGGAAAAGACACAATCGATTGGCGTGACCAAGACAGTGATTTAATCTATCAGCGGGCAGTGGAAGGTTGTAAGGGTGGAGATTTAATTCTCATGCATCCAACAGAGGCCACTAAAAATGCACTTGACAAAATAATCAAAACTCTAAAAAGTGAAGGGTTTGAATTGTGTACTGTAAGCGAAAATATTGGCTTGACTGACTAAGTCTATCCTTATTTAAACAGCTCTAAAAAAATGCTTGAAAAAGCATAACTTTAAAAGCATAACTTTAAAAACACAATTCTAAACAGAACTCTAAACAGAACTCGAAAAATAGAACTTAAAAAACGGAACTCGAAAAACACTACTTGAAAAAACACTACTTGCATAATCAATTCTTGCATATAATTAAAATTGTGTATGTTGTGTTCAATTACTAAAAATGTGAATTATCCACTTAAAAATTGGCAAAAAAATGTGTGGTATGTTAAATGTTTATGAGTTATTATTTGTGTTTGTGTTATGTGTTAATGGTAGTCGTTATATGTTTGTGGTTGGAAGAGGTTGAAGTAACAAAAGTTTATATGTTGAAATGTTTAGATTGAGTTTTAATGTGTTTAAATTTGTTAAAATTGTGTTAAAATTACGTGTTAAAGATTTGTGGGGTTGAGAAGGGATTAAATCGTGAAGAATGTGGAAAATTTTCAAAAAATGACGTGAAATAAGGAGTATGTTAAAATAACTTGAATTTTTGTTAAATCTGTTTGTGATTTTGAGTTTGGTAGTGCTATAATAGAGTTGAAATAGTTTCTGAAATCAAAGAAATCAAATTTTGTTATAAAATTGCAACTTTGGGGGATTTGATGGCGGTTTATAATCTTGGTTCTAACAAAAAAAAGCAAAATAATAGAAATGTTAAAAAGATTGTGGGGTTCTCGTTTTTGGGCGGGGCATCTGTTATCTTTCTGTTTTTAGTTGGTATTGTTCCTGCAATACAAACCTTTTTATTAGGACTTTTCGGAGTGTTTGGATATCCGCTTTGTATTTGCCTGTTCATTATTGGACTTGCACTTTTGAACAATCGAAGATATGTGATGTCGTGGAAATATACAACTTGCCTCATTTTGACAGTTTTCTTTGCACTTTGCATTCTTCAACTTGCTATTGTGGGTAATAAAAACGACCTTGCATTTGGCGACTATTTGGCAAAAAATTATCTTGACAAGTGGACGGCTGGCGGTATTGTTATTGGTCTTTTCACAACAATCTTCTTATATATGACAAACATTTATGGTGCATATATTATTTTTGCACTTTGTTTTGTTATTAGTTTGGCATTGCTTTTGGACAGTCTAAACTTTTTCAAAAGAGAAAAGGTGTCGAGAGAGCCTGTTTCGGTTAAAGTTGCAGACAAAGTTAGTAACAAAAATTCAAACCAAAATCGCATCGCTCAAGTTACGGAAGAGCGGGTAAGTCAGGTTAAAGAAGTTCCAAATGTTGTGTTGAATGGCAATTTAAAGGAGGCGGAAGAAAAGGAAGCGGAAAAACCGCTCACCGCAAGGCAAATTTTGGGATTGGATAAAAAGCGTAACACAGCATACGAATACGAAGAAAAGTCTGTTAAGACCACAATCAGAAAGAAGGAAGAACCAAAAAGTCTTAAAGAACTTATTTTAACTCCGCCACAAATTGACCTTGAAGCTTATTTCAAGGATTCTAAAAAGCAGGAGGAGTTGCCTTCAAAACAGGAAATTGAACAAAATGTTTCCACTCTTAAAAACAACAGAATGGAGCCATCGTCGGTATATCATGAAGACGAATTTAAAGCCGATGCAACTCCTGTTATTCACCGTTCGCTTCCAGAAGTAAAATCGGAAGAGCTTGTGGAAAGAGCGGATAATATTCTGCGTTCTGCCATTGAAGAAGAAAAGAGTGAAAATCCAGACATTTACGAAAATGCAGAGCAAAATGTGATAAATAACCTTCCGGAGAGAGGGGATAATGGTTCGTTTGAAAGGTCGTACGAGAGAAATTCTTTCGACAGAAATTCACACGACCGCAGTTCTTTTGATAGAAATTCTAATCAAAACTTCGACAGAAATTCTAGACAGAATCAAGATATGGATCGTTCCAGAGAGGCATTTAGCCGAAGTTTGAGGGAGAGAGAAGAGAAAAATCTCAGTCAGGAAGACCGTGATGCAAGAGATTCTTTCCATAGAGATTTTGACCGTATGTCGATGAGAAATGGAACTTTGGCAAAAGAAACCAACCCTATTCCAGAAGAAGAACCAGAAAAACACGAACCTTATATCTATGAAAAACCACCTGTGAATTTGATTACCACTCAAAGTGTTGATTTATCTACTTTGAACGAAGATGTTGCTGTGAAACGTGTTCTTTTGGAAAACACTTTGGAAACTTTTGGTGTTCCTGCAAAAGTGCATGGAGTGGTTGTCGGTCCAGCCGTCACACGTTATGAACTCGAAATGCCACAGGGTATTTCTGTTCAAAAAATAAAAAATCGTGCAGATGATATTGCTCTTGCACTTGCTGCCGAGGGTACAATAAGAATTGAAGCACCAATTCCTGGAAAAAGTGTGGTTGGTATTGAGGTGCCAAACTCCACAATTGCAACCATAAGTTTGAAAGACGTTATCAATTCAAAAGAATTTAATCAAGCAACATCGCCATTAACTTTTGCACTTGGAAAGGATATCACAGGCAAAACGATTTGTTGTGATATGACCAAACTTACACACTTGCTTGTGGCAGGTTCTACTGGCTCTGGAAAGAGTGTTTGTTTGAACTCAATCATTCTTTCAATTATGTATAAGGCATCGCCAGAGGATGTGAGAGTGGTTTTGATTGACCCTAAACGAGTTGAATTTGCGTCTTATGAAGGATTGCCTCATTTGATTATGCCAACCATTGTTTCTGACACACAAAAAGCTATTAACACTTTGGCTTGGGCGGTTGGAGAAATGGAGCGAAGGTTTGATGTTTTAGGTCATGCTCGTGTGAGGGAGATAAGCGAATATAACCGCACACCAGATGTTCTTTCTGGAAAGGTGCAAAAAATGCCATATATCGTAATAATTGTGGACGAACTTGCCGACCTTATGATGACAGGAAAGAAAGAAGTTGAAGAGAAAGTTTGTCGTCTTGCTCAGAAAGCACGTGCAGCGGGCATACATTTAATTCTTGCCACTCAAAGACCATCTGTGGATGTTATCACAGGGCTTATCAAATCAAACTTCCCATCAAGAATTTCTTTTGCGGTGACAAGTGCGGTTGACTCAATGACTATTCTCGACCGTGTTGGTGCTGAAAAACTTTTGGGCAAGGGTGATATGTTCTATTTTCCAAATGGAGCAAAGGACCCTATTCGTGCACAAGGATGTTTTGTTACCACTTCGGAGATTAATCAAATTGTTGACTATGTTAAAGAAAATAACCCTACAATTTTTGATGAAGAAATTGCTAAGCAAATCAACAATCCAAACCAAAACAATAAGAGTGCTGGTCCGGGATATAACACCGAGATGGATGAACTTCTTCCACAAGCATTGAAGGTATCCATTGAATGTGGGCAGGCTTCTGCAACAATGATAAGACGAAAGTTTGCGATTGGTTATCCTCGTGCAGCAAGAATTATTGACCAGATGGAAGCGGCGGGATATATTTCAAGCGCAGACGGAGCTAAAGGACGTTCGGTATACACCACTGAGGAAGAATTCCACGAACTTTTTGGAGATCAATATGATTGATTGTTTTCATGAATTTATTGTTATAAAATTATCTAATGATAATTCGATGGAAGTCAGTGCCATGAAGTCAGTGCCATATTGCTTAACATAAAGCCATAAAAATTAATTAAAAAACTTATTTTAAAATTAAACTAGAAAAATCAAAGGAAAAAACATGGAAGAAAAATTGAAAGGTAAAAAAGTTTCTGCAATTTCTCTTGGTTGCGACAAGAACAGGGTAGACTTGGAAAAAATGCTGTTTAAACTTCAAGACTATGGTCTTGAAATTGTTGAAGACCCTAAATCCGCTGATATCGTTATTGTCAACACGTGTGCATTCATTTTGCCGTCAAGAGAGGAAGCACTTTCAAATATCTTTGATATGTGCGTACTTAAAGAGAAAAAAATTATTTCAAAGGTGATTGTAAGCGGATGTCTTTCGCAAAGATATAAGCAAGAGCTTAAAAAACAAATTCCAGAGGTGGATGCGTTTTTAACCGCCTCAGAAAATGAACAAATTTGCCAAATTATAGAAAAACTCTACGGCATCAAGGCAAGCAAACCTAAAAAATCAATGGGGCGTGTTTTGACAAGTCGGGGAACGTATGCCTTTCTAAAAATAGCCGAGGGTTGCAGTAATGCTTGTTCTTTTTGTACCATTCCACGAATTAAAGGAAGATATGTGAGCCATGATATTGATGACCTTGTTGATGAGGCAAAACAACTTGCCAAACGCAACATAAAAGAGTTGGTGATTGTGGCTCAAGATGTGACAAGATATGGCGAAGATTTGTATGGACAGAATAAACTTATTGAACTATGCAGTAGATTGGCAAAAATTGATGGTATTCGTTGGATAAGGTTGCACTATGCCTATCCAGAAAAGGTGACAGACGAACTTCTACAATTCATTGAAAGCGAACCAAAGATGTGTAAATACCTTGACATTCCACTTCAACATATTGATGATGATTTGCTTAAAAGTATGCGAAGACGCTTGGATGAAAAGTCGACGCGAGAACTTGTTACAAAACTCAAAAACGAGCATCAAAATATTGCTTTGAGAACAACGTTTATTGTGGGCTATCCAGGCGAAACAAAGATGCAGTTTACCAAACTTTGCAAATTCATCAAGGAAGTGAAGTTTGATTTTGCAGGTTTCTTTAAATATTATAAAGAAGAAAACACTCCAAGTTATTTTATGCAAAAACAAGTTTCAGAAATGGTCAAGAAAAGACGACTAAAAAAGATTAAAAAAATTCAAAATAACATTGTCACAGAGAAGGTTAAAACAATTTTGGGTGGCATCTATGAAGTTTTGGTGGACTATTTTGACGAAAACGAAGGGGTTTATCTTGGTCATACCGAATTTTTATCTCCAACAGTTGACTTTGGTGTGAAAATTATGGATAATAATACTATTAAGACCGGAGATTTTGTGCAAGTAAAATTTACCGATTTTGATGGTGAAAATTTTAAAGGAGAAGTTTATGAATCTTCCAAATAAAATCACATTATGTAGAATTTGTTTAATTCCAATTTTCATTTTTTTCTATCTTGCGGATTTCATCCCTTATGGAAAACTTGTTGCAACTTTAATATTTATGGTTGCGTGTTTCACTGATTTTTTGGATGGCAAAATTGCACGAAAACGGGGGCTTGTAACCAATCTTGGTAAATTTCTTGACCCTATTGCCGACAAAGTGCTTGTTATGAGCGGTCTTATTTTGCTTATTTCTGTTTCTATTGTTCCAAATGGCGGAACGGTGTCGAACCCAGCAATTTTTCCACAGTGGCTTGGAGCAGTTGCGGTGATAATAATTTTGGCAAGAGAATTTATTGTCAGTGCTTTTCGTCAGTTAGCGGCAACAAAAAATGTTGTTTTAGCGGCAGATATGTATGGAAAAGTTAAAACAGTTTTCCAATTCATAACAATAATTTTTTATCTTGTGTATGCATTCATTGTTGAAGAGTTTTATTATGCAATAGAAGGCACTACAAACACTGTGTTGGGTATTGTGGGTTATGTTTTGCTTGCTGTAAGCATTATTCTAACAATAATTTCTGGTTTTAACTACATTTTGAAGAATAAGCAGGTGCTTAAAGATGAACCAAAAGAAGAATAGAGCAATTCTTTTCACAGAAAATGAAACTGATGTTGACCATTTTAATGATTTGTTGATTAAATTTGGTCGACTTGATTTTTCTGTGATAACTTGCAACTCTTTTGAAGAGTGCTTGAAATTTGTTAAAGAATTTAAAGAAGATGGTAATCAAACAATTGTGTTGTGCCAAAATGCTTATATAGACAAGTTTTTAATGGAACTCAACGAAAAAGACATGGGGGCATTAACTCTTATTTTTGAGCAAGCAGTAAAGTTGCAAATGGATGGAAATATGGTGGTTTTCATACCAACAGAGTTGGATTGTTATAAGTTCTTAAAAGAGGTTATTCAAAAGAAAGAGATTAACGCAATTTCAGTTTTTGGTAAGACGAAATCGTTTGTGGAAAAAAGGTTTAAAGAATTTAAAACAAACGAAGGTTTTAACTATAAAATAATAACAAAATGTCAGTTTTTACATATAATCTATTATTCTCAATATCTCGACCACGATATGTTGAAAAATGTTTTTGGAGATAGTTTATTTTCGTATTCTGGAAGAAATTTAGCGGATGCTTGTTTTCAAGTTCTAAATGACAACTCCTTTAATGTTTCAATTTTTGAGCAGATAAGTGCAGGTTTTGTTACAGGCAAATTGATTTGTGCCGGCTTAGAGAACGATAGCCACGAATGGTATGAGGGTAAGTTGCCAACAAGAAAAGATCTTATAAAAAAAAGTATTTTTTTGCCTGATGTGAAAGGTTTTGATATAGAAAATTCACTTATAGAAGAATATGGCGAAAATTCAAAAGAAGTCGTTTATGAGATAACAAGAAAGTTGCTTAAAAACGAAGAAACTGATTTAGCACTTTGTGTGATTGGTGATGATGCTGGGAAAATTATTGTTGCGGTTGGAAATTCAGCAGAAATTCATCTGTTTTCCACAACATTTCAAGGCGAAAAGAAAGAAATTATGGTGAATGCCAGCAATTTTGCACTTTTTAGGTTATATATGTTTGTTTTGGCTCATGAAAGAGAGGAAATGAACAATTGATTTTAGTCTAAAAAGAATTAAGAAATAAAAATAAAAAAACATTAATTTGTTTTGAAAATATAGATAAATTATGTAAAATAATAAAGTAGAAACAAGAAATGAAAATATGTGTAAACAATATATGATATATGCGAATAATAAAAAAGGTAAGAATTAGGTAAAAGCATACACATATAAATGCACATATATATATGAAAGGAGTTAGGAGTTTTAAATTATGGCAGTGAAAGACAGTAAAGAAAAGAAAGACCCACGTGAAGACGCATTAGAGCAAGCACTTTTAAAAATCGAGAAAGATTTTGGTAAGGGTGCTATCATGAAACTTGGTGACCGTCCAATTCAAAAGGTTGACGTAATACCAACAGGTTGCTTGCCTTTGGATATTGCACTTGGAATTGGTGGTATTCCACGTGGAAGAATAATTGAGATTTATGGGCCAGAATCTTCTGGAAAGACCACTGTGTCTTTGCATATTGTGGCAGAGGCACAAAAGAATGGTGGGCGTTGTGCGTTTATTGATGCAGAGCACGCACTCGACCCTTTATATGCCGAAAAATTGGGTGTGGACATTAAAGAACTTTATGTTTCGCAACCAGATAATGGAGAGCAGGCACTCAACATTTGCGATCTTTTGATTCGTTCTGGGGCATTTGATTTGATAGTTGTCGATTCTGTTGCAGCACTCACACCAAAGGCGGAAATTGACGGCGAAATGGGTGATAATCATGTTGGTTTGCAGGCACGTATGATGAGCCAAGCACTTAGAAAGATGACATCTGTTTCTTCAAAGAGCAACACGGCGGTGATTTTCATCAATCAGTTGCGTGAAAAAATTGGGGTTATGTTTGGAAGTCCAGAAACCACCACAGGAGGAAAAGCACTTAAATTTTATGCAAGTGTTCGTTTAGATGTTCGCAAGACCGACACAATCAAGGAAGGGCAGAACATGATTGGTAACCGAACAAAAGTGAAGGTTGTTAAGAACAAGATGGCTCCACCGTTCAAAGTGGCAGAGTTTGACATTATGTACGGAATGGGAATTTCAAAATCTGGATGCGTTCTTGACATGGCATTGCAACTTGGACTAATCAAGAAGTCTGGGGCATGGTTCTCTTATAATGACGAAAAGATTGGTCAGGGCAAGGAGAATACCAAAACATACCTTGAAAAAAATCCAGAAATTATGCAAGAAATTGATAATAAGATTAGAGAACAAATTGCTGGCGGTGCCGAAGTTGAAAATGAAGATATTGCAGACAGCATCACAGAACAATCAAGCGAAGAATAAATTGTTTTATTGTTTTCTCGCATATTGAGTTTTCTAAAATATTTAAGAAACTTTTAAACCTATTGAATTTTTTATATTAGCACTTTTGTTGGGGTTAATAAAGATTGTTAGTTGATGAAAAAAGCGGAATTATGTTATTCCACTTTTTTTATTGACCTTTTTTACTTTTGAAGTAAACCTTTGATATATGCACTCACATTATTACATTGTTCACGATTAAGAGTTGTAACTTCACCTACCAGAACTTTTTGCTCGGCGGTTAGAGTGCTTTTGTCAAGCAAATATGGCACTTCATGACCAACCAAACTGTCGATTGTTATGCGAAAAAAATCAGCAATTTTTTTAAGTGTTTCAATATTGGGGTCAGAAAGTCCATTTTCATAATTAGAGATACTTTTTTGAGAAACATTTAAAATTTTTGCCATTTCGGCTTGAGAAATATTGTGTTTTATTCTTAATTCCTTTAAAATCATTATACATCCTCTTTATGATTGAATATTATCTCAAATTTACTAATTAAACAATTTTTTAGAAATTATTTATCGAAAATAGTTAAAATATACTAGAAGTATTGACATTGTAGAAAAATATTACTAAAATATATGAAATATAATTATAAAAGGAGAATGCAAATGAAAAGAAAAATTGATATTAAAGAGGTTATTATTGAACTTTTTGACGGTAGACTAACGGATGATAAAGAGTCTAAAATGATTAAAAAATTGGCGGATTTAGAAAATAAATTTGTTGGTAAACTCTCGCAGGAAGAGAAAGTTGAGTACGAAAAATTAGAGGTTTTAAAAAATGATATTCAGGTTTTAACAGAAGAAAAACTTGTCGAATTTTGTCTAAATTTTTTTAAGTCAATTTTTAAATGATTGTTTGGATGTGATAATTTTTTTGTACCTATTTTCTATTTATTTTCTACCTATTGATAATGGTTTTGTGTAACTATTGAGAATTTTGTCGAATTAAGGTTGACAGAGTGGTATTTTTGTGGTAGACTTGTTTTAGAAGAGGGAGGTTATTATGCTTATTGAAAATGGTGTTTTAAAGGCTGTGTTTGATGAAGATTTGGATGAGGCTGGACGTTTAGTCATTCCAAATGGTGTTTGGAGGATTTCGGTTAATTCAATATCAGCAGTTAAGGACAAAGTTCAATATGTTAATTTTCCGGAAACAATAAAAGTTATCGATGACTATACTTTCACAGATTGCACAA
This sequence comes from uncultured Lachnospiraceae bacterium, assembly GCA_964405555.1. Lineage (GTDB taxonomy): Bacteria > Bacillota > Clostridia > Christensenellales > UBA1242 > Caccovivens. The sequence goes on along the minus strand of CAYOOB010000015.1, from coordinate 3,262 downwards.
AATTGAGGTCTATTGTGATTAGTGGTGTTAGTAGGATGGAAGATATTGGAAAGTGTGCTTTTAAAAATTGTTCGAGTGCAGAAGTAATTACCATTCCTGTCACAAATAAAACTTTGATGTCAGACACTTTTGCTGGTTGTAAAGGTGTTAAAAAGGCATTTATTACAGGTTATGTTGACAGTGCGAAAAGTGTGGCAAGGGTTGCAAGAGTTTTGGTTGACTGTTGTCCAAATCTTACCGAACTTTATATTGATATGTATGAAAAGGATGTTTGGGGGCTTTTGTCTTATCAAAGACCAGAATCTTTTAAGTGTTTGCCAACAAGATTGTATAATGATAAAAGATTTGTGAATGGTTTGATAACAAATATGGAGAGGCGTTTTGAAAGGGATACAGGGAGAAGAAGTGTTGCAAAAGGTCTTGTAAATAACATTCTTGATGAAAAATCGAAAATTGAATTTGAAAAACAAATGAATGGTAATGGTGTTGTTAACAATAATCAAAACAAACAAAATAAATCAAACAAATCAACTAAAACTTCCTCTGGTACTCAGTTGAGTCTTTTTGATTAATATTTAAGAGATTGATTATGTTTTTGATATTTTATCATTTTGATTGATATTCGACTTTTTGCTTAGTTTGTATTTGTCTTTGTGTGTTAATATAGTGATATATTTTGTTTTTCTAACATAATTCTTAAACAAATTGTTCGCTTGAAATATAGAAGAGTAAAAAAAAACAAATGTTTGGATTGAAGAAGTCTTTGTGATTTCTTCCTTTTTTTTTATTTTTATATTATATTTTTTTGATTTATTTCATAATTTTTAAACAAAATTAATAAAAATTGTCGAATTTAAGATATATTTTAATTTTTTTAAAGATTTTTATATGATTTTTCAATTTTTTAGATAAAAAAACAAGCATTTTTGCTTGTTCGCTTGTTCTAGAGTACATATATTTAATTTTATTTCTTATTTAATGTTATTTCTTTTGCAGAGATACAGTTTTGGAGAATTCTTCAATTCTTCTTTCCTTTTCTCTATTTGCGAGGGTTTTATTTCTGCAAACATCAATACATTCAAGAAATTTTGGTGTTATGGTTACATATTCGTTTTTATTACTTTTTTGAACATATCTTTTTATTCTTTCATTTAATATTTGCATAGCTTTGGTGCTTTCCATAAAGTTTTTTGGTAGGTAACTGTAAATGGTGTTATCAATATGTTCTTGAATATTTTCAATATTTTTATATGTGGAATAAAGTTTTTTGACCGCATAGTCTGCACATACTGTCAATGCGAAATCCTTCTCTTGTATAGGAGTGATATATCTTGTTTTGTTTATCTGAATTTCTACTAGTTTTGATAATGAGTTTGTGAAACTTATCTTTGTTATATAACCATTTTGGAATTGTAAATTTATCATACGTTTTTCCTCCTTTTGTGTTCTGTCATAATGCGGTCTATCCTATTCTGATTTTAACATAAGTTTATAGTATTGTCAAGATGTTCTATATAAAAAGTGCTTAAAGTAAAAAAGAAAAACAAAACAGAGAAGAAATATCAGAAAATTAGGAAGAAAAACAAAAAAACAGAAAAATAGGGGATGAAAAATAAATAATGAGAGGAGGAAAATTAACAGAAAATGTGGAGAAAAAAGTGGAGAAAAAACAAGGATAAAATTGAAGAGTTATAGGAGTAGAGAAAAAAACAGAAAAACGAAATCGAAAAGAAAAAAGATTAGAAAAATAACGGCATCAGACGAGAATGTGTAAAAAAGAAAGCATCGAAATAATTCGACACCTTCTTATAGGTTAATTGTTAGTGTTTTTTTTAATTTTTTATTAAGTTTTTGTATGCTGAAAGATTTTTTAAAAGTTTGTTATATTGAAAATTTTATTAACTGCAAGTTTTATATATCTGGTATTACATACTGCAAGATACTTTAAGATTTATATACTGCAAATTCTTTATAATAATTTTTTTATATTACAAATTTTATTGCATTCTTGCAGGTTTTGGTACTGAATTTTACTGCAAAATTTACTGCAAATTTACTACATATTTACTACATATTTACTGCAAATTTACTGCAATTTTAATCCAATTTCTATGCAGAAAGTTTTTCGACTATGCTGTTATCTACACAGTCAGACCAGTTTGATTCCTCAGTGATTACGCCGGCATTTAACATAACAGCCATGAGGTTGGCAAAACTTTCTTCCGTTAAAATCATGTCACTGCTCCATGCGTTGATGGCTATATATTGCTGAACAGCAATTTTCATATCTTCCAATGTGTTTCCATCAAATGATGGCAAAAGTGCTGCTGCAACTTCATCTAAATCGCCATTGATTATGAATTCATAGCCTTTTTGCACCGCTTTTAAAAACTTCTCTGCAATGTCTGAATGTTCTTCAAGATAACTTGTTCGTGTTATAAAACAGGTGTATGGTATGCTTCCTGAAAGTTCGCCTAAACTTGCCACAACATATCCAATTCCTTCATCTTCAACATTGGTTGCTGTTGGTTCAAACAAGGTGCAGAATTTTACGCTTGAATCGGCTTCCCAAACACTTGCAGTCAAATTGAATGCAACATCTGTTCGTAAATTAATCTCGTTTGCGCCAGTGCCTATGGTGTAGCCGTTTGTTTCAATAATATATTGTAGTGTCATTGCTGGCAATCCGCCTTCTCTTCCGCCTATTATTGTTTCTCCAACTAAATCTTCAAGAGTGAAATTTTCAATATATTCCTTTGATACTATGAAAGAACCATCGCAGGCGGTCAGTTGACCAAACACCACAGGCTTGTCGGACACTCCCTCTTGGTCGGTGTATACCACCGTTTCTGGTCCCGCTAAAATGATGTCCGCCGAACTTGTGAGCAGAGCACTCATGGATGTGTCTGAACCTCCGCCGTTTGTGAGGTTGACGGTTAGCCCTTCGTCTTCAAAGTAGCCGTTGTTTATCGCAACATACAATGGCGCATAGAAGATGCTGTGTGTCACTTCGTTCAACTCAATTGTGGAATAATCTTTCTTTTTTCCGCATGATGCCACCAATATGGATGTTGAACATACAAAAAGTAGCGCTAAGCACAGCATTCCAATTTTTTTCCAAGTTTTCATGTTTCCTCCTTACAAAAAAATGATATGCAAAAAAAACAATTTTGGTTTAATTTTGTTTACGATGTTTTGGTATTTGTTGGTTTTTGCCTGATTATTTTTTTCGATTTATACCGATTATTGTTTGATTAATGTT
>CAYOOB010000014.1:0-32187 GCA_964405555.1 uncultured Lachnospiraceae bacterium | reverse complement strand
TTACCTTTTAGGTTTGTATAAACAATTTTAAAACACATAAAAAACACCAGACTTTTACTTACTTGGTGTTTTTTTTATAAAAATCTTGTGTCATTTAAACAAATAAAGCAATAAAACAATAAAGCAAATAATAAATAATCTGTAAAAGTAAATGTATAAAATTTTTAATTGTGGTTTTATTTATATCAATAGTAGACTCAATATTTTTTATTGTTATTTATATGATAGATTTACCGTCAATCTTAATAAGGATACTATTTCCTTTTTCATCAACCATAAATTCATACCTTGATTTATTTTCTCTATATTCTTGAATGTCTTTTTCTGTTCGTTCTCTTAATTGTTTTTCAAGTTCCCCATATTCCTCTTTGTTTAAACTGAGTGGAACTCCTTCCAATTTACAATAATGTTTAATATAACTTTCTATCGCTTTATGAGTGGCTTTATCTGTTAGTTTTGTCATACATTTCCTTGGATCAATATAGAACCAATCTTTATTTTTCATAAAATAATCACACTGATTGATTAACATCATTTTTTACCCCTTCCATAAAACAATTCCTTTTTAACTTTTTATTTATCTTTTTTATGTCTTTTATAAATCTTTTATATAATTTATTTTTCCTTAACCATTTTATCTTCCAAACATTTTTCATTGAGTCTTATATTCTTGTTTTCGCAATCGAGTTCGCACTCTATGCCATACGGAATTATTGTGATTGGACTTGCGTGACCAAAATTGATGTTATATAAAATAGGTAACTCTGGACGAAGTTTTCCTATAGTTTTCTTCAACACTTCCTTATATTCTTGATAATATTTTTCATCTTGTGGTTTTCCAATAATCATTCCATTTATATTTTCAATTATGCCGTGATCTACCAAAGTTAAAAGCATTTTTTCAAAACACTCTGGCGAAGGATGCACTTCGCTTGTTTCTATAAACAAAATTTTATCTTTCCACTCTTCCTTTTGTGGAAAAAGTTTGTATTTATCCACCAAAATTTTTGTGTCCGCACCTAATTTATGGTTACAGTCATACCATTCATCTTCAAAATAGCCTAACATTGAAGAAATCATTTCCAAACATCCGCCCAAGAGTTTACCTTTCACAGTGCCTTTCCCTTGCAAAAGTTCATACCCTTTTGCGTCTTTCTTCAAACTTTTTATTTTGTTGATATTTTTCTCGTTCCAAGGAATAAAATCATCACACCAATATTCGCTCGGTTTAATTTCATAGTTATCTTTATTATCAAAAAGAATATCCAAAACCGCCTTTTTCTCATAATCAAACATCTTGCCATACTCGCCAAAATTACACATTATGTTTGGCCCATAAAAAGACACAACCCCTGCCTTATAAAGCATAAAGTGATTAACAGTTGAATCAGAAAAACCCATAAAAATTTTGGGATTATTTTTAATAACTTCAAAATCAATATAAGGAAGCAAGCGATAAGTTTCTTCTCCGCCAATCGCACAAATTACTGCCTTGATTGACTTATCTTTAAAAGCATCCATCATATCTTTTGCTCTTGCCTCTGGATGCTCAAATAAATATTTTGAACCTTTAAGTGCATTTGACATTGCAATCACCTGCAATCCAAATTCTTCTTCAAGTCGCTTTTTACCTAAATAATATTTATGGATAAATTGTTCGTCACCAATCATACCACTTGACAAACTGACAATCGCAACTTTATCCCCTCTTTTCAATTTTTCAGGTTTTAGCATTGTTTTCTCCTTGTTCTAAAAAAAATTCATTCCTTGTTCTTGCATGAAATTTCTTCATTCGCCTGTACTATTTTCTTTCCATGTTCATCAAAAATTTCCGCTGGTTTTTTACCAACGATTTTTGCTTGATTTCCATTTATCCATAAACTTGTTTCTTCTGGCAAACAAATCAATTTGTATCCTTGCTTAAGTAATTTTTCCACCTTTTTTTCAGTGTTTTCAATTTGTTCTGGCAATTTTTTGTAATGTGGCAAAATGCTGTACCCTTTAATCAAATTAAAACCTTTTGTGTCTTTTAAACCAACCAAATTTTCGTCACTACAAGATTTAATTTCAAGTTCATCTTTAAGGCACGTGTTTATATCTTCACTAAAAATTAACGCACCCGCACTTGACCCCATAACTAAACCGCCATTTTGTATGTATTCTTTCAAATTCTCAAATGCTGGAGTTTCTTTCAAATATTTAAGAAGTTTATATGTGTTTCCGCCACCAATAAAAACACCACTAACCTTACTTAATCTCTCTCTTGTTATTTGTGTGGCATCGGTTATAAGGTCAACCTCTTCAATTCCAAAAGGTTTCATTTCTCCTTTAAACCAATGAATACACTCCTCGCACGGACCATTATTCCAAGCAAGTGGAATATACATAACTTTTCCACCTTTCACTTCTTTGGCAAAAAGTTCGTAACTTTCTTTAACTCCTTCGCCACTGCCACCACCGTTTAAAATCAATCTAATTTTATTCATAGATTTCCTCCTTGTTTCATTCTATCATACTGTTTTTAACTTTGTCAATCTATAATTTTTATATAGATTAAATATGTTTTCAATGTTCTACATTTTAATTTTGTATGATTGATTTTATATTTATATATTTAAAAAGTGCATAGAAAAAATTTGAAAATTGCTAACATACAAATTAAAAAATATTTAAAAGGTTTGACTTAAAGATTAAAATTTGTTTATAATTGTTTTGTAACTATTTGGAGGAAGTATGAACGTTAAAAAAATTGCTTTTGATTTTATGTCTTTGGGTGTAAGTTTTCTTGCTTTAATTTTTCTTTCCTTTCCGTTTATGTCTGGGATGTCGGGGTTTTATATTGTGGGATACATTGGAGATATCTTTACTTCTTCAGATTTTAGTTTAATTTTGTTTGGTTTATCAACATTATTATTGTTCTTATCTTTATTGGTTTTAATTGCATTTGGCACTGTTGAGTTACTCTGCGATTTTAATATCATCAAAAACGAAAATTTAAGTTATTACTTCAAAGCTACAAGAATTGTTTTACTTTGTATGAATGTTTTGTTGTGTATCATCATTTTTGCAAGTTCTGCAAGTGTGCTGGAAGGTTTTGATGGAATTGGATATTTTGGCATAATCTTTGAACTTATTTGTGCAGTCGGAACTTTTGTTTTGATTACTTTTGCCAACAAAGATAATGCGAAAGATTCAGAAGAAGAATCCACAGAAAACAGCAATAATTAAACTTACCGACAAAAAAAATAAAAACAATATTTATTTAAAAAAACAAGTTAAAAAAAATGTTAAAACAATAATAACCCCTATAATAAATATTTAAAAATAAAATAAGTTAAAACAAATTGAATATTAAAAATAAAATAATTAAAATATAAAAACAACATCGTTATTGATGTTGTTTTTTGAATAACCACCTATTTTGAATAATCATCTATTTTGAATAATCGTCTATCATTTTTTTAACAATTTGGGCAATGATTTCTTTTTTATTAAAAATCTCTTTTTTCGTTTTTGTTATTCTTTGCCATTGTTGTTTATTGTCTACAACAATATCACTGAAATATAAAATTTGACTAAACTTAAAACCTCTAAATTTAGCACAAGCAGCCCACGACGCACATTCCATTTCCACACAAACAGCTCCCAAACTTTTACTCCATTCTGTCTTCTTTTGTGTCGAACGATAGAAGCCATCAGTTGTTCGAGTTATACCTTTTATGTAATCTAAATCATTCTCTTTCAGATATGTTTCGAGTTCTTTGTTAAGAGTTGAAGAAGTTAAAACAAAAGTTGAAGGTTTTAAATAATGATAACTTGCACCCTCATCACGAATTGCTTTGCTGACAAGCACAAACTTGTTTTTTACTTTGTCATCCAAACAACCTGCAGAACCCACTACAATAAATTCATCAATACCAAACACTGATAACTCTTCCATAAGTCCAACCGCCGCTGGACCACCAAGTTGAGCAATTGCAACAAGACAATTTTTATATAAGAACACACCAGTTGAACAACTCCCTGCGTGATAAACATAAATCATTTCTAATTTTTTTAGAAATTTAGACTTTTTAGGATTGTCATAAAAAATGATATAACATCTATGTATATTCATTTTTTTAATTCTTTCAACATTTTTAAAATTGTCTGGAAATTGTTCCGCAAATCGTTTTGCAGAAGTTATTTCATTTTTATCATCGCCAAACATTAAAATTGGAAAAACATCGTTATTTTTCATTAAATACCACCTATTAAAATTTTCCTAATCTTTATTTTAGAATTTATCTAAATAATAACAAATTTTTAATATTTTGTCTATATTTTTCTTTTATTTTTCGACTTTTTTAATAATTTCGATAATTTTTTTTAATTTTTTAGCAGAAATTGGAAAGTTTTGTTCGGAAACATTTTTATCCACTCGAATAACTTTGCCTGTGAAAACCTCATTTTGAATTGTAACAGAAACAATATCCCCTTCCTTTAAGTCTTTGAAAGGTGAGATATAAAAATAATTTTTTCCGTTCACTTCAACCTTGGCATAGTCGTAATATTTGCGTTCATACATAACACCGCCTGAAGTTGAATGTATCATAAACACCTCCCCCCCCGCATCATTTTATTGGCGATAATTTTGGCTTGTTTTGTCCACGTGGATATTTCGCTGGCGTATGAGAAACCTTTTCTATAACAAGAATTTTTCTTGAAAGTTTTTCGCCTTTAAACTCAATTTCAAAATTTTCAATTTGTGCAATTTTTCCACCCAAAACATTAATTGCTTTTTGTGAAACTTTAAGTTCTTCTTCCAACTTTGCCGACTTATATATAATGGCTTTTCCGCCAACCTTCACAAGTGGCAGAAGATATTCCACCAAAGTGACAAGCGGTGCAACTGCTCGTGCAACAGCAACATCAAATTTTTCTCTGTTAGTTTTTGCAAAATCTTCCGCTCTTGAATGAACTGCCTCGGCATTTGAAAGTTTAAGAAGTTTGATAACATCATTCAAAAAGTTGACACGCTTGTTTAAACTGTCAATCATACACACAAACAAATCTTGGCGAACAATTTTTAGTGGCAAACATGGAAAACCTGCACCGCTTCCAACATCCACAACAGAAGAGTTTTTAGGTATGAGTTTTTCTGGCAAAACACTATCCAAAAAATGTTTAATCTCCACCTCTTCTTTGTCGGTTATGGCTGTGAGATTAAATTTTTCGTTGCTCTCAATCAGATATGAAAAATACAAATCAAACATATTTTGTTGATTTTCGTTTAAGTTTAATCCATACTTTTTAAAAATTTTATCAAGGCTTTCCATTTTAAACTCTCTTTTATCTTTTAATCTCGTTTGTGTAGTTTTGATTTAATTCGCTTGTTTTAACGTTTTCTATTCTTATTTGTTAATTTTATTGATTTCTTATTTTATTTATTGAGATAAACTTTTTTATCTTTTATTCCTTAAATTTTTTAACTAAAATTGACAACACCGAAACATCTGCTGGTGAAACACCAGATATTCTTGAAGCCTGCCCTAAATTTATTGGCCTGATTTGGTTTAATTTTTCTTTTGCCTCTTCTCGCAAGCCTTTTGCAGTTGTGTAATCAAAATTTTCTGGGATTGTCACTTTTTCATTTGCAAGCATTCTTTCAACATCTTCTTCTTGTTGTTTTAGATAGCCCTCATATTTAATTTTGGTGTTAACAATTTCGAGAAGTTTTTTATCTTCATTTTCAAAAATGTGATATTTTTCGTTTATCTTGAAAATATCTATGTTGTTCCTTTTTAACATATCCCAATATCGCAAATTCTCTTTTGGCAAAGGTTCGTTGTTCTCTTCATAGAGTTCGATAAGTGTTTTATCAATCTTAACTTTTGTCCTTAAAATTCCTTCAATTTCTTCGATTTTTTTGCATTTTTGCTTAAATTTTTCATATCTTTCGTCGCTTACAAGTCCAACTTGTCTTCCAATTTCTGTTAGACGCATATCCGCATTGTCTTGTCTTAAAAGCAAACGATATTCCGCCCTGCTTGTCATCATGCGATAAGGTTCGTTGGTGCCTTTTGTTACAATATCATCAATCAAAACACCAATGTATGCGTCACTACGTTTCAAAATTAACTGCTCTTTTTTCTGGTTATACAAACTTGCATTTATGCCAGCAATTATGCCTTGTGCGGCAGCCTCCTCATATCCACTTGTGCCGTTGATTTGTCCTGCAAAGAAAAGACCCGGTATTGTTTTCAGTTCTAATGTTGGTTTAAGTTGAGTTGGTTCAATGCAATCGTATTCTATTGCATAAGCATCACGCATTATTTCCGCATTCTCTAAACCAATAACAGAATGCACCATTTCTAATTGCAAGTCTGCTGGCATGGATGTGGAAAATCCTTGCAAATACATCTCTTGCGTGTCCATTGCCTCTGGTTCAAGGAAAAGTTGGTGTCGCTCTTTGTCCGCAAAACGCACCACTTTTGTTTCAATTGAAGGACAATATCTCGGCCCAACACCTTTAATTTCTCCTGAGATTGCTGGTGCTTTGTCAAGATTATTTTTTATTATTTCGTGTGTTTTTGGAGTGGTGTAAGTTAAATAACAAACGGCACAATTCTTCACTTTATTCTCCGTTATGGTTGAAAAAGACAGAATATCCTCATCTCCATACTGCACTTCCATTTGGTCAAAATTTACACTGCGTGCATGAAGTCTAACTGGTGTTCCTGTTTTAAAACGCAAGAGTTTTATTCCTAATTTTTTTAAACTTTCCGACAGTTGTGAACTGTTTTTAAAACCGTTTGGACCCGTCTTCTCTCGTGATTTTCCAATGATAATTTCGCTTTTGAGATAAACCCCTGTGGCAAACACCACACTTTTTGCTCTATATTTCAACCCCAAATGAGTTGTAATTATTTTAGTTTGTGAATCTTCAAGTTCCACACTGACAACTTCGCCCTGACGAATGAATAAATTCCCCTCTTTTTCAAGTGTCTTTTTCATTTCGGTGTGATATGCATTTTTGTCTGCTTGTGCTCTTAAACTCTGCACTGCCACACCTTTACCTCTGTTTAACATCCTGATTTGAATGGCGGTTTTATCTGCGTTCACCCCCATTTCTCCACCAAGTGCATCCACTTCTGCCACAAGTTGCCCTTTTGCAGTTCCTCCAATTGACGGATTACAAGCCAAAAAAGCAATAGCATCCAAACTTATTGTTAAAAGCAAAGTTTTGTTTCCTGTGCGTGCCAAAGCCAATGCAGACTCGCAACCTGCATGACCTGCACCAATAACAACAGAATCAAACTCTTCAATTTTCTCTTCCATTTTCTCCCTCTAACTCAATCTTAATTGCAAGAACGCCATACTTGTCTTGTTTTTCCTTTGGATAATATTTTTCCATATCTTTTGCGTCTGCAATTTCTTCCGCTTCGTATCCTAATTCGGTTTTGTTAAAATGTTCGTATAAATCTTTAAAATTTCTAAACTTATGCAAAGATTTAACTTTGGCATAAATTTTTTGGTTAATATCCGATTGCTTAACAAAAATAAGTTGTTCTCCCACCGATAAGTTTGCTCTCTTTTCGTCATACAACCGCATTTCAACAGTTTTCGTTCCTTGTTTTATTTTTTCAAAAGGATTGTCTTGTAAATGAAGTTCCATCATTATTCTCCGTAATATATTTTTCTTGTTTTTTTTAATTAAAAATTATCGTTTTGTATTAAAAATTTTCATACATAAAATTTTTTTTCATAATTTCATACATAAAATTTTTTTGCATAATATAAAAAATGATTTATTATAAATTGATTAATATATTTTTTATAAATTTTTTCATAAACGTTTTATATAGAAATTGTTTTTTTATAAGAATTATTTTCCTAAACAAAATTTTGAAAAGATTAGGTTTATTATATCTTCGTTTTCAGTGTTTCCTGTGATTTTTCCAAGTGTTTGCCATAAACTTTTAATCTGCATACTTAAAATATCCAAAGTGAATGAAAATTTGTCGACAGACAATATTCCGTCTAAAATATTTGATGCCTCTTGTAAAATTTGAGATTGTCTTTCGTTCGTGACAACCAAAGCATTTTGGTCAATCTTTTCATCAAAAACCATATCCACAATCTTTCTCTTTAAAAGGTCAATATTTTTATTCTCTTTTGCTGAAATTTCAACTTCGTTTATCTTCGGTTTGATTAAACGCTTTTTGTCAGTTTTATTGATGACAACAATGTGGTTTTTATCTTCAATCATTCTCTCAATTTGTGCGTCTTCCTTGTCCTCTGCCACACTACCGTCCAACACAAACAAAACAATATCCGCTTGACTTATGCTCTGCCTACTTCTTTCAATACCTTGTCTTTCCACAAGGTCTTCTGTTTCACGAATACCTGCTGTGTCAATCAAATTGATTTTAATTCCTTCATAAATAAAACTTTCGGTGATTTGATCTCGTGTTGTGCCTTGAATGTCTGTAACAATGGCTCGCTCCTGACCAAGCAGTGCGTTCATAAGACTACTCTTTCCAACATTAGTTTTTCCAACAAGTGCCACATTAATGCCGTTTTTTAGATATTTGGCATTTTTAGAATCTTCCAAAATTCTGTTAAGATTATTTTGAATTTTGGATAACACTCCAAAAACATCTGTCTTTAATGAGGTTTCTTCAGTTTCGTCTGGATAATCCATACCAACTTCAATTTCTGCCAAAAGAGTGGTTAGTTTTTCTTGCTCCTCCATGATTTGTTTTGAGAGTTTTCCGTTGGTCACCTGCAAACTACTTCTTAACTCTCCTTCCGTTTCGGCATTGATTTCGCCAATGATTGCCTCCGCTTTATCTAACGAAATTTTACCATTCAAAAAAGCACGCTTTGAATATTCGCCGGGCTCTGCAATTCTTGCCCCTTGTTTCAAGCATTCGTCAACAACTTTTTGTGCAAGCAGAACACCTCCGTGAACCTGAAATTCCACAATATCTTCGCCTGTGTACGAAAATGGCGACTTAAAATACACCATTAAGCACTGTTCAAAAACATTATCAATTTGAAGTTTACCAAAATACATAAATCGTGGAACAATGTTTTGCGTGGATAAATTTTTTGCACTAAAAATATTAAGTGCAAGATTTAAACAACCCTTTCCACTCATTCTTACCACAGCAATAGCCCCACGACCAATCGGTGTGGAAATGGAAACAATAACATCTTCTTTCATGCAAATAGTATATCAAAAAGGTAACAAAAAAGCAATAATAAAACAACTCAAGTCTTGACATTTATTATAAATTTATTTAAAATAAAATAAAAGAGGTATTTATGGGACAAAAAGAACAAGAGCATAATTTTTCAAAATTAAGGGAAATAGCAAGAAATGTTGGAGTTGAAAACTTTGATAAAATATCTCCATATTTTACAAAAGAACCTGAATATAAAATTACTTTGCCTATTGAGAGTTTATTTGATGAGAACGAAGAAAATTTTCAATCTCTTATCAATATTCTTGAACTTGCCAAACAATTAAATAAGCCTTATTATTGTGTTATGTTTTCATATATACCTAATCCTCGCAGTTTTAGTGAACTAATTTATTTTAAAAATGAATTTAATATACTTGACCGTGAAAAGTTAAAAATTTTTAAATCAAAAACGAAGTTGTTAAAGGATAATTATCCAAATATTAATTTCATTATAAAAGAAGGCTTCGATATAAATATATATTATGACATTGAAAATTTCGAAATTGTAAATGATTTAATCTATGGAATTGTTGATAAAATTCAAAATATGAACATCGACGGACAACCGTTGTCGGAATTTGAAAAATTTTTGGTAGTAAAAAATATAGTTGGTCAACTTGAATACAGTCTTGAAGAAAAAAATGAACCTAATCAATTATCTCGAACATTGACAGGAATTTTATCATCCAACCATATTTGTTGTTCGGGTTATTCATTGATGATGACTGAAATTTTAAGAAATTTAGGAATCTCAATTTTTAACATTGGTGCAGGTAAGTTAGAAACCTCAATAGATAATGCAGATCATACTCTTAATTGCTTAAGAATCAATGATGATAAGTATAATATACATGGCATTTATTTTTCAGATATAACTTTCACTCGAACTATGCCTTTATTTACACTTTTAACTTATCACGAAATTGAAGAATATTATAAAATTATAAACACAGAACTAAAATCTAAATTTTCGGGTATTCCTATAATTGAAGAAGCTTCAATTTTTTTTGAAGATGACAAAGAAAATAAAACCGAACTTACTGACAAAATATACAAATTTGTTTTTAGCAATAAAGAATCGTTTTTTTACAACTTAATTAAAGAAGTTTGTTCTTCGGACACAATAAAAAATGACATACAAACATTAAAAAATGATAAGGACAATATTATTGGTATAATGGAAGAAGCCTTTAAAAGTATTAAATATATGCAACCAGAAATAGAAAAACCTTCTGAATATATGACTTCCGAAGAAATTTCAACCGTACTTACATCTATGGTTCATAAAGATATATCCAAACTTCTTGACACTTATTTGACATATAAAGGAGATATTTCTCGTGTTAAAAACTGGCTTCCAGATGGTGCACTTAATGTAATGTCAAGTCTTAGTAGCGAATATTTGTTAAATATTTATAAACAGGAGTTAAATAGATTTTTACCGACACCTACGGTTAAACAAAATGATACTTTAAAACCACCTGCAGATATTTTCTATGATATAATTCAAAATTTGCCATATTCAATGTATAAACCATCTATTTCCAAATTGATAAAACAACATGATTTTTTATGGGGAGATACTGCTTACGGACAACTTGTGATTAAACAAACAACCCCTGTTGAAACAACTCTTATTAAAACTACAGAAGAAAAATTGGCAAGTGAATTAGATATCAAACCTAAAACAAATTTTAATAAGGAAAAATAAGTCACGAAAATTTTCGTGATTTTTTATACTTAACTTTTTAACATAATCATACCTAACTGATTTATAGTATATTAAAAATAAAAATGATTAAAAATGTTAGTGCTAAGAATCAACACTAACATAAAAAACATAAAATATTTTGTTTAATTTGTTGCTATTTTCTAAACTTAGAAAAATTTTTACATTTATGATGACATTCCTCTTTCAAAATTTCGATTTATTTCTTGATGATTATTTTTAAGATTATCATCTTTTTGTCTGACAACACCATATTCATCCACATACGTTTGCTCTTCTTTTATTGTTTGTCCGTTGCGTTCTTCTTGTTTTTTTGCTGTTACATCATTTTCAGGTGTGACTTGTTGTTGCTGTTGTTTATCTTCTTCCTGCTCAGTTTTTTTGTGTTGTGAAGTTTCATTTTCTGTAATTGGAGAACTGTGTGGCTTCAATTCTTGTTTAAATTCAAAGTATCCTTCATCAGAATATACATTTTTTAATGGAGTTATCTCTCCTAATTCTAATTTTCTTTTAAATTCTTGACGCTGTTCTTCTGTAACTTCAAAATCGTAAAAAGTTTTAATTGCAGTGGTAAGTTCCACTCCGGCAACAATTGCAGGTTCTTTTGTTTTCTTTGCTCGAGCAATAACATCTTTTGTGTATCTTTTATAACTTTCTTCCAATAAAAGTTTCTCTTCTACATTATTAAAAGCTTCGATATCGCCCTCTTTGGTTATACCTTTAAAATGCATTTTGTGTGGCTCAAAACCAGGAAAAACTTTCTTTAAGATTTCTTCTGCTTGATTTATTTCCATTCTTTTCTTTTGTGCCTCTTTTATATCTCTCTCTTCAATCAATCTAAAATCACGATTAAGCATAATAGCTCTTTCAATTTTACGCATTTCGTTTTGTTTATCTAACCAAAATCTTTGGCTATTTTTGTCGTGCATATTTGAAACTTTTAAATCTCTTTTGCATTTACTAAAAATCTGTTTAACCGTTTTATAGTCTACTTCTTCTATATATGTTGCAAGTTTTTCAGCCTTTTCAACTATCGCACGCAACTCTTTCATCACTTTTGAATAATTATATTTATCTTCAAGTTCTTGCTGTTGCTCGCCAGAATATGCTCTGTTACTATCCCAAGAGAGTTCTGCTATTTGCTTCATACATCTTTCAAAACTTAAAACTGGGTCGGACTCTATTGCTGTTTCGTAAATCTTAATTATTCTTGGAACCTTTCTTTGAATTTCTACTGGTGTTACCTGTGTGCTTACAAGCAATTCGTTGATATTTGCATCTCTTTCTTGCTCAACTTGTTCAAGTAATTTTTTGCTACCATCAGCGTTGTATGTTAATGATAAAATTGGATATTTCTGAAAACAAAAACTTCTTTCCTTTGAACTGAGTTTAGGAAGTGTTGTGTCAATTATTAATGAGGCTTTATGATTAGCCTTAACTCCACTATTATTTGGGTTTGTGTCATGTTTCCACTCAATTTCGGTATATTTTTCTAAATCAAAATTCCATTTATTTAATTTTTCTCCAAACCTCTCTGATGTTATAGCCACTTGATATGCTCTGCTTGAAAGTGTTTTCAGTCTATCCAATGCTCTTTTATATCCTGTTCGATAAGCATCAATCTCGTATAAAAATTGGTCATGATTTTCTGAATATAAATTTGTATTGTTTTTATTATATTTTCCTCCTGGTAACAATGAACACAATCTTGCTATATGCTCTTTTGCCATAAGATAATTATTTGGTGTTGCATCATCCAACGAACTTTCCATTTTTTGCGTAAACTGAACAGTATGCCTGATCTCGTGCTCCAAAGCCATAATACGATTTGCAAAATATCCCAATCGAGTTTTTTCGCTTTTTTCATTGTTTTCACAATAAGGATCTAATAGGTAAGCTTTGCAACAAACACTTCCGTCTATAACCGGATTACAACAAAAGTTTATGCTGTTCTCGTCATCACGGTAATATGGAGGATTTCCGTCTGCTTGATGATATTTTATCGATACATCATTAAGACCTTGCTCTGTCAAAGATTGCTTACAAAGGATGCAATGCATTGTTATTGCTTGCAATTCGGTTATTGGTTTATTTACTGCTATATAATCATTAAGTATATGTCTTATATAATCAGTTCCTTGCTCACTCAAATTAGAATCAGAAAAATCCACCCTACTCAAAAAAGCAACCGTTTTCTCTTGTGCTTGTTTTGGAGATTTTGATTCTATATTTTTCAATTCTTCAATTAAATCCATTGTACTTATTTGCCTTTTTTCTTATTTTTGAACGGTGCTTCCATTGTTGCTATGCAATACGATAACGAATGCAATGTCACTTTTTTATTCATTTCGTTATCATATAAAAACAACTTTGCCTTAGAATTATCAAAACATATATTGTAGTTTTCATTTCTGCCAACCTTTGCACTTCCAATAAGAAAAACTTGTGAGTTTGGAAACTCCCATTGTGCATCTTTATAATGCTGTTCAATTATTTTTGCAAGATTTTTATCGTCAGTGATTGGATAAAAATCAAGCTCTTTATCTCCTATTTTGCCTTCAAGATTACAGAATAGGTATGTTGAATAATATTCTTTAAGTTCCGAGCAAATATTAAATCCTAATTTTTTCTCTATTTTCTTCCAATCTGGTTTAGTTTCTTGTAGCAAAGGTTTCCATTCAACTTTACCATCAGCATTCGGCTTAGAAATTAAAAGTTTTTTGTTTAATTTATTTGTGTATGTAATGGTGGGATTTGTGTTAAAAGTTGCTTTATAATTTTCTGTCAGTTTCGCAAAATAACGCTCGAATGCATCTTCAATCAGAAAACATATAGACAAACTTTCTTCTAAAAATTCAACTAAATCTTTATATTCTGTTGCTGTGTCTTGCTCTGAATAGTAAGCATAAATTTTTTCGCTCTTCTTGGTTTTATCAAAACCGATTGTGTCGACATTTCGTGCAAAACACATCAATTCTTCAGGAATTTGATTTTGTTTTTTAAATTTTTTATCATTCATCCCTTTGAGAGTTAAATATGTATAAGGATCATCTTTATGCTTCTCTTCTGTTGAAAAGAAATGCAAACTAGAACCTATATTTCCACCGTTAAACACATTAAACCAATCTTGAAGTTGTGATGGCATATTTTCACCGAGCACTTTCTTTGCCTTCTCAAGTGTGTTTTTGTCACTTTTCACAAGAAAAACGTTATCAAGTTTTTCAAGTTCTTTAATTAAACTCTTCAATTTACTATTCATCATTCATTACCTCTCAAATTGGTGTTAAAAACTTCAATATCAGATATTCCTTTTTTACTGCAAATGAATTTAACTAAACAATTTGCTTTTAAATTTTCATATTCTTCTGAACCTTGCAGAGAAATAAACTTGTGTTTATCAACAATATTGAAAACAAAATAAATATTACGACCTTTTGCAACCATTGCAAGAGTGCTCAAACTTGGCAAACCAAGTAATTCTTTGTAAGACTCTGGTTTGTTAAAGAATATGTATAAATCGTTTTTTGGAGTAACTTCAGAACGCCTTTCAAAAATATCTTTTATTCGTTCAATATAAGTTACAACACAAGAAAGGCAAGGCTTATTGTTTAAATTATCAATCGCTTCCTCTGCACCTTCCACGTCATCAATATCAATCATATTATAATTGACTTTACTATTTCTATCATACCCAAAAATTTTAGCTAATTGTTTAGGAACATAGTTTACAAACAATAGTGAAGGATTATTTTTAACATTTTTGCAAACTTTCAAAAATTTTTCGACATATTCATCAAATGTGACTGGATTTTCTTCATAATCTTTGGCATTTTCATCTATTTCAAAGAATGCATTGCTAAGACGCTCGGAAAAATAATATTCTCCGTTTTCTTCAAATAAAAAATTGCCTTTAAGTTCAGAATTTTCTAAGTCTTCTTCTTTAACTTTAATAAATGTTTTGTTCATACTATTCTCCTTTTTTTTATTATAAACAAAGTTACATACAAAAATCAATTTTTTTCCAAAGTATTGCAAAAAAGTTTCTTATTTTTACTTAATGTAAACTCAATAAAACTTTTCTACAAACCTCTTAATTAGAGCATACTATAATATTTCATATAAAGTCAAATAAATAGATAATATTTCATTAAAAAGAACATTTTATTGCATTATTTGACATTTTATCATGCCTCATGAATAACTAAAAATGAAATTATCACTTAGAATAAATGTAAGGAGAAAACAATGGATTTAAAGGAAGTAATAAGAAGAGTTGGATATTTTAGGAACAAAGCAAATTATAGTGCCAGAGCTTTAAGTTTAACCATTGGTAAAAACTCTGCATATATAACCAAAATGGAAGCTGGAGAGTTTGAACCATCAATGAAGATAATTTTGGACATTATTGAAGCTTGCAACATCACCCCAGAAGAGTTTTTCTATGAGGACCTCAACACTTATAAACTCGACAAAGAAAACTTAAACCTAATAAAAAATCTTCCAGCTCAAAAGAAAATTGCGCTGAAAGAATTATTGAAATAAAAAAAGGCCATAAATTTGGTCTTTTTTTAATCTTTCTTTGAACTTTTTATGTATTTATAACATTAATTGCCGTTATAACCATTTTTTATCGTACCTAAACATTTTTTCCAATACTGTTCTCTTTCTTTAATTTTTTCTTCATCATAATTCATTCCAAAATATTCTAATATGGTGAATGTGAAGTTTTCTTCAAAATATTCTTTTCCTTCTTCTTTAAATAATTTGATTAGTTTTTTGTTGTCACCATGTTGAGAGTTAAGATAATCGCCCCATCTTTTAAACACACCTTCCTCTCCATAAGCTGAACCAATATATAGCTTTCCTGTTTTGTTGTCAGTCAAACAGTAGACTCCTTTTATTTTTTTTAAAGCCAAATAGTATGAACGCATTATCTTTCCATTAAATATATCTTCCAATTGCCTGTATGGAAGAAAAACACTGTCATAACCTTGAAACTCTTCTCCGTCATAAACGTTTGGTAAAATTTCTTTAACTTTACATTCTTCTATTCTATTGCTCATATTAAACACATATCTTGAAAATGCATTGCCTTTATCGTGTTTTATTATCAATCTTCCAAAATATGGTTTGTATTTCTCTAAGATTTCAACTTTTGCGTGTGCGTTAGGTTCACATTCTAAAATCTTAGCGGAAGAAACAAATAACCATTCATCACTTTTTGCCATTCTCACAAAACTAAAAACAATATTTCCAACAGAAAAATTTTTTGTTGTTCCATAAGAAGTCCAATAAGAACAAGAACATCTGCCGTTAACTTTTGTTTCATAATCGGCAGACATCCATCTATCTATAAGCGGTTCTGCTCCAGAACCTGCTGTCATGTTTAATTCTATTTTTGCATTATTTAATTCTTTTTCATTTAAATTAAGTATGTCATTTAACATTATACTCATATCAAATTTCCTCCTTTATAAATACATTTTAAAAAAAAGGTGATGTCATTAAAACTCAAAATAAAAAAACACCTTTCATCAACATTATAACTTCCCCCCCCCGTTTTGTCAAATGATTTTCACTAAAATCATGTTTTTATTAATTTTAAGGGTTAAAAGCGGTAAGATTAAATGTCAGTTATATGAAAGTGTCTATTAGTATTATTTATAATTAAATTTTTAAAATTTAAAAGTTTTTTATTTAAACATATTTTCTTTTTTAGTTAGCAATGTCCAACTCAATAGAGTTCTTATAAAACTTGCCCAATAGGTCAATCTTGCACTGTCAAGAAATTTTTTACATTGAGAAACTTCTTCTTCTGTCAATATTTCTCGCAAATACACCAAAGCAAAATCGGAAGCTTCTCTTTCAACTTTCACTTCTCTATATTTTAAAATCACCGCAAAGAAGAAAATTAACACAGCCAAAGCCAAGCACGCCCCACCTGCAAATAGATAGTAAATTTCCGACAAAACTTCAAACACCCACAATAAACTTAACACAGCACCAACAATCACAAGTGGCATGAAGAAAAATCCGCATATTCTGCCGTTTCTTCTCATTCTCCAATGTTTCTTTAAAGTGTCGGTTGTGTCTTGTTTGGCATGACCTAACTCGTGTGAAACAATGGCAAGCGATGCCAAACTGTTTGAGTTCATTGTCCTGTTTGATAATGCAACAACTCCTGTTGAATAATGGTCTTGCCATTCTTGACATCTTGCAACTTTCAACTTGCCTTGAAAATATTTTTGGTTGATTGCACCAACATATTGCAGTGTGTTTATCCCATGACTATTTCGTTTTGAATCCATTTCTTCAAGTTTTTCACGATAGTTGCTAAAAGAGTTGTTTGCCACTGACAAGACAAAACATAACAGAAGAACCACAACCACAACAATTCCAATAATAATATAAGTCCACATACTTTTATTTTACATTTTTAATATGAAAATACCAAATTTTTTTAATATTTTTTTGTTTTTTTCACTATTTTTTTAATATTTTTTATCTATTGCTTTAGTTTTCAAAACTTCTTTTTAACTTTTATACGGTTTCGTTGGTTTAAAATTTCTTTAAGCTTCACACTTTTTTTATCCTTTCAGATATTTTTTTATTTCACCTTTGATTAATTTTTTTGTAACTTTATATTTATACTTTAAGTGACAAGCAAAACCGTATCGCCTTTCTTTAAGATTGTTCCTGCTGGTGGAAGTTGGTCAAGAATTACTCCGCCAGACCCGTCAATTTCATATTCCAAGCCAACACTTTTTAATGTTAATATGGCATTTGTTAGACTATAACCAGTAACATCCGGCATAACCACATCTTCCACAACCACACTTGTGTCGTCCTTTGAAATGTCGAAAAGTTCAAACAATGCCGAAAAGAACATTTTGCCATAAGGTGCTGCAACAAGCGAACCATAATATGCTCCTGCACTCGGTTCATCCACCAAAATCATAAAAAGATATTTTGGATTGTCGGCTGGATATGTTCCAATAAAACTTGCAATATATTTGCCTGTTGCAATCTGTCCGTCCTCGCCATACTTCTGTGCCGTGCCCGTTTTTCCGCCAACATTGTATCCTTCAACAAAGGTATAATCCCCCTGTTTATTCTCTGCGAATTGTAAAAGTTGGTTGACAATCTGGCTTGTTTCCTCCGACACTATTCGTGTTTCGGTTATTTTTGGTGTGTATGTGACATTTCCATCAACATCTGTCACTTGTTTTATGACTGTTGGTGTTCTTAAAATACCACCATTCGTTATTCCTGCAACAATAGTTAAAAGTTGAAGAGGTGTGACGGCTATTGCGTGTCCAAAACCCATTCTTGCCAAATCTACCGTTTTCACCTGCGTCTTATCCATCATTATGCCGGCACTTTCTCCGCTTAATGTGATTCCTGTTTTTTGTCCAACACCAAATTTTTCCATATACTCGTAAAACTTATCCACTCCAAGACGAAGTGCCAAGTCTATAAAACAACAGTTGCATGAATTTGCAAATGCCTCTGCCAAGGTTTGCGTGCCGTGTCCTATTGTTTTCCAACATTTTATTTTTTGTCCGTCAACAATTCGATAACCCGGACAATAAAATGTTTCATCAAGCGTGACAATTCCTTCTTCCAAAGCGGCCGCAAGTGTGAGAATTTTGAATGTTGAGCCCGGTTCGTAAGTGTCCGTTATTGCCGACATCTTCGATTGTTCAAAAAGTGTTTCAAGGTCGTCACGAGGAGGGTCGTTAAGGTCAAAACTTGGCTTGGTTGAAATTGCCAAAATTTCGCCTGTTTCCGCATCCATAACAATTCCTGTCACAGACTTTGCTTGTTGTTCCTCATACGCCTGTTGCAAAATTTGTTCTAAAATTATTTGTATTTTGCTGTTAACGGTTAGTGTGACATTGTTGCCAGCCGTTCCGCCAACATAATATCTTATACTTCCACCAATTTCTTTACCTTGTAAATCACTTTGGACATAAGAATAGCCGTCAGTACCAACAAGGTAATCATTTAAATATGCCTCCAAGCCAGATTGCCCCACATTATCCACCGAAGAAAAGCCTAAAAGTTGCGTCATAAGATTGCCATAAACATAATACCTTCCAACATTTTCGGTTAAATACACGCCGTCCAATTTCGCATTGTATATTTCTTCGGCAATGTCTGCATCCACCTGCAATTTGATTAAAACTTCCGAAACATTTTTCTTTGAAACTTTTTCGTATACACTCGAAAAATTTAATCCTAAAATTTCGGATAGAACGGTGGCTGTATGCGTTGGACTTGTCACCTCTCTGCCACGAACATACACATCATAAGTTGTGTATGAAACCACAAGACTATCCCCCGTGCTGTCGTAAAATTCTCCACGTGGTGCCGTTAACACCAAATCTCTTGTCCACTGGTCGGTGGCCTTTGCCTGTAAGTTCTTTCCGTTGATTATTTGCACAACAAAAAGCCTTACACCAAGACTGCAAAAGATGAATACTAAAACTAATAATATCACTTTAATCCTCTTTTGCAAAGAATGTAAGGTGTAAGGCCTTTGCAATTTTAACCTCCAAAAATCCCACTTATGAAGTTGCAAAGTCGGTCAAACCAGTTTGATTTTTCACCCGTGTCGCCCGCTTCCAAAAGTTCATCTGGATATGTTTCAATCATCTCCATACTGTTTTTGGCATTGTCCAAATTATAGATATTCCTAAGATATTTTACTAAATTAAAACTGTAATTTTCATCAATTTGGACATATTGAGAGTTTAGTTCGTCAATGATGACGGTGTTGGTAACGCAAATCACTGCCGAAATGGCAACCGCACAAGCAAGTGCAATGCCAGCAATCTTTTTTGTTTTAGTTTTCGACTTTTTTTGCTTTTTTACTCCACTAATTTTAACCACTTTGGCATTTTCTTGAATTAAATCATAGTTAGGTTTTTCAATAATATTTGTCGAAGATTTTTGCATACTTTGAGTTAATTTACTCTGTGTAGACTTCGATCTGTTTTGAGAATAAGTATTTTCTTTTGAAGTGTTTTGAATTAACTCATTTTTCTCTTTTTTATTCTCTATACGCTGATTAAAAATAAGTTGCTCTTTTTCTTTTTTAAACTCTTCTGCTTTTTTTTGCTCTTCCTCTCGCTTAACATCCGCCACCGTCATATTTTCAAAGGATTTAATATACGAATTTTGTGGCGGTGCACTTTGCACAATAACCGATTTTTGTGGTTGTATTTGCGAAATTTGTTCTTTTTGCTGTGAGGTTTGTTGTTGAATTTGAGTTGTTGTTTGAGCCTGTTTCTGTTGAACTTGTGGCTCTGCTTGCGTTTGCTTAACTTTTGTTTCTGTGCTTGCAAAAATCTTGTCCATAATATTTATACTAACCTCCTTTGTTTAATATGCCTTGGTTGTTTAATTCTGTTATTTAATCCTGTTATTTACATCTCTTGTTTTTATGTTCTCTTGCCTGCAAGTTGTTTTGTTGTTGATTTTATGATTTTGGTTTGTTTTTCTGTTATTATCAAATCTTTTCTTAAAGTTTTTCAATCACTCTAAGTTTGGCACTTGAACTTCGACCATTCAACTTCTGCTCTTCTTCGCTTGCGATTATCGGTTTTCTGTTAACAAGTTTAACACTTGCCTTGTGACCACAAATACAAATCGGTGTTTTTGGTGGACATACACAATCTGTGCTGGCAAGTTTAAACACATTTTTAACAATTCTATCTTCAAGACTGTGGAATGTCAGAACACAACCTCTGCCACCCGTTTTAAGAAGATTTGTCATATTTTTTAAAAACTCATCAAGACCGTCAAGTTCGCCATTCACAAAGATACGCAATGCTTGAAACACTTTTTTTGAAGCTCCATTTCTTGAAAACACCACTTTTTTTGGCATACTGCTTTCAATTATATCACGAAGTTGAAAAGTTGTTACAATCTCTTTATCTTTCCTTGCATTAATAATGTTTTTGGCGATGTTTTTAGCGAACTCTTCTTCGCCATATTCACGAAAAATTTTAACAAGTTGTTCGGCAGTGAATGTGTTGACAATTTCTTTTGCGGTTAGTGAATTTTCTTCTCTGTCCATACGCATATCGAGTGTGCCGTTATGTACAAACGAAAAACCTCTTTCACCCTCGTCAATTTGGTGCGAACTTACACCTAAATCCACCAAAAATCCGTCAATTTCGTTTATACCTTGTTCTTGTAATATTTGAGGTGCGTCTTTGAAGTTGGCTTTTATTATGGTCACCTTATCTTCAAATTTCTTTAATGTTTCGGTCGATTTTTGAATGGCATTGTTATCTCTGTCAAACGCATAGAGATGTCCACCTTTTAATCTTTTGGCAATTTCAAAAGAATGTCCACCGCCTCCAACTGTGCAGTCCACATAAATTCCGTTTGGTTTTATGGCAAGCCCCTCAATCACTTCTTGAAGCATAACTGGTATGTGTTTAAATTTCATCTATCACCCTTCTTTTCTGTTAATTCTCTTTCTTACAAAATGATAACATATTTATGCTTTCATCTCAAAATAAAAGAAGAGATGTTTTTATTAACCTTCCAATTTTTAAATCAAAAAGATTAAATCAACATCTCTTACTTTCAAAAATTTTTCTATATATTGTGTTATTCTTGTGAAGAAGTGTCCACACCTAAAAGCCTAAGCAACGCATCCGCAAGTTCTGCGTCGTCGTATGTAATTGCATTAACAATGTTGACAATCTCTTCTTGATATGTTTCAACATTGTCAATGAAAACGTATTTATCTTCACTTGTTTCCACAAGTTTAATCATGTTGTTTACAACAGTTGCTTTATCTGCACTATCATCTATTTCATCTAAAGCCGCATTCAATCCAACCATAAATTTGCTATACTCTAATGGATCAGAAAGGTCAATAGGAGCGGTTATTTTATTTGTTATATTTTCAATCAATGCATTTGCAAATTGAAGAACATATTCGAGTTCTTGCATTATTTCTGTGAAACTTGTTTCTTCTGCATAATATTCGTCTATACTTAAACCTAAATAATTCTTAACGTCTTCATAATTTTTATATAGACTTTCAGAAGAATAATTTCCATCGTTTATGTTGTCGCCAGTCAAATAGTAAATTATTGTGGCATAAGCATTGCTGAACACTCCGTCTTCCTGTCCGTCATTATATGCGTTTTCTTTGAGAATATCTAAAACTTTTCCAAACTGGCTTATTGACAACCCATCTTCATCCAATTCATCTTCATCCAATATTATTTCTAAAAGACTTACAATCGCCTCAATAGTTTCGCTTTGTGTTGCGGATAGATTTGTTAAATCGGTGTTTGGGTCGATTTTAGTAAATTCCTCAATTTGTTGGTCGATTTGCTCAAATATATCTTGCACAAGTGGACTGAACATATTTGCTGAAAACACACTTTCAAGAATATCTGCAAGGTCTTCATTTTCAACCATAGACTTTAAAAGTGTTTCCATATCAAATTCATCACTTATCAAGTATTTCAAATAGGTAACCTCTTCGCCACTTGTCGTTTCCACACTTCCATTATTTAACGAAAGTAAAACTTCTGTGAGAGAATCAAGTTCATTATCCCAATTTTCAAGTGTATCTATTTCTTTTGCTTGGCTCAAATCTATTTGCTCTATATTATTTTCAAGTATGTCAATAACTTCGTCAAACACCATTTCTTTAAGATTACTTACTTCTGTGTTTGAAGTGTCAAAACTTGCGTTCTTGAGTTGATAGAATGGCAGTAAAATTTCACTTAACAATTTTTCATTTTCTTCAAGTCCTTCAATTAGTTTATCTAAAACTGTGTCAAAATCTGTTTCGCTTGAAGTTATCAAGTCTAACAAACCTATATCACTTGCAAGTTTGATTGGTTCTTTTATAAAATTAAAGAATTTGGTGTAGGTGTCAATCGTGATTGTTTCGCCGTCAAAATTAACAACTTCATCTCCAAGCAACGATATGTTGTATATATTCAAAATGTTGTCGAACACTTTTATTGTTGTGCCATCATCTTCTGTGAGCGTGAAAAGAGTAAGATCTCTCACTGTGTCAAAAACTTCACCAATTTTTGAAATTGCCTCGTCCAAATCTTCTATATTTGAAATGGTGCTGAATATATCTTCGGATGATAGTAACGAAGATATATCAACATAATCATTAAGCTCTATAATTTCGTTTATCGCATCGAAAATTTCATCTAAGAAAACATCTGCATCGTCGTATTCTAAATTTATACCAACAATTAAATCTTTGTCGTTTTCAAACATCTCTTCAAGTTTTTGTGAAGCATAATTTTGAACAGCTGGAAGAGCATCTTTTAAGATATTTAAATTAAGAACACCAACAGCCACATCTTTAACAGCCGTGGAGTTATCTTCAATAACTTGCAACACATTCACAACCGAGTTGCTGTCAACCGAAAATTGATTTATTAAGTCGTTTTGGAAGATATCCTCTGCCACATCCACAACAGCCAAAATGTCGTGTTTAAGATATTCATACACATCCAAACTTTCATCGCTGAAAGTGTCTTTAAGTTCTTTTACAATATCCTCAACAATTTCTGGAAGGCTTATTGTGGTTTCATCAAAATTTTGAACAAATGTTGAAATGGTGTCTGTCACAACAACTTTAAAGAAACCATTATCAATAAATTCTTCTAAGTCGGCTTTTAGTGTGGATAAATCGATTGAAGTATAATTTTTGTCAACAACAAGATTATAAACTTGCACCACATCATCATAGACACTGGCAATAGATATTATCTCTTTTCTTATTGTGATTTTTTCGCCGTCAATTTTGAAAGAAGAAAGTCCGTCGAATAGAACATTGTTAAAACCAAACACACTGGAAATTTTACCAATGGCACTATCGTTAAATGCCAAAATTGTGTCGTGCAACGAGGATGGAATTGCCTCTGCAACAATTTCAGAAATTGTTTGAAGTTTATTTTCTTCGCTTTCTGAAATTGTTTCAACCTCCGCCGACTGCGCTGAGAGAGTTGTTAACTGTTCGTAAGTGTTTGTGAGAGATGTTAGTGGTGCAAAAAGAATAAACAAAAACAAAAATCCCTCAAACGCACCTATAAGTCCACCAAACCAACGATGTGGTCTGTTGTTTTGAAAGTCTTTCTTTTTTCTTCCAAAAGCAATGCGAGCAACAATAATGTAGATGAGGTCGAAAACGCAAAAACTTGCAAGTGCAATAATTAAAAATACAAAAGGTGCTATAATTGCAGTTGGCAAATTTGATAAGAATGATAAAACAGAATCATAGCCAGATAGATCAAAACTTGATGTTATTAAACTTATAATATAAGAACTTATTGTGTAGGTTTCACCGTCAATATCTATGCTCATGCCTAAAATGGCATTTGTGATAGGTTTGGTGATTAAATACGCAAATACAATGCTGACGATAATAAACCCAATGTGAAGTCCTGACCTTTTAACTCCCCTAACAAAACCGATTATGAGCCCTAATCCCAAAAATAGTAACAAAATTATAATACTTATCAAAAGAATGTAATCTGCCATCATATCTCCTTTTTTATTTCAGTTGTTTTTAGTGTTTAATTTATGTTGTTTTTGTTTTTCTGAATTCAATTCGGTTATTTTATTTTTTACACTTTTATTAAACTTTAACAACCTTTTTTTTATTTAAACCTTTAAACATTTTCAGTTTTACCTAATAAGTGTTTGACAACTATTCACTTTTTAATTCTCACCTTTTTTAACTTTTAACAATTTCGCAACTTTTTACACTTTTGTTATTACAATTCTG
The DNA here is from genome assembly GCA_964405555.1 of uncultured Lachnospiraceae bacterium. GTDB lineage: Bacteria > Bacillota > Clostridia > Christensenellales > UBA1242 > Caccovivens. The sequence continues at coordinate 7,433 of CAYOOB010000014.1, read as the reverse complement.
TTGTTACACTCTTGTTATTTGTTATTTTTTGTTTAAAGTGAAATTTTACTGATGTTTGATGTTTTTTTAGGTAACTTTATTGTAATACATTTTTAACTCGAATTGCAAGAATTATATTAAAATTTACCAATTTTATAATTCGATTTTATTAAATATTGTTTAAAACGATTTTTTATCTTCTATTTTTTCTATTTTATCTTCTATTAAGCAATATTTTATCTTTTATTTAGACCAAACACAATAAAATTTTTATAAACAAAATTAAGCTAAAAGTTGTTTAATTTGCCATCAATCACTCTAAAAATTTTACCTTCCAAATTGTGACTGTCCGTGCAAGTTATAAAGGTTTGTGTTCTCCCAACAAATTTTAGGAGGCGATTTTGCCTTTCGCTGTCCAACTCTGAAAAAACATCGTCCAAAAGCAGTATTGGATATTCTCCTGTTATATTTTTCATATTTTCAAGTTCGGCAAGTTTAAGTGCCAACGCCACTGTTCTCTGTTGCCCCTGAGAACCAAAACTTTTAACTTCAACTCCATTTAAAAATATATCAATATCATCTCTGTGAGTGCCAATCGTGGTATATCCAAGTTTATAATCTTTCTCCAAGTTTTTCTTTAAAAGTTTCTCCATGTTGTTTTCAAAATTTTCGTCCAAATTCACACCACATCCACACTTATATACAAGTTCTAAATTCTCGTGCCCTCCGCTTATGAAGTGGTGTGCTTTTTGTGAGTAAGGCAAAATTTCTTCGATAAACTTTTTTCTTTCAGATGCTATGATTTTAGCAGAAGCCACAAGTGCCCTATCCCATATATCAATAGTTTCTTTAACCGCCTCAATTGTTTTACTTATTTTTAGAAGTTTGTTGCGGTTTGCTAAAATTTTCTCATACCTCGAAAGTTGATAAAAATATCTCTTGTTGTTTTGACTGATGTCAATGTCCATGAATTTACGCCTCTCTTCTGGGCTTTCTCTCACAAGTTTAAGCTCTTGCGGAGAAAAGAAAACTATGTTCACTTCACCAATCAGTTCGCCAATCTTTCTTATTGGAAGTCCGTTTAAAAGCACCACCTTTTTCTTGTTAGAATCAATTTTAATTTCTATTGTAATATTTCGATACTTCTTTTCTACTTCAATTTTAACTCTAAAATTATCCTCACCCCATTTTATCATGTCTTTATCTTTACAAGATTTAAAACTTTTTCCTATCGCACAAAGAAAAATACTTTCCAAAAGATTGGTCTTTCCTTGTGCATTTTTTCCCAATAAAACATTAACCTCTTCGTCAAAATTGACAAAAAGCGAGTCATAATTTCTAAAATTTTGTATTGTTAGTGTTTTTACGTTCATATTAATCCCATTTTTCAAATTTATTCTACCACATTATGATTGTATTTTACCATAAATTTAAAAACATTTCAAATATAGTTGGCAATGTTGCTTGACAATTTTATTTTTGTATTTTAAAATAATTAAGATTTTTTTTCATTCTTTAAAAGAGAATATCTAAAAAAATAACATAATTTTAAATTCAAGAGGAGTTTATTATGCAAGATGTGACAACAATTTGGCAACAGGTTTTGGAAAAACTGGAACTTCGTGTTTCTTCTGTTTCGTTTACTCTATGGATAAAAACAATAAAACCTGTTGAGATTGACGATAAAGACAATTTCATTATTGTGGCACAGTCTGTTTCGGCAAAAAACCAAATTTTGCGAAATTTTCTTGATAAAATTGGTGATTGTTGTTTTGAAGTTGTTGGAAAACCACTCAAAATTGTTGTACTCGACCAAAATGAAGAGATAGATTATTTAAAAAACAATCGTGTGAATGAAAATGCCAACCAAAAACAAGAAGAGAAAAATCCTTTTGTAGAAAAATTCACATTTGATAATTTTGTTGTTGGAAAAAGTAACCAATTTGTGTATGCCGCCGCTCGCACCGTTGCTGAACATCCTGGAAAGCGATATAATCCTCTTTTTATTTATGGCGGAGTTGGTTTAGGAAAAACTCACCTTATGCATTCAATAGGCAATTATTTGAGAGAATATTCTCCAAATCTCAAAATCAAGTATGTAACTTGTGAGCAATTCACAAACGACTATATCTCATCTTTGTATTCTACAACCAAGAATAAAGCAATAACGGAATTTCGTGGAAAATACCGCAACCTAGATGTTTTAATGGTGGATGACATTCAGTTCATCTCAAATAAAAAAGAAACTCAAGAAGAATTTTTTCACACATTTAACGAACTTATCTTGTCTAATAAACAAGTTGTTATTTGTTCCGACCGACCACCAAAAGACATACCAACACTTGAAGATCGATTGCGTTCACGTTTTTCAAACGGACTTATTCACGACATTCAGAAACCAGATATTGAAACAAGAATTGCCATTCTTCATAAAAAAAGCCAATTAGAAAAATTTTATGCTGAAGACGATGTTATAAACTTCATCGCCGAGCACGTAGACACAAATATAAGAGAACTTGAAGGAAAACTTTCAGAAGTGTATTTTCTTGCCACACTATCTGGAAAAAAAGTTGCCACAATGGAAGAAGTGGAAAATATAATATCCAATCAAAAAGAAGAACTTAAAAACGATTTAACCGCAGACAAAATAATCTCAGTTGTGTGTGATTATTTTAATGTTTCATATCAAGACATCACAGGAAAAAAGAAAAATAAAGAAATAGTTGAACCTCGAATGATTGCTGTGTATCTTATAAGCGAAATTTTAGACCCACCTCTTAAAACAATAGGTAATATTTTTGGCGGTCGTGACCACACAACAGTTATGTATTCAAGAGATAAAATCTCACAAGCAATCAAAAACAATAAAAAAACTCAAACCATTGTAAACGAAATTAAAAATATGTTAAATGATAACTAAGTTAAATCCAAAACAAAATCGAATTTAAAAAATTTGCAATATACAATACATAAAAAAATTAAAATTTAGGAAAAAAATATAATTTAAAGTTCTTAAAAATAAATAAAATAAAATAAAAAAAATAATAAAAAATAAATTAATAATTAATTTATAAAAAAACACAAAAAAATTAATTTTTTAAATGATTTTTTGTGTTTTTTTTAAATTTTTTTTGATTTTTTTATTTTTTTTCTAAAAATTATTTGTTTTTTTAATAAAAAATAAGTTAAAATAATTTTTTTTCTGCTAAATTACGAACATTAAAATACCTCGAAAAATCGTTAAAAAATGTTTTAAAATTAAAAGAAAATAATTATTTTTAATTATATATTATATATTATTGCTATATTTTATTTATTATATTTTATAATATTTTTTATTTTTTTGCTAAATATTTTTTCTTGATTTTTTTTATTTTTTTATTTGAAAAAAATTTTTTGTGAAAATGTGGATATTTTTTAAAATTTGTCCACAAAGTTATCCCCAATTTATCAACACCACCAAACACAATATTTTGATACTGTACTCGCTTGTGTTATACAATATATTCTAAAATTTGCTTCAGTCCAAAAAGTTATTCACATTTCCACAGCCACTTATTACAAGTGATATTACTCAATAAATAATAAAATTATTTAAAAGTATATGGCGAGGTCGCACACAACAAAATAAAAATCCTCTCAAAATTGTTTGATTATTTTTTCAAATATGCTATAATGGGTGTATGCTAAAAAGATAAAGGAGTAAGTTATGATTGTAAGTTGTCATGGTGTTGACCTTTCAGATGCTTTTATGAGTGTTAGTAAAGCAATTTCAAATAAAATCACAAATCCAATCTTGGAAGGAATTAAAATTGTTGCAGAGGATGATACTCTCACTTTGTGTGCAACAGACACTGAACTTTCTATTGAAAAGAAAATTAAAGCAAACATTAAAGTGGAAGGTGAAGCAGTTGTTCCAGGAAAATTTATCACAGAGTTTGTTAAAAAGTTAACAAACGAAATGATTGAAATGGAGTTAAACGAGAAAAACCAAATAGTTATAAAATATGACGATAGCCAAACCATTGTGCAATGCTATAACGTTTTGGAATATCCATCTTTCAAGAGAATTGAAAGTTTAAACTATTTTGGAATATCAAAAAAAGACTTAAAAACAATTATCAATAAAACTATTTTTTCTGTTGCAGTTGATGACAGCAGACCTATTTTGAAAGGTGTTTTATTCGATATTGAAAACAACACTCTTAATGCTATTGCTTTGGATGGATATCGTCTTGCAAAAGTTAAGAAAAACATCACTTCAAATATGAAGACAAGCATTGTTATTCCAGCAAAAAGTTTAAATGAAATTTCAAGACTCTTGGATGAAAGTGATGAAATAATAAACGTTTATGTTGACAAAAGCACTTTAATGGTGGATTTTGGTGATACAAAACTTACAACCACTCTTTTGGAAGGTGATTTTGTAAATTATAAACAAATCATTTCGGCCAACTACGAAACAATTTGCGTGATTAATAAAACTCAATTTGAAGACTCTCTTGAAAGAGCATCTCTTTTATCGAAAGTTGGACAAGGTAATTGTGTTAAGTTTGAAATCAAAGAAAAAAATCTTTGTATAACTTCAAACTCAGAACTTGGAAATGTTAAGGAAAATGTGCCTGTTAACACAGTTGGAAAAGATTTGTTAATTGCATTCAATGCAAGATATTTTATCGAAGATTTAAAAGTTAACAGCGACGAGTTTGTTAAAATCTGTTTCAACTCCCCTGCCAACCCTTGTGTTATTGTACCTATTGAAGGTGATGAATTTTTATATTTAATCTTACCAGTTCGTATGATTGGATAAAAAAATAAATTTTATATAAATAAATTTTAAATATAAGAATTCTAATTATTAAAACAAAATAGAAAATGTAGAATTAGTTTAATCATTTTTAAATAGTGAAATAAAAGAAACTTTACTACCAAATTAAAGTTTCTTTTGTTTTTATTAACTTTCAAATAGAACAAATTTTTCTGCTAGAGTTTCATAAATTGTCAACCTTACTTTTTGTTATTATCTAAACATCATATATCATTAACTTAATAAGTTTATAAGTTTAGATATGTTAAAAAACAAAAATGTTTTTATATCTATTTTAAAATTATTTATAAAAAAACAAATAATCTTAAATTTCATCAAAATAACTATTTATAAAATTAGGTCTTGAAATATAAATAATTATATGATATAATCCTTTAAGGAGAAAAATATGTTTATAAACACACCATTAATTAACATTGTTGATTCAAATAAAGCAAAATTGACAACTATACAAAAAAATTTTCCAAATTATAATTATAAAAATTTCAATCCTGTAACAGATCAGGAAAATTTGGAATTTAATGAAGATTTAATTAGAAAAGTTTATGATAAGGCAAGACGAGTTAATATTAAAGGGAAAAATTGTGCAGTTGCGTTTGAAACTGGTTATTTTCACATAAAAGATAAAGGTTATTTTCTTGTGGATGTTTGTTGTTTGAAAGACCCAGAGGGATATCGTTTTGGCTGTGGCGTGTTTTATGAAATAAGTGCCAATATGTATAGGTGTGCCAAAAAAGGTTTCAATCTAAACAAATTAATGGACGCTATAATCAAGAGAGAAAATTTAGAATTTAAGCTTCAACCTTCAGTTTCAAGTTTTTTGATGGGTGAAAAATATACAAGAAGTGTTGGTTTTGATGTTGCATTAAAGAATGCTATTAAATGTGAGTATAGTCCAAAATATAATCCATCAGTTATTTTTAAAACAAAAGCGGTTAAAGTGACCACAAAAACAGAAAATTTTAAAAAATTAGACAGTGAGTGCGAAGAAATTTTATCTAAAAACTTATAATTTTCAATATTTATTATTACCCCTTTTTATTTTAATGAATAATAAATTATCGTTAAAAATTTTTATATCTAATAAAAATATGGTATAATTTTAAGTGTTTAATAAAACAAAAAAAAGAGGTGTAATATGAATGAAGTTATTAAATGTTTAATTGAAAGAAGAAGTTGTAAAAAATTTAAAGATAAACAAATCAAAAGAGAAGATTTAGATTTAATATTAAAGGCTGGCACTTATGCTCCTAATGGAAGAGGTGTGCAGTCGCCTATTATTTTGGTTTTACAAGATAAAAACAAAATCCAGAAACTCGCAAAACTAAATGCTTCAATAATGGGAGTGGATGTTGACCCATTCTATAACGCTCCAACCGTTTTAATTGTTTTGGCGGATAAAAGAGTTGGAACTTATGTTGAGGATGGAAGTTTGGTTATGGGAAATCTTATGAACGCCGCTTTTAGTTTAGGTGTTGATTCTTGTTGGATTCATAGAGCAAAAGAAGAGTTTGAAACCGAAGAAGGTAAAAAACTACTAAAAGAATGGAATGTTGATGAAAATTATGTTGGAATTGGACACTGTGTACTTGGCTATGCAGATGGTGATTTAAAGCAGGCAAAAGAACGTAAAAAAGATTATGTAAGATTCATTTAAAAGGCATTTATTTGCCTTACGAGGTGTAGTGCAGTTGGTAGTGCGCACGGTTCGGGACCGTGAGGCCGTGGGTTCGAATCCCGCCACCTCGACCAATCAATAAAAAGAAGATAAGTTTGAAAGTGGCGGAATAAAAAAGTCAAAGACTTTTTTTGCAAAACAAAAGTTTTGCCGAGCCCACTCTCATTCTATAATTGTGTTCAAGGAGAAAAAGGTGTTTTTTTTGATTTGACGATATAAAAATAATTAATCTGTCAATAAAAATACATCACTTCATTTTGCCAATAAATAAAACAAAGAATTTGTAAGATAAAGGGAAAAAATATATCTTATTATTTCACATAAATTATTTAAACAATAAATAGAATTTTTTAGAGAATTAAGTCGAAAAAGATTGAAAATTTCAACGGTGTGTGATATTATTCTAACATGAAACGAGTTGGGTCATGGTTTTTGGGAGCGTCCGCCGTTTTTGTCACTCTTTTAGTTGTGGGAGTGATGATTTTTTTGTTTGGCAAGGGAAGTGGACAGGTTTTGAATGTAGATATTTCAGCATCCGATGTTACTGTGAGTGTTGGCGAAAAAGAGGAGTTGATTTTTGAAGTTAATCCAATTAATAGTGTTATAACAACAAGCACAGACAGCGAAAACATTGAAATTGAGATTGAGGGAACAACTTATTATATAGTTGGAATTACGGCAGGAGATGCCGAGGTTGAAATAACGGCAAGATATTCAGGATATGTTTGCACAAAAACAGTGAGTGTTTTGGCATATAATATTTATTGTGAAGATGAAGAATATGAAGTAAAAATAGAAATTGTAATTAACGATGAAACTTACACCTTTGTATATCAAGTTTTTAACCAATATGTGTAATTTTCAGATTATAAAAATTCGACTGTAATTGCTTAAAATAGACGAAATTAGATATTAAATAATAAGTAATTTATTTGTTTTATGACGAAT
>CAYOOB010000013.1:0-32341 GCA_964405555.1 uncultured Lachnospiraceae bacterium | reverse complement strand
CTGGAAATAACAATCCACTTAAAAACCTTCCAAATTTTTTCAACCTAACTTCTGCCTTAACACGCAAACTTATTTTGTGTTTTTGGTTATCTTCTAAATTCATACCATTAGATTAGCAAAAAATGTCTTGTAAAGTCAATTATATAAATTATTTTGTATTTTTTTTATAAAAACACTTGACAATTTTATGTGTTATATATTATACTTACATAGCGTAGTGTGAATTTGGCCCCGTGGTCAAGCGGTTAAGACACCGCCCTTTCACGGCGGTATCATGGGTTCGAATCCCGTCGGGGTCACCAAATTACAACTTTATTTGATTTAAAAAACTTCCAGAATAATATTCTGGATTTTTTTAGTTCGACAAGATTTTATTTTGCTTTGCAACCTGACAAATAATATAATTTCATGGCTCAAACATGATATCAAGATGGTTTGTGATCGTAACAAATTCATAATACTCTCCATAAAAGAGCAAAGCACTCAATCTATAATATTTCCTTCTGCATCCATAAATCGAGTTCCTTCAACAATAATGATTGTATACTCTTGTTCTTCTGTTCCATCCGCCCACATAACTTTAAATTTTATCTCATCATCATTTGGCGAAACAAGTGGATATATATTAAAAAACCTCTGCTTCTGCCCATTCACACTTTCCAAAAAATCGTCAGAAGAATAGTTAACTCCGTTCATTTCAAGTGTGGCATTTGTTAGGTCTAAAGTTTCATCTGGTGCGGTTACCTTTAACCCAACTCTACAACCTGCCTCAATCCCCTTAGACAAATTCTCGCTCGAATACTGCACAACTTCGCCATCACCGCCAACATACACAGTCTTTAACGTTTTATCGTAAACGAAACTTAAACTACCTCCTGTGCGAGCATCGTCGCGAGTGATTGTGGCAGAAGCAATTTCCGTTCCACACCCAGAAAACGCAAAAACGCAAAAAACCAATAAAAAAGCAACAACAATTCTCATTATTTTCATATTTATAGTTTAAATAAAACAACAAATTTTATACTTATTTTTACTTTCAATATGTCTATTTTTTTCACTTAAATTATTTTATTTTTAGCTAATTTCTCTTATTCTCGCTTAATTTATATATTTTTTACTTAATTTAATTTATTTTTTTACTTAATTTAATTTATTTTCTGTTACTTTATTTTTTACTTAAATTACCTTATTCTCACTTAATCTCATTTTAAATTTAATTTATTTAGTTATTGATTATGTTTGTTATTTTCGTTTGCCTTGATTTGCACTTTAAGAACATCCGAACGTTTTATAGAGTATTTTGAAAAAATGATAATGGCAATTGTTAATGCGATCGCACTTCCAAAAAACACAATTCTTCCAAGCCCAGTTTGGACGGTTAGCGCTTGAACAGGCTCCGATGAATCAAATTTCACCAAATCTAACAAAAGTCCTATAAACAAAAGTGCAATGGAGTTAGAGAAATTATATGTGAAAGTGTAATAACCTGTGTATCTTCCTGCATTGTTTTTGCCTGTTTTATACTGTTCCATTGTCACAACATCGGCATACATTGAATGTGGCAAAGAATACAATGCCCCAGAGCCAATTCCACAAATAAAAAGACAAGGCAAAACATACCAAAAGATGTAATTTGGTGTGGTGTATGTTCTAAAAAGAAAAGTTACACTTGTCAGCGCAATTCCAAAAAGCATAACACAAAGAGCAAAGATGAGAGTTTGTTTCTTGTCGTATTTTTTGACAACATTCACCCACATCAATTGCGAAAGAATAGCCCCTCCAAAAAAGCAAATCATCAGCACAGAAATCTGAACACTTGAAAAGTGATAACAAAAAGTGAAAAGATGCATTCCAACAGAAGTTATAAACACAGAGGCAATTAAAGACACAGAATAACCCAGCATAACACACCTAAAATTTTTCTTTTTGAAGGTTTCAATATAGCCTGCCATGATGAGTTTAAAACCACCTCTTTTCTTTTTTGGAGGATTGTTTTTTGCCATCCTATTAGCGGTTTTATTTTTATTTTCATTATACTTTTTTCTATTCTTTTTGCCAAAAAACCAAAAAATACACCTTTTTTGCGATTTTTCTTCGTCTTTTAGCCAATATTTTTGCGATTTTTCTTCGTCTTTTAGCCAATATTTTTGCGATTTTTCGCCGTTTACCTTTTCACAATCATTTTCACTTATCTTTTCATTATATACCACATTTTCATTTCCTGTAACTTTGTTTTTATACATTTCATTATGTCTACTGTTTATTTCAGCACTTTCTTCCGGAATTACCGCTTGACTATAATTCGGCATGGAACGCACACGCTTCATCGTTCCAAAGATGGACAAAAGTCCACAAATAATGACAAGTGCGGAGTTTACCAAAGCAATATTTATATATCCCTGCTTATCAAACTGTGCTTGCGTGCCAATGCCTATACTTGCAGGCATAAGTGCATACATCAATATGCTTGGCATAATTAAACCAATGATATAAAAAACCGTTTTGTAACCCTGCACTTTTGTTTGGTCGTTATAATCTGGTGCGATGTCTATGCAGAGAGCAGAATATGGTGTTGCAAAAAAAGTGTTGAATGTTTCTTGCAATAGCAAGAAAACTAATAGCCATAAAATCATGAGTGCAGTATTGTCAGAAATAGGGCACAGCCATAACAAAACATTATTAATTGCAAGAGCAAAAGTTGCAAAAAGCATATGTCCCAACCTTCTTCCAAATATCTTACTTCTTGTGCGGTCAGAAAGATATCCAATAAGTGGATCAGAAAGACCATCCCAAAGCGAAGTTATAGCAATCGTAATTCCCACCAAAATTCCTGGAATACCAAGAACACTTGTGCCGTAAAACATAATGAAACTTGAAACAGTTTGTCCCATTGAGCCATAGCCCAAGTTTCCCACTCCATAACACAATTTGGTTTTAAAATCCAGTTTTTTCTTCTTCACCCTACATTTTATGCGGACAAGTTAAGATATTATTCTAATCAAGTTTTATAAAAAATTAAAATTGACAAAACACATTGATTATGATATTATTTTATAATATTGTTGGAGGTTAAAAGGAGATTAAAATATGGGTTTAAAAGAAAATTTCAACAGCATTAAAAAGAATTATCTTTCAATTGCCGAAAAATTTTTTTATGGTGAATTACCATTGCATTTGTATAACACTGAGATAATTTATGGTTCAAGTCCAACAAATGATTTTGCCTCTGGTTCTGACTGTGTTCACAATATGATTTACATACACCCTGACATAATTTCCAAAGAAAAAGACCTCGAATGGACAATTTTTCATGAAATGGAACACCTTCGCCTCGCCCGCGATTTAGGCAATGACCAGTCCACGGGTTTCTACACTAAATATGAGCATGGAACTGGCGAGGCTCTAAACGAAGGAATAACCGAAATTGCAGTGGAAAATATGTTACAAAGAAAGTTGGTTGGTCAATATGGATACTATGAAACCACACAACTTGTAAGACAGATTTTTGCATTACTTGGAAAAGATGACATTGATGTTATGGAATATTGTACCATATCCGGAAAAGATAAATTTATTGAAGATTTTAGAGAACTGACAGGATTGGATGTTTTTCCAATATTAGATAACGGTTTGCAAAATGTTCACGATTGGCACCTTAATGATATACTAAAAGAGTATGAAGAATTTGGAGAAGTAAAGACTCCATTAGGAAAATATTGTAGTGATAAAACCAAGAGTTCAAGAATAATGTTTCATGATAAAGTTTTATCAACAATAATTCAACTTGCAGGCAATAAAGGAAATATCTCACAGGAAGAGTTGCACGAAAGGGTTGACAGAATGGAAAAATTATCTCCGTATAAAAATGGCGAATTAGATCTAAATGAAAAATCTCTTTGATTTTTGTTTATACTAAATTAAAAACGTAGCACAAGAAAATAAAAACAAAACTAACAAGAAAATTGAAAGTGAAAATAGAGAAAATAAATCCATAACAAGCACCAAAGGCAAAAAAGGTAGAAAAATCAACACTGATGGTGAAGGGAAATAAAAAAAAATAAATAAAAAGATTATTTTTTGAACAATTTATATTCTTTCAAAATATTATATTGAAACTAACACAATAATATTTCATAATAAAATAAAAAGAGTTAAGAATTTAATTGTAAATTTTTAACTCTTTTTTATAAAAATGCCTTAATTTTGCAATTGAAATGTTAATTATTAAAATATTTCAGAGAAATCAACAAATTCCGTTTAAAATTTCTTTATCTATTATAATGTTTTTAGCATTTTCAAAATTGTTTAATTAGTTTTCTTATTATTTTATTGTTCTTCTGATTTATTCTCCAATTCTTGTTTCAATTCTTTTTTACTCTTTTTCTTTTTACCATCTTTTGAATTGACTTCCCCTTCAACTTCTGGCACACGCACAGCAATTTCGGCAATTTCAAACCTATTTCTGTTAAGGAAAACCAACTCTTTACACCACTTCTCAATAGTTTCCAAAATTTCTAATCTTTCTTTTTCATAATTTGGGTCCTTTTCTAAATAGAGAGAGAAGTTACGTTTCTTTGCTTTAACTCCGGTTCTTAAATCACAAATTTTTAATGTTTCAAAAGTCATTTCCATCTCATATCCTGTTCCGCTGACAATCTTATATTTATTTGAATAAATCTCATATTTGATATACGGAAAAGTATGTTTTACAATATCCACCAAATCTATCGTGAAAACATTGTTGAAAATGTTGTTAATAGCATTGGCAATCTGCATAGGAAAATTACTTGGTTGGTCTTTAGGTTCGCATTCACCCAAGAAAGATTTTTTCTCCCTATTTGCAACATTTTTCATACTGCTAATTCTAACAAGTGAAAAATATGTGCGTTTTGGTTCGGTTTTTTTTCTTAAAATTAGTCCTGCACCTGTCATTAACTTTCTGTCGGTGTCGTACACAACTTCAATTTCTTTAACTCGCCCCTGATAGATAATTGTATAAAAACCCAACCTATTCATCAATTTTTGAACAGTATACTTTTCGTTGTCAATAACTGGGTCATAATTCATGCGTATACAATGAAAATTATTTGGTTTTCCTCTATCTCCTAAAAACATTTTCAACTCCTTAAAATTGTATATTAATATTGTAAACAAAATCTCAGAAAAAAGCAAATGTTTATAAGAAAAAGCTAACACTAACACAAAAAAGTAAATGTTTAAAAGCATATTTTTAGGCAATATTCTTTTTAAATCTAATTAATTAAAGGAGTTTTTATGAATTTTAATGATAGCGTAACAAAAACAAACCTAGCACGCTCTTTTTCTGCGGAATGCCAAGCAGGTGCAAGATATCAATTCATGTCGAAAATGGCATTACAGGACCAGCAAAAATTTATTTCTGACACTATGAAAACTCTTGCCAAAAATGAAATGGCACACGCAAAAATTTTTTATGACTACATTTTGAAATATAGTGGTGGAAGTGTTAAAAATATTTCTATTGAAGCGGGCTATCCCTTTGACAAACCAGAACTTGAAAGCAGTCTTTTGGAAGAAAGCAGAATTGAAGAGGCAGAAGCTAATAACATATATCCAAGTTTTGCACGCATAGCAAGAGATGAGGGCTTTGCCGATATTGCCAAATCTTTTGAACTGGTGGCAAATGTTGAGGCCACACATCACCAAATCTTGCTTTATCTTGGCAACTTATATAAAAAGAGAAAGATGTACAAACGCAACACTCCAACCGAATGGAAATGTTCTAATTGTGGTCATATTACAATTTCAAAAGAAGGATATAAAGAATGCCCTTTATGCCAAATGCCACAAGGATATATTATCATTGACTTTGAAAAAGAAATGCAAGAGGTTAACCAATAAATCAAAAGCACTAACATATAGAAATATGAAGTCACTAAAATGTAAAATCACTAAAAATGTAAATTTATTTAAAAATTCAATCAAAGAATTAAATACAAATGAGAATAAACCAATTATTTAAGAAAATGAATGTTATAATCAATTCGTTATAATAAAAATAAGAAAACACCAAACATTAAATTTGGTGTTTTTTATAGATGAATTTCTTAAATTAGGCATTAAATTGATCTTTAAAAGTTTTGCCGAATTTGAATTTAGGCACCTTGCAAGCAGGAACCTTGATACGCTCTTTTGTTGAAGGATTAATTTTTGTTGTTTCACCCTTAGAAACCACTACAAAAGAACCAAAACCCGGGAATTTAATTTCTTCTCCTTTTTTAAGTTGGCTTACAATTGTGTCGATAACAGCATCAAAAACAATTCCTGCATCTTTTTGTGTGCAATTTGCTGTTTCAGCAACTGCCTTAATGAATTCACCTTTATTCATAATCCATCTCCTTTTTGACATTTATTTTCGCATCTTTATGCTGTTTTCATGATACCACAAAATAACCTAAATTTGCAAATAAAATTAACTATCTTGCAAAAAAATTCTCGATTTCTTTAAAATAGAATTTAACAACTTCCCACAGTCTATTACCGAAATTATAATCATACACAATAATATCCGCACAACCAACAATATCATCAACATCACCAAACCCATTTTCACGTGCATCTGTGCTGTGACCTCGGTTATCGCCCATATAGAAAAATTTACCTTCTGGAACTTGCACATACACCAAGCCGTTTGACGAAACATAATAATTATATTCCATATCTTCACTTAACGAATTATTTTCTCCTGTCGAAAAATAATCGCTTAAAAATGTATTATAAAAATTTTTCTCGTAAGTTTGCGAATTTCCATTAATAGATTTTGTGATTTCTTCTCTCAACATAACCCAATCGGAATAACTGTAAATTGAGTAACCATTCTCGCCATTTTCCAACACCAACGCATCATCGTCCGTGAAAGTTGAAAGGTCGGTACCACTTGGTATGCGGAAAAAATATAAATATCCATCATCTCCTTTTGCTATCGTGATCCAATCGCCTTCTTGTGCCATAAGCCTTTTAACAATGCTGTCATCATCTTCTCTTTCAATAACAATTATATCAAAAAGTTGCAACTGTGCCGACTTATTAACATAGATTGCATCATACGAGATATTTTTTGAAGTCCCATTATTAACCTGTTGCTGTGTAATTTCCGAATTAAGTGTGGACATCATTGAAGGACCATACACCGCATAAAAATTGTGGGTTGAAATAAACACGAAATACCAACAAAAGAAAATTGCCAAAAATAAAACAAGTATATACATCAAAATACGCATAATTAAAGAAAGAACAGACTTAACATTTTCGTTGTCCTCTTTTCTTCCGTGTGATAATAATTCTTCTTTGCTGTTATAACTACTCAATTTTTAACCTCTTTTTAACAATACAAATTTATCAACCTTTTTAAAGCTCTTTTTATTTTTTTGCATTTTATTATTTTTTTTCAATTTTTTTGTTATTTTTTTCGATTTTTTATTATTTTTTTAATTTTTTCGCTATTTTTTTATTTTTTAGAATTATTTTGATATTTTTCGTGGTTATTACGTTTTTATATATCTTTTTGTATTTTTGTTAAATTTATTCTTTTTTATATTCTTTTTAATTATGTAACAAACAAAAAGGATTAATTTATTTTTTAATCATAATTATTCTCACATAATTAATTTTTTGTTGTGTTTTTGTCATAATTTAAAGCAAACAAGCATCCACAATAATTTTGGCGATATAAACCAAATTCTTTTGACAACTGAATACTTCTTAAATAACCATCTTTCTTTTTGAAACTCTCTGGTAAAAATTCAATTTTAAGTTTCTCACCAATCTCTTTTCCCACTTTGTTTATAACTTCGGTGTTTTTGTGTGGACTTACCGAAAGAGTGGTGGCAAATATATTGAAGCCATGTTCCTTTGCATATTCTGCGGTTTTGATTAGCCGAAAATAAAAACATTTTTCACAACGTGCTCCACCTTCCCTTTCTCCTTCTAAACCAGCAACAAACTTGTGCCAATTCTCATTTTCGTAATCATAGTCAACAAATGAAACACCAAACTTCTCACAAACTTTTTTCTGTTCAGTCTTACGCTTTTCATACTCTTCAAACGGCTCTATATTTGGGTTATAATAAAAGACGGTCACATCAAATCTTTCACGCAACCTTTCAATTACAACGGTGGAACATGGCCCACAACAAGAATGAAGAAGCATTTTCATAACATAAACATTGTAAATAAATTTGGTAAATTTGTCAAGCAATATAGGATACTTAATTAACCAAACTTTTCACCGCATAGTTCATCAACTCATTCACAATTGGCGATTTAATTCTGTAAATAAGCACCTTACCCTCACGGCGATAGTCCACAACCTCTTGGTCTTTCAGTGTTCTCAACTGGTGCGAAATTGTGGTTTGATTGATATTTAAAATTTTGGATAGGTCGTTAACACACAAATCTTTTATGGCAAGTGCAGACAAAATTTTTATTCGTGTTTGGTCAGAAAAATTTTGAAAGTATAGAGCAAGTTTATTTGTGCAAGCATCACTTGGCAGTAAATCTTGCACCTCATATTTATTCCTCTCGCTGATTCTAATAAGTTTATTCATCTCTTCCTCCTTTTATTGTTGACAAATTTAAGGAGCTTTTTAAAAATCCTCGCATAATTTGTCACACAATTGAAAAATTTTACATAAATAAAAGTAGTCAAACCTGTAATACTTCTCTATTTTGCCAAACAAAAGACAAAAAGTCAAAAAGAAAAAACATTTCTTTTGTGCTTATTTTGGATTATTTTGTTGAAAAAGGAGGAATTTTTATATGACATCAGATTTTTTGTGGGTGTTCTTACTTTCCATTTTGAGTTCGTCCAACGATACCAATCTTGCCACCAACACTAACATTCTACTTCTGCTTTTGCTTGGTCTATCCAACACCAATAACAACAATGTTACAACTAACGGATGCCGTTGCTTCCAAAATTTTATTTAAACAGCTGTTTATCTTTAATTAAACTTAAATAAGTTGAACGTATATCAACAAACTAAATATTTGAATTATGCCACTTTACAAAAACAAAGGTTATATATCAAAAAAAAGGCTAAAAACACTTAAATTGTCATTTATTGAGTATTATAGTTATCATAAAAAAAGCTCTATCATTTATTTTGATAGAGTTCTTTTCATTAATGTTAAAGTATAATTCAATTTTTAATTTCTAAAATTTTCTTTAATTTTTTCACTATATTTTTCTTTCTATTTTTAATGAAAGCTTCAAAATCTTTTATATCCAAACTAACACCTTTATCAATAAACAAATCAACTTCTGTCTTATAATTCTCTTTTGCCCATTTATCCAAAGGAATATCTCCTTTTGACTTGTTTTTTATTTCATCTAAAAGCTGTAAATTCAAAATTCTGTTATAATTTTCTTTGTAGAATTTTATTTTTTCACTATCCAGACCCAATTCAGCCAATTTTTCTGAATTTTCAAAAATAGTTTTAGGATGCATATGATCTACTGCTATTGCTGTTCCGTGTTCTAACACAACATCTGCATATAAAAGCATCAAACACAAACTACACACTGGAGAACCATACTCTTCTTCTATAAATGCGTTGATAATATCCTCATCAAAATTATAATTCCTATCAGTTTCACCTTTGAAAACATCAATAATTTCATTTATAGGAAATTTTCCACTATTTGAATTTAATATAACATCTCTCATTGTTGTTAGAATACTGTCCGAATGTCCACCAAAAAAGCCTTTTAATAAAGACATTGATAACCATTTTGATATATTCTTTTTATCTTCACTATCATACGTTGTTTTCACTATACTCTTTGCTAAATTATTTTTATAAATGTAGTATGCAATTGGAATTGAAGCATTTTTAGCTCTTAAAAGACTATCATTAAATCCTAATTGATCCAATAATTCAAATGTTGCTATCAAACTTTCTTTTATTTTTTCCCAATTATTTTCAAAAATTGCTATATTGTTTTTTCCAAAATTATTTATTTTAAAGCGAACATCTTTGTTAGATAAAACTAAAATACTCTTTAATATAAAGTCTTGCGAAACATCAAAATTAGGATTTCCGAATTTATATATTTGTTCTCTAACATTTCGCATTTCATCTCTGGCATCAAACTTTGACCAGTTTGCCGAAGCAATCGACATCAACAAATCAGAGAACGACAAAGGTGTTCCGCCACTGTTAGTTCTCAAGAACACATCCAAAACTTTATCTTGATCTTGTTCTTCAATTGTGTAAAAATTAATCAATTCTTCTGTATTGATTTTATTAAATAAATTACTTAAAGTTCTAGTAGCAAATTTGTTGTTAGCAAGATCATTTTCCATTATATATGTATGGACATCTGATAATTCTTCAAATTTCAATACATCCCCAACTTTAAACCAAAAATGGGTTGGATTTGCTTTAAGGTCGTCTTCTAATTCTTTGTCAGATTTAAATTTAAAGTTGTACATCTGAGAATTATCTATTATTTCTGGAAGTTTTTCAGATAATTCTAAGTACAATCTTTTTGTAGGCATTGCATCTTCGGTATCTCTCCATCTTTTACTTGGACGTTTCACTCTATATGAGCCAATTAGTCCAATGTATAAACTTGTCAACCTTTGTTGTCCATCAATAACAGCAAAAAAATCATTTGACAATAATTCACTTGATGCATCCGGATTATCTTCATGAAACTTTTTCGCAAAATCTTTAATAAATTGATAAAATTTATAATTTTGTTTTATATCATTATCAGTTATCTTCCATAACATAAAAGAATTTATTGGATAATTTCTCATAATACTATCAAACAACATTTCTACTTGATCAAATTCCCATACAAATTTTCTTTGTATGGCAGGTAATAAATAATTGTTTTGTGCGATATTATTCATTGCCTTTTTAATATTTATTGAATCATATTTACTCATAAATTCAATTCCTTTCTATTTAATTAAATTAATTAACTTCATCTATATATAAACTTTTTGCGTTGTTGTACGTCTTTACGAAAAAGTATTTTGCCGTAGAATAAAAATATTTTAAAAGAATTTTGATGTGTTTAAATAAAACATTATAATATGAAGTGAAAAATGAAACGAAATAAAAATTCTTACTTTTTAATTGTTGTTTATTATTTTACATTATAAAAATTCTTTCTTGTTCAAACTTAAAATTGTTTTTAAAAACATTATATTCTTTTGTGTTTTCCTTAATTTTTATCTAATTTTCAACTTTTTGCAAAAGTTCAGTGCGTTCTTTTAAAATCATAGCATCAATAAATTGGTCAAGATTGCCGTTCAACACTCCTTCCAAATCATAAGAAGAAAGGTTTGTTCGGTGGTCGGTCACACGCCCTTGAGGATAGTTATATGTTCTAATTCTTTCATTTCTATTACCTCTTCCAACCTGACTTTTTCTGTCTGCCTCCAACGCACTGTTTCGTTGTTCTTGATAATAATCAAAAAGTTTTGCCTTCAAAATATTCATTGCCTTTTCTTTATTTTTCAACTGCGAACGCTCATCTTGACAAGTAACCACAATGTTAAGAGGAAGATATGTTATGCGAATGGCAGTTTCCACCTTGTTGACATTCTGCCCACCTGCTCCGCCAGAATGATATGTATCAATCCTGAGGTCTTTATCCAAAATCTCAAAATCAACATCTTCAACCTCTGGCAAGACAGCAACTGTGGATGTGGAAGTATGAATACGCCCCTGACTTTCTGTTTCTGGCACTCTCTGCACACGATGAACACCGCTTTCATATTTCAATCGAGAGTATGCACCCTTGCCTTTAACCATGATTGTTGCTTCTTTAACTCCGCCTATTTCCGTTTCGGACATATCAATATATTCCACTTTCCAACGACGCTTCTCAGCATAATGCGAATACATTCTGCAAAGTTCCAAACAGAACAACGCACTTTCTTCTCCACCCGCCGCCGAACGTATCTCCAAAATGGCATTGTTATCGTCATTTTCGTCTTTTGGAAGAAGCAAAATCTTAATTTCTTCAGTTTTTTGTTCAATTTTTTCTTCTAAATCGGAAATTTCAGCCTCAAAAAGAGCTTTCATTTCTGGGTCGCTCTCTTTTGAAAGGTCACTCTGGCAATTATCTAAATTTTTAATTAGGTCATCAAGTGCCTTGTTAGCCTCTGCCAAACCTTCAAGAGAGTTCCTTTCTTTAACCAATTTTTTCCACTCTCGGTTGTCTGCAATAATTTCTGGACGTGAAATAAGCTCGGTCAGTTCGTCAAACCTAACCTTGGATTTTTCCGTCTTTTGCAATAATTCTCTACTTAAATTTTCCACAAATCACCCTTTCTATTTTATTATAATCTTTTATAGTTTTTATTTCGTCGAAACCACCTTCTCGCAAAAATTTTCTAACATCCTTTGCTTGACCTTTTCCAATTTCAAAAAAGATAAGTCCTCCTGCAGTTAAATGTTTGGTGGCTTTTTGAATTATGGCACGATAGAAATCCAGCCCATCTTCCCCACCATCCAAGGCAAGCAAGGGGTCGCACTCTCTAACATTTTTATCCAAATTTTTAATATCGCCACTGGCAATATATGGTGGATTTGACACAATTATATCAAATTTTTGCTTTTTTTTCAAGCCATTAAACAAATCTGAATGTAAAAATTCAATTTTTACACCATTTTTTTGTGCATTTACCTCCGCAACAGAGAGGGCTGGCTTGCTGACATCCAAAGCGGTAACTTCAGCATCACAATTTTTTGCAATACTCACAGCAATCGCCCCAGAACCAGTGCCAACATCCAAAATCTTAGGTTTTTTAAAGTTTTTTGCACTTTTAAGTACCTGTTCAACCAAAATTTCTGTTTCCATGCGTGGCGTGAGAACTTTTTTATTGACCTCAAAACGCAAACCATAAAATTCTGTAAAACCAAAAATATTGTCTAAACTCTCTCCTTTCATTCTTCGAGTGGTTGCTTTCATTATGTCTTGATATTGTTTTTCGCTGACACTTGAAACCAATTTTATCTCCGCTCTATTTTTGCCAAGCACGGTGGCAATCAACCAATCCGCATCGCTTTTATCGTTCACGCCAGCAGATGCGAGTTTGTTTCGCACTTCGTTATACACCACCGAAAAAGCATGATTTTCTTCACTCATAAAACCTCTTTCCTTTTGACTTTCAAGCAGGTTAATTTCTGTGAATGCAATATCCACCGTTTCCAAGTGAGTGGTTGAAGGTTTAGCATAAACCAAAACACCAGTGAGATAAACCAATTTTTTAATCCAACCAACCTTGCAAATTTCAAGCAAATACAGCACCTCATAAGCCACACTCATGCAAACCAACAAAACTGCAATATGAAAAACAATGTTGAACCAGAAACCAAAACTTGCTCCACATAATGATACCACAGTAAAATCTAAAACAAAAACAAAAATAAGGTAATTTAAAAAATTTAGTGGTCTTGGAGGACATTTTTTTAGTTTTTTTCTAACAGCAGAGCCTAAATTTACTTTCCCGTTGTCAACATCCTTACTGCCAGCACTAACACTTTTCTTTTTCCCTGCCTCGAAAACTCTTTTTGCAGAACTTACAACTTTAATTTCACCTACAAATTTCTTTACTCCTGCACTTGCAAAACCCCTTTTTCCTGTCAGATAGAAACCAATATCAGACGCTCTGTTAAACCTAAAAAACTCACACACAGGGAAAAAAATACGCAAAAATAGCAAAAAAATATAAAAGATAGCGATTTTTAATAGCATAATAACCACATTCCTTAAAATTTTACTGCCTGAATAGCCAACAATAAAATAGCCAAGTTTTCCTGGAAGATACCCCAAACCAATACCAGCAAACACAACTGCAACAACACACACCAAAACCAAATTTATAAGTTTTTTTATATAATATTTTTTGAGTTCGCTTTGCTTAACTTTTGGTGCTCCACACAAATCAAGAGCCAAAATAAGCGCACTTAATTGTCCAAAAATGCCACAAAAAAAGTATTGAAAGCCACGTATGAAAGGAAAATGCCAAAAAACCACTTTGTTTTTATCAAGAAAACTTCTAAGTTTTTTCTGACCGTCACAGTTTGTTACAGAAATCACTTTCTTTCCGCCACTTTGCACCACCACACCATTTGAAGTTGGAAAAACTATTTTAAACACATCACAATTATTGCCAAAAAAACGCAATTATAATCTTGACAAAAAATATGAATTATTGTATTATTATATTACAATACAAATTTTTGGGGAGGTTTGTGATATGTATGGAATTCACGATAAAGGTTTTGCTGAAGAACTTTTTGTCAAAACAAACAATTTAGAAAAATTGGAAGATTTTTTAGAAGATCCCGCTTACAAAGGTGTGTATTTTGAATACGGCGATGGAATAAACACAGAAAACAATATAATAATTGGAAGAGATATAAAAATTCCTGTTGAAGAGTTGAATCCAGAAAAAATTAAACGAGCAATTATAAACAATATTGCTCAATCTTGCTCTGACAACATTATTGATGAAGTTCTTGACAGAGCTCAATCATCTACTATGCGAAAAGGAGTTCCAATCCCAGAAATTATTAAACATCTTTCTTTTGATTTTATGGAAGATAATAGAGCTGAAATTACAAACGAAATTGATTTCTATATTAATAATTGGGGAAATGACGATAAATTTAAAGAGGCAATTTCTTCCCTGAGCAATGGAAATTATTATGGAAGAACCGATATTTTAGGGAACACTAAGGCTGAATTATTTGATAGTATTTACAACGATCTCACCCCTTGGAAAATTAGAACCACTGGAGAAGATGGAATTGGAAAATAATGCCAATAAAAATAGAAATACAATTAAAACCTAAAAAACAACAAAAATAACTAAAGTTGCGACTAACAATTAATATAGTCAAAATAATTAAAACAAAAAAAATAACAATCAACCTCGATTGTTATTTTTTATTACAAATTTTTTTTATAACTTTAATTATTTAACTCAAATTGTTAAAAAGCATTTTAAAGTTTTTGCTTTAAATTCTATTTGGTCTGTAAATTATTCCAAACCATATTTTTTCTTGAAGTTTTCAACTGTTCCGCTGGAATCCACAACTTTCTTCTTGCCTGTGTAGAAAGGATGACATTTGTTGCAAATGTCAATTTTGATTGTGTCACCTTTCACGCAAGAACCTGATTTAAATGTGTTTCCGCAAGCACAGGTAACTGTAACTTCATGATAATTTGGATGTATTTCTTTTTTCATATTCCTCTCCTCTTAATCTCCAACGTATGGAAGAAGTGCCATGTTTCTTGCTCTTTTAATTGCGTTTGAAAGTTCTCTTTGATGATAAGAGCAAACACCTGTTTGGCGTCTTGGCAAAATCTTGCCTTTTTCTGTGATGTATTTTCTTATTTTAGCAACATCTTTATAATCGATTGTTCTTTCGCCAGCAACGCAGAAAGCGCATACTTTTTTCTTGGCTGGTTTACGATATTTCTTAACAACCTTCTCCTCGGTTTTAGCAATTTCGCTCATTTTTTCTCTCCTTATTAAATTTTATCAAAAATTTTTATTAAAATGGCAAACTGTCATCGTCAATTTCTTCAAGTTCGGCAGTTTGTTTCTCTTCTGGTTGGCTTGGAACAGAGTAAGAACTCTCTCCGCCTTCTTGGTTGTTGCGAGGACCAATAAATTCAACTTCATCTGCAATAACCTCAGTTACATATCTTTTTGAACCATCTGGTGCGTCATAAGAGGAAGTTTGAATTCTTCCAACCACTGCACACTTTGAACCTTTCTTCAAATATTTATAGCAATTTTCCCCCTGATTTCTCCAAACAACAATATTGATAAAATCAGCATCCCTTTTTCCGTCTGCATTTGTAAAATTTCTTGTAACAGCAAGTGAAAATCTACAAACTGAAACACCACTGTTTGTGGTTTGAAGTTCTGGATCTCTGGTTAAATTTCCAATTAAAATAACTTTATTCATTTTTCTCTCCTTAAAGCCTTATTTTCTTACAAAAATTTGGCGAACAATTCCGTCAG
Source organism: uncultured Lachnospiraceae bacterium (assembly GCA_964405555.1). Taxonomy (GTDB): domain Bacteria; phylum Bacillota; class Clostridia; order Christensenellales; family UBA1242; genus Caccovivens. Next base: position 16,298 of record CAYOOB010000013.1, on the reverse strand, counting down.
TGATGTTCATAAGTTTGTTCATTGCGTCAACTTCTGCTGGGTCAAGTTGAATGTTCATTATAACATAGAACCCTTCGTTCTTGAAGTTAATTGGATAAGCAAACTTTTTCATACCAATCTTTTCGATGCCTTCAATCACACCTTTGTGTGCTTCCACGTATGCCTTTTGTTTTGCAATGAGTTCCTCACGCTTTTCTTCTGGCACATTGCCGGCAACGATAAACATAAGTTCGTATTTGTTCATCTTTACTACCTCCTTTTGGACTGATGGCTCTGTAAAACAGAGCAAGGACAGTATATGTTATCAAAATTTAATACTGCTATCGAATAATATATCATAAAAGAACTCTATTGTCAAGTAAATAAACAAAAATGACAAAAATAAATGAAGTGGAAATTGCCAAACTTATGTTCTATAAACCAACAAATATTCTATATAACAACAAATTCATTGACATATCCCCCTAAAACTCGTATAATGATGTAATAACATCAAAATCTACTGGAGCATTGTTATCTAGAGTTCTCAGCAGTTTTTATGACTGGTTTCAATATTTTATAGGTAATAAATCTGGAGTTGGTTATGTCTAAAAATAAAGATAATACAATATTAACAATCAGAGCAAAAGGTATAGGTTTTATAATTTTATTTTGTATCTGTTCACTTTTTATAGTTGCAGCACTTTATCTAATTGTATGTTTCTTTATTCCCTCTGTAACTGATGTGTATCACAATTATATATATTTAATTATATCGGTTATAGCCTTAGCAATTGCCTCTCTTGAATTAGTTGAAATATTTAGAAAAGGACAGGTAAAATTTATAGAAAATAAATTTGTTTGTAGAGGACAAAATCAAAGAGTCTTTCCTGCAATAGAACAAGATTGCAAAGATTTTGTAAGTTATAAATTAACATCAAAATATACTACCCAATGCCTTGAATTTACATTTACTGACGGCAAAAAAGTTTTATTCCACACACCTCAATTTGGGAAAAAACAAGTCATCCAAATCTTAAATGAAATAAAAAAACGTGGTGGTTTTCCAGAACAAGAAGTTAAAATAGAACGATATTATATATAAAAGAGAGAGTTCCATACCCCTCTCTCTTTTTTATTTATAATATAAACCTTTTGTTTTATGTTAATATTATTTTACAACACATAAAATCATTGCAAAAAGCCTCTTGGCGCTAATACCCAAGAAGCTTTTTTATTTTTCTTGCCTTGATATTATTGGTGTACTCAAAATTTAAATGAAATTTATATAATACTTGGTTAATTACTAATTAACTAGATTGTAAAGAAAGACAAGCAAATTTTCATTAAAATAACTCACCAATATCGAAAAATTTTCTGGTCAACAAAAGAATAAAATGAATACGTGAAATAACTAAAAACAAGCATATAAACAAACAATTACACCAATTATAATAGGTAGGTTTTATATTCCGCCTCTTCCGTCGCTATCATTTTTTGACTTGTTAGTCTTTTTTTGTTCTTCTAAATCTTCATCATATCCATCGCCAAGAATTCTTCTTTGAAGATAGTCTTCACCCTGCGTTAACTTATCCATATCCTTGTTTATATATTCCCAACCCTCTTCTGTACAGTAGCTTGTGTCATATCTATCATCTTCGTTATATCGGGTTTCAATCTTATCTTTTGAAACAAACATTTCAAAATAATCGGCGAAAGTGAAGGGTCCTTTTTTGTCTGTTTCAATTTCGCATCTGTCGGCAGCAAAACTTAAAATATTATAACCTACACCTTCACTGTTAGAACTTAGGTACGCCACCCCATCCTTTTCGATTTGTTCACAAATCATATCTGTTAAAACTTGTTCAAACCTTTTTCTTTGCAATGGAAAAACAATTTGTTTTTCTTTAAGTCCTTTTTCTCTAGTTGAAACTATATTATCTAAAAAATTAACTTCTATATCTCTTAAATTACCTTTACTTGCCATTTCACTTAACTTTCCAAGAACATCTAATATTTTTGGAGGTATTCCAACAATTACTTTTGAAAATTCTGGATTTTGAGAAAGTGCACGAACAAGTTTTGGTTCTTTAATAAGTTTAAGTATGCCTTCTAAAACCGTTATTTTTTCTTGTCCCCAAATAATGTCAACAATTGTGCCGTCAATTCTGTCTGCCCACCACTTCGCTGCAACCTTGGCTGTTTGGTATATTTCATATTTTTTATTTTCGTTTTCCATATTTTACTCCTTTTGTGAAATTATAACACCACAATTACCTACTGTCAATACCTAAAATAAATCAATTTTTGAAATTTTCGCCTAATAAAAATATTGTTAGTTTGCAAATAAGTTGAAAAACATTGCAACAACATTAAAACATAATAAACACAATAAATTTAAATAAAACAGCGAAAAACAATATTACTTGCCTTTCAAACAAAAAAAAGCAACACTGTTGTGGATGTTGCTTATTTTTTATTATTTTGTTTTGTTGTTTTTGTTTAATTGATAAAATGTTAAGTTTTATTAATTTAAATTCAACTATTAATTCAATTCGACATTTAATCCTAAATTTAAGTCAAATTTTATCCTTTAAGTCTTATCAATTTTTATTCGTTTCTGCCACAGCAATTTTTATATTTCTTTCCGCTTCCGCATGGACATGGGTCGTTACGCCCAACTTTCTTTTGTGTGTTTCTTACTGTTTGTTGCTTCTTAATTTCTTGTGGTCTTTGTTTTGCATCCGCTGGGTCGTAAACTCTTGCCTCTTGATACTTTTGTTGCGTTTGAGGTTGAGGTTCTGGTCTTTTAATCTCAATATTTGTATTTAAAAGCACAATACAAGTTGTTTCTCTTATCGTTTCAATCATATCGTCAAACATGGCATAACTTTCTTTTTTGTAGGCAAGAATTGGGTCTTGATTTCCAAATCCACGTGCAAAAATTTCATTCTTCATTGTCTGCATATTATCTATATGGTTCATCCAATTACTATCAACCACCTTTAAAAGCACAAACCTTTCAACTTTTTCAAAGTCTATATCAAGTTTTCCAGCATCTGCCATGCGTTGATTATATCTCTTTTCTACCAACTTAACAACAGCCTCTTCCAAATCTTCTCGGTCAAATCCTTCGCAAAAATCTTCTGTGATGATGTTGCTTCCTTTGTCCAAAAGTCCTCGTTCAAGTTCTTGATTAATTTTGGCATAATCCCATTCAAAATATGGTTTTTCATCATTCACACACTTATCACAATGCTTGGAAACAATGCTTGGAAACATCCCCATAATTTGCTCGTGCACTTCCAAACCGTCCAAAACTTTGTTTCTTTCTGCATACATAACTTCACGCTGTGCATTCATGACATCGTCAAACTGCAAGACGGTTTTTCTCATAGAAAAGTTTTGAATTTCAATCTTCTTTTGAGCACTTTCAATCTGTTTTGAGAGCATTTTTAATTGAATTGGAGTTCCTTCTTCCAAGCGGAAGAATGTGGCGACTTTTTTGAGTCTATCACCGCCGAAACGACGAATTAAATCATCCTCCAAAGACAAGAAAAACACACTTGAACCCGGGTCGCCCTGACGAGAAGCACGACCACGTAACTGATTGTCTATACGCCTGCTTTCATGCCTTTCTGTGCCTATTATGTGCAATCCGCCTGCTTGAATAACCTCTTCTTTTTCAGCATCGGTCACCTTTTTATATTCCGCATAGAGTTCATTATACCTCTCTCTTGCTTTGTTCATGTCTGCGTCATCAATAGTGTTGAAAGCGGTGGCATAAGATATTTGTTCTTCTGTGAAATTTTCATCTTTCATCTTCTTTTTTGCCATAAATTCAGCATTTCCACCAAGAAGAATGTCCGTTCCACGACCAGCCATGTTTGTGGCAATGGTCACCGAGCCCTTTCGCCCAGCCTGTGCCACAATTTGGCTTTCTTGTTCGTGATTTTTTGCATTCAAAACGGTGTGTTTAACTTTATTTTCTTTAAGTGCCTTTGAAAGAAGTTCGCTCTTTTCAATGGTGATTGTGCCCACCAAAATTGGTTGTCCATGCTCGTGACGACGTTTGATTTCTTCCACTATTGCCTTAATTTTACCGTTTTCAGTGGTGAATATGATGTCTGGCTCGTCTATACGAATGTTTGGTCGGTTGGTTGGAATTGTGACAACGTCCAACTTATATATTGTTCTAAATTCACCTTCTTCTGTTTTGGCAGTTCCTGTCATACCGGATAACTTTTTGTATATTCTAAAATAGTTCTGAAAGGTGATTGTGGCAAGAGTTTTGTTCTCGTCCTTAATTTCCACACCCTCTTTTGCCTCGATTGCTTGGTGAAGTCCGTCATTATATCTTCTGCCTGGCATAAGACGTCCTGTGAATTCGTCAACAATGATAACCTCGCCGTCTTTCACGATGTAGTTTTCATCTTTGAACATAACAAAATTAGCTTTCAATGCGTTGTTAATATAATGGTTTAATTCCAAATTGTTAACATCCGAAAGGTTGTCTGTGCCATAAAATCTTTCCGCTTTGGCAACACCACTTTCCGTTAGGTTTAATGCTTTGGTTTTTTCGTCTTTTTCATAGTCATCTGGCTTGAGCGTTCTTGCAAATTTTTGTGCCTTAACATAGTTATCACTCGATTTCATTCCTCTTCCTGAAATGATAAGCGGAGTTCTTGCCTCGTCAATCAAAATGGAGTCCACCTCATCCACAATGGCAAAGTTATGCCCTCTTTGCACACGTTGCTCTTTTGAGATTGCCATGTTGTCACGAAGATAGTCAAACCCAAGCTCATTATTGGTGCAGTATGTGATGTCGCAATCATAAGCCTCTTTCTTCGCCTTAGGTTCCATGCCAGAAACAATCACGCCAACAGAAAGCCCAAGAAAACGATACACCTTTCCCATCCATTCTGCGTCACGCTTTGCCAAATATTCGTTCACGGTAACAACATGAACACCCAATCCAGAAAGTGCGTTGAGATATGCAGGAAGTGTTGCCACCAATGTTTTACCTTCACCTGTTGCCATTTCTGCAATACGTCCTTGATGAAGAGCAATACCTCCCAAAATCTGCACATAGAAATGACGCATATTTAAAACTCTGTCTGCCGCCTCCCTGACAACCGCATACGCCTCTGGCAAAATGTCGTTTAAAGTTTCTCCATTTTTTAACTTTTCTTTAAACTGAGTGGTGCAATTTCTTAGTTCCTCGTCAGAATATGTTTTAAATTTGTCTTCAAAATCAACCACCTTATCTGCAATTTTCATAAGTTTTTTTACTTGTGATTTGTTTTCATTTCCAAAAAGTCCCATAAAAAAATCTCCTAATAAAATAAAAAAATAAAAATATTTATCTTCAACCTTAAATATTCACAAATATATTAACAAAAATAACGAAAAAAAACAACTTTTTATTGATAAAAATCGGCAAAATTAAGAAAATAATATAGAAATAAATGGATTAAATTTGAGGAAAAAAGAAATAAAGAGTCATTTTTTATGTTTTTTATTTATCTTTTTATCAGAACTTTCTACAACTTTTAATAAATCAAATTTTTCCAGTTTATTATATTTCTCTTTAATTCGTCACTCAAAAAAATAATTCGTCACTCAAAAATTTTAATTTTAATACAATTCAAGCATTTTGTACTAAATTCATCATGTACCCACTAAAAAATGAAACAATTACTTTTTATTATAGACAAAATTTTTGACAATTATTTATATTTATGCTAAAATAATGTAGATTAATTACTCTTGAAAGTATAATGGAGGAAAACAATGGCTGAAAATAAGATTAGATTTAGGACAAACAGATTTGCAAATGAAAACAAACAAGAATTTCTTGTTCCGTTTAAACAAGATGGTGGTGTTGCTTACATTAAGTTTAACATCATAGAATATAAAAATGGTAACACTGGAAAACAAGTTTGGTTTAGTGATATAAATAATTTCCCTTCTTGTTATTGGCTTACTGCGAATTCTGAAAACAACTTATATGCTTTTGAGGAAAAAGGTTCTCTTAATGTAATATCCAAGTGGAATGGAAAGGAAACATCTATAAAACTCCCAATCACACGAGAAAATTGTGAGGTTTTTGATAGTATTTGTGAAGTTTTAAATGGTAAGGGAATTATTAATACTAATCAACTTAAATCTAATGATAATTTTTCTGACAAATATGACGAAAATATTACACTTGCAGTTGTTGCACCTGAAGCTGTTATTACACCTAAAGCTGTTATTACACCTAATGCTGTTATTACACCTAAAGCTGTTATTACAGGTGATACTGTTATTACACCTAAAGCTGTTATTACACGTAGAAAACAAAAAACAGAAACACCTGCCCCTGCTGAAAATAAGATTAGATATTATAAAGGAATAGAGCAGTATACCCACAAAGGTGTCATAACATATTTAACAACATATTTTCTCGTTCCAATAAAACAAGAAAATGGGTCTGTTGCTTATATTGAGTTCAAGATTCAGAAAAATAAAGATAACGAGAAACAAATCAATAAATCAGTTTCGCTGGGTGACGGTAAAGTTTATTCGCTTACTGCTAAATCTAACTTATATGCTCAAGAAGGCAAAAATTCTCTTAATGTGGTAAGTAAGTGGCTTGGAGAGGAAAGACGTGTAGAACTTCCTATCACAAGAGAAAATTGTAAATTTTTTGATGACGTTTGTAACATCTTAAATGATGAAGAAATTGAATTTAATGAAAACTTTGAAGAGTATAAAAAATATGGCGAATTTAATAATGTTGAACTTGTAAATGATGTTATACAAGAACCAAAAACAGAAGTAAAAGAACCTGCCCCTGCTGAAAATAAGATTAGATATTATAAAGGAATAGAGCAGTATACCCACAAAGGTGTCATAACATATTTAACAACATATTTTCTCGTTCCAATAAAACAAGAAAATGGGTCTGTTGCTTATATTGAGTTCAAGATTCAGAAAAATAAAGATAACGAGAAACAAATCAATAAATCAGTTTCGCTGGGTGACGGTAAAGTTTATTCGCTTACTGCTAAATCTAACTTATATGCTCAAGAAGGCAAAAATTCTCTTAATGTGGTAAGTAAGTGGCTTGGAGAGGAAAGACGTGTAGAACTTCCTATCACAAGAGAAAATTGTAAATTTTTTGATGACGTTTGTAACATCTTAAATGATGAAGAAATTGAATTTAATGAAAACTTTGAAGAGTATAAAAAATATGGCGAATTTAATAATGTTAAACTTGTAAATGATGTTATACAAGAACCAAAAACAACTTCTGAAGAAGTAAAAGAACCTGCCCCTGCAAGCAATTTGATTGAAAATAAGATCAAATACATGGAAGACATTGAAAGCAATGTTAAAAAAGAGATTTTGTTTGTTCCGTTTAAAAAGGAAGACGGCTCAGTTGATTATGTTCGATTTAACATAAAAAAGGAAGGGAATAACTTCGCCACAAAACAAGTGGAATTTAAAGAAGACGGAAGTACAGACGTAAAAAAGATTGACCTTATAAATGTTGAAGGCGATTATGCTTTTGATAAGGATGGTTTTCTTAATGTAATCATTTCAGGATTTGGCACAATGCCTCTTCCTATCTCAAGGGAAAATTGTGAAGTTTATGACATTGTTAAAAACTATTTGAATGATAAATATTTTTCAGATGGTAAAAAAGTTGATGTTGGCGATGAAAAAGACTTAGATTTTTTTGAGAAAGAGGATGCTAACAACATAAACAACATCAATTATATAAGTTACAATGAAAGTATAAATCTTTCACAAACAGCACAAGAAGAAGCTTCAACAGCAGAAACTCCAGTAACAGAAACTCCAATAGTAGAAACTCCAGTAGTAGAAACTCCAATAGTAGAAACCCCAGTAGCAGAAACTCCTACTGCAGAAACTCCAGTAGCAGAAACTCCGGCTCAACAAGAGAGTGTTAATAATTTGGTTTATCTTAACGAAGAAACTGGCATAAAATATTTCTATCTTCCATACGCCTCTTCTACTGCCACAACAGAAGAGCCTAGAAAGTATTTGCGTGTTATGCAGAAAGATAAACAGATGTACATAAACATAAAAGGTATTAATGGAAATCCAGAAAACACCACCTGCGAAATTTTAGGTGCATATTATGAAAACTATGGCACATCGAAAAATCCAAACGAACTTTTAACCCTCAGACTTTCTTATGGCGGAAAACTTCACACTGTTGGACTTCCAATTCAAATTGAAGGCAACACACAGTTGCTTCATGACTTAGACACTCTTATAAAGTCGAACACCACAACCAGAACACCAATCACAGTGGTTGGTGCCGATCTTGAACACATTCCTGTGATGGACAACTTTCAATACAACCCACTTTTTGAACTTGAACAAAAAGAGTTTAGTGATACCGTTTTGTCTTATAAAGATGGTGCAAATCAGTTCTTTTACTTACCTTGCGACCTCACCACTGGCATCCAAGAAAACAAATATATTTGCGTTATCAAAAGGGATAACAAAACATATATAAATATACACGGAAACAGCATTGACCCTAACCAAGAAACCACATATCAAGTGAACGGCATAGAGTGGAAAAAAGAGGAAGGAAGAAAATATCTTTCATTAGAATTAATCTCGAATGAGCAAGAAATCACACTTGGAATACCAGAAGTTCGTTCGTCTGGACGTAACGAAAAGATTTTCTTTGATGTATTCGGTAAAATCTTAATGAATAATAATGAGTTTTATTCAAAAGAGATTAAAAGTTATGAAATTCCACAGAGTGCAACAAAATCTCTTACATACAACAACCTCTTTGCACAAGTTAAACCTAACGAGGCATCAACTGAACCTGAGGCAGAACTTGAAGACACAAAACTTAAAAGAAATCAAGAAATAGAACAAACCCTTAAAGACGAAGAGTTCCTTTTTGATAAAACAACCATTAAGGGCATGAGTCAAGAAATAGAATTAAACCCAGCTCTTGGACTTAATTTTTCTCAAAGGATGACCATTCTCGAAAACCAAACATCAGAAGAGAAAGTTTTCTTAGCAATGACTCAAGATATTACCAAAGCGGACGGAACAAAAGGAACAAAAACCGTGGCAATGTTTGTGAATGACAGCAAAAACAATGAAAACCCTCTTGCTCTCCTGCTTGACGAGGCCACAGTTGAAAACCTTAATGCAAAGGTAAGTGGCGGGTTGTTGCCAGTAAATAGCCCTGTTGAAAAAGATGGTCAAAAATATTACAAATATGACATAAAACAACTGCAACTTTCCAAAGATTTAAACATACAAGATGTTCAGATTAAAGGTCTTGGAAGCGAAGTTTCTGTTATGCTGTCAGCACTTGGAATTCAAGCAATAAATTCACAAGACCGCAAAAAAGCAATGCTTAGAAATGTTGAAACATCACAAAAATCACCTAATAATGTGGTTATTTCCACAGACTTCCTTTCAGTTGCAATGAGCGGAGAAAGAACTGACTGTATTATGGACACTAAAAACTTCTCTGCCGACGTTTTAGATTCTTTGTTTATCTCTGTTTCTAATGCCGAAAGAGATCGCATAGAAAAAGAAATGAATGACATAGCATTAGAAATAAAAGGATATGGTTGGGTGAAAGGCAACAAGGACATATCCGATGATGAAGCGGTTGAATATTTGAGAAATTCAATTGCGTACTTTGCTTCCACTAACAAAAGATGGAACACTAATCCCGAAAACACTCCTAAACAAAACGAAATAATCAACAAAGTTAACGAGATGATAAATTCCAGAGCGGATAAATCTCCTGTCACCTTTGCAGTGAAAGGTCAAGAAAAACCAATCAACCTTATTTCTCTTCCAATCATGGTTAAACAGGATGACGGCTCTCAAAAACGTGAGTTTTTACATTTAAAACAACAAAACGACGAATTCTATGTGTATGTTCAAACTCGCAATGAATCCGAATTTATTCCTAAATATGAAAAGATAAGTTCTATATCTTTGGAATCAACAAATGCTTCCAAAGTCAATGACAAAAAAGCACAAAACGCACTGTGTATTGGATTTGGAACAGAAGACGTTAAAACACTTATTATTGATATGGACTTCACCAATCCTATCAATGCAAATTCAATAATGAAACTTAAAGAATTCGATGCAAATAGTTTTAAAGTTCCATCAAACACAAGTGACAAATCAGAAAGTTCAGTTTATAACTTCAATATGAAGAACGGTAACACTGATGAATTTGAGTTTGTGCATGGTGATAAAAAGAATGTACACACAAATAACACTTTTTATGTTTGGAATCGAAACATCGAACAAGAAGTGGGTGATGTGACGTTTGGAGATACCGTTTCTACATTAAGACGAGATATTGATCCATCAGCCGTTAAAAGCGAAGTTGAACAGCCTACTCCTGCTGACAATGAGGAAACTGCACAAAAAGACCACAGCATAACATTTTTAACAATTAACAATCCTAACCAGACAGATAGGGATATTCCACCCCCACTTCAGGACCCACCTTCTCGTCAAAGCATACTTGAAGGACCTGATCAATCCGCACCAGAACAAACACAACAACCTGATCAAAGTGCACCAGAACAAACACAACAACCTGATCAACCCGCACAACCTGATCAACCCGCACAAAATCAACCAGATCAAGCAGAACAGCAACAATCTGTTGCTACAGAATCACAACAAAAAGGTCAATCACATAAACCAAAACCACCAAGAAAAGATAAACCTGTGGATGAAAAACTTAGAAGAGGTTTCATTTATTTAGGACTTTTGGCAGTGATTCTTTCGTGTATAATTGCCATTCCGTTTATGAATGTTTTAGCATTTGGAATGTTTGGTTGTGCACTCATCACAGAACTTCAACCATTTGAAAGAATAGCACGTATTGCTGATGCAGAGTCAAGAAGAGAGAAAAAACTCAAAAAACTTGAACGTTCAAAAGAAAAATCACTTGTCAAAGAGCGTTTTGACCTTGCAAACGAGGCTAATAAAAAAATTGTACAACACAACAACATCGTAAAACAAATTGATGAAATCAAGAATAATCCTCTGCTATCAGAATCTAAAAAGAAAAAGAAAATTAAAAAACTTGAAAAACAATTAAAACCTTTAAAAGATGAAATTCAGAAACAAGTGTTATTGATTGATGATGTGAATGAATCTCTTAAAAACATGAACAATAAGAGAGAAAATGAAGCCACCTCGCAAGTTATTAAAAACTTAAAAAAAGATAATAAGAAAATAACTAAGGCTGAAAAGCAAGACCTTAAAAAAGAAGCAAGCAAAGTTGCTGAAATGAAAAAATTGTCTGATGCCTCTTATGAAGAATTTATTAAAGCTTATGAAATATATAAAGAAGCTCAGAGGTTTGTTGAAGAGGAAGACGAAAAACTTACCGTAGCAAGAAATAATTATGACGAACTTAGAAAAACCGGTTGGACAGATTATGATTATAAAAGAGTTATTGATGCATTTGAACGAGGTAAAGAAACTGAAACAGCTAAAAAATTTCATGAATCAAGTTTAAAAGTAAATAATATGACAGCAACATTGGCTGAAATGAAGGATGATTTAGAGTTCATGCAAGAAAACTTGATCACACACGGTAGAACCTTTACCCCAGAAGAATTAGCCGAAATAGAAAGACGAAAGAAAAAGTATAAAAGAAATCGAGATGGAGATGGCTTTACCCCTGCCGATATTGCAGTTGTTGAAAAACAATATCAAGCTATAGAACAATCTCTGCCAGAAGAAAAAAGTAAATTGGAATTAGCAGAACAAGCTTATAATAAAGAAAGAATTACCATTGAATATTATAAAGCCATAAAAGATAAAGAAAAAGCTAAACAAAACCTTGAAGAAAAAAATAGCATTTCTGAAGAGAAAAAACAAAAATATGAAGCGAAAAAACAAAATTATAACGACTCTGAACAGAAATACAACGATTTTAAAAATGCACAAGAAGCCGAACAAGCAGACAGACAAGCAAAAATTGATGCTGAACGTGATAATCTGCATAAAAAAGGAAAAGAATACTACCCTATTCCAAAAACCAATGATGATGGCACAATCGACACAATTAATGTTGAAACAAAAACATCTGATGGCAAAGATATTTATGACTATTATATAACAGAAGAAGAGCAGGTTGCCATAAAAGAAGCAGAAAGGCAATCGGAAGAAGATAGAGAAGCAGATATCAAAAAAAGAAGTGAAATTTTTAGAAATAAAGGTAATGATAAAACTAATGGTAATGATAATGGTAGAGAAGCTGGCAGTTAATATTTAAAATTTTAAAGTACGATTATTATAATAACTTTTTAACAAAACAACAATTACTTGTAAAAATGCAACATCTTGTAACAATGCAAAATAAAAAAACAAAAACAAATTCGCAAGGTTTTAGTGAGATAAATCACTCGCCTTGCGAAATTGCTTATTATAGGAGAAAAAATGAAAATAGGAGTTGTAGGTTTGCCAAATGTTGGCAAAAGTTCGCTTTTTAATGCGATAACAGAGGCTGGTGCAGAAAGTGCTAACTATCCTTTTTGCACAATCGAACCAAATATTGGTGTTGTGGATGTTCCAGACGAAAGATTGCAAGTGCTTGGAAAGATGTATAACACTCAAAAAATCACCCCTGCAAGCATTGAATTTGTTGATATTGCAGGGCTTGTGGCTGGTGCAAGTCATGGCGAAGGTTTAGGAAACAAATTTTTGAGTCATATTCGTGAATGTGATGCCATAGTTCACGTGGTGAGATGTTTTGAAAACGAAAAAATCATTCATGTAAACGGTTCAGTTGACCCTAAACGAGATATAGAAACCATAGAAATGGAACTCGCCCTATCCGACCTTGAACAAGCAACAAAATTCCTTGACAAAAACGAAAAAATTGCTAAACAGAACAAGGATAAAACTTTGCTTGCAAGTGTGGAAATGCTGGCACGAATAAAAGAAGGTTTGGAAGTAGGAAAACAAGCAAGACTTTTAAATTACACCGAAGACGAACAAAAAATTTTAAAAAATTTTGCACTTCTCACCGCAAAACCAGTCATTTATGTGGCAAACGTTTCCGAAGATGAAATCAAGGGTGAAAACATATATGTCAAACAGGTTAAAGAGATTGCAAAAAACGAAAATGCTGGTGTTGTGGTGTTGTGTGCCAAAATTGAAGAAGAACTTGTTGCACTCGACAAAGATGAAAGAGAACTTTTCAAACAAGAACTTGGAATAACTCAAAGTGGACTTGAACAACTTGTGGTGGCAAGTTACGACCTTTTAGGTTTGCAAAGTTACCTCACCGCTGGCGAAAAAGAAGTGCGTGCGTGGACGATAACCAAAGGCACAAAAGCACCGCAAGCGGCAGGAAAAATACACACCGATTTTGAAAAAGGTTTTATTAAGGCAGAAGTTGTGTCCTATTCCGACCTTGTGGATGCTGGAAGTTTTCTCAAAGCAAAAGAAAGAGGAAAGGTGCGAATGGAAGGCAAAGACTATGTTGTGCAAGACGGCGATGTTATGCTATTTCGTTTCAATGTGTGAAAAGTGCAAGGTATAATTGCAAAGTATAAAAATTACAAGCTTAAAAAATGAAAAATATCAAAATACAAGTGAATTTAACAAAAAATTTTCATTTTATTGAAAATAGTGTTCGCAATGTTTTATGTCGTTGTTTTATTTCGTTTTATTTTGAGAATACATGAGGATATACAAAAAATTAAAATGTGGCTAAAAATCTCAACCATAATCACAACTATATAAGAAAGCGTTAAAAAAACAGGGTCAATGCCCCACAATAAGGGTTATTAACCCTATAAAAAGGGTCGATGACCCTAATAACCCAACATAAAAAGGGTCAATGACCCCATAAAAAGGGTCAATGACCCCAAGGAGTAAAAATGGAAGATTTTAACAACCTATCCCCGCTTGCTTTGGCATTTTTGGGCGATGCCATTCACACCGCCTATGTTCGCAATGAAATTCTCAAAAGCGGAAGGAAACCGTTAAATGTTTATAACAATTTTGCCAAAAAGTTTTGTAATGCTAAATCGCAAGCAGACACACTTGAAAAATTACAACAAATTTTAACCGAAGAAGAACGAGATATTGTGCGAAAAACACGCAACACGCACAATAAACATAGTGCAAAAAATTTTGACGAGGAAACATATAAAAAAGCCACTTGTTTTGAGGCTTTGGTGGGTTGGCTGTATTTGAGTGGCAAAACGGAAAGAATGCAAGAAATTCTTAGTAAATCAATATGTGAGGAAGAAGTATGAATATAGAAGGAAAAAATCAAGTTATTGAAGCAATAAAAAATGAAATGACAATCAATAAAATTTTAATCGACCAAAAATACGCATCCCGAAAGGACGATGTCATAAATTTAGCACGAAAAAACAGACTTAAAGTGGAGTTTTTGCCAAAAAAGGTGCTTGACGCAAAGTCTGTTACAGGGCATCATCAAGGTTATATTGCAGAGGCTGTGGAGTTTGAATATTCTTCTGTTGATGACATACTTAACACAGCAAAAGAAAGAGAACAGTCCCCTTTTGTTGTGCTTCTGGACGGTATTGAAGACCCTCACAATCTCGGTGCGATTATAAGAACTTGTGAATGTGCTGGTGTGCATGGAATTATCATACCTAAAATGCGTGCTTGTGGTGTGAATGAAACCGTTATACGCACAAGTGCTGGTGCTATTGCAAATATCAAAATTGCTCGTGTTGGAAACTTGAAAGATGCAATAAAAACCTTGAAAGAAAATGGACTTTGGATTTACGCCTGTGAACTTGGTGGAAAAGACATCTACTCACAACGCTTGACAGGTGCGATTGGTGTTGTGATAGGTTCGGAAGGTAACGGCACAAGACAATCACTACTCTCTCATTGTGACGACATCATCACCCTGCCAATGCATGGTTCTGTAAATTCTCTTAACGCAAGTGTTTCTGCCGGCATCTGCATATATGAAATCCTCCGCCAAAGAAAAGAAAAATAGAAAAATATGGTGTTCGTTTTAAAAAAATAAAAAAAAAGTTAAATCCCTAATTTAGAATTTAACTTTTTTTATTTTTGTTTTTTTATTTTTTTATCGATTTGGCTTAAAGTGTTTCATAAGAAAAGCATATTCTTTTGAATTTTCTTTTATATCATAAATTTCTGTTGACATATCATCATAAGTAACATAAAACTTACAAAATCTTGTTTGGATAATTTCATTGTAATTTAAGAATCCATGGAGTTTGTTGCTCCATTCAGTGTAAGAATCTATTATTTGTGCACTTTTTATAATCCTTCCGTCAAAAACATTTTCCTCAATATATTTTTTTTCAATACCTTCTTTTACTAATTCTTTATCACTTTTTCTTACTCTTTTTAAACAACTTTTTACTGAAAGTATTGCACATATTATGCTTAATATAGCATCAAAAAATAAAACTAAAAAACATCCGTCAACTTTATTTACGAAACAATAAATTCCCATAGACAATATGAACAATGAAAGTATAATTCTTACAATAAAAACTATAACGCTTTCTTTTCTTATCTTCTTTGCCTCACTTGAAACTTCTTCCTCAGACATTTTTTGATAAACTTGTTCTGCATGGTTGTGTACTTTAATTGCTGTTGTTTCAAACATTTTTTTGTTTCTCTTCATGTTTATACCTCTTTATTTTTGTAAATATTATACATCATAAAGTGATGTATGTCAAATATTTTACATCATATTGTGATATATTTTAGATATGAATCTATCCAAAGTTGTTGGTGAAAACTTAAAAGAGGCAAGAAAGATGAGCGGTTATACGCAAAAACAAGTTGCTCAACTTTTTCACATGACCCAACAACAATATAGTAGATTTGAAAATGGTGTGTTTGAATTAAATTATCAACAAATCATTGATTTGTGCAAACTGTTCAATATAACCCCAAATGATTTATTTGATTTCCAATAAATTGCATTTCAATTATATATTTCTAATAATTCTTTAATATTTTTTAATCATTTTCTAATATTGTTTAATAAAAAATTAAATTATTTGTTAGTTTGTTTTTATTTTGTTTTAAATTTTGGTAAAATAACTTATAGATTAGGTTGTTTTGTCACATCACGCACTTCTAATCGGCAAATTAAACAATAAAACATCAAAAGAAAAATGGTGAAAAAATGGATATTTCTGAACTTAAAGACGAAGAACTTGTGGAAAGAATAAAAATCGGTGACGGCATTGCTGAAACAGAACTTTTTGAAAGGTATAAAGACCTTGTAGTTAAAATCAGCCGTG
>CAYOOB010000012.1:0-35411 GCA_964405555.1 uncultured Lachnospiraceae bacterium | reverse complement strand
GCGCCAAGTGCCAAGGCATCCCCTATATGCTCTTTGTAGCTTTATCATTGGATTTTCTTAGCATTTTCGCGAATTGTTCAAATTGAACAAATCTTTTTACTCGACTTAAAGTATGCAAATATGGTATTACAATTAAAAACTTAAAAGTTTTAACTCGTAAAAATATTTGACTTTATCTTCTAAAAATATGTAGTTGTCAAAGAACTTTGCTAACTAAACTGAACCTCCGTCAGCCACCTTGGTTTTGCCCCTCGGTGTGTCAGCATTCGTATTCTAACATAATAATAAAAAGTTTGTCAACACTTTTTTCAAAAAAAAATTAATTTTTTTTAAAAATTTTTTAGTTTTTTTTAAAAACCGGATGCGTCTTGCCGTGTGTTCGCAAAATAAGGCAAAAAATGGCAAAAATTTTCTAAAATTTTTTTAGATTTTTTTTAAAATTTTTTCGTTCACCTTAAATTTTTCTTAAGTTTTAGACAAAAATTCTAATAAAAAAACATTCATATACTAATAACAACATCCAATATCCATATATAGATTCTATATACAAATGATATGTAGATTAAAACAATAAAAAGAGAACTCCAGTTAATCTTTGTAAATATTTGCTTTTTAAGTTTCATCTATTATATAATATTAGGTATAAAAAATGGAGGAACTCAAAAATGTTTGTCGATGAAAATGGCTTTAAACAAATAGACGAATTAATAGAAAAAGAAAAAAATAGGTTGAGAAGTGCAGTAAAAGCAAAAGCCATAGCATTTCAAGACGACACTAATTCTTGGCACGATAATGCCGCATACGACGATGCCTTAGAAAAAGAAAACGGTGCAATTATGGAAATCAACAGATTAATTGACACAAAAAATAACATAGAAATTATCAAACAGCATAATAACCCTAATTTAATTGATATAGGAGATATTGTTACAATTGAGATGAATGAAGATGATGTGTTTGATGTAATATTAACCGGAAAATATTTAGCAGATTCAAAAAATAGAGAAATAACTTTAAATAGTCCCCTAGGAAATACTATATATAAAAAGAAAGTTGGAGATGAGGCAATTATTTCTACACATAACAACACAAAACAAAGGATAAAAATTTTAAAATTTCAAAAAAAAGATTAACAATAAATATAGAATATGAAGTTAGACTTTAGATATTGATAAAAAGGTTAGTCAGAAATTTAAAAATAGTGGTAAGATTTACTAAAACAAAGAATAAATCTTAATCAAATTGTCATCATAATACAAAAAAAATCTTTTATTTTGAAAATCAACTCTTTGAAAAGCATTATACAAATAAAAAATACCCTGTCGGTTCGACCGGGTATTTTAAATTTAAACCTAATTTTTGCATTCATATTTTTGCATTCATATTAGTGGTAGAATTATTTAATTGTAATTATATAATAATATATTTAATTGTAATTTTATAATAATACATATTTAATATATATTCTATTTCTATTACAAACAAATGGTTACATTATCAATTGACAAGTCCGCTATATTCGCTGTATTGTTCATAGGAAGAAATTAGTCCATAGAAGCCCCGCCGTCAACATTTAATGACTGCCCTGTGATGTGGTCGGCATATTCTGAACAAAGGAAAAGCACAGCATAAGCTATATCTTCTGACCTTTGGTCACCACGTTCCAAAGGAATGAAGTGTTTAAGACTTTGTTTCCATGCGGTTTCTCTGTCTTGACCTGCCTCAACATAACTGTCAAGAATTTTCTCCCACATAGGTGTGCGAATAATACCCGGGCAAATAGAATTTACATTTATGTTATAATCCGCACCCGCATACGCTGCCGCTTGTGTGAGGTAAATTATGGCTGCTTTGGTCATGCCATAATAAGCAAACCCTTCTTTAAGAGCACGACGCCCAGCAAAAGATGATGTTGACACTATTTTGCCATGATTATATTTCTGCATACGTTTAATCGCCGCCTGCAAACCATTGCTTGTGCCCATCAAATTGACATCAATAAGTTTTTTGATTTCCTCTTGCGTTGTTTCCAAAAACGAGCCAAGTGTAACAATTCCAGCATTATTTACAACTATATCCAGCCTGCCCGTTTCCTTTTCTGCCTTTTCCATAACAGCATCAACTTCAGAATAACTGCTCACGTCACACTTAACCGCAACTCCTTTATATCCCTGTTTTTTGAGTTCATTGACAACGTGTTCGCAATTTTCCATTAAAATATCGGCAACATAGACGATTGCACCCGCTTTTGCTAATTCGTTTACAATAGCCTCGCCAATACCTCTTCCTGCACCGTAAACAACGGCAGTTTGTCCTTGTAAATTGATTTTCATATAAATTCCTCCTTTTATTACACCATATCAAACGTACAGTATAATATAAGTTGATTATAAACGAAATAAAATAGTAAAGTCAATCAAATTCATTCGCAGTATTCGGTATTTTTCATTATATAATGAAAATTGATTTATCTCTAAAAATAAATCTCATAACAATATTTTATCTCAACACAACATATTTATTCAAACTCACACCACA
This sequence comes from uncultured Lachnospiraceae bacterium, assembly GCA_964405555.1. GTDB lineage: Bacteria > Bacillota > Clostridia > Christensenellales > UBA1242 > Caccovivens. The sequence goes on along the minus strand of CAYOOB010000012.1, from coordinate 32,873 downwards.
CATTATTCAAGCTTAACACAACATATTGTTCAAGACTAAATATCTTCTGATTAATGATTAATATAAATTTCTAATTTCTTTATAATGCATGATTTAAACACTCCACCTCTAAACATATCCTTATCACCAATAATATAAAGAATTAACAATATAATTTTTTACACGAGAATATTATACTAATACAAACAAACGAAAAAAGCCAACACATAGCTTATCAACAAAATAAAACCTACAAAAATTAATATGCTTATAAAATATTAAATAAAATAGACGATGGAAAACACATCGTCTATTATAAATTTTGTTTTTTACCTATTAATTTCTCTTTTTGATTTAAACTTAACACCATTCATCATTCTTATTGCCTCGTTTGTGGCTTTAAGTTGGAATTTATCGTCTTTATATCTTTTCGATCTTCTTTCTAAGAAAGCTCTAAGATCTTGAGGATTACAAAATTCCATATATCTTTTCAATTTATATGTATATTCGTCCTGCATTAAAGACATGGATTTTATACGATCATGCACCTTCTTGATGCTCTCTGGTGATAATTTTTCCTCATCATTACGAGCGACGTATTCATCACAATACTTAGAAATATCGGCAATTTGAGAAATGCTATACTCAATTACACCGTATACCCCTTCTTTTGTTAAATTTTTTCTAAAATTTTTCATATAATAACCTCCTAATGCTCAGTAAGCATATCACAGAATGTCTTTTTTGTCAATACATAATTTAAAAATTTTTAATTAATTTTGTGATATATACATTATGCATTAAACTGAATGTTGCTGTGATCTTGCTGTATAGTATAATATGGTATATTGATGTATATTATATGAATATATGTTTGGAAGGAAAAAAGATAATATTATTCCTCTTATTTTCCTTCTTTTTTTGTGGTTGTTACAGAACTTTCTCCAATCTTTTTACCACATTTAGAACAAAAACCATCCGTTGTTTGAACAATATTTCCACATTTCTCACACTTCCTTTGTGACAATGCTTTAACTTGTTTTTCAAGATTTAATATTCTTTGTTCTTGTTTCAAATTTGTGGTTTCATCATTGTTTTTGGTAAGAATGTGAACCATAAACATAAGCACAAATGCAAAACACAAGAAACCAATCACAAAATAGAAAATTGCCCACCAAGTGTATATTGAAAATAATTCCGAAAAATAACTTTCACTAATACTACTTTCTTCTAATTTAAGCTCATTTATTCCTGTCAATATTTTGCTAAACATCACAAAAGATGCCACAGCCAAAAGTAACGCACCAACAATTATGAAAAAGTATAAAATTCGTTTAATCTGCTCTTGTATTTGTCCGTTGTTCATATAAACACCTCCTAAAAAATTGTAATAATTGCTTAAAAGCATTATTTATGATAATAGAATATCATATTAAAACGAATTTTGTCAAAATATTTACAATTTTTTTATTCCTTTGCGTATTTTTTTATTTGACACATAATGGCATCAATAATCACGGTAAAAAAATGTGTTGTTATATTTTTTTTAAAAATCACATTTGTTATTTTTTTTATTACAAAAGTTGCAATTTTTAGCAAAATGTGTTATCATATTTTGGTTATTAAAGTTTTATTAGGAGAAAAATTATGGACAAAATTGCTAAAAACATTTATCGTGACCACTCTTGCAACGACGTATCTCTTAAAGACGAAGGAAAAATTGTTCGTGTTGCCGGCTGGGTGGACACCGTTCGTGACCACGGCGGAATAACTTTTGTGGATTTAAGAGATCACTATGGCAAAGTGCAACTTGTATTTCATGAGTTACCAAATTTCAAACTTGCAAAAGAAACTGTCATCTCTGCACAAGGCAAAGTTATGGCAAGAACAAAAGAAAATATCAATCCAAACCTCTCAACAGGAAAAGTGGAGATTTTTGTTGATTCTGTTGAGCTTTTGGGCGAATGTAAACAAACTCCTCCATTTGAAATTGACGACAGTATGAATGTCAATGAAGAAGTGAGATTGAAATATCGTTATCTTGATTTGCGTAACCCTGCAATGCAACAGAATATACTTAAAAGAATTGCTGTTATCAACGACATTAGACACCTTATGACAGAGCGTGGTTTTAATGAAGTGACCACTCCAATCTTAACAGTTTCTTCGCCAGAAGGTGCAAGAGATTATCTTGTTCCAAGCCGTGTAAATCAAGGAAAATTCTATGCTCTTCCACAAGCACCACAACAATTTAAGCAGATATTGATGGTGGCTGGATTTGATAAATATTTTCAAATTGCACCTTGCTTCCGTGACGAAGATGCTCGTGCCGACCGTTGCCCTGGCGAATTCTACCAATTTGATTTGGAAATGAGTTTTGCCACACAAGAAGATGTGTTTGCAGTGATGGAAGATGTTCTACCAAAAATTTTCGAAAAGCATGGCAAATATAAAGTGGATAAAGTGCCTTTCACAAGAATTGCCTATCGTGATGCCATGGACAGATTTGGAACCGACAAGCCAGATTTGAGATGTCCACTTGAAATCACAAAACTAAATGATGTTTTCAAGAACACAACTTTCAATGCATTTAAAGGTAAGACAATTCATGGTATATGTGCCCCTGTTGGTGCATTGCCAAGAAGACAATATGACGAACTTACAAACACCGCTTTGGAACTTGGAGCAAAAGGTTTGGCTTATGTTAAAATTACCGAAGAAGGATTGACCGGCCCATTAGTTAAGTTCATGAGTGATGAAGAAAAAACCGCATTGATTGCTAAAACAAACGCAAAACTTGGCGATGCAATCTTTATTGTTGCAGATGAATATAAAACAGTATGCAAAGTACTTTCCACAATTCGTGTTATGCTTGGCGAAAAATTAGGATTAAACGAAAAAGAAATTTACAAATTCTGCTGGATTGTGGACTTCCCAATGTTTGAATATAATGAAGAGGAAGATAAAATTGACTTCTCACACAACCCATTCTCTATGCCACAAGGCGGATTAGAAGCTCTCAACACCAAAAAACCTCTTGAAGTTTTGGCATATCAATATGATATTGTGGTTAACGGAGTGGAACTTTCCTCTGGTGCTGTAAGAAACCACGATATTGACATTATGAGAAAAGCATTTGAGATTGCTGGCTATGATGAAGAAGTTTTGAAAAGTAAATTTGCCGCACTATACAATGCTTTCCAATATGGCGCACCACCTCACGCAGGAATTGCACCAGGTGTGGACAGAATGGTTATGCTTTTACTTGACACTCCATCCATCCGTGAAGTTGTGGCTTTCCCAATGAACAAAAAGGCACAAGATTTGATGATGGGTGCTCCTGGAACAGTCACCGAACAACAACTTCGTGAATGTCACATTAAATTGAGATAGTCTAAAAAAATTGAACAACGTTTAATACGGTTAAAATTTTATAAAAACGGTTAAAAAAATCAACTTTTGACCGTTTTTTTATTTTTTTATTAATTTTCATATTTCTTTGTATTTTTCTTTTTGCATTAAATTCACTTTTATGTTTTTTATTTATCGTGTGAAACTTTATGTTTTCTTATTATTAAATTATTTACAATCCTTAATTCTCACTTCTTATGTTTGGTGTCCACAAAACAAAAATGTTTATTTTTAACTTTCACCCAATATGTTTTGTTTTCGGTGATAAATTCTCCACGATAGAAAATTTTGCAAGTTTCAATTTTGTCCTTGCCCACCTCCTTATATTTGATATCATAGAAATTGAAGCCCAACATATTTAAAAGAGGATTTATATAAAAAAGCGAATTATTGATATAAACAATACCAATCATAACAAGCACCAACACATAAACACAATAGGCACTAACCAAAGATAAATCAAGTTGAATAGCAAAAAAGACAAACAGTGAAAAATACCCTAAAAAGTGTTTGTCGGTTATATTTTGTTTTTCAACTATTTCTATCTCAACAGAATTTTTGTTTGAAAACTTAATGTTCCATATCAGCCCAAATGCACCAAGAGATATTAATAACAAAAGCGTTATGAGGTTGAGTGTGTTTAATATATTAAATGAAAGATTTTGATTTATGATTTCTACAATCAATCTAACAAACACCAAAAAATACATTGGCACAAACGCACTGATATACAATAACAAATTTCTTATAAACTCCATATAAACTCCATAATTCTATCTTGCTCAAACTTTAAGAAAATAATTAACCTAATCATAAAAATAATTTATTGAAAAAATAAAAATAAAAATAAAAATAGTTAAAAATTAATTAAATTCGCAAAAAAATAATAAAAAATTAAATTTTTATATTTTTTTTATTTTTTTAACTATTTTTTTAGCATTTCTTATGCATCTTTTACTATTTTTAACTATTTTTTAAGTATTTTTTAACATTTTCAACTGTTTTTTATTGTTTTTAACTAAATTTTAACTGTTTTTTAACTATTTTTAACTGTTTTTTTAGTATTTTTAAATATTTTTTAAATATTTTTTAACTATTTTTTAACTATTTTTAATTATTTTTTAATATTTTTTAGTGTGTTTTTTAATATTTTTATTATTTTTTTCATTTTTTTATTATTTTTTATCTCTAATTTTTAATCAAACAACTTTAATTTCTTTAACTTTTCGTTTTCAAATCATATTAGTTTTCGGACTATTTCAATCCTTGTTTTGACTTTTAATATTCAGTTGATATTCGATTTTCATTATTCCGTATTTATATGCAAGAATACATGATTAAGTCTGTTTATATTTTTTAATTATTTTTAGTATTTTTTTAATTAAAATTTAAATGTTTTTTTTGTTTTATTTATTATTTTTTATTTATTTTTTTATTTATTATTTTATTTTTTATTTTATATATAATATTTTATATAAATATATCATTAAAATTGTTTTGAAATATTTTTATTCTATGGTAAAATATTTTTAGTTGAGGAGATGATTTATGAATAGAAAAAGTTTATTATTTAAAAATGTTTTTTACATATTCGTTGCATTGTGCCTTATGGCTTTGGGTGCAACAACACTCGCCAAAACACAAATCACTGAAATAGTTGTTGCGGAAGATGTTTCTGATGATGAAATTTCAAACACCAACATTCCAGAGTATTTTTTGGCGCAAGAATATCTTTACAATTCTTCAAGCTCCACGAGCACCGAAAATTCCAGTAGTTTGATTTCTGATTACAACACTTTTAGATACATAAACGAGAGCTACACATCAAACTATCTCCAACTTTCACTTGCCACAAATGGTGAAGGAGTCAGCGAGAACTCTTTATATACTTATGTTTACTATCCAGACCTCAGCAACCGTTCAACTTTCTACTTTTATTCAATCAACAACGTCAATTTGTATATCAATGGTGAGCAACAAACCATAAACGACAAAACTTTTGTTACCGACACCAACCTTTTCTTTGAAAATTACAGTTCCTCACTCACATTAAACACATTTTCTATGGTTTTTGATAATTCTGGCACTAGTGATAACGCAATCAGTATACTTGATTCAAACGGTAATGTGATTGAAGGCGTATATCAAGTTTCCATTAATATGTTGCTTTGTGTTGCAACTGACGGCACAGATAACGGCTCGGAAGAACTAATCACAGAACAAACAGTAACAATCGATTATTACTTCTATGTGGTTGACAACGAAAACTATTTCGATAACAACCGCCCAATTGTGGATAGTTACTCTTTCGACAATGAAGTGACAATTTCCAGCACCACCAATCAAAATGCATACTTATTATACAGCAACTACACTTCAAAAAGTGGTGTTGGCAGTTCCACAGAAGCAAACCAAATTCCTTACATCGAATATGACTACACCCGTTATGAAGTTACCATTTCAAAAACTTACAACAACTCTACAAACGAAGCATACATACAACTTGACAAAGATTATTTCCTTTCGGGCACAACAAGCACCTCACCTGTTGTTGTCAGTGGCGAGGATATTGTGTATGTTCAGGTGGACACAACATATCAAGTTTGTCGAATTTACTTCACAGATGTTGGACAATACACAATAAGTTTAAGTGCTATTAAACTTGTTCAAAATGGTGACAGTGCACAAAAATATTCTCTTGATGGACTTACAAGCATAACACGCAATGTTGTTGTTTATATGTATGGCTATCAAGTTGGTTTCACTAACTACGATGGCACAGCAGATTCAAACAACAACCTACCATTTGGCGAAATGAAAACCGCCGTTTTTGAAGACGATGAAGGCAATGCAGTGACTGGCTATTTCACAGACAGTGCGGATATCACAAGTTCATTTGTAAACTCTCAAACAGATTATTCTCAAGATAGTACAAGCACATTCTTGCAATCTAATATTGTGAACTTTTTAAATTCTCAAGATAGTTCTGGTAATTACAATTATTCAATTGTAAAGACAAATCAAACACCGGTAAGTTTTAATTCTAACGCAACACTTGTTTCTTCAAGCAGTTATGTTCTTTCAACTTATGAAATGTCGGGTTCAAGTTCAACACGCTATTCTTTACGAGGTAGCACCCTATACTCTAAAACTTTTGACGGCAGAACAGAAAGTGTGGATGGAATTTATATTTACATAATTGCCTACACCTTTGATAATTATTATCAATCAGAAACCTATCTCAACACCAGCAAAGTGTTTTATCAAGTGTTCTGCTTTGAGATAACAAAAGGAACACCAAGCATATCTGTTCTCAGCGAATCTGGCGATGAAGTGTATACTTCAACTTACTTAAACGAAAATGTTATTGTTTATGACTCCACAAAAAATGACCCATACAACAAAGAAGTGACCGTTCAAGTTTATGCCTACGATTACACCTCCAACTCCTATCTCACTGGTTATGGCGGAGAATCAGGAATTTCTCTTCAAACTTTAATTGAAAACGAAAAAGGTTCTGACAACACTTTCACCTTAACCGCCAATGCTCACTACACAATAAGACTATATTACACCAACGAACTTTCTTCGGTCAGCACAAACATAAACTCCTCAAACGGCTATATCTCACAGCAATCTTTCACGATCGACAAAATTGATATTTCAGGTGTTGTTGGACGTAATGTTTCGGAGGTATCCAGCACCTCAGAGTACACTATTCTTAATAATATGTCAAGTTTTGCAACAAATCAAAGTATGGTGCTTGCGTGGGATAAAAAAGCAAGTGGTGCGTCAACTTATGCATATTACCGCTACTTTGCACTCTCCACCGCACAATATTACAGCACAACAAGTGACAGTAATGTAAGCACTTTATTACAAAATCTATTAGGTCAGTCAAGCCCTGTTTTGCCTGTTAATGCAATCTTAGATTTGAACGGAACTAATGAGTGGCTCCCATTAAGTGCAACAAGTGTTGATGCCTCAAATCAAGGTAACACCATCGATTTGGATTATGGCGACACAGTATCTTCTGACTATGTCCTATCCTATGCAGGCTTATACATTGTGGACATCTATGACGAGGCAGGTAACCACTCAATTGAAATATTCTTCATTGACAACACCTCTCCAATTTTTGCACTGTTTGACGGTTCTTCATCCACATACACACTCACAAGCACAACAATGTATATCACAGCAACCTCCACACTCTATTGGGGAGATTATAAAGGTATTTACATCACAAACTTTGATTCATCTTTGTATACCGGTTCATATAATACAACCAATTTGCCAAGCATAACAACCGCCAACGACATATACAACTTCTATGTCGACCACAACGGTGATATATGTATGGAAATTTATCAAAAAATGTATGACGAATTGTATTATCCAAACAATCATATACAATACTTAGAACTTAATAACACATCTGTTGACACATCGTCAGTTTCAAGCCAAATCACCTCCTACACAGGAATGTACATGACGATTGCCATCAACGAAATTTCATATTATATAGATGCAACACATTCTTCCTACACCTCTCAGACGGTAAATCATAAAGAAATTGAAGTGGAAGACACAGAATTTACATACAGAGTTCTGATTCGTGACCTTTCAAACACTGAAATGGATCTCACGCTAAGCGAAACAGCAGTTTCTCAATACACAAACTATTACAGTGCAAGACAGATTTTAATTGTAAGTTTTGACACCTCGCAGTTTGCAGTTTCGTTCACGAACAGTGACGGAGAAGAGGAAATTTTAACCTCTAACACCACTGTGGAAGGAACTGTTGAGGGCGATGACACTCTTAGAACAAAAATCACCTATCTAAACCCATCCAGTTTAAGCACAGCTTTTGTACTATCCTTCATCCCAACATCTTACACAGAAGACGAATCATTAACAATTCAGGTTGAAAGTGTGGAAATTAGATATTATTCCTATGTTGTGACAAGTACAAGTAATGGTGCATATTATTACGAACTCTCATCCGAATACACCACTTACACCGTGTACGAATACACTGGAACAGCACAGACCGACACCTTTACTTATGATATTGGAGCCTCCAACACACAAGGCATAACAAATGCTGGTATGTATGAGATTGTGCGAACTTATGTGACAGGCGATGGCTACACAATCAACACTAAAGACTACTACGAACGTACTTTTGTGCTTTATGTGGACAGAAATGAAGTTGTCACAAATTCTGAAACGGTTGATGACGGCCATTCAGAAAGTTTGGTGGGTGGAGATATATTCGTGGCAATGTTTGATAACGGCACAAGTGCAAGCCTTGTTGTAACATTCCCTAACAGCGATGAGAACAACTCAGACAGCCAAACAATATACAACAACGGCAGTTCAATTCAAACAATTTTAACAACAAACAAACTTCCTGTGAGCGTGTATATCCCAACTTATAAATACACCACAGATGTAACAAAGAACTCTTCAACTTACAGTTACAACTTTGAAGTGAACTACGATTTTGAAACAAATGAAGACGGCTCAACAGAAGATGATATGAACTACTTTATCGCTTCTAATTCGGATTATCTCATAAGCGAGTATGTGCTTTATGCAGAAATATATCGTGGTGGAACACTAGCAACTAACCTAATCGCAACCACCTCCTCAAATCCAAGCAATCCAACAATTGACTCAGTTGTATCAGAAAACGGCTTCTTAGTGTTCTTCGACACTTCTGGGAACAGACTTAATGAGTTAACAGTGGCAGGAGAATATTATGTTATCATCTATCAAGGTAAATTTGGAATTGAAACTGGTGATAACAGATATGAATCCAGCATCACATTCAAATTTGAAATACAATCTGCAACTCCAGAATTTACGGTACAGAAAACGAACGGAGAATCTTTATATGCAGAATCTTCATCCAGCAGTTCTTATTCAACAATTTATTACACAAACCAACCAGAACTCATTTTAACATGGGATGCAGCAACAGATAAATATATGGTGGAAGTTGACCAAATCACAATTTCAACATCAAACACCACCGTGACGGCCACAAGAACAACAGATGATGATGGCAACGAATATTGGACAACAACAGATGAAAGTATTTGGTCGTCAGCACCGCAAAAGCAGAATAGCAATTCAGAATGGATTGCAACCATAAACTTGAAGGCATTAAACGGAGTTTACACAAATGGCGGATATGTTGATATAACAATGCAATTCAAAGCAGATGAAAATTACTACTCCCCTGTGACAAAACGAATTTCAATTGACCTTTCAGCTCCAAACACAACGATAAACACTCTTGTAAGCAATTCAACATCTGGAGTTATCTCTTCATTGACGGAAAGCAATTTGAGAACATATTTAACAGCGGAATTTCAATCAACAACAAGTGCAAGCACAACAAGTTACAACATATCAAACAGCAACGACAACAACACCTTTGCAAATTATTCATACACAGTAACATCAAGTTTCTTGCAAACATTAACTTACAATAAAGACTATCAAACCTACATTCGCAAATATGTTGATTCTGCTGGAAACAACACCAAATACACAGGTAGTGACTCAGAAACATATCCAACAGACTTTCTTGCGTCAGACTTCGACGGAGAAATCAGCACAATATCAAGTTTGGATGCAAATTATTACTACGAAGTTGTGGAAATGGACCGTGCAGGCAATATGACGATTTACACCATATATGTTGTAGATTACAGTTCAGATTGCGATATAATAACTTATACAGACGGCTACACTGGCGAAGAAACAAGTTATGACACCACTGATTACACCACCGTGGAATCTTATAGCGGAACAGCAAGACATAATATATACTCAAGAACAGGCTTCTCTCTAACCGACATCAACTTCTTTGGTGACGCATGGGTTCAGTTCACATTGACAACCTACAACGCACGTGGAGATAGAACAGTTCAAACACTTATGCTCACGCCTTACGACCCTGGATATGCCATTGCATTTAGTGGTACCTCCACAGAAAGAATTGCACTGTCCGACTTGATAGACGGCTCCACAGGTTCTGTATATAAGAATTGTATAAGCGTGTATAATAGACAGAGCACAGAAACAGAAAACTTCTATATAACCATATACAACACCTCTCTATCGGCAAGTTTAACCGAACAGCAAAACCAAGAATACATCCGTTTCAGTAGTGTGACAGATTCAACCATATCAAGCACAACACGAGCATCAACTTATGTTTCCTATATGAAAATAACAGTGGACGGCAGTGTGATTTATGAAGCCGAAAACACACTTGGTTATGCAAGTATATGGGCAAGCAACGCATATATAGATGTAACCAGCACAACAACATACTTAACCTTCCAACTTAGTTCAAATGTAAACTATTCATCGAATGCCCGAGTGCTGTATGAATATCGAGATAATTATGGAGTGGAATATAAAGAGATTCACCTATACAACGAAACAATCATAAGTCAAGAAATCACATCCTCTGGTTATTTATACTCCTTCTATGACGACGATGAAGGCATTCAATATTACATCACCGACAGCGACTTTCAATACATCTACAATCCAAGTAAATACACAGTGGAAGTATATGATGTAATAAACGGCGAAATATCCACAAGTTTGGAATATGCAACCACAACAGACGTTCAGAACACTAGCCTTTCAGGCACAAAAGTTTTGACGGTAACCACCACAGACGAAGCACCATACAACCACACGTTTGTTTTGCAAATATATGACTATGAAGACAGCGACAGTCTTATCAAAGAAATTTACTTCATGTTATATAATGAATTACCAACAGCAAACACCACCTCAAACAACAACAGTGCTGGACAGTTTAAAATTTACGACTCCAACCTAAATAACATCACCAGCGATATTATAGGAGGCTCAACAACAGGTTATTACACAGAAGTTCAAATTATCTATTCGTTAAATGAAGATAACTTCATACCTGTTGTATACTCCATAAGCACTGACGGTGTGAACTGGACGGAAATCAATTCTGGCACACGGCTATCAAGTCAAACAGGCGAAATTGAAAAATATTACTTAAAAATCTGGTATAATGAAGAATATCTATTAAACCTTACTGGAAGCACAACCTTCGTGTTTGGAAATGTGCCAAGTAGTCAAATTTATGAGATAAACCTTGCATCGCTAACCACAACTTACTGGGTTGAAAAGACTGTGGATGGTGTAACATCAATAGTTGATAAGAGCGGACAAACATACACCTCTTCAAGTGGCAAACAATACACAAATCACTACATTGTGAACATTGAATATGCCAATAAAGATGCAGTGGTAATTCAATGCAGTGAAGAAGAAGGAATTACAGCAACATTGCAGGAAACTTTCAATGACGGCTCAGGTGTTTATTCAGAATTGTATCTTATTCAAAGTGAAGACCTTTCATTCTCAACCAACATTGTGATAACCTACATACCAAGCAGTGACGAAATTGTTGAATATTTCTATGTTTCAAATCTTGACGGTGTGCTTAGCAGTCAAAACATGATAAGTTCAACTTCCTACACCCTTGTTGTTCCAGAAGGATATTCACTAACTCAAATGGAGATAAGATGGTCGAAATATTATGGACTTGCACAAAATCAAATTCAAATCACAATCATAAAAGACGGAATTGAGTTTGAACCAGAGATTTACACCACAACTGTGGACGGAGTTGATTACTTCTACACATACCTAACCTACTCTGGCAAATACATAATCAGTTTCACCGACATATCAGGCAACACACAAACATTCAACTATGGCAACACAGGACAGTCAAAAGAATTCGCATTAATCTTTCTTAAAGATGTGCCTTTCACAGTAACCTACACAAACATTGAAACAGGCGAGGAAGAAACAACCTTACCAATCAAACAGGCAATCTACAACGGTTATGTAACTCTCAATATAGACTCCTCCACCCGTTCAGAATTCTACATGACAAGTGGTTATCCAACCATATCAGTAACAAAGAATGGCGAAGAGTATGACGGAGGTTTCTCAAGTAACGCAACCACCTTCACCTTCACCGAATCGGGCTATTACGAGGTTACATTCACCGCCACAAGTAAAGATTCACAAACAGAAATCAGACAAGAAACATACTCATTCACAATCATTAATGAAGAAGAACACAAAATATCGTATGTTTATAATGAATACTCCAACTATTATGTTGAAAAGGTTGAAAAAGACGGTGTAGACATCACCGCAACCCTACTAAAAACCCTCAATGTAGACACAATCACGGTTGATGGTGTTGAATACATGGCACAACTACCATTGTCATATTTGGATGAAAAAACTGGCGAAGGCGAATATGTTATCACAATCAATTCAAACAATAAATTGCTTAAAAACTCCTCAATAATCACAAGTTTCACATTTAAAGTTGTAATATATCAAGGCACGGCACCAATCAACATCTCAATTGACGAAGGCGAATCAACAACAAGTGAAATCACCGTAACCTACAACAAAGCCAACTTGTATATTGAAATGGGTGCAAGCACAATAAGAATTGTGAAATATAACGATAGCGGTACATTGGTTGTGAGCGACTCAGAGTCAATCGACTCAACCAGCACAGGAGAAGGCTCAATGTCAATCACAAGTGCAGGAACATACTTTGTTCAAATTCTTTCACCAAGTGGCAACCTGTTGTTTAGTTATAAGGTAACAAAAACCGACCCTATGAACGCAGCAACAATCATAATAATTGTGGTAAGCGTACTTGTTGTGCTTGTTGTGGCATTCTTAATCTTTAAATTGAGAAAACGAATTTCAGTTAAGTAAAATCAAATAAAAACATACAATTCGTTTCTATAAAAAAAGTTTAAATCGTTTCGTTCAAATTTGATTGAAATAAACTTGAATTAAAAACATAAATAAAAAAAAGAATGGTGACTGCACCTAACAAGGTAAACAGCAAAACCATTCTTTTTTTTTGTTGCTATAAAATCATGTAGATTATACTTAAAAAGTATTTTACTAAATAAAACATAAAAACTTATAAAGAAAATCTAAGAAAACTTAAATTAGACTAAATTGTTATCATTGCATAAAAAAATAAGGGCTTGAATTAAGTCCTTATTTTTTATTATTGTTTTTGTGAAGTTATTGTTGTTAGTGGTTATCTTATTTCTTTAACTCTTTGTCAAGTTTTACCTTAGAAACAATGAAGTAAACCACAACACCAACAAGAACAAGCACTGAAACTACAATCAAAACAATACCAATAACTTGATATATTTGAGATGTGTCACTTGTTTTTGATGCAACTTCAAATGATGCTGTTGCTGTTCCTGTAAGTCCAACTGCGTCATCAACAGTGATTGTGACTGTGTATGTTCCAACTTCGTCAAGTGAGTAAATCTTCACAGTTTCTGTGGATGCCTCATCTTCTTCAAGTTCTTCACTTGTTGAACTGTTCACAATTGTGATTGTAATATAAGTGTCATTATACTCAAAATTGTCTGGCAATGCTTTGTTATCTGTTATTGTTAAATCTTCTAAATCAATTGTAAGTGTGCTTCCAACTTCATAAGAATCAGCAATCATATCCTCTGCCAATGTGATTGTAGGTTCGGTTACATCGCCAACAGTGAAGGTATAAGTTTTTGTATTGTAATTGCCTTCGTTGTCATACACTGTGTATGTGATTGTGTATGTTCCGTCTGAGTTTGAAGTTGTAACTGAATAAGTTTGGTCTTCAAAAGCATCTTCACCCGACCATGTTTGAGATGCAGATGTTCCAGAAGAATATGAAACTGAAATTGATACAGAAGATTTGCTTACGTTAATTCCGCTTGCGTCTGTTGCTTCAATACCATAAACTGTAATTTCTTGACTTTTTGAAAGTTCATCTTTATCTATTGCTGTTGGATATTCCATTTCTGTGATTGTTGGACCTGTTGTGTCTTGAATGATGATTACATAAGTGTCACTTGTGAGAGTGTATTCTTTCAAGTTGTCAAACCATTCATCAAGCTCAAGATCCATATCTTCAAGGAATGTTCCAGTAAGATCTGCACTACCGCTTTCAACAAGGACATACTTCCCTTCTTCTGAAATTTTGTAGATATGTGCACTTCCATCAGTACTTTCTGTATTCAAGATATAGAACACATTACTTGAACCGGTAAATTCAATCTTGTATCCACCATTTTCTAAAATGGTAATTTTATTGCCTGATGTGCCACCGTATGAATATGTGAAATATCCACCTTCGGTGTAAACACCGCCTTCATAACTATCTTCAACATAAGTGAAATAGTCTTGGTTATAAACCTTAAGTGTTACTGTGTAGATAATGTCATACTCACCAACACCTAATTGTCTTGGACTTAATGAACCATATTGTCCAAATGTTGTTGAATAATCATAAACTTTTCCGTCTGCGTCAACACCATAAACAACAAAAGTTGCTGAACTATCATCTTTTTGATCATAAGTTACGCTGTCATCAATTTGATATGTTACTGTTGGAACAGGTATTTCAATTGTGTCAGTTAAACTATAATCATCAAGTTCCAAAGTTTGTGTTTTATCTAAAGTAGAACTGATTGTTGGTGCTTGAATAATTATTCTTGAACTTACTTCATAATTCACAAACACAACAATTGTGTTTCCTTTGCTGTCAGAAACTGAAATGCTTACTTGATATGTTCCGCCTGAGTATGAAGCCACAAAACTTCCACCGTGAACATAATATTTACCAGAACCATTTGATGAAACACTGTTACTGCTGTAATATCCGTATGGTGTGATTGAAATTGAAGAGCCATCATCATCTGTGAATGTAACATTGATGTTGAAACTCATATAAGCAACTGCATCGTCTGCAACTGTGATTGTTGGGATTGTAACTTCTTCGCCCTGAGCATAACTTGTTTCTACATCCTCAACAGAAACCAATGTTGGTACATATTGGTCGTTTGAATTTGTGATCTGTATTGTTTGAGCATACATTCCAATGTTGCCAGAATCGTCATAAACATAAACAACAATTTGAAGTGAAACTGCGGACTCTCCTGCTTCGCTTAAATCAATTGAGTATGTTGAAGCAGAATCATCGGTAAGACGAATATAACCGCTACCAATATTCACAGCACCATCTCCTGTTTGACCGTCATCAAAGTATGCTGAGTAATATTCTGCAAGAGTCATATTGTTTGTATATGCTGTGTCACTATCGTTAATATCATTTAAAAGTTGTTCTAAAGTGTAAGTTGAAATATCTACGTCATTTTTGTCTGAAACTGTTACAGGTTTGCCATCCGAATCAAGATATCTGTAATATGTTTCAACCAACATATAGTTGTCAACATTATCTGATGCTGTTGGAACATTGAATGTGATTGTTGCTGATGGTCTATAAACTGATTGAAGAGTTGTACTGAATGTGATTTCTGGTGCTTCATCATCAACTTCGGTAACAATTCTCATTGCACGATATGTGTCTGATTCATTTCCCGCAGCATCCACTGCAATGTAATGAATATAATATTGTCCTGTTCCTGTTCCGCTGTCTGCCACACGAGCACCAAATGTTGCGTCTGTGTCAATATAT
Organism: uncultured Lachnospiraceae bacterium; assembly: GCA_964405555.1. Lineage (GTDB taxonomy): Bacteria > Bacillota > Clostridia > Christensenellales > UBA1242 > Caccovivens. Next base: position 16,879 of record CAYOOB010000012.1, on the reverse strand, counting down.
GCAAAACCAAGTCCAGCGATTGTTTCTTCTGTTTGTTCTTGCAACCAAGCAACTAATGTATCTCCGTTATTAATTGAAGAATCAAAAATACTATAACCTTTGAATAATTCATAAATTACATCAGCATTTGCATTGTCAATAACAATTAAATAGTTGTTAGATTTCAACCAATCCAACATATCATTGTCAGAATCAATATCAGTTTTTGCATCTCTAATTGCTCTGTAAATAAGATAGTTGTTTGCTAAAAGGTTTGCGTATGCAGAATCACCATCGGTTGATCCTGTGCTACGATAGTTAAACACAAGGTTGTAAGCATCATAACCGTCAATTTCCAAAACTGTTTCTGTGTCGTCAGTCATGATTGTTCTTTTAAGTTCAACACCCTCATCGCCAACACTTGAAACGTTATCTTCCATTCCAATAGCGTAAATTACAACTGCGTTTGAATATGCTCTTGTTGCAAGTTTGTATGATGCATCTTCGTAAGTTGGGTTGTTGTCTTTGTCAACAACTGATGCGTCATAGATTATTGGAGTTGGGCTTGTGCTGTCTTGAACATTTGTAAATTCATAAGCACCTGCTGTTGTTGATTTTGTGTTGCCATAGAAGTCTGTGATTGTGTAAATAAATCTGTAATATCCGTCTTCAAGTGGTGTGAATGATGTTGGGTCAACAAGATAGTAACATCCGTCATCTTCATCATAATACAAAACAGGGTTTTCATCGTCTGTGTTGTATATGGCTGGATCAAGTTCAGCATATCCACTTTCTGTTTTGCTTGATGTGTAAAGAACTTGAACTTTGTAATAAACATCCACGCTCTCACTTGCTGGTGTTGTGCTTGAAGATGTCACACCAACTGCTGATGGAAGTGTGCTTTCAATACCTGTTTGTGCACTGTCTGTCCAATCGGATGAGAGTTCAATTACGAGAGAATAATCTGTGTAATATGGGTTATCTGCTGCATAAACCACAACGCTCTTTGTTGTTGAAGTTATGAAGTTGCCGTCAACATAATATGAATATGTGAAAACATAGTTACCTGCACCTGCTGTGCCAAAAACATCGCCGTCAACATATAATGCTGTTATATTGTCATCATCATCTGTGTCTGTGGAGATTTCCAATTTTTCAGCATTTACACCACCAATCAATGTAACAACAACATAATTACCTGTTGCGTCTTCACCAGTAGGTTTTGAAGTGTAGAATTTAACATCTTCAACTTCGTCACCGTCTTCATCATAAACAGTTGGGAATTGAAGGTATAAATCTTTATAAGAATCGCCGTCTACTGCAAGTGAAAGGTCTAAAATGCTTGGCATAATGTTTTCGTCATTGTCACTGAAATTGATTGAAGCAGAAGACAATTCGCTTTCAACTTCAATAGAATAAGTGTTGGTGTATTCTTCACCATCAATTGAATAAGTGTAAGTATATGTGATTGTGTATGTTCCTTGTTTGCTTGCTTCAAAAGTAAGACCATCTTCTGTAACATTTCCTTCGGTTGTAACAACAACACCATTGTATGTTACATCAACCGATGAAGAAACAAGAATAACACTTTCGTCTTCATCCATATAAGTACCTTCGATTGTGGTATCACCAATAATCCAACTTGTGCTTCCACCAATCAAAGCATTTGGCACGGTGTATGTTGCACCCTTTGTTACTGTGCGAGAATCCTCGCCAATAGAGTCGATGGTGATATAAGTCCATTCTTCGTCAGATAAATAACTGCTATCATCAGCAAAGACACTTAAAATATTAACTGGAAAGAAAAGAAGCATCATTGCAAATGCAACTAAAATTACCACTCCTCTAAATAAAACTGATTTCTGTCTTTTATTTTCCATATAATTCTCCTTGAATGCTGTGGAAGATACAATTTATCTTCCAAAATTTAAATGATATATAATCGAACATATACATTTTACATAACCTCGCCAGAAAAGTCAACCGTTTTACAAAATAAACTGACGAAATTTAAAAATATTTTGCGAACAACTAAAAATTATATGTGTGAGATTATTCGCTTTTCTTGTCGAATTAGTGTTTTGACAACAACTTTGAACACATATTTGATAATAATTTAGATGAAATTTAACCAAACACAACATCTTTTTTGTTTGCTTCGATGAAAGTTTCGTTCGATTTTTAGTCTAAAAAACAAAAATAATACAAAAAGATAAATAAAAGTTAGCCTAAACAATTTCAATAAGTTTATTACTAACAAGGTCGCAAGAGGTTAAAAAATAGGTCACGCCATTTTTATTTAGTACAAAGTTTTGTTTGCAATAGGCGTGCAAATGCCCGTAAACAACCTTACTCACTCCATATTTCTCCAAAAGTGCAGTCACCTCATTATCTTCTTCTCGAAAGGTGTATGGTGGATAGTGCAACATACAAACGATCTCTTCTTCGTTTGTTTGTAGTTTTTTTGCCTCCTGCAAGGTCAATTCCAAGCGGATTAACTCCCTTTTATATATCTTTTCGCTTTCTGGCGTCATTGTTTTTCTTTCGTCTGGCACGTTCCAAAGCCTTGTTCCACAAATGATGTGGTTCTCAAATTTTATGGCATCATTTTGTATGGCATAGAAATTGATAGGCAAAATCTTCCTGACTGCGCTTATACTTTTCCACCAATAATCGTGGTTACCCCTGATGATAATCTTCTTACCCGGTAAATCTTTGAGCAATGCAAAGTCTGCCTCTGTTTCTTCCAATCTCATCGCCCAAGAAAAGTCGCCTGCTAACAAAACAAGGTCGTTTTCTTGCACTTTTTCTTTCCAATCGGTAAAAATTTTGTCTAGATAATTATCCCAAGTTGGCCCAAAAATATCCATTGGCTTTGGATTGTTGACCGAAAGATGTAAATCGCTTATTGCAAATATTTTCATATACTCTTTAACACTTCTTGAACCAAACGCATATCCACTTGTCCGTTGTAGTTCGCTTTAAAGTGTTTCATCACGCTTGGTATGGTTTTATCCTCCAATTTTGATATTATATCGGCAATCTCTTCCCTTGTCAACATCTTTGGAAGATATCTTGATGCAATTTCAATCTGTTTCTCTATGATTGTAACTTCCGCCGTGTTGCCAACTTTCTGGTAATTCTCTTTCTCGTCGTTTAACTCTTTAATTGCCTTTTGTATTATGTTTGAAACATCGGCATCTGTCAGTTCCTTACCACTTTCTCGTCTTGCAATCTTTTCAAGCATAATCTTGTTCATAAGCACTCCATAGAATGCTCGTGCCACAGTATCTTTGTTTTTCATTGCCTCAATATTAGCTTTTTTTATTTCGTCTTCAATCATATTATCATCTCCTTATATATAAGTATAAGGATTTTTTAATCTAAAATCAAGAAAATATTAAGATTTTCTGCATATTTCGTTGACTTTTTAAAAAATATGTGGTATTATAATGGTCGCATGGTGATGTAGCTCAGCTGGTTAGAGCGTATGGTTCATACCCATAAGGTCGGTGGTTCGAGCCCACCTATCACCACCAGAATATAAATCATTCAATCAGCAAAACACAAAACCAGTGCAATACTGGTTTTTTTCTTTTTTTGAGGGCTGTCAATGTGCCTTGCACATAGCAAACGACTCTGGTCGTTCCACCTTCAACATTCAACATTGGTTCATCTCTCTTTTCGGTATTGGTTCATCTCTCGTTTCGACATCGGTTCATCTCACTGTTTTGTCAGTATACCCGTATATATGTGATGCTTACTTATCGTAAATTAATTATTCACTCACCTCACATACCCACCTATAATCACCAAAACATTAAAACACATCACCTCTAAAACACGGAAGTGTGGTTTTTTATTTGCATATATAATAGGAAGAGAAACACAAAAAATCAAGAGTGCGAGAAACGTGTGAGTTTTTGTCTAACTTTTTCACGTGAAAATCTTTAAAAAAAGTGAGGATTAAGGAATTTTTTAATCGCATGAATCACAATTAATGTTAAAATAATGTTAAAATATGAAATTTTACATATTTATTGTTGATTTTTTTTCAAATCTTTGGTAATATATATACATGGAAGAAATGGAAAATATTGAAGAAACACTCGGTGAAATTGAAACGAGAAATAAAAAAGAAGAAAAAAAACGCAAAAAACGAGAAAGGTTGGCAAAGTTACACTCTGCAATTAACTCTGGCAAATCAGTTTTGAAAGAAGTGCGAGAGGTTTGTGCTGTGGCATCTCATGTTTTTTATACAGCAATTAAAGACAATAAATTTATTATGACATTCTTGGATGAAAGCGGAATTTTAAAGAAACCAAACTATCAAAAAGAGATTGCACAAAACACAGCCCAAATTACTAAAACATTACAAAACATAGATATGACAAGATAAAAACATCACACAAAAACATAATCCAAAAACACCCTTACAGACACCACTTTCGGTGTTTTTTTATTAGATGTTACTCCACCTATTTCACAACTCACACACCAAATTTTCCACCTTAGAAAAACACCTATTGCCACAAAGTGGGCTAATTGATTCGGAAGATGCCCATAAACAGGAGAAGGTATTTCACAAGAGATAACTTCAACTGTCGAAAAAGCAATTTCTATAACCACTTGTACGGCAAGATTTACTCTTAAAGGCACACTGCCGGTCTTTCAGGCAATAAGGCTGATAATATTGCAACTACTGGTCAAACTGCAACTAAATATACAACAAGGATTAAGAGTACTAACAAAAAGATGAGATATAAACAGCCACTTATGCTTTATATAAAGATTATAACCTTCATAAGAAAAAAAGTTGATGGACGTATATCTTATCTATTATAACTTTGATAAAAAAACAAACCATGTTAAAGTTAATAACAAATTAAATTTAAAGCAAAATTAAATTAAAACTAAAAAGAAATTAAGTCAAAAATATAAACAAATTAAGTCAAAAATATAAACAAAAAAAACTTCATGAATTACTCATGAAGTTTTTTTGTGACATTTTCATAGTTTTATATTTTGTTTTAACAAACACTATTAAAACTCTCATCCAAAATGATTACTTAAAGTTAATAACATCCTTATTCCTTTAAGTCATCTATTTTTTTACTTAACTCTTCAACAGCCCTTCTTGTTGCTGCTGTGTTAGCTGCCGTTTCTTTCTCGAAATTTGGTTTTGGTGAAATGCCAGAATCATCCAAGAATGTAGACATAAACTTATCACCTTTTGTTGTAAGCTTACCTAAACCAAACACTTCCGAACCAAGCCCTCTAATATCATGTGCAAGACCAACACGGCTCGCTCTTTTGTCTTGTGCTCTTCTCATCTCTTGTGCAAAGACTTTAGAATTTCCCCATGATTTAACTTGATCATTGTAAGCTTTATCTCTTGTTACTTGACCTCTAATCTTGGTTAAGTCAAGCTTACCAGTTGATGGATCACTAAGCGAACCATTCTTTGCTTGAGTAATAATGTCGTCGATGTCACGATTATTCATGCCTGCTTCTCGTGCTTGTTTACGGAATGCTCTTTGTTCTGCTTCATTGAAATTTGAAGCATCCATTCCTTCAATACTTCTCAAAGCATCGTCTTTAGCCTTAAACTGCTCCATTTCATTAAGTCTGTTCTGTCCAGTGATTTTATTTTTAACCCTGCCAATGCCTGAAGCAATCTTCTTTTCCGCTTTTTTAAGCTTTCCGCCAGATAAGATATTTAATCCTGTATGTGCACCTTTAAGAGCAAATTTCGCTGCACCAGTGGTCATAGATACAGCCCTTCCTGCTGTTGATGCCACCTCTTGTGAAATTCCCTCTCCTGCTTTATGAGCATCTTCCGAACCTATTAAACCACTGATTGTGGCAATAAATGCTTTAATTGTGATTAGTCCCACAATAATAACTAAGGTCTGTGCAAAATAGTCCGCAATTGGTATATTAAAGAAATCAATCTGGTTGAAATACGGCAACAGCAAGAAGAATAGATTCATTGCAACCACCGCTCCATAAGCCATAAGTGTTTGTTTCATGAATTGTTCAATCCAACCTTTTGTGGCTTTTCCTTCATCCAACGGTCTTAAAGCGAACAATGCTGGCGCAATTAAGAACAATCCAAGCATTAAGAATATTCTTTGAATAAGTCCCATAATGATGTTAATAAATAGCGTAACTGACACAATAATTGAGCCAAAACCTACGATGAAGTTAAATTGCCAAAGATCGTAGAAATACCAAACCAATCCGACATTAAATTTAGAAAAACTACTGAAACTATAAGTTAGATAATTGGTTACATATTTGGCTGAAACCCAAGAAGAAGTGACATCATAATCTAATGTAACAACCCCTCTCAAGTGCAAATTGTTTGCAAAAGCAGAATCAATCATGTCAGCAAACAAATCGTAATCAGTGACTGAGCCTTGCCCCGCATTATAAAACAACGTAAGAGCTCCACTTTTGTTTTCATTACTACCCGACCATGTTCCAATCTCTGTGCTTGTAATCTCTGACAATCTTGCACGGTTGGCATTATATGCTGCCACCTTAAACATAGAACCAGAGAATGTTTGGTTTGTTGAACCAATTGACGCAAGTTCGGTGGCTGTGGCATAATTAGTGCTATCCGAACTTAGTATACTGCCATATAGTATGTAACTTTTATAACCAAATAAATCATAGAATATGTAAGTTTCATCACTTGATGAACTGGAAGTTGTTGAAACACTTATACAATTATCCGAAAGATATGAACCAAACGTATCTTCCAAATCCGAATTTGTGACCGAGGTTATGCTGTCTAATGCTGTTAAAAGTGCTTGTGAAACATATAAACCTAAAACCACAATAACTGGCACAGCAACCATGTTGATGATGGCTTTTCCAGCAGAATAAACATATTGCATCGGACCTTTTGCCGCCTTGTCATCATAACTATAATGGCTTTTGATTAAAGCAACAATGGTGCAGACAAAACAAAGAATAACTCCAAAAACAATAAATGACCAAAAAACAGTAACAAGAGGAGAATAGTCTAATGATCCAGAACTTGTTCCTCCATAAGCAACACCAAAAATACCTGAAATGAAATTACTTACCAAATCTCCTGTAACTGCTTGTCCGTCAATGTAATACACATCCAAGCCAGCAAGTTTACGGAAAAACAACTGTAAGACATCAATAACGGACGCAAGAGATGCATAGAACAAATATATAGTTTTTGGGATAAAATCTAATATAGCCTGAAAGAGATCAGTAATAAAACTAAAAACCCCCAATAACATTGATGTCAAAGCCCTAACCCTCCTTTGTTTGAAGTGCTTATATCATGTATTTTCTCTCATTTTACCAAATAAATTTACATTTTGCAACAATTTTTATGAAAAAAGCAAGAATTTCGTCAAAAATTACAAAAAACAATCTTTTAAGCACATCTTATTAGTTGAAAAATGGCTGTTACGCTTCCATAAAATGTCTGTTCAACTTCCATAAAATAGCTTTTCCATCCATATAAAATGACTGTTCCATCTCCATAAAATAACTGTTCCGCTTCCATAATCGGCAACTGTGTTACATTGTGATGTAATCTCGATGATGTTATCTCGATTTATTGCACCATAAAATACGTCTTACGCTTGAAAATTTTTGTATTGTTGTGTATAATAATTTCATGAACGACAGAATTAAACAAAAACTTAAAACCTTAACCACCAAACCTGGTGTTTATGTTATGCGTGATAAAAGCGGAAACATCATTTATATAGGCAAAGCCAAAAACCTTAAAAACAGGGTTAGTCAATATTTCCGCTCCTCTCCAAAGCCAAGCAAAGTGCAAGCTATGGTGAACAATGTGGACGATTTCGACTATTTTATTGCCATGTCCGAACTTGACGCACTCGGTTTGGAGAGTAACCTTATTCACAAGCACCAACCTTTTTATAACATTCTATTGAAAGACGGTAAAGCATTCCCTTACATCAAGATTGACATGAGAGAAGATTTTCCACGATTAGAGATTGTGCGTAAGGTCAAGAAAAACGATGGTGCAAAATATTTTGGTCCATACATTGCTGGCATAGACCCTCGTGAAATTCTTAAAACCATAAATTTCGCATTTAAGGTTCGCACTTGCAAACAAAAAATTGACGACACTCACCATGCCAAACGTGAATGTTTAAATTACTCCTTAGGTTTGTGCAATGCACCTTGCACAAGTCGAATTACAAAAAAAGAATATGGAAAAGAAATTCAAAAGGTTATCCGCTTCCTTTCTGGCAATGACGATGAAATTGAAAGTGTTTTGGAAGAAAAAATGCAGGTAGCCTCCGAACTTCAAAACTTCGAGCGTGCCATTGAACTCCGTGATGCTCTTAAAATGGTTGGAAAGTTGAAACAGCGAGTTGTGGCAAACCTACCAAAAGATGTCAACAAGGATGTTTTTACTTATCACACCGACGGTTTGAGCGGTGTTATTACCGCCATGATTGTTCGTGGAGGGAAAGTGCTTGGTATTGTCAACTTTGTGCAGAGTGACGCCGAACTTGAAGAGGCAGAAACCGTGTTCAACTTTTTGGTGCAATATTATCAAAACACCTTAATTCCAAACGAGATTATTTTAAGTCACCAAATAAATGAAGAATTGTTTAAAGAATATGTAAACAAGAATGTTAAAATAATTTCCAATCCGCATGGCGTGAATTTAACACTCTTAAAAATGGCGAAAGAAAATGCAGAAGAATATCTCGAAAAACATATTGAAAAGGAAAAATTACAGTATAACCACAGCATTGGTGCGTTAAAGCAGTTGCAAGAAAAATTGAATTTGAAGAAACTTCCTCGCCGAATGGAGTGCTATGACATCTCGCACATCAGCGGAACAAACAAGGTGGCATCCATGGTGGTGTTTATTGACGGTGTTCCAGTAAAAAATCAATATCGCAAATTTAAAATCAAGACGGTGGAAGGCAACAACGATTTTGAAAGTTTGAAGGAAACATTAAGCCGAAGACTCACCCGCCTTGTCCAGCAAAACGGCGAAAGTTTTAAAGAAAAGCCTGACCTTTTGGTGATTGACGGTGGAAAAGGACAACTTTCCTCTTGCTATGAAATTTTGAAAAGTTTTCACTTAGAAAATGAAATTGAAATGATATCTCTTGCCAAGCGAATTGAAGAAGTTTTTATGGTGGAAAGTGGCACACCTATAATCTTAAAATATGGTAGCGCCGAACTACGTCTTTTACAACGCATAAGAGATGAAGCACACCGTTTTGCAATCACGTTCCATAGACAGGTTCGCACAAAATCGCAAACCGAAACCGAACTTGAACAAATTAAAGGACTTGGTAAAATTAAAATTGATGCACTTCTGCGTGCCTTTGGAACAACTGAAAATGTTCGCAATGCTTCCATTCAAGAACTCTGCCTTGTGAGAGGCATAAACGAATCTCTCGCCCACACAATAAAAAACGAATTAAATAAAAATATTGAAAATAATTAATTAAATTTAATAATTTAATGAAAAATTAATAATTAAATAGAAACAAATTTAATAATTAGCTTCAAATAAAAAATAAATTAAATTAAAAAAAATAAGAAAAATAAAAAGAAAAATAAAAATAAAATATAAAATAATTGAATTAAAAATAAATTTTAATAATTAATTAAAACAATAAAAAACAATAAAAATCAATAAAAATAATAAAAAAATACAAAAAATTGGCACTTTTTTATTAAAATTAAATTTTTACTTGTATTTTAATTTATAAATTTATATTTTTACAATCTAGCATTTTTTAAAAAATATTGACAACTTTTTCCACCAATGCTATAATGCAACCATAAAGAAAACCAAGGAGGTTAAAACATGACAAGCGAACAAATAATAGAAAAAATAACCGAAGAAGTTATGAGTCATCCAGAACTTGCAGAAGAATATAAAAAACAAATTTTAACTTTAATGAAATTGGAATCAAGATTTACACCTCATCGTAGTGCAAAATTTGATGATATGATAAAAAAAATTGAAGGAAAAAGTGCGGAAGAAGTGCTTGTTGATGAAATTGTTAGAATTGATGAATTTTTCTTAAAAACTTTAACAGACTCGATAGAAACATTTAAAAATCCAACCGATGAAGATTTATATATTGCTGGACTCTTTAACGATAATGGAAAATATGAAACCAAAAAAATTTTTGACGAGATTTTAGAATATTATAGTTCCACCATAAAGGACACATCCGATAAAAAATTCAAAAAAAGCCTATATAAAGAATATATAGGAATTTGTAATTTTTATGATAAAGGGCTTGAAAAACGAGCGCAATATATTAAAGAAGGTGAAGAGCGATATCGCACACTTTTATCAGGATACGAAGAAACCCTTGCATCATACAGCGTTGTGAAAAGTGCTCAACGGGTTATCAATTACGCAATAAGTCGTTCAAAATTTTTAAGTAGAAGTTTAGCAGAAAGAAGTGTTGTTGATGCCTTTAAACAAATAGGAACAGAAATTCCACCAAAAGAAGATGAAAGAATACAAGAAGTTATCGAACTCCATGACCCAAAAACGATTGAAAAAGCAATAAAAAACCTAACAGAAAATCCAACCGAAAACATGATAAAGTTGGAAGAAGAAATAAAGACTAATCAATCCTTAGAACAACATAAAAAATCAAGCAAATTAAAAAAAGTGACTAGACTAATGGAATTGTTTGCAGGTGGAATGGCAACTTCATCCGGTGTTAATATTTTGATTAATAGTTTAGAATCTGGAAACACAAGTAGTACGGTATTAGGTGCAATTATTGTTGCGGCTGGTGTAGTAGCGATAGGAGCAGGTACGAGATCCTATATTTATGGTATAAAAGAACAAAATCCTGTAAATAAAATTAATTCGCTGATAACTGCTTGTGTTGACGACTTCTTCAACGAGGTGACAAATATTGAAGTGGCAGAATCAAAAGATTTCTGGTACGGAAAAAACAAAGGAGAATAATGGTGAAAGTTAATGATGTGATAAAAACTGAGTCAGGAAATCTCTACACCATTCAAAGAGCGGAAAAATTTGCTCCTAATGACACTGAATTTCTTTTGTTATATGAAATAAAAACTGGCAATTTACTGATTGGATATGTTGAGAATGGCACATTAAAATTCGTCAATGACCCAAAGCAAAGAATGCTTATAGCTGAACAATTTGACAAAAAGAAGGCAGAAACAAAATAAATAGAAACAAAACAAATTTTTATTTAATATTTTTAATATTTTCTTTTGCCTAATGTTTTTAACCAAATAAAAAAGAACTTTACCATCTTGTAGAGTTCTTTTTTTCTTATTAAGAAAATTGTAAAAATTTTAAAGGTTTATTTGTTGTCACCTTTATTTTTCTTCAACATTACACCGTTTACATTTTCATAAATTCTTTTTTCATTTATCGCCATTTTTTTGTTTATTTCATCTTCTAATGAAAAACCAAGCATTTCCGACAATCCCAACAAATATATTGCAATATCAGCAAGTTCAGAGCCTAAATCTTCTTTGCTTTTCTTTTTGTTATAAGCATCAAATGCCTCTGCAACCTCTCCGTTTATATAACAAAATTCCTTGCAAACATCCGTTGTATTAAAACCTTTGTTTACTTTGTTTTTCCATACTCGTTTTTGAACTTCATTTAAATCCATGTTTTCCTCCTTAAAGTTTAAATTAAAACTAAAAAATCACATAATTATTGTAATAAATGTTTTAAAACAAGTCAAACCATTCTAACCAATTAAAACTATTAAAACTATTAAAATGAATTTATATTTAAATTTATATTAAATAAACATTATCTTTATCTTTGGCAGTAAAGAAAATGTCGGATTAAAATCAAACTAAAAATTAGATTAAAACCAACGAAAAAAGTTGTAATTCGATTAAAAATTTTTAGTATATAAAAAGCACAATATTTTCTTCATTACTCAAACTTACTAATAAAATATAAATTATTTTTTATGAACTCCCCTTGCTTCTCTCATTTCAAACAATGCGGTTATGAAAGTTGGATAATATCCAATAAATTTTTTCGCTTCAATTAAACTCAAAATCTCGTCTTTGGTTGCCCACCTAACCGCTTGAACCTCGTTATCTTTAAAAGTGACCTCATCCAAAGATATATCTTTTTCAAGCAAATAAAAATCGTCAAACCCATTATCAAAATTGATTGTCATATATGGACGAATATTTGAAAAATCATAATCAATGCCAAGTTCTTCGTTTAATTCTCTTTTCGCTGCCTGCTGAGAGTTTTCTCCTGCTTGAACACACCCACCAAGTGTGATATCCCACGCATTAGGCCACGACTTTTTCGTGCTTTGGCGTTGCTGTATCAACATTTCACCCTTCTTATTAAAAACACAAATATGTATCACAACCCTGCACAAATCGTTCGGACAACTTTGCCCACGCTCAATAGTTTTTCCCACCAACTGTCTATCATTATTATACAAATCGAATTTTTCCATATTCCCTCCTTTTTAAATTTCACATATTTATTATACAATAATTTGCCTTTTAAAACAAGTTTTGTTATAGTATTAATGTGAAAAATGGAGGATAATTATGAAAATTGAATACGAAATAAGATTTTTAGAGATTGATAAAGACAAAATATTAAAAAGGTTAAAAGAGATCGGAGCGGTTGAAGTTGGTGATTGGTTTCAAATAAGAAAAACTTATGATTTGATAACTCCACAACAAAACAGTTGGTTAAGGTTGAGAACCAACGGAAAAACAACAACTCTAACCGTGAAGGAAATCGGCTCAGCAAAAATTGACGGAACAAAAGAAGCCGAAGTGGTTGTGGATAATTTTGACGAAATGGACACAATATTAACCAAAATTGGTTTGCAAGCACGAAATTATCAAGAGAACCGCCGTCATCAATTTAAATATAAAAACACCGAAATAGACATCGACACTTGGCCAATGATTCCAACCTATCTTGAAATTGAAGGCACAAGCGAAGAGCAAATAAAGGAAGTTTGCAAAGACTTAAACCTTGACTATAACAAATCCACCACAATGGATGTGACCGACATCTACAAAAATATCTACGGAATTGACATTTTAAAAATCAAGACATTGAAACTTGAATCTTAAATTGAAAGTTTAATAATGAAATGAATACAGTTTCGATAGGAAACTCTTTTACAATATCATTTTTTTTGAATTTTGTTATTTATCAATCTAAATGCCAATCTTTTTTCTTTTTGGTATACCATAGGCACTCCTAAAAGTTCGCCACAATTAGGACACTTTAACCCCTGCATATCATTTTTGTTTTTCGCTTGTTTTAGTTTTTCAACAAAGTCTTCTGGTGCCACAAATTTATCTAAATACATACGTAGTAATTTGCCTTGTCCATCTTTTTGATATACAAAAATATCTTTTTTGCAATTAACACAAGTAATTGTTATAAGTTTTGCACTGCCACCCCTTGCTTTGGTGTATCTATCTTTGACTATCTCATATTTCATATTTTACCACCTTCATTTTATATGATTTTATCACGAATTATTTATTTTAATCAAATGTTGTATTGATATTACAAAATTAATTATAAAAAACTTAAAATGACAACCTCACGGACTTACCAACAAAAACTGCAAAATTTGTTTACTTTAAACAAATTATATTATAAAATATATTAAAATAAACAAAAAAATTAAAATATAATCACTTAATTTACAAAACATTATTACGACAATGAAAACACTAACCAAGGAGTTACAAAATGATAATATTAAATATCGATAAAATTTCTAAAAATTTTGGTTACGGACAACTGTTTGACAACCTGTCTTTTTCATTGAACGAAGGAGAATCAATTTCTATTGTAGGGCCAAATGGTTGCGGAAAATCCACCCTCCTCAAAATGATTGCTGGTCTTGAAAAAATTGACTCTGGAAACATAAACATCAAAAAAGGTGCAAATGTTGCATATCTTGACCAAACAGGTTCAAGCATAAAAGATGATAGAACAGTTCACCAAATTCTTCGCAGTAGTTTTGAAAAATTGAACGAAATGGAAAATCGCCTTGCATTTCTACAAGAGCAAATGACAAAAGACTTGCCAGAAAACGAATATAATCAAACGATGGAAAGATACTGTGATTTATTAGAGAGGTTTTCTGTTGCTGGCGGATACGATATTGATGTAAAAATCGACACCGTTGTTGAAGGTTTGAAAATAGATAAAAATTTGTTAAATCAAAAATATGATGATTTGAGTGGTGGAGAAAAAACTTTGGTTCAACTTGCAAAAGCATTGCTTATAAAACCAGACCTATTTTTACTTGATGAGCCAACCAACCATTTAGATATAAGCAGAATCGAATGGCTTGAAAATTATATTAAATCTTTCAAAGGTGCAACAGTGATTGTTTCTCACGACAGATATTTTCTTGATAGGATGTCCAACAAAATTCTTGCATTAGATAACGGAATTGCAAAAGTTTATAACACAAATTATACAGGTTATGTTCAAGAAAGAGAACGAGATTTTGAAAAACAGATGGCAGACTATAAAAATCAACAACTTGCAATGAAGCGACTTGAAGAACAAATAAAATACTTTTCAGAAATGGGTATGGCAAAAAACAGTTCAACTTTATGCGATAGAGCACACGCATTGCAAACACAACTTGATAGAATGAAAAGAAACGCCATTGCAAAACCAAAAGAGCAAAAGAAGTTAAATCTCGATTTTGACGAAGAAAGAAAAACAAGTAAAAGAATTATTATTGCGGAGAATTTAAGTGTAAAAATACCAAATGGCAAAACCATTTTAAACGAAATTAATCTCAATATTTGCTCTGGCGAAAGAGTTGCATTAATCGGCAACAACGGCAGTGGAAAATCTACTTTTGTAAAAACAATAATGAGTTCGCAAGATTTGCCAACAACTGGAACAATTTTTGTTGGCCCAAGTGTGAAAATAGGATATTTGCCACAAATTATCGAATTTCCAAATGGCGAAATGCAACTGTTAGATTATTTTAAAGACGAAGTAGGCTTGCCAGAACAAAAAGCAAGACAAATATTGGCAAGATTTCAATTTTATAAAGATGATGTCATTAAAAAGATAAAAAATCTTTCTGGTGGCGAAAAAATCAGAGTAAAACTTGCAGAACTGTTGCAACAAAAAATCAACACACTTATTTTTGACGAACCAACAAATCATATTGACATACCAACAAAAGAAGTGCTTGAAGACGCAACTGAAAATTTTGACGGAACACTGATTTTCATCAGTCACGATAGATATTTCATCAACAAGTTCGCCGATAAAACAATAGAATTCCATGATGGAAGAATTTCTATATATCTTGGAAACTATGATTATTGTAAACAAGAAAAGGCTTATATAGAGAGCAAAAAAAATATCTTGAAACAAAAAAAATAAACAACAAAAAAAATAAATAAAGGATTTATTAAGAACAATAGATTTTGTAATATTATTTTAATAAGAATTAGGCTCCTCTCGAGCAACATTCTATACAAAAGTATTTAGAAAAACTAATTCAAAGTACAGGACAAATTTGGAGATAAATTTATGAGAATAAGTCAAGACAATAACCCATTTGATTTTGACTTTTTTAAAGATGATAAAGACAAACCAAAACAAGAATATAAAAAAGAAGATGATTTAACATTACATGATGCAAAGAAGATTGTGAACGACAAAATGATTGAAATCATAGTCAACAAAATAAAGGAACTTCCAAGCGGAAGCGAGTTTAGAATAGCAGATTTTTATCATGACGAAACAAAAGATAGTTCGCCAGAAACTTTTAAACGAACCTTAAAGATAATAGACCAAGTGAAAGATATAATTGAAAATCAAAACGAAGAACAATATGTTGCCCCACCTCACCACATTACCTACAAGAAAAAATAATGAGTTGAAAAAAACGAAATGATTTATGTTCTTTCAAAAAAATGTTTTTATTACACAACAGCAAAAAAAACAAGCAACACTCTCAACAAACTTCCATATAGTTAAAATAAAAAAAAGGTGGACAATCCATCTTTTTTTGGTGCGTCGCAAGGGATTCGAACCCCTGACCTTTCGTTCCGTAGACGAACGCTCTATCCAGCTGAGCTAGCGACGCATAATTTTAACATAGAAGGCAAAAACTTGTGTGGTTTAATATCCAAAATGGATTATTATTCTGCGGATTTGATAAAATTTTAAGTTACTAAACCAACATTTTTATTATTTTAAATTTGCCTCTTTCCTTTTCCGCTTAGTTATTATATCAAAAAAAAATAAAAAAGTAAATATTTTTAATAATAAAATCTATTTTTTTTACATCTTTATATGTTTTTTTATTATTATTTTAAACAAATAAAAAAGGCCAAGCGTTTTTCTTGACCTTTTTATTATTTTAACATCATATTTATAGGCAATTTTCTATTTTTGTTTCTTTATTATACGTGAAAATATTATCAGACATACTACAATAAACAACAATAAAATCACAAATACTATCAACAAAATTTGCAAAACATTATCACCTGTTGCAGATAAAACTTCAGTTTCGGTTTTTCCACAAACTTCACAACTACGTTCTTGTTCGCCATCCTCGGAGGAAGTTGGTTCGTTTGTAACAGTCCATTCGCCCCATGAGTGCCCTTCTGTTTCGGTTTTTGCTTCACAAACCTCACAAACTTGCCAATGCTCGCCTTCGTCATAAACCCACACCAAAGTGTGCTCTTTATAGTCATATTCTGCTCCACAGGCTGTACAAGTTTCATAGTGTCCATTTTCATATTTTGCATACCCTGCATTACCCGTGTGCTCTGTATAGTCATATTGTGCTTTACATTCTTCACAAACCTTGTAGTGACCACCATCTCC
>CAYOOB010000011.1:0-36354 GCA_964405555.1 uncultured Lachnospiraceae bacterium | reverse complement strand
CAATGATGTATCCAAGACTTAAACTTGCAAGAGATTTGCTTACTGATGATGGTGTAATTTTTATTTCAATTGATGACAGAGAACAAGAAAATTTAGCAAAACTTTGTGATGAAATTTTTGGTTCAAACAATAAAATTGCAATGTTCATATGGAAAAGTAAAAGTGGCGGAGCTAACGATAGTAATCTTGTTGCAGTAGATCACGAATATATTTTAATGTACGCAAAAAATTTAGCAAATACAAGAACTCATTTGATTAGTTATACGGATGAATTAGAATCTTTGTATACAGGTAAGGATGAGTTTTATCAGGAGAGAGGTCCATATAGACCGATGTTACTTCAACAGAAGGGGTTAAGTTTTTCAAAATCTCTAACTTATGAAATTGAAGCTCCAGATGGAACTATATTGGTTCCAGAAAAAGGTGGTGCTATTTGGAGATGGAGTAAGGAAAAATATTTAGAAAGATTGAGAAATGGCTTTATTGAATTTAAAAAAGTGGGAGATGAATATAAGGTATATACAAAGCAATATCTTTATATGGACTATGACGGAAACAAAATAGATAGAGGCAAGCTTATTAGAACAGTTATAGATAATATAGATGGAAGGTCAGGGACTCGTTTATTACAAAAAATTTTTAGTGAGAAGATTTTTACAAACTCAAAACCTATTGAATTAGTTAAACAATTTATTAATATATCAACTAATCGAAATGATTTAATTTTAGATTTTTTCTCTGGTTCTGCGACAACTGCTCATGCAGTAATGCAATTAAATGCAAAAGATGAGTTAGATAGAAAATTTATTATGGTGCAACTACCTGAAAAGTGCGATGAAAAGTCGGAAGCATATAAAGCAGGTTATAAAAACATTTGTGAGATTGGTAAAGAGCGAATTCGTCGTGCTGGAAAGAAAATTTATGAAGAATGGTTGAATTCAAATAGATTATATGGCAAAGACAAGAAACCATTAGAAAACAATGAATTTGATAAATCAGCGGTACGAATGGCAATTGATAAACTAAAAGAAGATGATTTATCATGTACAAATACTAAAGAATTTGAGAATTTAGCAGGCAAAAAAATGCCAGACATTGGTTTCCGAGTTTTAAAACTTGATTCAAGCAATATGAAAGATGTTTATTACAATCCAGCAGAGTTATCTCAATCATTACTGGCAGGACTTGAAGATAATATCAAAGAAGATAGAACACCAGAAGATTTATTATTCCAGGTTATGCTTGATATGGGCGTAATGCTTTCAAGTGAAATTAAAACCTTAGATATAAATGGAAAGAAAGTATTTAATGTAAATGACGGCAACTTAGTATGCTGCTTTGACAACAATCTAACAGATGAGGTGGTCAAAGAAATTGCAAAGATACAACCATTGTATGCAGTATTTAGAGATGCATCAATGAACACTGATAGCGTAAATATAAATTTCGACCAAATATTTGAGACTTACTCGCCAACCACAACAAGAAAAGTTTTATAAGGAGAACCTATGGATAAATTGAAAATGCATAGTGAAAACATAGTAAATGAAAATATTAACTTCATTGCTTCAAGGTTTCCAAACTGCGTTACTGAAGCCAAAGATAATAATGGGGAATTGGTTAAGTTAATAGATTTTGAAATGCTTAAACAAGAACTTTCTCCCATAATTATTGAGGGAGAGCAAGAGAGATTTGTTCTCACTTGGCCTGATAAAAGAAAATCAATATTAAATGCTAATGCCCCAATATCAATGTCAATGAGATTGCAGAATGAAAAATGTGTAGACTTTGAGAACACGAAAAATGTCTACATAGAGGGGGATAATTTAGACGCACTAAAGCTATTGAGAACTACATATCTACATGAATTTAATGTAATTTATATAGATCCACCATACAATACAGGTAATAATTTAATATATAAAAATGACTTTCATAAAAGCATAGATGAGTATTTACAAAATAGTGGTCAGTTTGATGAAGACGGTAACATATTGGTAAAAAATCTTAGAACAAATGGAAGATATCATACTGATTGGCTCAATATGATATACCCAAGACTAAAATTGGCTAAGGATTTACTTTCAGATGATGGGGTAATTGTAGTTACAATTGACGACTATGAAATAGAAACTCTTACAATGATAATGAATGAGATTTTCGGGGAAGAAAATCACTTAGCAACCATTGTTATAAAGAATAATCCATCAGGTAGGTCAACCGTAACAGGAGCTTCAATTTCACACGAATATGCATTATTCTATGGAGCAAACACAGATGTGACATTAAGTAGGTTGCCACGAAATGATAAGCAAATAGCAAGATATAAAGAGTCTGATGCTGATGGAAATTTCGAGTGGGTTAATTTTAGAAAACATGGTGGATACAAAGAAGATGCACCAACTATGTATTATCCAATATATGTTAAGAAAGATGGGAGTTCATTTAGGATTCCAGGACTAAAATGGGATGATAAAACGAAAGAATATATTACACTTGAAGATTCAAATGATGATGAAATAATTTCTCTACCAATAGATGAAGATGGAAGACCAAGAAGATGGAAGTGGAGTCTAGATAGAGCTTTAAAAGAACAGAAAAATATGAGTGTTAGATTTGATAGAAATAAGCAGCCTGCTGTTTATATCAAATCATATATGAATGATGATGGAATGCTTCCTTTGACAGTGTGGGACGACAAGAAATATTCCTCAACTGAATATGGAACGAATTTGCTTATTGATATTTTAGGTGACAGGTACTTTGATTATCCAAAGTCGTTATATGCGGTAATGGATTGCATTAGAATTGCATCATCAAAAAAAGATGCACTCATTCTAGATTTCTTCTCAGGTTCAGCAACAACTGCACACGCAGTTATGCAATTAAATTCGGAGGACGATGGAGAAAGGAAGTTTGTTCTAGTTCAGCTTCCAGAGCCATGCGAGTCTGACAGTGCGGCATATAGAAATGGATATAAAAACATTTGTGACCTTGGTGAAGAACGAATTCGTAGAGCAGGGAAAATTTTAAAGGACAAAAATCATAGTGCAAAAGGACTTGATATTGGTTTCAGAGTGTTTAGAATCGATAGTAGCTGTATGAAGGATGTTTATTACAATCCAGCAGAGTTATCTCAATCATTACTGGCAGGACTTGAAGATAATATCAAAGAAGATAGAACACCAGAAGATTTATTATTCCAGGTTATGCTTGATATGGGCGTAATGCTTTCAAGTGAAATTAAAACCTTAGATATAAATGGAAAGAAAGTATTTAATGTAAATGACGGCAACTTAGTATGCTGCTTTGACAACAATCTAACAGATGAGGTGGTCAAAGAAATTGCAAAGATACAACCATTGTATGCAGTATTTAGAGATGCATCAATGAGTACCGATAGTGTAAATGTTAATTTTGACCAAATATTTGAGACTTATTCACCATCAACAACTAGGAGAGTTCTATAATGGAAATAAAAGAATTGCCATTAGAGGGACTACAGAAATCGGTATTAAGCAGGATAGTCATTGTCTATAACGATTTAAAAGAACATCCACAAAAGACAATAGTTCTAAACTGTCCAGGGGAAACACCTGAGGAACAACTAAAAAATTATGTTTCAACTTTAACAGATGAAGAAAAAAAACAATTCAACAAAGAAATGTTAAATCATCTGAAAGAAGAGACCTTGACTGAATGTAAATTGATGCTGATAATAAACTATCTTGACGCACTTCTAATTGAGGAAAGAACCAACAAAATATCAATACATCATAATTACCAACATAAACAAAATGAAATTGAAAAATTCAAAAGTGATAATAAACAAACGTTAACAAAAATAAAGAAAGCTAGGAACAAAGTATATTCGCATAGAGATCCTGACTGGCTGAAAGAAGTGCAAAAGATAGGATATCATGAAATCGAAAAATGCATAGTTTTTCTAAAGAATTTATTCGAATAAGATTTCAAAAGAAATTAGGAGAGAACCAATGAAATTTAAGTTTAAGACACAACCATATCAGCAAGATGCTGTAAATAACATTTGCAGGGTATTTAAAGGGCAACCTTATTTGGATATGGTTAGATACACAAGAGATTTAGGAATAAGGAAAAAGACTGATGGCTTGACACAGGCTTCACTTTTTGATGCCTTTGAAGAAAATGATGATGGTTTTGAGAATGCTAAAATCATACTTGATGACCATGAAATCTTTGAAAATATCAAGTCAATTCAAAAAGACAATAACTACAAAGTGTCAACAGAGTTAGTGCGTGGTCTCGGCAAGTGTTCTCTTGATATTGAAATGGAGACGGGAACTGGTAAAACCTATGTCTACATAAAAACAATATTTGAATTAAACCAAAGATATGGTTGGAGTAAGTTCATAATTGTAGTGCCAAGTATCGCTATCCGCGAGGGTGTTAAAAAATCATTTTCTATGATGGAAGAACACTTTATGGAGCAATATGGTAAAAAGGCAAGATACTTCATTTATAATAGTAAAAGATTGAGTGAACTTGACAGCTTTGCATCTTCAAGTGATATTCAAGTTATGATTATCAATGCTCAGGCGTTTAATGCAAGGGGAGCAGATGCCAGAAGAATTGATATGGTGCTTGATGAATTTCAGTCAAGAAGACCTATTGATGTTGTGGCAAAGACAAGACCAATACTTATTATTGACGAACCACAAAAACTAGGTGGAGATGCAACACAAGCTTCGCTTAAGAAATTTAATCCACTATTCAATATGAACTTTTCAGCGACACACAAAAAGCAACACAACCTTGTTTATTGTTTGGATGCACTTGATGCTTATAATAAGAGTCTTGTAAAAAAAATACAAGTAAAGGGCTTTGAAATTAAGAATTTGCGTGGTACTGACAGATATATGTATTTACAAGACATAGTGCTTTCAAGCAAAAATCCACCAATGGCAAAATTGGAGTTTGAAATCAATTATAGCAAGTCAATCAATAGGGAAACAAGAATCCTTGCGGTTGGACAAAACCTATATCATTTATCAAATGAAATGGAGCAGTACAAAAACGGATACACTATTTCAGACATAAGTCCACAAACAAACAGTATTACTTTCCTTAATGGCGAAGTTATTCATGTAGGTGAAGTGGTAGGAGATGTTTCAGACAAAGACCTTAGAAGAATTCAAATAAGAGAAACTATTGTATCTCACTTTGAGAAGGAAGAGATGTTGTATAGTAAAGGTATTAAGTGTTTGTCTTTGTTCTTCATTGACGAAGTAGCAAACTATCGTGATTATTCGCAACCAGACGAAAAAGGCGAGTATGCAAGAATTTTTGAAGAAGAATATACGAACATTCTTAACCAATACATAAAACTTTATGAAACGCCTTATATAAAATACTTAAAGAATATTAGAGTTGAAGATACACATAAAGGTTATTTCTCAATAGATAAAAAGACAGGTCGTGTGATTAACTCAAAAGATAACAAAGAAACAGGTTCTGACGATATTTCGGCTTATGACCTCATTTTGAAAAACAAAGAAAGGTTATTGTCTTTTGATGAGCCTACAAGATTTATTTTCTCTCACTCTGCACTTCGTGAAGGTTGGGATAATCCAAATGTATTCCAAATTTGTGCTTTGAAACCAGGTGGCGACAGTGCCGTTGCAAAACGACAAGAAGTTGGCCGTGGACTTAGAATTTCAGTAAATATGTTAGGGGATAGAGTAGACCTACATTATTGTAAAGATAGGTCGACATTCCTAGGCATCAATCGACTAACGGTTGTGGCAACAGATAGTTATAAAGACTTTGTTGCTGACATACAAAAGGATATCAAAGCGAATCTTGCAGATAGACCTACCAAAGCGACTATTGACTACTTTATGGATAAAGTGGTTAGTGATGGAGCAACACAACTCGTGGTAGATAAAGATATGGCAAGCGACATCCAAAGTTATTTGAGATTTAGCGGTTATGTAGACAAAGAGAATCGCTTGACTGAGAAATACTTTGAAGATAAGGCAAGCAATAGCTTTAAGGAAATGCCAGAGATAATTGCACCATATACTGAAAGTATACACAAACTTGTTCAAGGTATATTTGATGAGAAAGTGCTTGATGATATCATCAGTAATGATCGCAAACCAGCAGTCAAAGATAATCCACTAAATGACAACTTCCACAAAAAAGAATTCCAAGCATTGTGGAATGAAATAAATCACAAATATGCTTATACCGTAGAGTTCGATAGTGATGAACTTATCAGTAAGGCAATACCTGCTATTGATGAGAAGTTATACGTTACAGAACTGAAATACACAGTAACAATCGGCGAGCAAAGAAGAAGTATGGATGAGAGTCAGATTAATTCAGGTACATCATTTGGTACTACAAAAACAAGAACTGAATCATTAAGAGAAAGTATGTCTAACAGCACCAAATATGACCTTATAGGCAAGATTAAAGATGGCACAAAACTGACTAGGAAAACAATCGTAAAAATCCTACAAGGTATAAGACCAGATGTCTTTGCTATGTTTAAGGCAAATCCAGAAGAATTCATTTCGAAGACAATCAAACTTATTAACGAGCAAAAAGCAACAATGATTGTTGACCACATAACTTACAATGTAACCGAGGGTAAATACGACAATGACATATTTACTGCGAATCAAGCAAAAGCAGACTTTGACAAGGCATTTAAAGCCAACAAAGCAATTCAAGACTTTGTATTTACAGATGGAACGGCAGAAAAGAGTATTGAGCGTAAGTTTACAGAAGACCTCGACTCAGCAAATGAAGTTTGTGTCTATGCAAAACTGCCAAGAACATTCCAGATTCCAACGCCAGTGGGAGATTATGCACCGGATTGGGCAATAGCATTTAATGATAACGCAGGAATAAAACATATTTATTTCATAGCTGAAACAAAAGGTAGCATGGAATCATTGGAACTTAGGGGAATAGAAAAAGCAAAGACAAGTTGTGTTAGAAAATTGTTTAACGATTTAAAACTTGGCGGAAAAGTTAGATATGAAGTGGTTGATAACTATCAAAATTTGTTAAAAGTAATGAATAGTATTGATTAAATAAGTCAAACAAGATGAGAAAAGAGAGCAGATAAGTAACAAAAAGGATTTTTTCGTCATAAAAAGTATTAATGCTATTGGCAAACTTACCCAAGCAAATTCCATTGCATTAAGAGATGGAAAGACGAATGGTGAGTTAAAACCTCTCGAAGATTATGACAAAGCAAACAAAAAAATGCTTGATTTTTTAATTCAAAATTTAACTGAATTAATGTATCAGTTATTCCGTTGGGCAAATAGCCAATGTTAGAAATAGTATGTGTACCAATTATAGTATTAGTGGTTTATGCACTAATGGAAATCTATAAGAAGTTCATTGCAAAAGACAAAGAAGTTCTTATTCGAATTATTCCGATAATCGCAGGGGTAATTGGAATAGTGCTTGGAATTATTTGCTTTTATGCAGTTCCAAGTATTATTTCGGCATCTAATATCTGGACTGCAATTCTTATAGGCGGAGCAAGTGGGTTGTCAGCAACAGGCTGTGACCAAATTTTGAAACAACTAAAGAAGTTTGGAATAGATATTAAAGAGGGAGATGATGATAATGAGTCAGACAGCACAGACTAACTTAAACTATCTTTTAGCCAAAGGAATCCTTAATGACCTTTTAGAAAACAAGGTTATTTCAATTGAAGAATATGAAAAAATAGACAAGTTAAATAAGTTGAGTTTTGCATAATAAAAAAATGCAAAACTCTGCTTTTTTTATTTCGCTTTTCGCTGGACTTTATGTTGGGTTAACGGTATTGTTTGTTACTGAAAAGGAGGTAAAATGGAGAATCAAAGCGAAATGCAAAGAGTGTGTGCATATTGTCGAGTTAGTACCAAAGCAGAAAAGCAAGACATGAGTCTGCAATCGCAAATTCAATATTTTACTGACTTGATAGACAACAATCCTAACTATATCAACATGGGTGTCTATGCAGAAAAGAAAAGTGGCGGAAACCAATATCGTCGCTCAGAGTTCTTGAAGATGATACAAGAATGCAAAAACAAGAACATCGACATCATTTATACAAAGACGATAAGTAGGTTTGGTAGAAGCCAAATTCAACTTCTAAGGACACTTGAAGAACTGACTAAAATAGGTGTTAGGGTAATCTTTGAACTAGAAGACATAGATTCATTACGAGATAAACAAACTATCAGGACAGTAATAAAATCGTATTTTGCAGAAGATGAACTAACAAGGGGCAGTTATGCAACAAGATTCGGCATTCAAAGGATGTTCGAGAAAGGAAAAGTGAAAACAAGCAATCCATTTCCATTATTCGGCTACAAATATGGAAAAAATCGAAAACTTATCCTTGTGCCAGAAGATGCAGAGATTGTCAAAGAGATATTTGATAGATACTGCAACAAAGAAAAGCCATCGGTCATAGCAAAATCATTAAATGATAGGGGAATTAAAACACCATCAGGCAAAGAATGGAATACTGATATATTAAGTAGACTTCTTAGACAAGAAAAGTATATGGGTGTTGCTTACCTTCAAAAAACTTATTGCGTGGATGGGAAAAAGGTTAAAAATCTTGGTCAGAGAGCCATGTATGTGGTCAGTGACTATTGTGAACCAATTATAACCGAAGAAAAGTTTGAACAAGTCAAAAAAGTTCGAGAATTAAACAAAAAATATGATAGAAAACCTGGATTTGTGCCTGAACACGATTGCTTTAAAGGAATGATTAAATGTGGACAATGTGGAGCGACATATATAAAGATATCCAATGGTCATAGATGCTATCCAAGTGGCAAGCAGGAAAAAATTAACTATCAGTGTAATGTGGTTAGGACAACAAGAATGAGAGATTGCAGGAATAAGGTACAAAGCAGGCAAGCACTGGAAGATGGCTTTGTAAAGGCTTTCAACACCTTAAAGACAACAATCAAACAACAAGAAAAAATCCCTTACCACAACGAAGAATTAAACACAATCGAGAACAGAATAAGACAACTATTAGACAAAGAAAAGATATTCATTCTGCTTGAAGCAAGGGAGCAGATGACGGCATCATTGCAGAGAGAATATGAAGAACTGATAGATGAATTGCTTGGTTTACAGGATAGGAAAAAAGAAATATTAAGGCATAATGCAGATATAAAATTGCAAAATTATCACGCAGAAAATTGTGAAAAATGCTTAGAACAAAACGAACTAACAAAGTTTGATGAAAAAGTGTTCGCAACAATGATTAAGGATATCAAGGTAATGAATAAAAACCGAGTATTATATAACTTCAAAAATGGCTATATAGCCGATGTGGAGATTATAGATTACTATATTCAAAATGATGAAATAGGAGAGGTAAAAGTTTATGTTAGCACCAAATGTTAAGGTTATACAACCAACAAAAGTTGAAGAAGATACATCATACAATTTGATACACAAAACAACAGTAAAAAGAGTATGTGCTTATTGTAGGGTATCAACTGATTCCGAAGAGCAAATCAACAGTTACAATTCACAGGTAACATATTATAGGGAATTCATACAGAATCATGAAGGGTGGATTTATGCTGGTGTTTATGCCGATGAGGGTATCACAGGAACTAGTATGAGAAAAAGAACTCATTTCCGAGAGATGATTCAAGACGCACTAGACGGAAAGATTGATATGATACTTTGTAAATCGGTGTCAAGATTTTCAAGAAATGTGGTCGATATTCTAAATGTCATAGAGCAACTTAATCAAAAAGGAATACCAATCCTATTTGAAAATGAAAACTTGAATAGCCTAGACGACAAGCAAGGAACAAGACTTCAAATATTGATAAGTGCGGCAAATGCCGAAGATTATTCGCAGTCACTAAGTGAGTCAATAAAATGGGGTAGAGTAAGGCAGATAGAACAAGGAAACTATCCAATAACCAGATGTTACGGATACGATGTCAAGGATAAGAAAATAACAATAAATAAGAAAGAAGCTGAGGTTGTAAGATTTATATACAAGTCCTACTTAAATGGAGATTCATATCGACAGATATGCAGGAAACTTGAAGAAAGAGAAATTCCGTCACCATTTGGCAAAAAAACATGGCACGCAACCACGGTGGAAGTTATCCTGGCAAATGTTAGGTATAAAGGCGACCTTCATCTACAAAAATACACTTCAAGTGATATAAAGTTTAGAAAAAGAGTAGTGAATACTAAGGGTAAACAATACTATATAACAGACCACCATGCACCAATTATTCCTAAGGCACAATGGCATCAGGTCGAAAAAGAAAGACAATATAGAAACAATTTGAGAGGTTTTGGAGAGCATGGTAGAAGCAATTATTCATCAAAGTATCCGTTCTCGAATATGATATATTGCTTGCAATGTGGTAGCAGATTTAGACGTCACTATTACACGTCAGGTGATTATAGCGATAAGCCAAAATGGGTTTGCATAAACCATAAACACTCAAAGACAAATTGTCCACAGTTACCAATTTTAGAAAGCAGAATTGAAGAGGCATTCGTGGAAGCACTCAATGAGATAATCAGCAACAAAGAACAGTTGATAGGAACAATAGTAAAGAATATACACCAAATATTAAAGGAAAGAAAAGCTGATGAAAGTTTAGTCAATATAGATGCCGAAATAAACAGGAAACAGAGAGATTTGATGACACTTATTCAGAGTATAAGCACAATGGACACATATCAAGAAAGTCAACGAATAATGGGCGAAATTGAAGCCCTTAAAAAGAAAAAAGCCGATGCTGAAAGAGAAGCAAAACAAACTGATATGAGTATATACCGAATTGAAGAACTTCAAGCCAAAATAGAATCATTAGAAGTTTTCGATAAGTTCAATGGTGCAGTCTTCAAGCAGGTTATAGAAAAAGTCCAAATAGACGGGAATAAGGCAATCTTTGTATTCCACAATATGCTGAAAATCGAAAAAATAGTAAGATGAAAAAAGAATATAAAACCACTTATCATGACGATAAGTGGTCTTTTTTTTTGAAAAAGTAAATTGAAATACACAGATAAAAGATTTAGATATAATTTATTAATTTAATAATTTAATAATTCACATTACAAAATTGCAACGGCAATGGCACAGAAGAATATTAGTGAAATTGCATCGACAATGGTTGTGATGAATGGGCTTGCAACAACAGCAGGGTCAAGACGCAATTTTTTTGCTATGAGTGGAAGAATTGCACCAACAATTTTTGCAATTAAGATTGTTGCAAACAATGAAATTGAAATGACAAATGAAATTTTGAATGTGTAGTCATAGCCAAAAATTAAATTATCAATAATTTGAAGTTTTGCAAAACAAACAACTGCAAGCACAACTGCAAGCATTATTGCAACTCGAATTTCTTTCCAAATAATTTTAAATATGTCTTTAAATTGAACTTCATCAAGTGCAAGCGATCTGATTATTGTGACTGATGCTTGGCTTCCAGCATTTCCACCAGAGTCCATAATCATTGGAATGCAAGCAAACAAAAGTGGGCTTAGTGCGTTTAGTGTTGCCTCATAAGTGTTGATGATTAAGCCTGTGAATGTTGCTGAAATCAAAAGCACCAACAGCCAAGGAATACGACTTTTAAAAATTGTGAAAACACTTGTTTTTAAATATGGTTTGTTTGTTGGAACAATAGCCGCCATTTTGCTGATATCTTCTGACACCTCGTCTTGCAAAACATCAATAGCGTCATCAATAGTCACTATTCCGTTAATTCTGTTTTCGCTGTCAACAATTGGAATTGCTAAAAGGTCGTATTTTTTAAGTAAATTTGAAACATCTTCTTTGTCAGTTAGGGTGTGGGCAGAAACAAAATTTTCTTCCATAAAATCACCAATCACATCTTTTGGTTTATGCAAAATAATATCTTTTAAAGATACAATTCCAAGCAAATGTTTTTCATCATCAGTAACATAGCAGGTGTAAATTGTTTCCTTATCCATTGCCTGCTTACGCATTTTGTTTAAGGCATCACGAACAGTCATTTTTTCACGCAGGGTTACAAGTTCGGTTGTCATAATGCTTCCAGCACTATCCTTAGGGAAACCAAGAAGTTTGTTAATCTCTTCACGAGTTTCAGAACTAGAAAGTTTTAAAATTCTTAGCACAATATTTGAAGGCATCTCTTCAATAAGGTCAACGGTGTCGTCTGTGAAAAGGTCATTTAGAATTTGTTTAAGTTCATTGTCTGTGAAAGATTTGATTAAAGTTTTTTGTCGCTCAGAGTCCATATTTGCAAAAACTTCACTTGCAAGGTCTTTTGGAAGAAGTCTAAAAATTAAAGCAATTTTATCCAAATTTATTTCGTTAAAAATGTCTGCAATATCAATAGGGGACATCTCTTCAAGAATAGGTTTAAGAGTGCTAAATTCTTTATTTTCAAGCTTATCAATAATCTCAAGCATTTTTTCGTGCCTAGTGTCTGCCTCTGCTTTAAGCAAAATTTCGTTAAAAACTGTATCTTCAATTGTGTCTTCAATATTGCTTTCAAGCAATTCTTCTGAGATAGGTTGGAATTCAATGCTACTGATATTTTCCGTTAAATATTTTTGAAGGTTAGTTGAAAACAAGATAAAAACTTCTGCAGAAATTTTTTCAGGCAATCTTGGAAAAATTTGAACTAAGAGGTCTTTTTCAATTTGAGATAGTGTTTTTGCAAGTGTTTGCGTGTCTTGTGATTCAACAAGTTTTTCAAGTTCGTCAAATTTTTGATTGTTGAACAATTCAATGATTTTTCTTTTAAGCATAATTTCACCTCCAATAAAAAATCCCGTCAAAGACGGGATTAGTTTTTTTTTCTAACCTTTATACCCGTCCAAGCTTTAGCTCCGCAGGGCGGTGGTATTGCGTTAGATGTTCCCTTGAATTCGAGAAAACCTGTTGACCATTATGCAGAAGTCTCCTTCTGCACACGGCAGCAACCCGTATCCCTGTGGTAGCCTTACCTACCGAAATACATTACCATTATAATATGAATATTTTTTAATGTCAATAATTTATGAAAAAAAATTTATTTTTTTAAAAAATTCATAAAATTACATTTATAAAAATAAAAAAACATAAAAAATAAAAAAACATAAAAAATACAAAAAATAAAAAATACAAAAAATAAAAAAATAACCGAAAAATAACAACTATTTACTATAGGTGGTCTTTTTTTTGAAAAATTAGATTGAAAGACATAGAAAAAAGATTTTGATATGATATAATAGATTGAGGAGGCAAAGATGGAAAAACAAAGATGTTACTTCGTTATAGATATGAAATCATTTTTTGCCTCAGTGGAGTGTGCAGAAAGGGGACTTGATGCAATGACCACGAACTTAGTGGTTGCAGATGAAGAAAGGTCTGAAAAGACAATTTGTTTAGCGGTTTCACCTGCAATGAAGGCATTAGGTGTTAAAAATAGGTGTAGGCTTTATGAAATTCCAAAGAACATAGATTATATTATTGCAAAGCCAAGAATGAAAAAATATATAGAATATGCCGCTGAAATTTATGGAATTTATTTAAAATACATAGATAAAAACGACATTCACGTGTATTCGATTGATGAGTGTTTCATAGATGCAACTGATTATTTAAAAATTTATAATATTAGAGCGAAAGATTTTGCAAAAAAATTAATGCAAGAGATAAGTGATAAACTTCATATTTATTCCACGGCGGGAATTGGCACAAATATGTTTTTAGCAAAGATTGCATTAGATATCACAGCAAAGCATAGTCCAGATAGAATAGGTTGGTTAACCGAAGAGAAATTCAAAGAGCAACTTTGGAATCATAGACCAATAACGGACTTTTGGCAGATTTCTAAGGGAATAGCAACACGGCTCGAAAAGTATGGCATATATGATATGGAAGGCATAACGCAAATCAAAGAAGATTTTTTGTATAAGGAATTTGGTGTCAATGCTGAACTGCTTATAGACCACGCTTGGGGAAGAGAAACTTGCACCATAGCAGATATAAAAAATTATAAGCCAAAATCGAAGTCAATAGGCTCATCTCAAATATTGCCAACTAATTACAATTATAAAGACGCAAAGCTTGTTATGATGGAAATGATACAAAATGGGTGTTATGACCTTGCAAGACAGCAGTATGTAACACAGTTGGTTCATATCTATATTGGATATGGAGATAATAGAGAGGGTGTTAAAGGCACAAAAAGAATGAGAGAAGTAACAAACTTGAATTCAATTATATGGGAATATGTAGATAAATTGTTTGATGAAATAGTAGATAAAGATAGACCGATAAGAAAGCTTGGATATGACTTTGCAGACCTTAAAGGCGAAGAATATGAAATGTATGATATGTTCACTGATTACACACAAGTGGAGAAAGAAAAGAACTTAGTGAAAAGTATTTTGGAATTACAAGATAAATATGGAAAGAACGCAGTGCTGAAAGCAAATGACTATGAAGAAAAAGCAACTCAAAGAGAAAGAAATAAAATGGTGGGAGGTCATAATGGTGGAGAGGATTAAGATGCCAAGGGAAGATAGAGCAAAACAATTTAATCCCTTTGACGCACTTAAAGGGTTGCAGGAAGCACTTCGCATGAAAGAGTATGAAATTGAAAAAGTATCAAAGGAAGGCGTTTCAGAAGAAGAGATACAAGCAATGACAAAAACAATTTTATCTATTACTAAGCAAGACCAAGTAGAAGTTGAATATTTTGAAGATGGACATTATTTCACAATAAAAGGAAAAAGCAAAATAGATTTTAATAATCGAACAATTGAAATTAATCGAAAAATAATAAATTTTGACGATATAAAAAAGATAAGAAAAATATAAAAAAATAATCGAAAAATACCACCTATTTTAGTAATAGGTGGCTTTTTTTATAAAATAAAACAGAAAAAAGGGTGAAATAGGCTGTTTTTTATGGGTTTTGTAGACTTTATGTATTTTTAGATTTTTTATGACTTCTTGTAATTCTCTTTGCAGGGTTTTTGAGATAGGACATTAGGTACGCTGATTACAGCTCATTCCTACGTTTATTTTTAAGACAGATATAAATTCTGGCATCGAATTTGGTAAGATTAACTTAAAAAGTATTTGAAATTTGTTTGCGTGCATCGATTTTAAAAGTAGTATTTTTCCATCCTCCACCGAAAGAAAAGCAGAGAGCATACTCATTGTTGTGATTACTATACATATCAACACACACATTAATATTATTGCTTTGGTTCCAGAGCCGACCCATAGAATTATGATTGGTCCAAGTGCGATTTTTGGTAACGAATTTAAAACAACAATATACGGCTCAAATATTTTTCTAACTTTTTCGTTCCACCATAACAGGACGGCAATCAGATATCCAAGCACTGTGGCAATTCCAAAACCAATGAGTGTTTCATACAGGGTTATCCAAGTGTGCGTTAAAAGTGTTCCGTTCTGTGCTAACTGCACTATTTGGTTAAAAATTCTTGAGGGTGAACTCACAAAAAACGAGTCTAACACATCTAATTGAGTTAAAAGTTCCCAAAGTCCCAAAAATGCAACCAACACGAAAATTCTAAAAAAAATTATGATGAATTTATCTTTTTTTAGTTTCTTCACATAAGCTTTATGCGATTTTGAAAAGTTAATTTGTTTTTGCTTTTTCGTCATTTGAAAGTTGCCTCCATATTTTGTCGAATAGCGTTGCAAACATAGAATCTTCCCTCTTTTTTAGAGGTGTTTCTCCTTGTAGATTTGGCGTGATTATTTCTTTGACTGTTGCAGGTCGTGAAGATAGCACTATTATTTTGTCAGACATTGAAATGGCTTCAGAAATATCGTGTGTGACTAAAATCGATGTTTTTTTCTCGCTCTTTATTATTTCATAAACATCATCACAAAGTGAAATTCTTGTTTGATAGTCTAATGCTGAAAATGGTTCATCAAGCAAAAGTAGGGTTGGTTCAAGTGCCAAGGTTCTTATGAGTGCCACACGCTGTCGCATTCCGCCAGATAACGCATTTGGTTTCTTGTCTTTAAAATTATACAAATCATACTTCTTAAGAAGTTCTTCCGCAAAAGCAAGTTTCTCTTCCTTATTCTTTGGCTTTTGAATTTCAATTCCAATCGTTATGTTTTTCCATACTGTTCGCCATCCAAAAAGGTAGTCTTTTTGAAACATATAGCCGATTTTTTTTCTGTCTATATGTTCTTCACCATCCAAAATAATTTTGCCAGATGACGCTTGTAAAAGTCCAGCGGTTAGTGATAATATGGTTGTTTTTCCGCAACCACTTGGCCCAACAAGTGAAACAAAAGATTCTTTTTCCACATCAAAATTAATATCGTTTAATGCAAATATTTCGTCATTTTTCGTTTGGTAGAAATAATTGACGTTTGCAAAGGTTAATAAATTTTCCATATTTCTCCCTCTACAAATACATTTTATTTTGTAGATTTTTTTTTGTGAATTTTATTTGTTGGTGGGTTATCCATGATTTTTTCGATTTTTAGAAGTTTATTTGATTTTCTATGAGGAGCAATGAATTTTTGTGCTTTTTTTTGTAATTTTACTTGTTTTGTATGATTTGGGCTAAAAAATAAATTTAGATTTATCTACATTAAATAATAAAATAATGAGTAAATAAGAAATTAGTTTAAATAAAAAAACACTTGAATAAAAAATGCTTGGATAAAAATGCTTAAATAAAAAATGCTTGGATAAAAAAATGCTTAAATAGAAAATTGGTTAAAAAAATGGCATAAATGATTGAAAATGATATTTTTTTAACTTAAAATCAGCACAAAAGTTGCAAAAAAGGTGAGTAAAGTGGATGAAGAACAATTAAAAGAGGCGTTAATCAAAAAGGCTCTTGGTTTTGAAAGTGATGAAATTGTGGAGGAATATTTGCCAGATGAAAATGGTAATCCGGTGCTTTCGAAACGAAAGATTACCAAAAAATTTAATTCGCCAGACATCAGTGCGTTGAAGTTTTTGTTAGAACAGGGTATGCTTTCGGATGATGAAATCGGCAAAATGACAGACGCACAACTTGAAGCGGAGAAGGACAGATTATTGCAACTTTTAAAAGAAAAGGAGAAAAAAAATGAAAATGCAAATTTGTAAAAATCAACTTAAATGCGATTTTTATGGGTGTAAGAATATGGCAAAATATTCTTTCAGCACCAAAGGTTTTATCAGGCGTGACCTTGTGTTTTGTGAAGAATGCATGAAAAAAATGTTCGAGTGTTTTTCAAAGGAAATTGTGCCAAAGTCGGTGGAAGCACCATTTAAAAACAGAAGAAGAAAGGAGAGAACATGAAGAAAAAAGATGATATTGTTAAAGAAACACTGGCAGATTTTGAGAATCGTGTTAGGGAGAGAAAAAGTTTTGATGCTCAATGGCAACTAAATATGAATTTCTATATGGGTAACCAATTTTGTGATGTTGGATATGGTGGCTTTGTTCGTGAATTGGACAAGCAATATTTCTGGCAGGAACGAGAAGTTTTTAATCATATTGCACCAATTGTGGAAATTAGACTTTCAAAACTTTCTAAAATCAAACCGAAAATGTATGTTTTGCCAGCAACCAACGATGAAGAAGACATATACACTGCCAAAGTTGGGCAAAAAATTCTTGAAGGTGTTTCAGCAAAAATGGATTTAACAACTAAAATCAACCAAGCAACCAAATGGAGTGAAATTTGCGGAACAAGTTTTTATAAAATTTCGTGGAATAGCAATTTGGGGCAGGTTGTGGCACTTGAAGATGACGGCAAAAAAATTAAGACAGGTGATGTGGAAATTGGAGTTTGTTCGCCGTTTGAAATTTATCCAGACAGTGCAACTCATGAGAACTTGAACGAGTGCCAAAGCATAATTCATGCCAGAGCATACACAGCATCACAAATTAAACAGATGTATGGTGTGGATGTTGAAGGAAAGGATATAAATGTCTACTCTCTGGATGGTGCCACTGCTTCTTTGGGTGGACTTGGCTATGGTGGGCTTGCCACAAGTTTAATTGAAACCACAAGACATAACAGTGCCATTGTTATAGAAAAATATGTTAGACCTAACGAAGAATTTCCAAACGGCAGATTGATTATTATAGCAGGAGATAAACTTGTGTATGACGGTGAACTGCCTTATATCAACGGTATTGATGAAAAAAGAGATTTTCCATTTGTTAGACAAATTTGTAATGAAGAAATTGGTTGTTTTTGGGGTTCGTCAATGATAACAAGATTAATTCCTATCCAACGGGCATATAACGCAGTCAAAAACAGAAAACATGAATACCTTAATCGTTTGACATTGGGTGTGCTTGCTGTTGAGGATGGTAGTGTCGATATCGACAATTTGGAAGAAGAAGGGCTTGCACCAGGCAAAATTTTGGTTTATAGGCAGGGGGCATCCGCACCAGAATTTTTAGGTGGAGAACAAGTTCCTTCCGATTTTGAGCAAGAAGAGGAAAAACTTCTAAACGAATTCTATTCAGTAAGTGGCACAAGCGAGGTTGGGTCTATGGATAGTGTGTCATCCTCAATGAGTGGTGTGGCATTGGAACTTATGATTGACGAAAACGAAACAAGGTTATATTTTACCACCGACAGCATTAAAAGTGCCATAAAATCTGTGGGAAAACATATTTTGCGACTTTATAGGCAATTTGCAACACTTCCAAGGCTTATAAAGGTTGTGGGTGAAGACGGTCAACTTGATGCATTTTATTTTAAAGGAAACGATATATCCAGCGATGATGTTCAGTTTGACACAGATAATGAGAGTAATGACACGTTGTCGCAGAGGCGTAACATGATTTTCACGCTTTTGGACAAGGGGCTTTTGTATGACGAAGACGGAAACATCACCAACTCTATGAAAACTAAAATAATGGAGAATTTGGGGTTTGGTATTTGGAATTCAACGGTTGATTTGAGCGAACTTCAAACAGGTAACGCAGACAGTGAAAATTTAAATATGAGAAGTGGAGTTTTGGTGGATATTAAGGAAATTGATGACCATAAAATTCATTTAAATCAACACATAGCATATATGTTGAAAGTGTTGTATTCTGCTGATGAAGTTGATAAAAAAATTGAAGAGGTGTTTTTAAGACATATTCGTCAGCATCGAGCGGAACTTGAAAAACAAAAAGCGGAAAATGCGAACAAATAATTAAAAAAATAAAAACTTTGAATTAGAAATTAAACACAATAATTTTTGATAGAAACATCTTAGCATTAATCAAACTTTGAATTAGAAATTAAACACAATAATTTTTGATAAAAATATCTCAGCATTAATCAAAAAATGATGCTAAATAACAAAATGTTAAATAAAAAAGGAGAATAACATGGAAGAGAACAAAATTTTTGAGGAACAACCACAAGAAGTTCAACCTTTGCAAGAAGAAAACTTAGAGGGCTCCTCAACCGAAAAGCAAGACGGTGAGTTGCTGACGGGTGAAGCAGAAAGGGGCGTTCCCATTGGAAAATTTAAGAGTGTTGAAGACCTGTATCAAGCATACACCAATTTGCAAGCAGAATTTACAAGAAAAAGCCAAAAACTCTCTGCTTTTGAGAAAGCGTCAGTTGCAGAGAATACCGAAAAATCGGTGGAAAATGCACTAAAAACATTTCTTTCAAAAAATCAGGAGGCTGTCGTTTACGCAGAAGAATTGAAATCTCGTGTGGAAAACGATGAGAGTTTAAAAAAGGATGAGTCTGGCTTTGAAAAAGCTTGGGCAGGTTTTTTGTATGAAAAATTATCGTCTAAGCATAAGACAGAGGAACCTTTAATTCAAAATTTAATTTTAAAAGATGATGAAATCAAAGATTTGGTTATCAAAAACTATGTAAAACAACTTCAAGAACAAAAAATTCCTGTTGTCATATCTTCTAATTCTGGTGAGCGGGTGACAAAACCTGTCACCCAAAAACCAGATTCTTTTGAAGAGGCAAAAAGGGTTGTGATAGATTTGTTTTCTTAAGATATAGCAAAAAACCAATGAAATGTTAAAATAAATGTTATGCTAGAAACCAAATGGTGTGCTAAAAACTAAATGTTATTCTGATAACTAGATGTTATCAAGAAACTAACAAAGTTGGAAAATAAATGTTATGTTGGAAAATAAATAATTTGAAAATCAAATGATTTGAGTGTTATTTTTGAAAACTATTAAATTTTGAAATTTAAAATGAAATGATAATCAAAATTAAAGAAAAAAACAAAAAACTTAAAAATTAAGGTAAAAACAAAAAAATAAAGGAAAAAAATAAAAAAATCATAAAAACGTTTAATAAGTAAAAGGAGAAATAATTATGATTACATTACAAAGTGCGGAGAATGTGCTTAAAGAAGTCTATTTGGGTGTTATTGCAGACCAAATTAATACAAAAACAAACCCATTCTTTGCAAGAATTAGAAGAAGTGCAAGAAATATTATAGGCAAAGAAATTAGAGTTGTTGCTCCAATTGGAATTAATGGCGGTATCATGGCAGGCGAAGAAACATCCGACCTTCCAGAAGGTGTGGACACTCCATATCTTTCTTTTGTTGCACCGCTCAAAAATCTTTATGGTAGATTTGAAATCAGTGACAAGGCAGTTCGTTGTTCGTCTTCTGATGTCAACTCTTTTGTAAATCTTTTGCAAGACGGCATGGACTCTCTTCTTAAAGCAAGCATATTCAATCTTTCAAGAATGATATATGGTGATGGAACAGGGCTTTTGGCAACAATAACATATAACGACAGCACTGCAACAGTGGATAACACTGAAGCGGTTGCACCAGGAATGTATGTTGACATTTATAACGCAAGCGGTGCAACTGTTGACACAAATGTTTTGGTTAAGAATGTTGACAAATCAAGTGGAGAGATTTCTTTAAACACCACACAAACTTTAACAACGGGCTACACACTTTACGTTCACAATTCTAAAGACAATGAAATTATTGGACTTAAAGGAATTGTTAACAACACAATGCTCTATGGTGTGGACAAGGAAGAATATCCAATCATGAATGCAAAAACATATACCGCAAGCACCTCTGATGCTTTCGATGAAGACTATGTTCAAAAAATCATTGATGACCTTGAAATGGCAGGAACAAGTGTGAATTTTATTAACTGCTCTTACGATTTGAAAAGATTGTATCAAAGATATTTGACTTTATATAGAAAACATATCAACTATACAACTCTTGAAGACGGAATGAAAGTTATAACACACTTTGGAACTCCTATTGTGCCAACAAATCATGTTGGTTCTGGTGAGGCATACTTCCTTAATACCGATGATTTTATTTTCTATGAACTTGGCGATTGGAAGTGGTTGGAAGATGAAAGTGGTAGAATTTTGAAACAAAATGCAAATAAGCCTGCTTATTCTGCAACACTTGTTAAATACACAGAACTTTTATGTCAAAAACCTTCTGGAGTTGCTTTCTGTCAAAATATTCCAACAACAATTCCTTCAATCGACTCTTCTGATGATTAATTGAGTTGTTTTGATAATGAGTGTTTGGAAGAACCACAAATAATAATAAAAAAACAAATAAAAAAAACGACAGAAAAATAAACAAAGAAATAAAAAATAGATTAACTAATTCAAAAAATATTAATTCAAAAATTGTTAATAAAACAAATTAATAATTGAACAAATTAAATAAAAATTAGTAAAAAACTAATAAAAATTAGTAAAAAACTAATAAAAATTAGTAAAAAACTAATAAAAATTTGAAAAATTATAAAAAAGAGGAAAATTATGAAAAAATTGTTTGAAATTTCAAGTGATTGTTTAGATATTGTGCAGAGAATAAAATCAATTGATAACAACTATTTTGTGCTATATAATTTGGAACAAGATAAGTTTGAATTGCACAATCATTCTCAGGTTG
Source organism: uncultured Lachnospiraceae bacterium (assembly GCA_964405555.1). Taxonomy (GTDB): domain Bacteria; phylum Bacillota; class Clostridia; order Christensenellales; family UBA1242; genus Caccovivens. Next base: position 14,434 of record CAYOOB010000011.1, on the reverse strand, counting down.
GAAACTCCTATTGTTTAACTTTCCCTTATGACACACTGGATGAGAGGGCTTACCTTTTCACACTTAAAACTCGTGTTCAGAATTCTGATAAGATTTTTGCTGAAATGGATGAGGATAACAAAAAATTGGAAGAAAAACAAATTAAAGAAGTTTTAAACGGTTTTATCCAAGGCTAAGCATCTTAATTGATGCTTGGCATGGTTTTTTAAAGCAACATTTATGTTGTGAAAAGGAGAAAATTATGACTGTTAAAGACATAATCAAGTTGGTTTGTGATTTTGTTGGTGAAAAAGAAATATATTCCAAACTTACGAATGGCGAGGATTTGGATAGTATCGAACAGGAAAAGGTGGATTTAATGGTTAGGTGTTTTAACCTTGTTAATCAGGAAATTGCTTCTGATTATTTACCTCTCTTAACAAAAGAAGTGGTGGACTGCAAAGGAAGTATTCTAAATTTTTCCACTTTAAGCAAAGATTGTATACAAATTTTTGGTATTAAAAATCGCTTTGGAATAAATTTGAGGTTCAGGGTGTTTGATAGTTTTGTGGAGGTTGCTGGCGTGCCAAAAGTGGTGACTTACAGTTATTTTCCGTCCGAACTTTCAATTTCAAGTGAGATTGAAACACCACTTGGAGTTAGTGCAAGGGTTTATGCCTATGGTGTTGTGAGTGAATACCTTTTGATTTATGGTGTCAGTGAGGATGCAGAAATTTGGGAAAACCGCTATAAAGAAAGTTTATTTATGCTTTCGAGAAAAAATGGTGAGCATACATTGCCTAAGAGGAGATGGTTTTGATTTTTTATAAAAATTTAAAACAGCACAAAAATGCAACAGAGAAAAATTTAACTTTTTCTATTTTCAAAGATGGAATGGTTTCTGACACAGATGACTCTGTTGCAGACCCAAATCAATGCAAGGTTTTTTACAACTTGAAATATTATGATGGGGCACTTAAAACAGGTTTAGGTTTTCAAGATTTACTCGTGCCAGCATCTGTGGATAACCTTGAAGATACTCATACCTTTGATTTTGCAAGTGTTATTGACAAAATTTGTGGAATTTGGGTTTATAGATATTACATTGCTTCGGACACATATAACTATCAATTATATCTAATAGATTCGGAATATAAATTATATACAATACCAATGATTGATGAAAATTCTGGATATATTTTCTTGCGAACGGAAAGGTTATCAAGTTATCCAACTTTTTACTGTAATTATAGGTTGTACGACCAAAATCTAAGCATTTTCTTTGCCAACGAGGGTGCTGTGGCGGTTTCAAATAACATTATTGCAACTTTAAAAGACCTCCCAGCATTTATATCTTGCGTTGTGCATTACGACAAATTTTTTGGAGTCACAAACTCAAATGGAAACGAACTTGTTTATTCATCAAATTTAGACCTTTCAGAATGGTCTGATGATAACAATTCAACTATTGAATTCTTAGACAATCGAGGTGCTTTTAAAACCTTGGTTGCGTTAAACGACTATGTATTTTTATTCAGAGAATATGGCATTACCAAAATTTCATTATACACCTCAAAGGATGACTTCTCTTTTACACATCTTTACACATCTCCATCCAAAATTTATGAAGACTCGGTTTGTGTTTGTGGAGAAAAAGTTTTCTTCATGACAAGAGATGGTCTTTACACTTTCAACGGAAGTTCGGTTGATAAAGTTTGCGAAGATTTCGACCGCTACTTTAAAAACTTGGATAATATGAATTGTACTTCGGCGTGCCTAAATGGAAAATATTATCTTGCCACAAAGTGCGATTTCAGTGATGAACAACTTATTGGTAGTGAAAATACCACCACTTATGTGAATAATGTGTTGTTTGAAGTGAACATTGAAACACTTAATGTGAATATCTATCGTGGTGTTGATATTCGCAAATTGGTTGCAGTGGATAATCCTTATATGAGTAAACTATGTGCTTGTTTTTATACTGATTACACTCAACAGGTGGGCGAACTGACTAATTCAGGTAAAACTTTTGCTTCTCCAACCGAAAAATGTTGGACTTCTTTTAGCACAGATTTGAACTATCAAGGCAAACGTAAAAAAATTAAAGAGATAATTATCACCACAAAATATCCTATTGATGTTGAAATAGAGTCGGATGAAGAAACAAAAACTTTCTCTTTTGAAGGTAAAGAAAAAGAACAAAGAAGGTCGGTTTCGGTGCTTGGAAAAACATTTCAATTCACTTTTAGAACGGAGCAAGCAGATTGCGATATTAAAAAACCATCAGTTGTTTTTGATGTTGTGGAATAGACGGTGAAAATTGTATTTTTTGATAAAACAAAGTTTTTGAATAAGGCATCTTTTTATAAAATGGGAGATTATATGGCAATTAAAAAACTTTTAAATTCGGATGAAGATTATGGACGTATGGAATGACATTATAAGCATAATTGTTAGTAATGGCGTTTTTGCAATCTTGTTTGTATTTCTCTTTCTATTTCAACTTAAAGACAGTGCGAAGAGAGAGGCAAATTATCAACAGACAATAAGAAAGTTGTCGGATAACTTGCAAACTTTGGAAGAAGTTAAAGAGGATATCATCGAAATTAAAGAACTTCTTAGAGAGGATGATACATGAAAAACTTTTTCAAAAAATTAAGGTTGTACAGTTTTTGGGTGAGTTTTTGCGGAGCATTGATAATCCTTCTAAATGCACTTTCAAAAGTATTTGGTTTTCAAGTGGAAAATGAAGTTGTGGAGGATGTCGTTATGGCTATTGCTGGTGTTTTTGTTGTTTTTGGTATTGTGGTTTATGATAAAGACCAAACTGAAAGTGAAGATGACGAAAATACAGAAGATGAAAATTGCAAAATTAATACGACGGACATCAATTCTACAGACTCGGCTGAGAAAGATTTGGAAGGGGATTTAGAGAATAGCTCGGAAGAAGATGAACTTAAAGATAACTTGGAAGATGTATTCAAAGATAAGTTTGAAGATAACTCGGAAGATGAGTTTGAAGATGAGTTGGAAGATGTGGAAGGTAATTTGGAAAACAATGATATTCCAAATGACGTCTTAGAGTTGATTGATGGCTTTGAAAGTGTGGAAGAACTGGAAGAAGATTTGAAAGAAGAATTGGATAATAAGTTAGAATTGGATGATGTGGAAGTTTAAGTGAAAAGATTTTGAGTTAGAAATAGGGGCTGAAATAGATAATAACTTGATTTTGAAGATTAAAATAAATGCATAATAAATGTATAATGACGTATAATTAAACATAAAAATGAATAAATATACAAAAAAAATAATTAAAATTAGGTGCAATTAAGAATTGTTAATAATAAAATTAATTAAATTTTTAATACGCTATATATGCGAATTTAATATAAATTGCACAATAAAAAAATACAAAAAAATTTTTGTTTAATTAAAAAACGCAAGATAATTTTTGTCTTGCGTTTTTTTGTGTTTATATTTACTCTAAATTAAAATTCAAGAGGTTTTGAAATTTTATATACAGAAGAAATATATGTATGGTCGAACATATCGGTTTCATCCATAGTTGTGAAAATTGTTGTGTGCTTATTCTGTCCACCTGCTTTTGCAAGTAACATGAGATGTTTAACAAGTTCAACCGCTGTTTCTGTGTGTCCCATGAATGCCTTTGTGTTGTTTTTAAAAGTGAAGTCGACCGCATTGGCAAGGGTGGTTATATCTTCAATGAACAGTGCAAGTTTTAAACCTTGTTGTTGTAATCTTTCTATGTGGTTTATAAAATTATTTAGAACTTCATTTATTGTGAAAGGACGTTCGTCATATTTTAATGTGAACGCATTGTCGTATCCAATTGATTGAATTGTAACAAAATTTTCATACAAAACATTTGGTATTATTGCGATTGTGATTATACCTTTCGATTTTAAAAGATTTAAGAGTTTTGTGAGTTTTTCACTGTTTTCCGAAAATTTGTTGTTTTTGACAATGTATCTCGAACCTAAAGTAATTTGATATTTATCAAAATCGATTTTTTCAGATGGAACTTCTTGTTCATAAGGGTTATGGTTGTCGGCATATTTTTCATAAGATTGAAAGTTTACTGTTTTTACACTGTCGAGTATATATTCTTTTTCGGAATTCATAACAATCGCAGTGCCAGATATAAAATCGTTTGTTTTTAATTGTGGAAACTGATCTCTTTTAACCAAGGTCATTTTGCCGTTAAAATCATTGGTCATATAGCCTTCTGAATCTGTTCTCTCAAAAAAAATACCTTTCGCTTCAATTGGAAAAAGTTTTTGTTTTATTACTTCTTCTTCAACTTGATTGAATTGTACAACTTTTTTACCTCTATACACACTTCTTTGCTGGTTGGTTACTGATGTGTAATCTTTGCCTGTTATTTGAGAAAGTTCTGCCAATATGCCTTCTATATTTGAAAGTTCTTTGTATGGGCGTCCTTGACGAAGTGGTATTGGCTTTAAATCTTCACCAGATATGATTTTTTCCATTACTATTCTTATGTGGTCATCTCTCTTCAAAACTGTTGGAGAATTATCTCCAAACACTCTTGCCAAAGCACGAAGTTCGTAGATGCCAAGAGATTCGATTAAAGTTAAACAATCTTGCTGTATTTTTGTTAGATTTTGAAATTCATAAGTTGGTTTTTTTGACATGATTTAACTGACTCCTTGTTATATGTATTTGTTCAATGGTAGTATATCACAAATTTATCACTTCTAACAAGTAAAAAATTAATTTTTTTTTGAAATTTTTTTTAATATTTTGAAATTATTAAATATTTAGGTCTAAAATTATCACTTTAAAATTATTTTTACATAAAATGTTATTGAAACATTCAAAGGAGGATATAATTTTGAGCGATAATAATTTGTTTTGTGGATGCAATAACCCACTTGATACTCAATGCAATGTGGTGTTTAGATATACAGGACCAACAGGTCCGGTGGGGCCAGCAGGTAGAACAGGAGCTACAGGTGCAACGGGAGCCACTGGACCAACTGGTGCAACGGGTGCCACTGGTGCAACTGGACCAACTGGTGCAACGGGCGTGACTGGAGCAATTGGACTATCAGTTACTGGTGCCACAGGAGCGACCGGCCCAACTGGTGCAACTGGTCCGACAGGTGCCACTGGTGCAACAGGAGAAACAGGGGCTACTGGACTTTCTGTTACAGGAGATACCGGTCCAACCGGAGCCACTGGAGCTACAGGTCCAACAGGAGATACAGGTCCAACTGGTCCAACAGGTGCAACGGGAGAAACTGGTGCCACTGGTCCAACTGGTCCGACAGGTCCAACAGGTGCCACTGGCGATACTGGTGCCACAGGACTTTCTGTTACAGGAGATACCGGTCCAACCGGAGCCACTGGAGCTACTGGAGCTACAGGTCCAACAGGAGATACCGGTCCAACTGGTCCAACAGGTGCAACGGGAGAAACTGGTGCCACTGGTCCAACTGGTCCAACAGGTGCAACGGGAGAAACTGGTGCCACTGGTGCTACTGGTCCAACAGGTGCATCTGCGGTTTTAACGACAGCAACATTAACAGCAACAGAAACAGGTCCAACCACGGTGGCATCGTCTGCAATAGTCTTTCCAACCACAGTTACTGAGGAGAATATAACCAACAACACAAGCAACGGAGAGATAACCATTGCTGATGCGGGCAGATATTTATTCTTGTGGCAAGCAACGGTGACTAATCCAACCACACAGCAAACAATAACACTAAATTTGCAAGAAACTTCTCCAACATCTCAAACGGTTGGCACAAGCACTTCAAATGGTGAGGTTGCGGTTGGAAGTTCGGATACAATTTCTGGGTTTGCAATAGTGGATGCGTCTGCTGGAAGTGTTTATCAGTTGCAAAATGGTTCATCAAATGATATTTCAGTTAGTAACGCAAAAATTACTGTTGTTAAAATCAATTAAGAGGCGGTAGAAATTGTCTATAATTAATAATGTAATTATCCATGAGCAATAAAAAGAAAAGATAAGAATTAAAAACTTATCTTTTTTTTGTTTAATTGCCTTTTTATTATTTCTTATTAAAAATTGTTTTTTTAGGAAAATTTTCGTTTTTTTATGCAAATTTCAATTTTTTAGATAAATTTTACATTTAATAGATGAACTTTACTTTTTATATTGTAAATTTAGGACATAATCATATTATGAAGAAACTTGAAGATTATAAAAAGAAGAGGAATTTTTTGATAACTTCCGAACCGAGTGGAGAAAATCGGGAGAGTTCAACGAAAACAAAATCAAAGGATAAAGACGAGAAAATTTTTTGCGTTCAACATCATTTGGCTTCGCACGACCACTTTGATTTTCGTCTTGAGTGGGGTGGCGTTTTGATTAGTTTTGCCGTGCCAAAAGGTCCATCATTTAACCCAAAGGATAAACGTCTTGCGGTTAAGGTGGAGGATCATCCATTAGATTATGCCGATTTTGAAGGTGTAATTCCAAGTGGAGAATATGGTGCAGGAACAGTGATGCTCTGGGATTTTGGAACTTACAAACAAATTGAAAGTTTTAAAAGTGGATTACAAAAAGGTTCACTTAAATTTTTTCTGTCTGGTGAGCGTTTGAAAGGAGGGTGGGCTCTTGTTCAACTAAAAAATGACCCTAAAAATTGGTTATTGATTAAAGAAAAAGATTTTTATGCAAGCGAAGAAATTGATATTCAAATGTTCGAAACAAGTGTAAAGACTGGAAGAACAATGTCGCAAATCTCGCATCAAGATTCTTTAAAAGGAATAACAAATAAAACAAAAGAGAATTCAGAGAAAAGTTTAAAGGAAAACGAAAAGAAAAATATTGAAAAGGACAAGACGGATGGCTTGCGAGAATATGAGGAGCATTTAGGTGAGAAGAAAATAAAAAAACATTCAAAGAAAAATCCTTTTCAAAAAACAGAGATTAAACTTTGTAAAATGGTTTATACTTTACCAAACGATGATAATTATATCTTTGAAATTAAATACGATGGTTATCGAATGCTTGCTTTCTCAGAGCAGGGTGTCACGAAATTGTTTACGAGAAATTACAAAGATTTTACATCAAAGTTTTTAGAAATTGCAAGGTCAATCACAATTTTGGCAGATGGACGTCCGATGGTTTTGGATGGCGAAATCATTGTTGTTGACCAGCAGGGTAGGTCGGATTTTCAGGCACTACAAAATCATTTAAAAAACAGAGATGATACACAGCCGATATATATGGTTTTTGATTTATTGGCTTTGGACGGAATAGACTTGAGAAATCAACCGCTGATTAAAAGAAAGAATATTTTACAAAATCTTTTTGAAAATTCTAATTTTGATGTTAACGGCAAAATTGAAGACAAAAAAGATAAAGATAAGGCTGAACGAAATGATAAGGATGAAGACAAGGATAAGGTTGAAGAAAAGGATAAGGTTGAAGGAAAGGATAAGAATGATAAAGTTGATAACAATGGAGATAAAAATGACTTATTAGATGTTTTGCAAAATTTGAAATTTAGCGAACATATTGTGGGAAAAGGTAAAAAGTTTTTAGAAGTGGCACAAAAGATACATCTTGAAGGTGTGGTTGGAAAGTTAAAAAAATCAACATATAATGGGCTGAGAAATGACGATTGGATTAAGTGCAAGTGCTATAACAGGCAGGAGTTTATTATTGTGGGGTATTCGCATTCAAGCAAGAAAAAGTTGAGTTCTATTATGTTGGGTGTTTATGTTGATGGCGAATTATTATTTGTTGGTCGTGCTGGAACAGGTTTCGATGAGAGAACAACAAAACATCTTTTGGAAGAATTTAAAAGTGTTATTACCAAAAGAACAACATTGAAAAATCCGCCAAAAGTAGACGGAAATACTGTTTGGTTGAAGCCTAAGTTTGTGGCAGAAATTCAATATGCCGAAATCACTAAAGACGGTGTTTTGAGGCAAGCAAGTTTTAAGGGGCTTAGAGAGGATAAATCCGCAAGTGAAGTTGAGCTTTCAAAATATGATTTAAACATAATTAATTCTATAAATAACCAAAAAAACAAAAATACTTCTGATAACAAATTCGATAAATTAGAGTGCGAGGTTGACGACGAAGATAAATATGAAGATAATGATGCTATTATAAATAAAAACGAAAATAATAATTTAAAAAGTAAGAATAAAGGTAAAAATATTGAGATTAAAGATAAAAACATTAAGAATAAAGATATTGAGATAAAAGATAAGATTAAAGATAAAGATATTAAGATTAAAGATAGAGATATTAAGATTAAAGATAAAAACATTACAAATAAAAATAGTATTACAAATAAAAATGATATAAAAAATGAAAATATTAAAAATAAAGATAAAAAAGGTATAAACAGGAGTGAACGCAGAACGAAAAATAAGAAAGAAAACGAAGAAAATATTTGTTGTGGAGTGGTAATTTCAAATAAAAACAGAATTATTTTTAACAAACCGAAAAAAATCTCCAAAATGCAGATTGCGAGTTATTATCAAGCGGTTGGGGACAGAATGATGAAGTTCTTGGAGGGGCGTCTTTTGAGTGTGGTTCGAGGGCATTCTCTTGATGATTGCTTTTTTAAAAAACATCCAATGATAAATGAAGATGTTGAAAGAATTTCTATTGAGAACGATGAAGGAAAAACAGAAGAATATTTTTACCTAAAAAATGTTAAGCAGTTGATTTCTCAGGTACAGTTGGGAACGATTGAATTTCATGCGTGGGGCAGTTGTGCAAAATATGTAAACAAGCCTGATTTGATGGTGTTTGATTTAGATCCAGATGAACATTTGGATATAGAGAAAGTTAGGCAGGGTGTGAAAGATTTAAAAAAAATTTTAGATAAACTTAATCTAAAATCTTTTTTGAAAACAAGTGGAGGTAAAGGTTATCATGTTGTTGTGCCGTTTCAGCCAAAAGCCGATTGGTCAACATTTCGTAGTTTTGCTGAGCAGGTTGCTAAACTTATGGAAAGCAAATGGCCAGAAAGGTACACAACAAATATACGAAAGGATAGCCGAAATGGAAAAATTTTTATTGATTTTTTACGAAACACAAAAGGAGCAACAAGTGTGGCACCTTATTCGGTTAGGGCAAGAGAGGGTGCAAAAGTTTCTATGCCAATCTTATGGAAAGAATTGGAAAGTGTTCGTCCAGATGAGGTGGATATCTTTGAGGCGGTTGAACGCATTAAGAAACCAGACCCTTGGAAAAATATATTTGATGTCAAACAAAGTTTAAAATAACAGTAATTTTGTGAGTTTTCGCTTCAAGTGCAAGTTATACAAATGTTGAATGATAACAATTTTATTTAAAGTCGGATTAATGTTGGGCATTAACAATGAATTAATGTTGCGTTTAACAATGAATTAATGTTGTGTTTAATAATGGATTAATGTTGGGCTTAATGATTGGTTTTCGTTAATTATTTATACTTTCATTATTTATACTTTCATTATTTATATTTTCATTATTTATATTTTCGTTATTTATATTTTCATTATTTTCTATAATGGCAAATCTTTCTTCTTGAAAATCTCTTGACCAACAATGAAACACACAACTCCAACCACAAGGAGTATTGCTAATTTCCATAAGAAGGTTAGTCCGCCTGTTAGAATTGAGTTGGTGTCAAACAGAGAGATTATTGTGGTGTAATTAAATATGTTCATGGCATCAATTCTAATCACAGAAGGGAAAGATGCTGAGCCAAACAGTCCGAGTATGGTTGCCACAAGGAAATACATTGAAATTCCGCCACCTGTTGCCATTGCTTGTTTACTTCGGTTGAAGATGCAGGAGGTGAGGAAACAAATTCCAGCTATAGCAAATAGAGTGACAAACGAACCAAGATTATACAAAGCCATTTGTCCTGCGTTGATTGTTGCCACCTCTGGTTTGACAAATTGCAGACATATAATTCCAACAAGAGTGGTGCAAATAAACATTGCGAGCAGTGAGAGTATCAAAAAGCACGCTTGTGTGAATGCCACTGTTCTTCTTCTGACTGGCGTGGACAGAGTGTATGCCATCGAACCAGAATCAACTTGACCGGAGATAAGATTGTTTGCAGTTAGGATGATATAAATCATTGGAAGCAGAATGCCAGCAATCTTAAAGAAAATTTCTCCAACAACAAGCGCAAAAACATCCATATCGCCAAGTTCGGACAGAGAATTTGAAACTTCTGAATCTAATTCATCCATGATGCTTTCTGTCATGCCGTCAATTAGTGCCAAAACTTCGTCAGAATCAATTTCGAGTATACTTAAATCACTGTATTTATAGTCAATTAGTGCTTGAAAACTAACCAACGACGTAACCGCAATTTCATAAATTTGATCTTCATCTAAATCATATTCTGCAAACATAGAAGAAAAATTTGTTTCTATCGCAGTTGGAATGTATGAAAAAGCAAAAGTTTGTGCGTCAACTGCACTTCCGGTGTCTTGCGAGAGATATGCCGAAAAACCACCTTTTATAATGCTTACTGCAATTTGTGCGGATTCTTCGGCAGTCATTAACGATTCGCTAAGTGTTATTTCTGCCTCTGCGTCTTCGAGTGCCTCTTGATATATCGCATCGAATATAGTTTCTTGAAGTGTGGTTGCAATTATTTCATTCTTATTCATGTTGGTAGAATTGTAGGCATAAGTTTCCACTAAATTCTCAATGGCACTAATTGCAAAATCTTCCATACCTTCGCCAAAATACTCTTTAATATATGTGTTAATTACGGGTTCGATAGATTTGATAATAGAATAAGTTTGATTTATGGCATTTTGTTTATCTTCGTCAGTTGGATTTTCATTGCCATAAAGGTAACTTTCATATATATTAATGATTGTGTCATAATACTCCGAAAAATTTGAATTTTCATCTGTCAAAAGTTCGTAATATTCCTCATATTCTTGCAAAGAGCGGTTGAGGGTATAGTAAAAATTCATGCTGTAATTTTCAACTTTTGCTTGTGCAACATTTTTGGTGATTGCTCCGCTTAAAGAATCTTGAATGCGGGAGATGTTTGCGTTTCCCATCACAAGAACCAAAACTGCCAACATTATACACGTGGCAACGGTGATGATTAACCATAACATTCCATTTGCTTTGGATGATTGTTTGAATAGTGGTTTACTGAACATTTTTACCTCCTCTTTGCTTTGCTTGAACAAGTTTTTTGCTTTTCTCTGTGGCTTGAAGTTTGTTTTTAAAGTATTTTTCAAGTGAAAAACCAACTTCGCTGATGAATTTCACAGATAATTTTTTAAGCACACCGAAAAGTTCGGAAATTTTCTCTTTTTCAATTTGTACGGTCACTTGATTGTATTTGCTTTGGTCACGAACAATCTTATATGGTGATTGTTGTTTGAATTTTTGATAATCTTTTTCGTTTAAAAATTCCACTTTATAGTTGCGTGTTGGACTGTCTTTAAGTTTGTTTATGTTTGCAATATCTACAATTTTTCCGTCTATGATGAGGGCAACTCTGTCGCAAGTTTGCTCTAATTCCTCGAAAGACTGACTGGATATAAATATGGTTTTTCCTCGCTGTTTTTCCTCTCGAATGATGTCTAAAAATTCGTACCTCATAAGTGGGTCAAGCCCTGTGGTTGGTTCGTCAAATATGAGGATTTCGGCATCTTTCATGAGTGCGGAGATTATGGCGGTTTTCTGTTTCATGCCTTTGCTCATGCGTCTTAGTGGGGCGGAGGGGTCGAGGTGAAGAAGTTTAATATACTTTTCGGCATTCCATACATTTTTCTGTCCATAAAACTCCGCTTGGTTTTTGAAAAAATCATTTCCTGAAACTAAATCGGGGAAAGAGAATTCGCCGGGGATATAACTGACAAATTCCTTAATCTCTTTGCTGTCATGCCATGAGTCTAATCCACGAACGGTCACTTTTCCAGAATCTGCCTTTATGAATCCCATAACACATCTTATTGTGGTTGTTTTTCCAGAACCATTAGTGCCAACAAAACCAAATGTTTCACCTTTCATAATGGAAAAATTTAGGTCAAAAACTCCACGACCATCGCCATAATCTTTTGTTAGGTGTTCAATTACAATTTCATCCATAGAACTTCACCTCAATTTTCGACTTTTTATTCTTGCGTTATATATTTTCTATTTTAATTTTTGTATTTCATATTTTATATTTTCTATTTTAATTTTGTATTTCATATTTTGTATTTCATATTTTGTATTTCATATTTTGTATTTCATATTTTGTATTTTATATTTTATGTTCTGTGTTTTATATTTTGTATTCTGTATTTTGTATTTTATTTTCTATTGATTTAGTTTTGATAGTACTTCATAAAATATTGCTCTAAAGTTTCTTTAAGTTCAACAAAGTCGACTATGTTATGTTTTGAAAGAATTTCAAGAAGTTTGTTTGTGTTTTTCATATCTAAATTTACTATCAGTTGTTGACCAGATATGTCCACAACTTTTATGCCCTTATTTTCAAGTGTAGTTTTTAATTTATCTGGGGCACTTGTAGTTATTTTGTATGTCTTATTGCTGGCATACTTAAAACTTTCGGCATCAAACTCGGAAACTATCCTGCCTTCTTTTATGATTGCAATACGGTTGCTGGTGTCGTTGATTTCGGAAAATATATGGCTGGATAGCAAAATTGTTTTTCCTCGTCTTTTTTCTTCCTTTATATATTGCACAAACACTTCCTGCATTATTGGGTCTAATCCGCTGGTTGGTTCGTCCAAAATTAAAACCTCTGGGTCATGCATAAATGCGGTGACAATGGCAAGTTTTCTCTTTCCGCCAAAACTCATACTTTTGGTGTCGCCATCTGGATTGACATTGAATATTTCAATCAACTCTTTCATGCGTGTGTCGTCTTTAATACCACGCAATTTTTTCATCATATCCAAAAATTCCCAACCAGTTAAACCTGCAGGCAGAGCCACTTCGCCAGGGATATAGCCAACTCTTTCCAAAAACTTATTGCCGTTATTAAATGTTTCGTAACCGAATAACTTTGTGCTTCCGCTTTGTGGTTTGGTGAAACCCATAAGGTGTCGAATTGTGGTTGATTTTCCAGCACCATTTGGTCCGAGAAAACCAAAAACTTCACCTTGTTTTACTGAAAAGGTGACATCAAACACTCCTCTGCCATGCCCATAATCGTGCGTGAGATGTTCAATTTCAATGTTCACTTCGTTCATGGGTTCCTCCTTTAAAATTTAACAAGTTGATTTTTTGTTCTTAATGCACTCAATTGTTAAAATTTATGTTATACAATTTATATTGTCACAACTTTGGTTCTTTTATTATTTATTATCTTGTGATTAAACCTTGTTGACAACTCAACTACATATTAACACATTTTTAATTTTTGTGTCAAATAAGATTTAATTTTATTTTAATTTTATTTTATTTTTATTTTATTCGTTAAAGGATACTTTTTGGTTGTATTTGTCTTAATGTTTATCTACTTTTTTATTTTAATATCTTATTTTTAATGTTGTTATAATTCATAAGTTTTCAGAATTTATAGCTAATAAATTATTTGGTTAGTATTTAAAATTTCTTGACTTTTCTTTTTTAAAAGAATTACAATTTTACGGTGAGGAGTAAATTAATGCGTATTGTAAGTAAGTACTATAGTAGCAATGTTTTTGTTTTGGAGAGAGGTAATCAAGTTTTGATTGTTGATTCTGCCGTTGAACCAGAAGAAATTAAAAAGTATGTGCAAGGCAAGCAGGTTGTTGGTGTGCTTTTAACACACGGGCATTTTGACCACGCTCTTTTTGCAGATGAATATGCAAAGTTGTTTGAAACAAAAGTCTATGCCAGTCGATTTGCAAAAGAATATCTTGCCGACCACAAAAAAAATTATTCAACAGATTTTCAAGGGCTGTTTATGGAGGTAAAAGATTTTTCAAATTTTGTTTTTCTGGACGATAAAGGAGAGTTGCAACTTGGAGATTTCACGGTTGAATATAAACAACTTGGTGGTCATAGCAAAGGGGATATGTGCTTTAAGATTGGGGCAGAGCTTTTTGTTGGCGATGTTTTGATTGGGCGTGATATGGGTCGAATTGATTTGTATGGCGGAAATAAGGAAGATATGAAAAAGAGTTTGACATATCTAATTGAAGAGGACTATGAAATTATGCACTCGGGGCATGATGTAGACAACAATAAAAGCACGCAAGATAAAGTTGCTTCGCTTTGGCTTAAATTTTTGAATAGATAGCAAAAATTTAAAACTAAGAAGATAACAAAATAAATTAAATAAAAACGAAAATAATTATTAAAATAAAAATAATAAAAAACAAATTAGTAATCATAATAAAAAGCCAAAATAATAATTTTAATTAATATTTAATAAAATAAAAATAATTAAATATTTAATTTGTAGGTTAAAAAGATGATTTTATATAAAAATGTATAAAAAACACT
>CAYOOB010000010.1:0-43821 GCA_964405555.1 uncultured Lachnospiraceae bacterium | reverse complement strand
CAAACAAAAGCACATAGCATAAAGGCTTTAAAAAATTGCTTGCATCTTCGTTTAGTGTTTTAAGAAAAATTCTTTTAGATTCTGGTGTTAAAGCTTTGTATCTTTCTTTGCCACTATATACTCTTCTATCCTTCACCTTCACTAAAACTTTTCCTTACCCTTTTAACTTAGTTTTAGAGAGATTTCTACAAACTTGTATTTTTGTTTACTAGTTATTATACAATCTTTTCCTTTTATGGCTACATTTTTTAATTTATTCCTTGAACAACTTCAATATCTAATATTTTTTTTCGTTCTTTCCAGTCTGGCATATGAATTGTTAAAAAATTATAAAAATCAATATTGTGATTTGGATATAGTAAATGTGTCATTTCATGTAAAATTACATACTGAATACCTAATAAATTTGCTTTGTAAAGATATTCGTTAAATGTAATAATTTTATTCTTTATATTACAACTTCCCCACATAGTTTTCATTTTCTTTATTTTAACTTTTGGAAAATCTATACCATATTTTTTAAAAATATTATTAAAAAATTTTTGCATTTCTTTCATATATAATTCTAATGAAGTTTTTCTCCACCAAGCTGTAAAAATTCTTGTTGCTAATTCAAAATCATTTGTATCTTCTAAGTAAATCGTAATTTTATTAATGTCTTCTACTATTTCTTTTCTACCTTTTTGTAAATATACCCTTTTATCTTTACCTAGAATTTGAATTGTACAACCATTTCGCAAATATGACATATTATTAATGCCTGCTGATTGCTTAAATTTATATAATTGAGAATTTATCCAACTTTTGCGTTTTTCTAAAAAATTTGAAATCCATTCTTCTGAAATATTAATTGGAACAGATAATTTTATTGTTAAATCTCGATATACTTTTAAATGAACATTTTTGATGTTTTTTCTTTCAATAAATATAAAAACATTACCATTTATTTCCCCCAACTCTAATTTACAAATATCCATGATTAATACCTCAAAATTGCAACTTTCATAATGTCATCTTCAATTAAATCAATTATATCCACAACACTCTCATTATTTGTATTTAAACCTAGATTTTCAAATAAATCAAATAAGCTATCATCTAATTTTCTATGAATTTGCTTGTGAACGTTCTCGTTATGTTTCCAATCTCGCTTTGTCTTTTCAAATACAATTTTTTTAATACTAATAGACACTTCTGCGATTTTTTCTTCAGCTTGCAAATCACAATTTATTTTTTTATCACGCAAATTATTCAAAATAGCCCCATAAAAAGCTTTCGCATCCGAATCTGATTGTATCATTGATGGGTAGTTTTTAGATAAAAATCCTTGCCTAAAATCTTCTGCTAAATTTTCCATTTGAGTTAAATAAGCCTCTGCATTTCTAGAAACTTCATATTCCTCTAAAGTTCTTTTTATTTTTTTTGAAAATTCTTCATAAAGAAGTGGATCGTCATATCTAACTTGTTTTAACTTTGCTTCTATTCTAGTTTTAATAAAATCCGCTTTAGCTTCTTTTGATTCTAAAGTATTTAAAATTTCTTTCATTCCTTTTTCATCACTGATTGAAATAGGATTTATCACTTTAACAACTTCTGTTGCATTTACAAAAGTGTTTATTAAATTTCTCATACCATCTTCATATTTTCCAAAGTCTTCCACCGGATCATAACGACAGGCAACAGCTTCCCTTAGCTTTTTATAAAACAACCACCTATCTTTATAAAATTCAATTTTATTATAACCAACTTCTTTAAATATCGACCTGTTTGATAATGCTAAAAATAAAAATTTTTCAAATATTTTTAAATTTTCATAAAAATCTTTTCTTGTTTCTTCATTTTTTAAGCACTCTTGCCATTCATTGCTTGTCGCATTTTTAGGTAAAGAGAACATACCATCAAGTTGCTTGTATACTTCTTCCAACTTGTTTTTTTCATCAATCGGGCCAAAAATAGCATCTTCTATATCTTCTTTGTTAAATTCATTAAAACCAGATTCGGCATCGTTATACATATCTATTGCTTGATTTAATTTTCCAAATACACCCCAATAGTCAACTATAAGACCAAAATCTTTATTTTTGTATACTCTGTTAACTCTTGCTATTGCTTGTAATAATGAATGTTGTTGAATTGGTTTATCAATATACAAAACACCTGCAACAGGGGCATCAAAACCTGTCAACAATTTGTCTTTCACTATAAGTAAATTTATATCCCCCTCTGGATTTTTAAACCTTCCTGTAATAGATTCATCATAACGCTCATCATTCCCTGCGAACAAAGGTTCAACATATTTTTTATGATAATCTTTAATTTTTTTCAATGCATTAGTAGTTATATCATTTTCATCTTCATCTTTATCTCCAAAAGAAATACAAACAGCAGGATAAATATCATTATTCCCATTTTGTTTTATTATTTCAAATATTTCTACTGCTGAAGCTCTTGACGAACAAACAACCATTGCCTTTAATCCTTTTGGCAAACAATAATTTCTAAAATGATCACAAATATCAAATGCAATTAAATTCAATCTACTGGAAGCTTCAGCTATTTTTTTAAATCTACTGAATTTTTCCTTTAAAACTTTCTTTTGTTCTTCGTTTAACTCATTTGTTAAACTTTCAAAATAATTATCAATAGTTTTTATTGGATCATTTTGAACAACTCTGCGCCCCTCATACACTAATGGCACCGTAACCCCATCTTCAATAGCACTTCGCATAGTATAACTATGAATAGGGTCACCAAATTGCTTATAAGTGTTTTTATCTTTTTTAGCAATGAGTGGAGTTCCTGTAAAAGCGATCATTTTCGAATTTGGAAGAACCTCTTTCATATAATTAAACATACCACCATAGTTACTTCTATGAGCCTCATCAATCAATACGTATACATTATCACTACTTTTTTCAATATATTTGTTTCTTATAACAGTTTCAAATTTATTTATTAATGTTGTGATAATCACTTTACTTTTGTCTTGCAACAATGATTTCAAGCCTTTGCCAGTTCCCGCTCTTGATGGATTCATAGCAGTATTTGCAAAATTATCTTTAATTTGTTTGTCGAGATCAATTCTATCAGTAACAATTATAAATCTAGGATTATCTATTGCCTTTTCTTTCATAATCTTTTTTACAAGCATAACCATAGTTAAAGATTTTCCACTACCTTGCGTGTGCCAAATAACGCCACCATCAGAATCTGAATTATCAACACCTTTAATTCTATCCATCGCATGTTTAACTGCAAAAAATTGTTGATGTCTAGCAACTTTTTTTATATTGCTGTCAAAAACAATAAAATTTTGAATAATATCTAAAAATCTTTTTTGTGATAACATTGACACTGCAATTCTGTCTTGCTCTAAAATTTGTCCATCTGGTGAAATTTTCTCACAAACTTCTTTTTGCCAAGAAACTGTGTCTTTATCTTCTCGCCATTCCACAAAGAAATCAACCCCTGTCCCGCCAGTCCCATATTTCACACTATTTGGATTAACAGCAAAAACAAGTTGACTAAACTTAAATAATTGCGGGATATAATCTGGCATCATATTTCTAACATTTTGCTTTATTCCCTCTTTAATATCAACAGAAGATTTTTTACATTCAATCACCACCAAAGGTATACCATTAACTAAAAGAACAATATCAGGTCTAGTATATTGCCCGTTTGCTCTTTCAACTGAAAATTCTTCAGTAACTTGCCAAATATTGTTTTCAGGATAGTCAAAATCAATATAATGTAAATCAAAAGATTGAATACATGGAGAATCTTTATCTATTGTAATTTTTTCTTCAACACTTATACCTAATGTCAATAAATTATAAATTTCCTTACTTGCCATAGCAAGACCTTGTACGAGAGAAACATCTATTGCTCTCACAGCTTTTGAAATTGACTCACCTGAAAAACGATAATTGTTATTTTTATATTTATAAGTTTGCATATTTAAAAACTTGACAAGTTCATCTTCAAATAACACATTACTTAACTTACCACGTTTTTCTTCGGCTTCACTTCTAGATACATACTTAAATCCAAGTTTTTCAAGTACTTTAATAAGTCTATCTTGACACTCTGGTCTTTCATTAAAAATTGTATGACTTACCATGATTTTCTCCTTTAGAATAATATTTGAATATTTTTGTTGTTTTTGTTCCAAACTTCAAAAAATTTTTCTTTGTGTTTTATTAAATATTTTTGTAAAATTTTCACATCTTTTCTACTATCAAAAGGTTCCACCTGTAATGTATCTAACCATATTCTAGCTTTTCTATTACCATTTACAAAAATATGTGCATGTGGTCGAAACTCTCTATCCGCAGTTGCATTGTCAATATAAATCACTATTTTGTATTAAACTTTGAAGATATACCATTAAGCAAAACTCTTTCCCTAAATTCATAATATCCACCAAATGTTCTAAAAATAATTTTTGCTAATTCTTTTTCAAAATCCATTTACAATCCTTATTGATCTAATCTTACAATACCTGTTAACAAAAGTTGAATTAATGATTTTTGTCTTGCCCTATATTGCTCTAATAATTTTTGTTGTAAATTTATTTGATTGTCGAAACAATCTAATACATTTGTAATAACATCTAAATTTTCAGGAAATAAGATTTGTGCTTTATTTAATAAATCCACTCTTATATAAGGCATTGAACTTTTTTGAATACCTCTACAAACAGTTTTATTAAAATGTAAAAGCAAATATTGCATAACATACTTAATATTAAATTTAAAATTATATAAAATATATGTCCTTTGATATGCATCAAATTTACCTTTGTAGTATTTAATATTTCCAATTTCTCCGTTACCTGCTACCAATAATGCCTCCATATCATAAGTATATTTATCTATCCTATAAATATCTTTTGAACACGTGAAAAATGGAAATTCTCCGTTCTCTACCATTGCATTAGCATCCAACTTTCCTGTAGTAATTTCACAAATATCACCCAGTTTAACTTCTTGCCAATCAGGTTGTGGAGTGAGAAGTCTTTGCATAAGAGCTTTCTTTTGAATTTTTAATTTATCAACAATCTTTTCTTGCAATTCAACTTGTTTAGTCGCACAATCTAAAATTTCCGCAATTTTCTGTTGTTCGGATTTTGTTGGTAAATTTATAAGAACTTGTGACAATAACTCTCCATTTGTAAGTGCTCTTGTCGTATAAGAACTTTTTTTAGTGATTTCATTTCTCATAAAATCTAAAGAATAACAATATTGGTTATATTCATTTACTATTAAGTTGCTTATAGGTCTTCCTCTTAAAACAAATCCACTAAAAACACAATCTTTAATATCTTCTAATAAAACAGAAGTAAGCCCAATTTCATTAATAGTTTCTGAGGTTCGAGTAAAGAAAACATCACCTTTTTTAGCACTATAATTTTCTATCTCATTTTTATTTAATGTCACTTTACCTTTTACATCTTTCAATTTTAAACCTCTTTTTCCCCAAACATCGGTATAGTTTATTATGGGTGTTCCTTTCCCAAATGCACTTTTTTCTTTATTTAAACCATTTTTAAAAATAAAAATATTTTTAAGAGTGTTTTCTTCCCACTCAACAGGGCAAATTCCAACGGGTGTTTTTTTATAACCCACTGGCACTATACCTTTATTTATCAACTCTATTCTTTCTCTAATCTCTTGTTTCATTTATTCACCATCACTTACAGAATTCGGAAATTCATATATATTTTTTAATATCGCATTTATAAACGTTAAAGAGATTTTTGCTTGTTCTTTATTTACAATAACCATTTTATGAGCAGAATCATTTCCTAATTCTCTTACTTTATCTAACCATGGTTTGTCTTTTGTGGCAGGTAAATACTTATCTACTAAATAATCAACATAATATTTAAAGGATCTATTTTCTTCTGCTCCTTCCTCTACTGCAACGTTTGCCAGTAACATTCTACCAGAAATAACACAACACGTATATGATTGAACTGAGTAAGCATCACGCATTTCGTTATACAATGTTTCAACATCTTTTGGTAAAAATGAGATTTCTTCAAATTCTCTCATTGCAGGCAAAACATTATTATTTTCTTTGTTTAATATAATTGGAGCTCCGCAAAGTGGACAAACACCAACAGAATACATTTGTACTCGTATATTACCCCCCTTGTCGTTCTTTTTATCATTAAAAACTTTAAAATAAATATCGAGTCCTATTTTATTATTACAGTGTCCACAATAACACGGTTCTGAATCTGGAAACTTACCCCCAGTGTGTAAAGATGATATTTTTAATTTTTCCATAACTTTAATCTAATCCTATTTTTTTTAAATACTCAGCAAGTTGTTTATCAATCTCTGCGAGTTCGACTTTTATATTTTCTATTTCTTGATTGACTTGGTCTATGTCAATAATTGGTTCTTCTTCAAAAGTGTCAACATATCTTGGAATGTTTAAGTTATAATCATTCTCTTTAATTTCATCTAAAGTTGCAATGTGACTATATTTTTCATTTTCAGCTTTATCATAATTACCACTCCTATATGCTTTATAAGTCTCTACAATTTTATCAATATCCTCTTTTCTTAATTGATTTTTTGCTTTAACTTTTTTACACTCTTTTGACGCATCAATAAACAAAACATCAGTGTTTTCTTTTTGTTTTCTAAAAACAATAATTGCAGCAGGTATGCTTGTCCCATAGAAAAGATTCTCAGGTAAACCAATTACGGCGTCAATTAAGTTTTTATCTACTATAGATTTTCTAATTTGCCCTTCACTTGCTCCTCTAAATAAAACACCATGTGGAGCTACTGCGGCAACTCTTCCGTCTCCACTCATACTATAAATCATGTGAAGAAGAAAAGCCCAATCTCCTTTGCTTTGTGGTGGAACTCCTAAATCAAAACGGTGCCACCTGTCTAGACCTGCTTCCATTTTGAATTCAACTTTTTTCTTATTGCTATTTGTATCATCGCTATCGTCAACTACAACCTCGCCACCAGGATTGAAACCAATTGCCCATTTGTCCAAACTAAAAGGCATATTTGCAACAATACAATCAAATTTCATTAAATTTCCATCACTATCTAAATGTTGTGGATTTGAAAGAGTGTCTCCCCAAGCAATTTTTGCATCTTTAATATCATGTAAAAACATATTCATTTTTGCCATCGAAATTGAACTATTATTTTTTTCTTGCCCATAAATTGAAACGTTTTCAAATCCTGCTTTTTTAGCCGCCCTTATAAGCAAAGAACCAGAACCACAAGTTGGATCATAAACTCTATCACCACGTTTAGGCTCAACTATATTTGCCATTATCTCACTTACCGCTTGTGGAGTATAGAACGAACCCGCTTTTTTACCAGCCATAGTAGCAAATTCACCAATCATATATTCATAGGCATCACCAATAACATCAGCAGGGACTTCATTGTCTTTAGTTTCAATCATGCTAGGTCTTAAATCAAGAGTTGAAAAATCTTGAAGTAATTCACGCAAAATTGGATTTTTCTGTTCTTTTGTTCCAAGATTTGCTTGACTATTAAAGTCAATGCCTCTAAAAATTCCAGACAACATAGGATTTAATTCTTCAATTTTTGTTAAGGCTTGGCTGATTATAGCACCAATATCAATATTATTTTTATTTTTTAATAAATAATCAAATGTACATTCATCTTCCAAAACAAAAGAAAGATTTTTAATTTGTCTTTCAAGTCTTATACCTTCATATCTTTTTTTTAATTCGTCAACATTTTCTTTAAAAGTGTCGCTTAAATATTTCACAAACAACATTGATAAAACATAATCTTTATAATTTGAAGCATCAATATTGTCTCTAAAAGTATCTGCTGCTGCCCATAAAGTTTTTTTGATATCTTCTTTCGTTGTTTTTTTAAGATTTGTCATTTTATTTCTCCTAAATTATTATAAATTTTTTGTTGTATTATTTTTTGTTTTAATTTTTCTTTTAGCATCAAGTTTTGTATTAGTTGATTTTTCTTTTTATTTAAAAGCCAAACCTCGCCGATTATTTTTTGTTTACTTGCATCTATTTCCATTACTTCTATTTGTTCTAGCATTTCTCTATTTAAAGCCTTTGAAAAAGTGCTGTTATTAGTCAATGCATTAAGTTTTTCAAGTTGTTGTTCAATTATGAAAGCCAAATACTTTACATCAATCTGTTTAGTTCTTACAATTACCAAATTATTGCCCAAATATGTTTCTCTATCGTCATCATAAATGCTTACATAAGTTGGATTGTTGCGTTTTATTAAAATATCATTTTTTTCTGGTTTAATACAAGTCTTTAAATCAAAATCAATACAGGTTTCATTTATTTCGGTTATATTATTTTCTTTTAAATCTGCTTGTGTAATACAAAATCTTTTTTCTACAATTGGTATTTTATTTTTTATAGGTATTGAAAACAATATTGTACATATATCTTTTATTTTCATTAAATCTCCTTAATAAAATAAGAATACGAACTAGGATAATATTCTTAATTATCTAATTTTTAAAATCTTGGCAAATTTTCAAGATTATCACGTTTTATATGGTTGCCGTCTGTTCTTAAATATTCATTACCAACGATATGGATATGATCACCGATATGCGAATCATAATAAGTGTAAGCTTCAGACCCGCTATTCAACAAAACAATCATTTGTTTTTTTGTAAAAATAGAACCATCGCTAAGTCGGACTTTCTCTATTACATTATCATTTTCATCATATCTCATATATGTGTAACATAGTAAGTCATTTTATTCCTCCTTTATAAATAAATTATAAAAAGCCTTCAACATATTAAAATATTTGTATTTTTAAAAGTTTTATGATATACTATGTATGTCGTTAGATAGCATATCTAATTGAAGTAACCCTTTTGATACCTAGTATTGAAAGGGCTTTTACTTTTTATAAACACATTATATATTAAAAAAATTAAAAAAGCAAGCAAAATCTAAATATTTTTTTAACTTTTTATTACTGTATATAAAAAACTGTTAAAAAAAACTATTCAATAAGTATTGATAAAGTATTTAAAAATCATTCAACAAATGTTTCAATTTCATATCTATATAAATAAAAAATCAAGAAAGTAAACAATATAAATTGCTGATATATAACAAGAATTAAACACCTTTATATAGTTTTAGGCAATTTTAAACCAACTAATTTTATTAAAAATGTAGACATAGGTTTCAGTAGGTGTCAAGAAAATTTGTGATTGACAGTAAATTAAAAATACTAGCGATTTTGCTAGTATTTATAATAAACTTAAAAGTTTTTAGATAAACCTTAATATTATTTGTATATCTTCATCTGTAAGTAATTTTTTACCTTTATTAAAGTAGTTATATAGATATTAGAAAAAGAGCTTCGAGCATTAACTTCTGTACATCGATATTATTAATACTCCTTTTTAAAAATTATACAAGAAAAAGAACATAATGATTACAATCTTCAATTATAATATATCATAATTCCTACCATCTTAAATTATTTTCTTTAACAACTAAAAGAAATTACCATAATCCAAGTAGCCAATTATTAAAAGTAATATCCAACCTTTGTTTGAAGAGAATAAATTCTGTTCAATTCTCCACATACAATGCACTCATGTGCTTTCTCTCCTTTCGTGAAAAGGGTTGGTTTGCTTGTAACAGTCCATTCACGATAACATACACCGAGTGTTGAAATATAATAGTCCACTCACCCCAAGTACGCTCTGCATACTCCGAAATTTCTTCACAACCAGTATTTTCACGTTCTTTCCAGTGGTAGTTTTCGTCGGTCTTCCACTCATTTATCCAATCGTGAATCTCTGAATAACCACAATCCAAGCAGGTACGTGTGTGTTAAACCATTTTCACTATTTTCCTTTATAAAGCAAATAGATCTAAAATAATTATAAATATAAATTTTATTAATTTTTTTATTTTATTAGGCTTTTTTATTGACTTTATTATATCGTTTATTCACAAGATAATAAATACCTTTTGCTATTGAAAATATAATAAATGCTGCAAGTGAGAAACCAAGGATGTATATTAACAAAAACACAATATAAGGCACAGCATTTTGAATGTCTTGTAAAATAACTAAACTGCAATTTTTTGTTGGATTAATATAGAACATATTGAAATTTGCGGTATTGCCAGTGCTGTTAAAAATTATATTCATAATAAGCGCAATGCTAACAAGCACAACAAAAACTGCCATTGCTTTTAAAAACGTTTTCCATTCCAAATCAATTACACCACTTGCTAAAACAAGAACACCTATCACTATCATACCCCCGTGGCATACCATTGTTTGAATATTTATACCTATTGTAGAAGTAAAAACATCACCAGGATAGAACATTACGCATAATCCAGCAAACACTACAAAAGTGCCTAAATATGCATATAAATATTTTTGAAATTCACACTTTTTCAAACAACCTGCAATTAAAGCAACATACATTGGAGTAGAACAAAATTGGAATGGGAAAGCATACCATTGATAACTCCATTCTCCTGTTGAGCTGTCAAAAGAAAAATTCAACTGCTTGTAAATTTCCAAAATAATACAAACTATTGCATAAGTTAATACGCAAATTCGCACAAATTTGTCATTACTTTTTCCATTGCGTCTGTTTCTAATAGCAAAATAGCAAAGGACAACAGTTAAAATCATTGTAATAGCAAGAGCTATTAAATGAAATACACCATAAGCTGTCGGTGTTTCCATTTGACCATCTAAACTAGCTAAAAATTTTTCAAATGCGTTCATATTTTCCCCTCAATTTATATATGAGATACACATTTTGCACCTCATAACTATTTAAACATGAAATTATTATAACATAAATCAATTAAATTTAATTCAATTTATCATAAAATTTTTATAAAAATTTTCAATTTTTCCCAATATTTGTTAAAATTCTCACATTTTTTAGTATCTAAAAAATTTATTTAATTTATTTATTCATCGATTACCATACTTCAACTATCTGGTGGCATTATTTACAAAAAAGTTTATCTTAATTTATTTATTAAGTTGATTATAACAGGATAAAAAGTATAATATCAAATATAAGAAGCAAAGCAGAAAGAGTTAATAAAATAAATTTCAAAACCTTTCTGTTTTTTGATAGAATTAATGATGTTGTGTTTAAGGCTGTTGTTATAACTCCAAAAACAAGACTAGGAATTCCAAAATATATCAAAAAAGCAACCATTTCTATGGTTTTATCCAACTTTTCGTCCTCTGTTACAATATGCGAAATATCTACAATAGCCCATGAAATAAACGAAATTAAAAATATAACAAATGTAATAACCCCTATGATAAATAAGATTTTTGCAACTTTTTCTTTTTTTGTTATAATATTGTCCACTGATTTATCGACTGTTGTTTTTTCTACTTTTTCTTCCATATATCTCTCCCAAAAATATTGATTTTTATGCTATTATAATTGGTTAAATCCTTGTCAAAGTAATGTTTTCATCTTCAAATGTGGTTTTAGTTTCCTTAGTTTCCAATTAGTCCTTTAACTTACTTATCAACCTAAAATTCCACAATAACAAAAACCTTCTTTATTTAAATTTAACAAGAAATTTTTCATAATGTCAAACATTTTGCAAACAATTCATTTTTTAGCTTTTTAAGCCATAAATTTAGCAAATGTTATACATAAAAAGCATCCAACCACTTTTTAACGATATTGATAAATCCGGCAAATTAAAACAAAAGTAGAAGTGATTTTTAGATATCACAAATACCATTAATGTATTGAAAGTGAAAAATTATTTTGACACACATTAAAACTATTGACATAGAACATAATCATTTGATATTCTTAAATAAAAGTCGTCTTATAATGGAGAGTAATGTTGAATAAAGAAAAAATTATAGATTTAATAAAAAAATCTAAGAAAAATGAAATTGTTTTAATCTGTGGTGGTGTTATAGGCTATTTCGACAAAAATGGAAATGAAGTAGAAATTGAAATACCCGCCGATGAAAGACAAAAAGTATGGGATTGTGTGCACGATGAAACAATATTTGTTTTTGTAGATAATGATAATATGCACACATTCGTCAAATTAAAGTAATCGGCACACCGCTGTTTTTTTAAGGATAAATATGATAAAAAAATAAAGATTATATTAATTAAAGCAAATATTATAAAAGCAGTTTATAACAAAGGAATTTTATTGTTTAGCAATAAAAAAAATTCGCAACCTAAATTCTAAAAAGAATTGGATTACTGCTACATCAAATCCCAATGCCCTGAATAGTCAGCCTCAGCGAATTTTCATTATTATCTACAATTAAAAATAAAAAATCAACATTTTTTAACAAGAAAAAGGATACTCATAAATTACAATTTTTTTATATAATGTATACCAAACAACTAATAATATCATTAACCCTAATTTAAATACTTTATCTTTATTTTCTATTTTGTTCTGATAAACAAAAAAAATGATATTTTAAATAAAATTTATTTAACACAAAAATTAAAAAAATCAACTAATTTTAAAATAAATTAGCTGATTTTCGAAAATATTAGTAATATTTTTGAAAAAAATGCGTTATTTTTGCAATTTTCAGAAAGTATATTAAAATCAATATATTATTCGAGGTTTACATATTTAAAATTATCTTTTTAAATCAAACCAAACATCAATTTCATTTTTGTTCGGCACCTCCCATTTTGATTGTAGTTTTTTCATAAGTCCTTCATCAAAATAATAATCGCTTCCACCTTTACCTTCAAGCACTCTTTGATTTCTTTCTTCAATATTCTTTTGCCAAGATTTATCATCAATGTTTATATAGTGCCACTCACAAGAAATGTTTTTAAATTTAAAATAGTGATTTATAAAATCCCTATCCTTTTTTGACCAAAAACCCCAATCTAGAACAACATTTGTGTCCGTTAAAACAATATCGACTGCTTTCTTTAACAAAAATTGCCAAATACGTTCTGACATTTCGTCATGTTTGTCACCTAAATTATTATCAAATAATATACTTGTCAATTCATCACAGGATAAGATAACCGCATTTTCTTCTTCTTTTAATTTGTTAGCATAGTAAGACTTTCCACTGCAAATCTTACCACAAATACATATAACTTTCCCCATATAAATTCTCCTCGTTAATTAAATTTTTCAATGTTTAATAACATATCTCCATTTCACACCTCCCATGTAAAAAAAATCTAGACTTTTTTGCAAACAAAAATATATGAATACGTTTCATCAATCAACATCTTGTTTGGATAAGCAAAAATATAAGAGTTCATTATAATTGCATCTTTTGAATAATTATGTTTACTTAAAAATTTCTTATTAAATTTGTTTGTGTTATGTTTTAAATAATGTTGATTAGACACAATCAGATTGCAAAGTGATTGTCCATATATATCCTCAACTTCAAAACCATACTTTTTAAGAAGAGAAATAGCCTCTTTTTTAGAAAAAATGTGTTTATGATATTTATAGATAATCTTGCCATATTCGTCAACTTCTTCAAACTTTTCATTTGGAATAGAAATTAACAAATATCCACCTTTTTTAATTACATTTTGCAAAGATTTTAAAAAATTTGTTGTATTTTCAATATGCTCAATAGTTTCAAAACAAACCGCAACATCATATTGTTTATTGGTCAAAACTTTCGCATTAAAATCAATTTGGTAAAATGACGCATTTTTTATCTTTCTTCGCATAGCCTTAACAAGATATTCTTTTTTATTGTCGAACCCATCAATATGCTTACACAC
Source organism: uncultured Lachnospiraceae bacterium (assembly GCA_964405555.1). Lineage (GTDB taxonomy): Bacteria > Bacillota > Clostridia > Christensenellales > UBA1242 > Caccovivens. The sequence goes on along the minus strand of CAYOOB010000010.1, from coordinate 30,036 downwards.
AGAAGCCAAAAACTGAACACCATATCCTGTTGCACAAGCAATATCACAAGAAACACAATCAGGAAAGTTTTTTTCAATAAAATCTCTCGCAAAAACATATCTTCCAGAATGCTCTAATTTCATATAATAACCATATTTTTTCCCATCAAATGGGTCACAATACTCAACTTCTTCCATATTATCTCCTGTAATAGATAGTAGCACATTTACACAAAAAATACAAAAAAAGAATATATAAAGCCATAAAAGAGTAAAAAAATATAAAAAATAATTTATTAAAAAATATGTGTTAATTATATTTAACACCGCAGTTTTTACTTATTGGCTAATTTAATAATCAATAAACAAACCAAATTAACAAAGCAAAAATCTTAATATATTTTAATGTTTTGTGAGATAATTAAAAGCACAAATATATATAGTGGTCAGTGTTTTAGAAGTGATTCCCTTGTCCTCGAAACACTCATCCAATTTAAGCCATTTATATTCATCATGCTCAGTCAGTTTCACTTCTTCGGTAGATTTTGTCTTAACCCAAAAATTATATTGTCTTGCTTTCTTACCGCTTCCAGAAATGTAATCAAAAGAATCAATATAACCACATATTTTGTCCACATCCAAATTAGTTTCTTCTTTAATCTCTCGAATTAAGCCTTCAAAAATACTCTCTTCTGGTTCAAGATTTCCGCTTGGCAACTCATCGATACCACCCAAAAAATCGTCTACTTTTCTTCTAAGAATTAAAACTTCATTGTTTTTGTTGGTTATTATTCCTCCCACCACAATTTTTTCAATTCCATCTTCCTTCGCTTTATCTTTTAATAAATCCTCTATTTCCACCTTGCACTATCCTCCTTTATAAACTTTACCTTTTGTTAAAAACATTTTAAATATGTGTTGGTTAAACTTAAACACCGACAAAATGATTTTAACATCGCCTATTGACTATGTCAAGAAATTGGCGAAAACTCAACTTCTTTTTTGAAGTTTTATCAAAAGAATTAAGTAAATATGTCACCTTTGCCCCTAAATGTGCAATAACATAAAATTCAAACACTTTTGTGAAACCATATTTTAAACAATTATCATTGAAAATTCTTTCGTCGACAAGTTGTTTTTCTGTTGGTGTAAAATGAGTGTTCATAAATTCATTTGGTCTTGTTGGAAGATGGTCAACTTCACAAAAAATAATAATGGTTTTATCTTTAAGATCAGACATCTCGCTAATCAACCTAAAAGTGTTTTCAAAATCAGTGTCAGTTTTTAAATGGTCAACAATAAGCACGTCACCACCGTCAATATAGGCGGTAAGTTTTTGAAACAAAAGTTTTTCATCTTCCAAGTTTAACTTTAAAGCAGAACAAGGATAATAATCTTTATCCTCCGTATACATAAGAAACGATGTTAGACCATTTTTTTGAATTTCATAAATCAATTCTGGTAAAAACATATAACTAATATTGTTCGCCTTAATCACAATTTTATTGCCTACTTCAAAATCAAAAAAACTTGTATGAACCATATTTCACTTCCTTAATCAAATTATAAAATTTACTTTTCGTTCAATCTTCAATCTAATATTTTATGTAAATGCAATGATAATATGATTTACCAACTTTTTTATGTAATTTAAACATACTTTGTTTTATTTTAATTATTTAAAACTTCCTCTTCGAGTTTCTGTCTTATAATCATATCTCTTAAGTTTATTAACATAACAAATGGTATTCATAGTTACATTTTCATTTACTTTTTTATCGTTACTAAACCGATGTTTATAGCATTAAGCAAATCCCCTTCTTTCATTGGCACACCATCAACATTCCACAAACACCCCTCACGAATAATGCCATTTTTATCATTTTCATCATCATAACAATGCTTTCCAAGCCATTCTTCCGAAGCTTTTCCTTTAGAAAAAACTCTTATAAGTTGTTGTTCAATTCTTTTTCTTTCTTTATCGGTTTTATCATCAAGGTCTATAACAACAAAAGTTATGTTATCTTGAATATACTCCACCGCCTTTGCCTCGGGATCAGAAATTTTCTTAAGAGCGTCCTTATCCTTATGTATCAAACTACTTTTAACATACTCTCTAAGAATACTTTTACCATGTTTTGTGAAATGATTTTTCATTCTATTATAAGTAGACCTCGACTCACCAATCCTTACAACTCTATAGAGAGGACCATTATTATATTTTTCGCTTTTTTCAAACATAACATAGACACACTTTTCAGGGAATTTACATTTCTGATCATTTACATCAACAATCTGACCATTTCCATCAACAAAACATTCTTTAAAACATTTTTTTTCTTTATCATAACGATATCTCACAGCCTTATTAAATAATTGGGTTAATTTATCATAAATATTTTTATTGCTACACATAATTTTCCTCCTAATAAAATAATTTTTCAGTTTAAAATTTATATTTAATTTTCAAAATTTATATGGAACATATATGTTTTTTAATTATAAATTATCCTTCTTTTCTTAAAAAATCTTTAATTTGAGATTCTGTCATGTTAAAAGTAAATTTTAATAAATTAAATAATTTTATTTTGTTAACAATTTCCTATAACAATTGTAGCACATACTTTCATAGGTTTCATCAGCACCTATCAAAATTTCTTTACCATCTGTTGCAACCTTTCCATCCACAAACCGAACATTTATGGTTGCTTTTCTACCACATTTACAAATACATTTAATTTCCGAAAGAGAGTCGGCAAGTTCAATCAGCCGTTTACTACCTTCAAAAAGTTCCGTTTTAAAATTTGTCAAAAGTCCATAGCACAACACAGGCACTTTCAAGGAAAGTTCTTTTAACTGCTCCACTTGCTCCCTTGTTAAAAATTGGCATTCATCCACAATTATAACATCTTTTTCATGCTCAATTTTAAAATCTTTCGCAAAAGTAAAGAAGTTTGAAGTGCTGTCAAATTCAAGGCATGACGAACTAAGTCCAATTCTCGACCAAACCATCCCCTTGCCGTCTGATGAAAATCGATTATCAACAATTGGTTTAAACAGAAACACATCAAAACCTTTTTGCTTGTAATTAAATTGACACATCAAAGCCTGTGCAGTTTTACTACTTCCCATCGCACCATACTTAAAATATAATTTAGCCATACTAATCTCCAAAGTAATTTTACAAGCATAATTTTAACATATTATAAACAATTTTGCACCTATTTTTAAAACATTAATTAAATTTATTAGAATCTTAATTTTTATTATCAATAGTAATAAAATATAAAAAAAGTCAGGCATTACTGTCTGACTTAATATTATTTTTATCATTAAAATATTAAATTGTATAATTTCATTGTTTAATTGTTGTACATTTTGCTATTTTTATATAGCTATGCATTTTTACGTTTACGAGAAGAACCAACTCTTTTCTTTTTAGCACCAGTTGAAGTTTGCTCAACATCTTCAGTTGGTTCTATATTCTCCACAACTTCACTTTCCGTGCTATCAGTTTTCACTGTTTCCGTTTCTGCATTCATTATTTCATCTTTAGTAGACAATTTTGTATCTATCGCCTCAACATCCACAGGTTCGCCTTTACCTTCAACATTTTCAGCAGAAGCCATCACTGGTTCACCTTTTAAATTTTTCTTTTCTTTCAACTTTTGTGGATATACAAAAATACACCTAAAAATAAGTCTAACAAGTGGACCTGCCACGAAAATTTGCCAGCACAATGCCATAGGAAAACTTACAATCATTGTTTGAATCCAAGTAGTAAAGAATTTAGAGGCTTCTGGTTCCTTTTCAATTAATGTTGCAAAAAATGTCATTATAAAGCACATAAAACATACTGTCAATGCTGAATAAACAATCTGTGCAAGAAGCGGATGAACTTTATCTTTTCCTAAAACCTTTGCTGATAACTTTTTTACAATTGGCGTAACAATAAAGGACTCAACAGCAAGTGCAATAAGCCCCATATACCATAAGCATTCAAGTGCCATAAGAAAGGTGTCGTTTGAAAGTTCACCAAACTGGATTGCAATGTTATAGCAAGACATCGCAAACACCATAACAATAATCATAATCACAGAAAAAACAATATCTTGAAATAAATTTTTTGGCATAATTCCCCTCCAACAAAAAAAGCATCCAGCCTTGTATTGTTCGTGTTCTGAAAAGAACAAACGTTTCCAATTTATACCAAATGCTTTTTATTTTTACATTATTATATGCCGTTCAAATACGAAAAATCACACTTGAACTTGGCTGTTGTCAACTTGAAAACATAGCCTTTATATTAAAAATTATAAAATTATATAAATTAAATATGTTTTCTTTTTGACTTGTAACGCTCACTATTATACTATAAATCTAACTAAAAATCAAGTATTTTTTCGTTTTTTTTTGCAATTTTTCTTATTTTTTTGCTTTTTTTTCTTGTTTTTTTTGCTTTTTTTCTTGTTTTTTTTTTCTTTTTTTTTTTTTTTTCTTTTTTTTTTTTAAAAATGCAACCCTGTTTAACTTGCATTAATTAATCTTTAAAAAACAAAAATTTGTTATTTATAATATTTAAAATTAAAAATTAGACTTTAACTTTTTTGTTTCTTATTGTTTTTTTGTTTATTTTTAGTATTTGTTATATTGAGTATGTTGATGCTATACTTCCTTTATGATTAACCAGTCCAACGTTAAAAACTTTAAACCTAATATTCTTACATATATGTAATCCAAGTGCCGACAAATTATCATAAGATTTTTTGCCATAAGGGTTTTTGAGCACCCTCCTAACCTTCGATTCTAAACCACATAAAATAGAAAAAACCTTTTTGTATTGCTTATTCTTTTCAATTTTCGAATAAGGTACTCTGGAATGATTAACATAAGTTGACGACATAAATTTTGCACATAAGTATATGAACGAATCGACCATATCGACATATTTTTCAGCATCTTTGATAGTAAATTCCTTATTATAATTAAACTTTTTATCTAACTTCATAATTTCTGCATAGTTAGACACCAAATTTCCAAAAGTTATTTTCTCTCGTTTAAACTTATTACAATCGCAAAATCTTATAGATTCACAATATGCGTAAAACTCTGTCCAAAATCCAAACCCTGTGTTTATATATTTTTGTTCAAAAGTCTTGGCATTGGCTAGACATGGATTAAATTTAAACAATTTTGTGTTCATCATCTGATTAAAATCGTAGATATGTTCAAATTCATGACAGATTGCACAACAAAAAAATTCTCCACCATCATAATTAATAAAATTCAATGGCGAATTGGTTATTTTTAATATGTGCTTTTTAATTGATTTGTTTTGTACCATACAATCAACCGTTTCAAAATCATTAAATTTTGTTTCATCCACGAATTTCACTTTAATTTGACAATCAAATTTAAAATAATCATAGAAATTTTGAATTACTTCTTTAATATAACTTTCGTATTCTTTAAACTGCTTTGGCACACTGTTGACATACTTAATCTTTTTCATGGTATCATTGTATCAAATTATATATAAATTATCAAATATTTTTTTGTAAAAAATATTAAAATTTTACTCGTTTTCAATGTTATATATGGTATAATATTTATGTATAAATAATTTGCTTGAAATAATTTGCTGTACTTTTAAAGCAAAATACGATTGTATTTGCTGTACTTTTAAAGCAAACACACTTGCAACAATTTGCTATGCTTTAAAGTAAAACACAAAAAAAGAAGACCTTTCGGCCTCCTTTCCGCACCCTCTGTGCTGTGATTAGATAACATTTATTTGAACTCGTTATGTTATTCTAAACAATATTATTGTATCAAAAAATAAAAAAGGAGTCAAACAAATGAGCAAAAAATATTATTTAGGTCTTGATATTGGCACAAATAGTGTTGGATATGCTGTGACAGACGAAAATTACAACCTAATAAAATTAAAAGGTAAAAAAGCATGGGGAGTTCGCCTTTTTGACGAAGCCTCCACCGCCGTTGACAGAAGAACAAAAAGAACAAATCGCCGAAGATTAGACAGACGAAAACTGAGATTGAAGTGGCTTCAAGAGATTTTTGAAAGTGAAATTTCAAAGGTAGACAAGCAATTTTTAAGCCGAATTAAATACAGTAACCTATATCTTGAAGATAAAGTATATATGGATAATCAATTAAAAAGTAAGGACTCTCTCTTTTTTGGTGAAATTGACGGCAAAAATTATACCGACAAGGAGTTTCATGCCGAATATCCAACCATACATCACCTAAGGCAAGAATTGACGCAAAAACCTGCAAAGGATGTTCGCTTTTTATATCTTGCTTTGCATAACATTGTAAAAAGGCGTGGACATTTTTTATACGATGGTGATTATGGCGAAAATTCAAATTTTTGCTTATTTTTTAATGAGTTTATTATTTTTTTAAAGACTTTATCCTCCGAAGAAGTGTTGCCAATTGCTTTTTCTCCCATTTCAGAAAGTAAAGAAAAAGAGGATGAGATTTTAAATAGTTTAAGAGAAATTAAGAGTGTTCGTGATAGAAAAACTAAATTTTACGAAATTTTCAACGTACAAGACAAAACCTCCAAAAAATTTATTGATATTATTCTTGAAGGAAAAGGTAGCACTCATGATATTTTCCCACCTCAGGAAGAAGTTGAAAAGTTTTCTTTCAATGACGAAAATTTTGACTCCGAAATATATCAAAAATTAGAAAATATTTTGTCAGAAGAACAAATGAGTATAATTGACAATCTTAAAAAACTATACTCCTGTCTTCAACTAAAAAAGATTTTGGGTAATGATAACTACATAAGCGATGCAATGGTTAACATTTTCAAAACTCATGAACAACAATTAAAAAACTTCAAAAAATTTATAAAAAGTTTTTACCCTTCAAAGTATTACGATATGTTTAGAAATCCACTCAATGTTAAAAATCCACTCACTAACAAAAAAGAGTCTTTTTCAAACTATGCTCTTTATGTTAATAGCACAAATTTTAATGGAAAAGGTAAAGTAAAAAATGTAGGTCTGGGAAGCTCAGAAAAAGGAACAAAAGAAGCCTTTTATAAATATGTAAAATCTATTTTAAACAATCAACCAGAAAACACATTAGACAACGAAAATTTTGAAAACTCAAAGAGCGAAATACTTACCCTTATTGAAAACGATAACTTTCTTCCTAAGATAAGAACAAAATCAAATGCCGTATTTCCAAATAAACTTTACGAAAAAGAAGTCAAGAAAATTTTGGAAGTCAACAGTTCAAAATTTCAATTTCTCTCACAAAAGGATGAAACAGGTTTGACTAATGCAGAAAAAATAATGCAAATTTTGTCCTTTAGAATTCCATACTTTGTTGGACCAATAGGAATAAACAAAAACGATGAAACAACTCACAGTTGGGCAGAAAGAGAAATGAACCTACCCCTCCGCCCATGGACGTTATCAAAGATTGTAGATTTTGATAAAGCGGAAGAAAGATTCATTGAGCGAATGATAAACAAATGCACCTATCTTAAAGAAAGCGATGTTCTGCCAAAACACTCCATTTTATACAGCAAGTTTAGAGTGTTAAACGAACTTAACAAATTAAAAATCAATGGAGATAATATAAATGTCAAGCTAAAACAGTCAATCTTTAACAACTTATTTAAAGAAAACAAAAAAGTGTCTGAAAAGATGTTAAAGAATTATTTAGTAAATGAAGGTTTATATTCCAAAGATGAAAAAGAAAGCATTCAACTTTCTGGTATTGATAATGGGAAATTTGCCAACGATTTTTCGTCATACCACACTCTAAAACAAATTCTCGGCAGTGAATTTATCGATAAAAACATAGATATAGTCGAAAAAATTATAAAATACATAACAATAATAAATGATAAAAAACGCTTAGAAAAAAGATTAAAACGAGAATTTGGTACAATTATTGATGAAACAAAAATAAAACAGATTAAAAATCTAAACTTTGCGGACTGGGGAAGATTATCAAAAGATTTTCTTCTATTGCCTTTTGAAAACGAATCTAATGGCGAAAAAACAACAATAATAGACGAAATGTGGAATACAAATCAAAATTTACAAGAAATTCTTTTTAATAAAAGTTACACAATCGGTGCAAAGTTAGATGAGATTAACAGTAAAAATATCAAGCAACTCAAATATGATGCGGTTGAAGAGTTGTATTGTTCCCCTGCCGTTAAGCGTGCCGTTTGGCAAGCAATAAGTATAGTCAACGAAATCACAAAACTTGCAGGTGAAAAACCAGAAAGAATTTTTGTTGAAGTGACAAGACATGACGAAGAAAAAGGAGAAAAAGGAAGAAAATCATCAAGAAAAAGTAATCTTTTAAAAGAATATGAATCAAAAGAATTTAATGATAACATAGAAACATTTGGCATAGACCTATGCAATCTTTTGAAGGAGTTAAACAAAAAAGATGACCAATCCTTCCGTAATGAAAAATTATATTTGTATTTTTTACAATTAGGAAAATGTGCATATTCTGGCGAACCAATCTCTCTTGAAGAAATAAACAATAATGAATTATATGACGTCGACCACATAATTCCCCAAGCAATTGTCAAAGATGACAGCATAAACAACAAAGTTTTGGTTAAGAAAAATTACAACGGAGATAAGGGGGACATCTATCCAATTTCAACCAAATTTGACTGGCCTGACAAGATGAACAGTTTTTGGAAGATTTTAGTTGAAAAGAAACTTATGAGCAAAGAGAAATACTCTCGCCTTATCAGAAAAGAACCTCTAACAAATGGAGAAATAGGAAATTTTATTGCACGCCAAATTGTTGAAACCAATCAATCAGCAAAAGCGGTAATTGATTTGCTAAAAATGGTTGTGGACAACCCACGCAATATAATTTATTCCAAAGCACAACACGTTTCAAATTTTAGGCACGATTATGACATTCCAAAATGCAGAGAAATCAACGACCTACACCACGCAAAAGACGCCTATCTAAACATTGTGGTTGGAAACGTTTTGTTCAACCGTTTCACAGACGACCCACGAAACTTTTATAAAAAAGACAAATTTAATAATAAATTAACGAAAAATATTGGAAAGATATTCAACGAAACAATAAAAAATTATGAAAATGACAATGTTATATGGTCTGGCGAAAAAGACATTACAAGAATTAAAAAGATTGTATCGAAGAACGATTGTGTTGTAAGCAGAATGAGTTATTCAGAAACAAATGGAGCATTTTATAATGAAACAATATACAAAAGCAAACAAAACAACCCTAACACCGATGCAAAAATCAGTTTAAAAGGGAATATTGAAAATCCACTTCACAATCTTGAAAAATATGGCGGATATGATAGTATGTCCACTGCATATTTCATGCTTGTTGAAAGTGAAGACAAAAAACATAATAAAATCAAAACTATTGAAACAGTTCCAATTTATGCACTTCGCACCTTTAAATCTTCACCAAACAAGGAACAACAAATTTTTGATTATGTTGTGAAGAAGAACAACTTACATAACGCCCGCATTCTGATTGATAAAATCAATATTAAGTCCACAATAAAAATCGGCAACGGAGAATACTGGCTTGCTGGAAAGTCAAATGAAAACTTCATCCTACATAATGCAAATCAATGGTTTTTGCCTCATAAGGAAGAAAAATATGTTAAAGCCATTATGAAATATATGGATATGAAAAGAAGCAAAAAAACTTCCAACTTGGCAGAAGAAAACGGAAAAGTTGTTCTATCTCCAAAAAGTAAAGAAGGTAATATAGAAATCGCTCTTACAAGAGAAGATAACATCAATCTATATAATTCAATTATATCTCAACTTAACAAATCGTTGTATCAACTTAATCTTGTAAAAATAAAAGACATATTAATAGATAAAAAAGAGAATTTTAACGCACTCTCAGTGATGGAACAAGCAGAACAACTTAATAATATAATTGGAAGAATGTCCACAGGTGCCACTTCTTGCGACCTCTCTCTTATCGGCGGAAGCAAGAGTGCTGGAGTGATAACCATCAACAAAAATATTGATAAATTAAACATTTTGCTAATCAAACGGTCTGTGACAGGACTCATTGAAAGTTATATAAAATTATGAAATTTTTAATAAAGAGGTAAAATGAGTTTTAGAACTGTGGTAATAAAAAATCGTTCAAAATTAGATTTAAGAATGAATTATTTAGTATGTCGTGGTGCAAAAGAGTTAAAGATATTCATCCCGGAGATTTCATGCCTTATATTAGAATCCACTGCAATATCTTTAACCACCGCCCTACTAAGTGAACTAACAAAGAACAATGTAAAAATAATATTTTGTGACGAAAAACACAATCCAGAAAGCGAGCTTGTTGGTTTTTATGGTAATTATGATAATGTTTCCAAAATAAAACAGCAAATTTTATGGAAAACAGAAACAAAACAACTCTTATGGCAAGAAATTGTCAAGGATAAGATAACAAAACAAGCGAACTTTCTTGCCGAACTCAAACATACCAAAGAAGCAAATATGTTGTATGAATACGCACAAGATGTCAAAATAAACGATATAACAAATCGTGAAGGTCATTCAGCAAAGGTTTATTTTAACACACTGTTTGGACACGATTTCTTTCGCCGTAACGAAGGACTTATAAATAATATGTTAAATTATGGCTACTCCATACTCTTGTCATGTTTCAACCGAGAAATCGTGAAACAAGGCTACCTAACTCAATTAGGAATTTGGCATAAAAATGAATTTAATAGTTTTAATTTAAGTTGCGACCTTATGGAACCATTTAGAATCCTGATAGACAAAATGGTATGTGAACTTATTGCTAATGACGAAAACATAAAAGATTTTAGAACTGAAATGCTTGAAATATTCAATATACAACTTCGAATAAATGATAAGAATCAATTTTTTGAAAATTGTATCGCCATATATTGCCAAAATATTTTTGACACATTAAATAACAATGATTTAGGAAAAATGAAATTTTATGAGTAGTAGGATTATGAGACTTCTTATTTTCTTTGATTTGCCAACAACCACAAATCAAAATTTAACAGAATATAGAAATTTTAGAAGATTCTTGCTTAAAAATGGTTTTGTCATGATGCAAGAGTCAGTTTATAGTAGACTTGTTTTAAATAACAACTCATCAAACTTGTTAAAAAAACAAATATATAAAAATCTACCAAAAGAAGGAATTATTCAACTGTTGCAAATAACAGAAAAGCAATTTGCAAGCATGGAATATCTTCGAGGAGAAGCACAAACAAAAGTGGTTGATTCAAACAAAAGGATAATAATTATATGAAACTTGTACACAAAGACATCTCAACGCAAATTGATTTTGATATAAACCCTTGCCAACAACTTGTAATCGAGAATTCAAAAGAATTTCTATCAAAAACGAATGAAATGTTTCAACAAACCAATGGCACAAATGGTAATTTTGTTTTATCGTCGAATAACACTGAAATTGACCTTTCAAAAAATTCTCTTTTTATCTTCGATTATTATAACAACTTGTTAAACACCAAGAAAGCAATAAACGCAATAAATAATAAAGCAGTCGAGATACTAAAACACGAAGATTTTATTGAGGATTTTGCCATGTTAAATTCAGTCATGCTAAAAATCAATGCTAGAATCAGCGAACAATTTAACTGTCCATTAACATATCTTGAAGGTATAGATTTTGCAAATTTTGTAAAAATATCAAGTTATAAGGCCATTAATACCGAAAACATAATAGAAAATATCCTAACATATATACAAATATGTTGTGAAACTCAAAATATAATGCTTGTAACTTTTGTCAACCTTTCTTCAATTTTAACCGCTGAGGAAATAAAAAATCTTGCCAAACAATTAAACTATATGCAAATAAGTTTATTGCTAATAGAAAGTCATAAAAAGTACCTATTAGAAACATTCAACACAATAATAGACGAAGACCTTTGTATAATTTGACAAAACAGCAAAATCATGGTACAATAAAAAAAAGAATAGAATGCCGTAAGCATAAGTAACTCCGCCTAGTTTGAGGTTTGAGAGTTATGCTATTCTAAATACCCCTAAAACTTAGATGTTATCCAATGAACGATGTTTCAAGTTTGAGAGTTATGCTATTCTAAATACCCCTAAAACTGAAACATATTACACTATACCCCCAAACTAGTTTGAGAGTTATGCTATTCTAAATACCCCTAAAACTTCTCTGAAACATTAGTTCCATTAGGGACAGTTTGAGAGTTATGCTATTCTAAATACCCCTAAAACTGAAAATTTTAACAATTGGGACTTAACCGAGTTTGAGAGTTATGCTATTCTAAATACCCCTAAAACTATCAACTGCACGGTAAATTCCATATCCCGGTTTGAGAGTTATGCTATTCTAAATACCCCTAAAACTATGATCATCGAGTACTACACAAATGATAAGTTTGAGAGTTATGCTATTCTAAATACCCCTAAAACTTAAGAAAATGCTTGAAATTATACAACCACGTTTGAGAGTTATGCTATTCTAAATACCCCTAAAACCACCTCATTTAACAGCAGATTCTGTTCCATGTTTGAGAGTTATGCTATTCTAAATACCCCTAAAACAACACCAACAACTAATGCTATTAAAACACAGTTTGAGAGTTATGCTATTCTAAATACCCCTAAAACTTAAAAGTGTATTGTAAAGACTCTGCATCAGTTTGAGAGTTATGCTATTCTAAATACCCCTAAAACTGTGATATAAATTGAATCAACCAAGTTGTTGTTTGAGAGTTATGCTATTCTAAATACCCCTAAAACCTCTTCTTTATAAAGATTGACCAATGCGGTGTTTGAGAGTTATGCTATTCTAAATACCCCTAAAACATGCTTCTTGATAACATAATAAAAGAATAAGTTTGAGAGTTATGCTATTCTAAATACCCCTAAAACTTTCAACATTAAACTCTGAAATTTCTGAGTGTTTGAGAGTTATGCTATTCTAAATACCCCTAAAACCGTGTTCAATTTAAAACATGGGAAGAAATGGTTTGAGAGTTATGCTATTCTAAATACCCCTAAAACCGTGTTCAATTTAAAACATGGGAAGAAATGGTTTGAGAGTTATGCTATTCTAAATACCCCTAAAACCAATATCAACATTATATATTATTGTTGTGTGTTTGAGAGTTATGCTATTCTAAATACCCCTAAAACAGAACCAAATCTACCTTTGATAGCTGTGTTGTTTGAGAGTTATGCTATTCTAAATACCCCTAAAACTCGCCAATCACATGGGTGGCATATTGACTTGTTTGAGAGTTATGCTATTCTAAATACCCCTAAAACAAGGGCGAAAATCATTTTTACCTCCACTTGGTTTGAGAGTTATGCTATTCTAAATACCCCTAAAACAAACTGCAATTCGAGTTATAGGTTAAGTTAGTTTGAGAGTTATGCTATTCTAAATACCCCTAAAACAGAATATCCGTTTCCATTGCCCTCGAAGTAGTTTGAGAGTTATGCTATTCTAAATACCCCTAAAACCAATATCAACATTATATATTATTGTTGTGTGTTTGAGAGTTATGCTATTCTAAATACCCCTAAAACCACCAATCAGTTTCAATAGTATGCACTTCGGTTTGAGAGTTATGCTATTCTAAATACCCCTAAAACTTATGACGAAACGAATGATAATGGTCAGTAGTTTGAGAGTTATGCTATTCTAAATACCCCTAAAACCAGGGATGGGAAGATAAGAAATGTGAAAAGGTTTGAGAGTTATGCTATTCTAAATACCCCTAAAACAAATGACTTATATTTATTAGCAACTTACGTGTTTGAGAGTTATGCTATTCTAAATACCCCTAAAACTTTTGCACTGACAGAACCACAACCAGAGAGGTTTGAGAGTTATGCTATTCTAAATACCCCTAAAACAAATTTTGACGAGGTACCAACCACATACTTGTTTGAGAGTTATGCTATTCTAAATACCCCTAAAACAGGAATCTCACAAAAATGTATTTCAGATTAGTTTGAGAGTTATGCTATTCTAAATACTACTAAACAAGGTGATAGTTTTATAAACCACGCACAAGGTTTGAGAGTTATGCTACAAGAACGAGATAATAAAAAAACACTCAAAAGTGAGTGTTAATTTGCTTTGAACATTACATATCTTTTAATTTTAAATTCTTCCGGGAAATAAGTAAATGGTTCTGGAGCATTTACCATTTCCATGAAAGACCAACCCTGTTTCTCTGCAAGTTTCTGCAATTTTTTGCAATTATATCTTTTTAGATGTTTTTTTTGAATCGTTATACTCGGAAACGGAGTTGCATCTCTCAAAGTTTTGAAAGAAGATTCTGCTTCTTCAATTAAATAATTGATATATTTTTCTGCCCTCATAGTTCCCCCTCCTAAGTATATTTTAAAATTTTAGTTTTCTAATGTCAAGTTATTGGAGTAAAAAAACAAAGCAAAACACAAAAATACAAACAAACAAGTTTCACCCCTCCTTAAAACCAAAATTGAAAATAATCAAAAAAATTTTTAGGTTTGAAGTTATGTAATATTACTGAAACCTGTTAATAACTTTAAATTACGACATAAAAACAGGATAAAAAAATAAAAGATGGGATGTCGATGAATGCATTAAACAAACTCGCTCTGTATCCCTATCTTCATTATTAGTCTACACAATTATAATAAAAATGTCAATGTTTTTATGAAAATTTTTAAACAAGAAAAAATCTATAAATAAAAGTTTAGAAATTATAGTATTTTGAATACTACTAAATCAAATATACAATTAATTTAAGCGAAAGTAAGATGATTTATTTCATTTATATTATGTTAAATAAAAAATTCGCAACCAGTAGGAGCACGAAGCTCGTAAGTTGCGAATCTTTATATTAATATTATACACAATTTTATTAAAAAAGTAAACTAAAATTAGAAAATATAAAAAAATATTACATTTGTTAAAAAATTATTACATTCTAACAGCCCAGAATTCAATTTAATAAATCAACTATTAAATAAAAATAAAAAAGATGAAATAATTAGAACTTAATCCACTTTTATTAACCATCTTCATTAAGATTTTACTCAAATTAAATAAAAAAGTCAACACGTTATATTTGAAAGTCATGACAACAAATTAAATATTTATAAATATAAACCGTTATTTTAACTTCTCTCAATTAACAACTTTCTTATTCTATGAATATATATTAAAAATAAAAACAAAAAAATACTAAGCATAATTACAATTTATTTTCATTTTTTATAATGAAAATCAAAAAAATATGTTTGTTTTGTTTCATTATTTGGTAATTTTGTGCTATAATGCTTAATATGAAGAACAAAGAAAAAAAGAAAATTATTATTGATGCCGACCCTGGAGTTGACGATGCAATTGCACTTATGTATGCTTTAACGTGTGAAGATTTAGATATCATTCTTTTTTCAAGTGCTGGCGGGAACGGAGGAATTGACACTATAACTGAAAATGCTTTACACCTAACGGAACTTTTAAACACCAACATTCCAGTTGTTAAAGGAACATCCATGCCAATAAAAAGGCAACCTAGCTATGCCCTGAATGCACAAGGCAAAGGCGGACTTGGGAAATACAATTTCAACCGTAAGAAGATAAAAAGAAAAGCTATGGATGGAGAAGCTTGCGATGTTATCTATGAAACACTTAAACAAGAGAAAGAAAAAGTTTCAATAGTTTCAATTGGTCCTATGACAAACATTGCGAAGATGATTGAGAAATACCCTGATTGCAAAAATTATATAAAAGAAATCATATTTGAAAGCGGAACAAAAGAAAAGATATATGGAAAGCCTTACAAATCTTTCAATGTTGGCTACGACCCAGAGGCTGCGGAAATTGTTTTTAAAAGTGGTATTAAACTTGTTATGGTTCCTATGGAACTTGGTCATTTTGCCTACCTTGACAAAGATGATATAAAAAGGTTTAGAAAAACAAACAAGATTGGAAGAATCTATAGCAAAATGTTTAAAGGATATAATGATTATCATGTTGGAAAACTTGGTGCAGCAGTCCATGATGTTTGTGCAATATATTATATCACCCACCCAGAATATATGAAGATTGAACCTGCACATATTGAAATTAAGTATTATGGAACAAAGACTGATAATTTTGGATATATAGATATAAACTTCACTGATAAACCAAATGCCTCGGTTTGTATGGATTTAGATATAAAAAACTTTAAGGCGGATTTATTTGAAGCATTGGAAAGTTATTCAAAAAAAGTTTGAAAAATATCTTAGAAAATTTAAAAAAATGATTAGAAAAATAAAAAAAACTCCTATGATAATTCTGTCCTATCATAGGAGAATTTTTATTCAAAGCAACCTAATTAATTAATACATTTAAACAGTTTTTAACTATTCATTAACCTTTATGAATGTATAATATCCGTTAACTGCTTCTTCGCTTTTTGTGTAATTATTAGACAAAAATTCATTTTCACCTGCTTCATCCACCACACTTTTTAAAACTTTAATCATTGTGGCATAGTTGATAAGATAACCACAAGACGTTAATTCTTCAATGCTTTCATAAATACTTGCCGACTCAATAATCACTTCCGCAAGTTGTGAGCAATTAGAAAATGCCATACTTCCAATGCTTGCCACATTCTCTGGAATTGTAATTGATGTCAAACTGGTGCATCGATAGAATGCATATTCCTCTATAACTGTCACGCTTGATGGAATTTCTATTGTCTGTAAACTTGAACAATACCTAAATGCTCTCTCTCCAATACTTTCAAGTGTGTCTGGTAAGCTAACAGTTGTTAGATTGTAACATTCATTAAATATGCCATCAGACAAACTTGTTATTTGTGTTTCACTTAAATCTATTTCTATAAGTCCAGATGCAGCAAATGCATATCCATCTATAAATTTTACATTTGAAGGAATTTCGATTATCTGTAAACTTGAACAATACCTAAATGATCTCTCTCCAATACTTTCAAGTGTGTCTGGTAAGCTAACAGTTGTTAGATTGGAACAATCATTAAATATATAATCAGACATACTTGTTATTTGTGTTTCACTTAAATCTATTTCTATAAGTCCAGATGCAGTAAATGCATATCCATCTATAATTTTTACATTTGAATATAAAAACATAACTCATAAAATATTAAATAAAAATACAAAAATAAGAACATTTTGTATTCGTTTTTATGAATAATTGTTTAAATAAAAAAACACCCATATTATGAGTGTTCTTTTTCGCAAAATCTTTATATTTTTTATGCTTGTGCAATTATTGCACTGCATAAGTGGAAGTTTTTTATGTTAAAATTCGTTTCTTCCTGAAAATTATTTTAATTCAACAACAGCACCAGCTTCTTTGAATTTAGCTTCAAATGCTTTTGCGTCAGCAGCAGAAACGCCTTCTTTAACCATTTTTGGAGCACCATCAACAATTGCTTTTGCCTCAGAAAGTCCAAGACCTGTGAGTTCTCTAACAACTTTGATAACTGCAATTTTGTTTGAACCAACATCTTTCAAGAAGATGTTAAATTCACTCTTTTCTTCTTCAGCTGGAGCTGCAGCACCTGCAGCAGCTGGAGCAGCGGCAACTGCAACTGGAGCAGCAGCACTAACACCAAATTCTTCTTCCAAAGCTTTAACAAGTTCGGAAACTTCAACAATAGTTAATTTTTTAATTTCTTCAACAATATTTTTAATATCTGCCATTTTAATTTATCTCCTTTTTAATTTTTCTTTTCTATTTTTTCTGTTTGTTTTTGTTGTTTTTTATTTAGCATTTTTTATTGTCTTAAACTCTTTTACCCTCTCTATGCCCTCACCTCTCGGTTTAGACAGTTTTTTTTAAGGTTTGAAAGACAATTATTTTGTTGCAACTGCGTTCAACGCAACTGCAAGCCCACGTGCTGGGGCTGACAAAACTCTGCACAAACTTGATGCAGGATTGTTCAAAGTTCCAAGCAGTTTTGCAATCAACTCTTCCTTTGATGGAAGTTTTGCAAGAGCTTCAATTGTGTTTGCATCAACACTAGCACCATTTAAAACACCAAATTTGATTGATGTTTTGTTGGTTTCTTTAATGTTATCACAAATGATTTTTGCAGGCGAAACTTCATCTTCATAGCCAATTGCAACTGCTGTTGTTCCTTCAAAATGGTTTGCAGGAAAATCAATGCCAAGTTCAGTTAAAGCTTTTGTCATCAAGCGATTTTTGTAAACTTTATAATCACATCCAGCCGCACGGAATTTTCTTCTTAAAGCGGTGTCTTGAGCAACAGTAAGTCCACGATAATCGATGAAAGCAAGCACTTTTGCCTTGGAAAATTTTTCCTTAATTTCTTCAACAATCAGTTTCTTTGCTTCTAAATTAGCACTCAAAATTCATAGCCTCCTTTTAAACAAGATTTTGCGTTTTTTATAAAAAATCTCTGTAACCATGGAAAAGTCACAGAGAAAGAAAATTCAATCACCAAACTTTTCCTCGGCAAGCACACAACCCTGTGTTTACGCAAATAAGCACTTGCGGTCTTAGGAAGATTTTTTACTCCAAAAGTATATCACAACTCGCCCGCTATGTCAAGGATTTTTCCAACTTTTTCAAAAAAATTTGTAGTACTTTTTAACAGAACAATACACAATGTATAAATAAAAGCCAACATTCCTTGTTGGCTCTCATTAAAAATTCCACATCTTATTACAAACTCTTATTATACATCTTATTACATATCTGTAAGTTCTGACCATGCTTCATAGATTATATTTGTGTCGGCTTTAACAGTCACGGTGATTAAATAAAGTTTGGTTTCGCCAGTTGGTTCTTTACCTGAAAAGACAGGATATTTTGCAACAATATATATATCTGTTGATTGCAAGCCAGAAGACTCATTCACAACTATAAATGCCTGTGAAAAAGTTATTTCATAGTTTTGATAACTGTAATATCGAGATTCATAAGTCTTTCCGCTTTGATATGTGAAAACTTGGTCTTCGTCAAAAATAAGTTGAACTAAATAATTAGAATCTCCAGCAAGACCTTGCATTGTTGACACAAGTGTGCTACTGTCCAAACTTGTGGCCTCTTCTGTGATTTCATAACTAAATAAACTCCCACTAAAAATTGCAGAAAGATATGTTTGACTGAATGCTTTGTTGTAATATTTCATGAATGTAGAATAACCTTCATCATCCGAGTCGTAAGAAACAACTGCCCCACTTCCATAAAGCTTAATTTGAGAGAAACCGCTTCTTAAACAATAAGGTTTTAAACTTACTGGAACGGCACCCAAAATAATTATAACCATAGCCAATGCCATTGCAACACAAAGGCAACAAATGGTTACTATCCTTTTTCTTTTTTTCTTTCTTAACATCTTTTCGGTTTGGATTTTCGCATAGAGTTCATCATCAGAGAGTGTCATTTCATCTTGAACACTCTCTTCTGCACTCAAAACTGCCTCATCATCCAAAGTTTGAGATGTTTGCTCCAACTCTTTATCTTTCATTAACTTTCCTCATTATTATTTTTGTCTTGATTTTGTTTGTCTTTGGAAGTGGTTTCTTCCGTTTTAGAAACGTCTTTTGTCGAACTTGATTTCCTTGTTTTTACCTCGGTGGAAGATTTCATTGAATCAGTCTTATCTGTTTTTGAAGAAGTGGAAGATGCCTTTGTGCTTGTTTTCTTTGAAGAACTTGTCTTAACATTCTTTTCTTTATCAGTTGCAATCGCACCGTCAACCGACACATTTTTCTTTTTGTTTTCGGTTTTTTCTTTCGTTTTTCCTTCCAAGTTATCATCAACGTTATTTTCTGTTTTGTCATTAGCATCCTTATTTTCGTCACCTTCCAAAACAGCATTTAATGACTTTTCAAATTCGGCATAATCTTTTTTAAGAGCGGAAAGTTCATCCTCAGTGATTATTCCCATTTTGATTAAATTTTCACCTTCGGCAATCTTCTTTTTGAAACTTTCTAACTTTTCAATTTTTTCTTTCTCTGCCCTTAAACGAGCCTCTTTTTCTTTTCTCTTTCTTTCACGTTCTTCCATTGTCTTAACAATTTCTTCTGTTTTCTTTCCAGCCATAATCATGTCGACTTCTTCTTTATATATGGTTTCACGAGCTAACAACAATTTTGCCATTTCGTGCAAGATTTCAACATTTTCAGATAGCACTTCTTTCGCCTTTTTGTAACAACTGTTAAGGATTGCTTGAACTTCATCATCAGCCAATCCAGCCAATTTTTCAGAGAAATTGTTTCTTGTTTGATAATCTCTTCCAATAAACACCTCGGAAGAATCACCAAGCGACATAAATCCAATCTTCTTGCTCATACCCCAATCGTAAACCATGGCACGAGCAATTCTTGTTGCGTGTTGTATATCGGATGATGCTCCACTTGAAATGTCTTTGAATATGATTTCCTCAGCAATACGTCCACCCATACTCATGGAGATTGTGTCGCACGCCTTATTATAAGACATTGTCATATCATCATTTTCAGGTCTGCTCATAGTGTAACCGCCAGCATTGCCACGAGGAATAATGGAAACTTCTTGAACATCCTCGCAGTGTTTCATAAGTTTTGCCACAATAGTATGCCCAGATTCGTGATATGCTGTCAATTTTCTTTCATGTTCGGTTAAAAGTCTGCTCTTCTTTTGAGGCCCCATAATCACCTTGTTAATACCCTCGGTGATATCTTCCATTATAATTTTTGGTCTGCCAGCACGTGCTGCCAAAATGGCTGCCTCGTTAAGCATATTTTCGATATCCGCACCTGTGAAACCAGTGGTTATTCTTGCCAAAACATTAAAGTCAACACTTTCATCAAGCGGTTTGTTTCTTGCATGAATTTTCAAAATTCCCTCTCTGCCCTTAACATCAGGAATGTGAACATAAATTTGTCTGTCAAATCTTCCCGGACGCATAAGTGCAGGATCAAGAACATCACTTCTGTTTGTTGCAGCAAGCACAATGATGCCCTCGTTTGGTTCAAAGCCGTCCATTTCAACAAGTAATTGGTTTAAAGTTTGCTCTCTTTCGTCGTTTCCACCGCCAAGACCAGCTCCACGTTGACGTCCAACGGCATCAATTTCGTCAATGAACACAATGCAAGGCTTGTTTTTCTTTGCTTGGTCAAATAAATCTCTCACACGAGAAGCACCAACGCCCACAAACATTTCCACAAAATCGGAACCGCTAATTGAAATGAATGGCACCTTACTTTCGCCCGCAACCGCTCTTGCAAGCAAAGTTTTACCTGTTCCCGGACGACCAACAAGCAACACGCCTTTTGGTATTCTTGCACCAAGGTCGGTGAATTTCTTTGGATTTTTCAAAAACTCAACAATTTCTTGGAGTTCAGCCTTTTCTTCGTCCATGCCGGCAATGTCGGAAAATCTAACCTTGCTCATAGAGTAAGATTTAACCTTTGTTTTACCAAAGTTCATTGTTCCCTTATTTGCACTTGCCAACATTCTGTAAAGCATCCAGAAAATGAAGATGGCAAATATTATATATAGAACAGGAACTAAAATATCCCAGAAACTCGTTCCAGCTGGTGCATATTGAATGTCTACACTTTCACTAAGTGCTTCCTGATACAAAATACTTAGAAAACTACTATCATATTTAAAATAATAATCGGAATAACTTGGAACTTGACTTGGTTGAATACTAGAGTTATTAATTATAATGTAGCCTGTTCCATTTTTTACATAGATATATAATGCTTGTTCCGTCTGTCCTGTTTCTTCGTTTTCGTAAGTTCCGTCAACAAGTTCGATAACTTCGTTATATGTCAAAAGTTTTCCATTGTCACCAAAATCGACAAAGAGTAAAGCCACTAAAAGCACAACAACAAGCATTGCCACAACCCAGCCAATTTTAAAGCCACCCTGTTTTTTCTCGTTCATTTAATATTCTCCTTAAAAAAGTTTCAATGTATTTAGCATTGTTATTTGCAAAACATATATGTTATTTTATCACAATAAAAAAAATAAAACAACAAAACTAACAATAAAACAAAAAAAATTTATGTCATAATTCGTCAAAAGTCAATTTGAATGCAGTTATCCCACTAAAAAAACCAACAAAAAACATAAACAAAACCAAGAAAAGCCAAACACCTCAACAAACATCTCAACCCAAACATATTTATAACTTTTTTACAATTATACCTCATTTTTCACCATAACATAAATTATCTTTTTGTATCTTAAATTATTCGCTTAACTTTAACCCCTTTTATTTTGCCCCTTAATTTTGTACTTCTTAATTTTGTGCTTTTAACTTTAACATTTTAATTTTAATATCTTAACTTTTATTGGCTCAACTTTGATGTCTTTACTTTATATTGGCTTAACTTAATGTCTTAACTTTATCCCCACAGCTTACACCTTAATTATATTTAACTTTCTTAAGATAAAGACCACACGCTTCCATTGTCTTGCCTGCATATTTTCTTTCGCCGGTTTGTAGAGCCATTATAATATCATCATCAGTCAACTTATCATGCCCGACATCTAAAAGGGTACCAACAATAATTCTAACCATATTATAGAGGAAACCATTTCCGGTCACTTCAAATTTGATTATATTAGAGTTTTTCGTACGAACAATTTTTATGTCAAAAATTTCTCGTTCAAAACTTTTAACACTTGCCCCCGAACTACAAAACCCCTTAAAATTGTGTTTACCAATCAAAAGAGAGGAAGCTCTTTTCATTTTTTCGATGTCCACCTCATAAGGATAAAAGCCAACCAAATTGTGATATATTGCCGACCTCACACCACCAACTTGAACCACATACTGATATGTTTTTTGTTTTGTGGAAAATCTGGCATGAAAATCTGGTTTTGCCTCCAACACCTTAACAATTCTAATATCCGCTGGCAAAAGATTGTTGAGTGCTGTTTTTATTTTTTCAATAGGAATCACACTTTTAATCTCAGTGCTTGCCACCTGTGCAAGAGCATGAACTCCACTGTCCGTTCGTCCGCTACCCTCCACGCAAACACTTTCACCTGTAAGCAAAAAAAATGCTTGTTCAATTTCCCCTTGAACTGTTCGTCTGTCCTTTTGTTTTTGCCAACCATGAAAATTTGTTCCGTTATATTCCACAACAATTTTTAACTTTCTCATATCATCCTCAACTTTCTCATATTCTCTTTAACTTTCTCACATTCTCTTCATCTTTCTCACATTCTCTTCAACTTTCTCATGCACCACTATCCTCATACCATCTTCAACTTTCCGTACTCTCATCATAAGTCTATTTTACAAAAATTAGATATAATAATCAAACAATCTAACAAATAATATAACAAAATTGATTAAAAATTTGACATATTTTTATAAAAAAATTAAACTATTAAAGTAGATACAAATTTTAATATTAATTATATGATATTTGTTGATACAAAAGCCAAAAATAGTATTGTAAAAATTATGAAAACTTAATCTAATCAAGGTAAAAATGCAGTAAATCTCAAATTATAAAATGTTAATCTATCTAAAACTAAAAATTAAAAAAAATAGATAAAAATCACAAAAAAAACAGAAAAAGAATAAAAAATAGCATTTTTTTTACAAAACCAACAAAAAAATAGATAAAAATGAAAATTTTCACAAATAACAAAACAAGAAAATAGAGAACAAAAAAATAATAAATAACATTATAACAACATAACAACAAACAAAAAAAATAAAAATCTATATTTAAAGTTTAAATCAAAAATCTAAAATAAAAATTAGGATAAAAACAAATAAAAAAAACACACAGATAAAAATAAGATAAAACAACCAAAAAATATAAAAATTAAAAACTAAAACAAGAGAGGTGAAATTATGAAAAAAGTTGTTGATGGAAATACCGCTGCTGCAATGATTGCATACAAACTTTCGCAAGTTATACCAATCTATCCAATCACACCGTCCTCGCCAATGGCGGAATATTGTGATTCACAGGTTTCAAGTGGAAAGAAAAATATTTTTGACGAACTTCCAACTTTGGTTGAAATGCAGTCGGAAGGTGGAGCATCTGGTGCCCTACATGGCAGTTTATGTGCTGGAGCAATGACCACAACTTTCACATCAAGTCAAGGTCTTTTGCTTATGATACCAAACCTATATAAACTTGCTGGCGAACACCTACCAGCTGTCTTACACGTTGCGGCACGAACGGTTGCAACTCATGCTCTTTCAATCTTTGGCGACCACAGTGATGTTATGGCAATAAGACAAACAGGATGCATACTACTCTCTTCAAATTCTGTTCAACAAGCACACGACTTTGCACTTATTGCTCATGTTCTGGCTTATGAAACTTCACTGCCTGTTGTGCATTTCTTTGACGGATTTCGCACTTCTCATGAAACGCAGAAAATTGAAATCATTTCAGACGAAACAATCAAGAAAATGCTCCCTTATGAAAAAATTGAAGAGTTTAAAAACGCAAGACTAAACCCAGAAAAACCATATCAAAAAGGCACGGCACAAAACCCAGATGTGTTCTTTCAAAACCGAGAAGCCACCTCGCCTGCATATTTGAATGTGTTTGAAGTTTTGGCAAAAATTTTAAATAAGTTTACTTCTCTCACTGGCAGAAAATATCACCCTTTCCAACTTGTTGGCAGTAAAAATCCAAAGAATGTGATTGTCAGCATGGGTTCATCTTGCGAAACAATTGAGGAAGTGATTTCTGACAAAAAATTTAAAGATATTGCCTGCATCAACGTGCATTTATATAGACCCTTCGACTATCAAAAATTCTCTAAACTCTTGCCACAAAGTGTAGAAAATGTGATTGTGCTTGACAGAACAAAAGAGTGCGGTGGAAGAGAACCTTTGTTTTTGGATGTTTCAAATGCCTTGAAAGACAGACCAAATATCAAAGTTCTTGGCGGAAGATATGGTCTTGGCGGAAAGGAATTTACACCAAGCATGGTGGCATCAATAATAGAAAACTTCAACCTTAAAAAAGACGATTTCACAGTTGGAATTATTGATGATGTTTCAAACACCTCCCTGCCTTATGTGGAATATCACTCCAAAACGGATGCTTTTCAGATGAAGTTTTGGGGCTTAGGCTCTGACGGCACTGTTTCAGCAAGCAAAAGCACCATAAAAATTTTAGGTGACGAAACAGACAAATTTGTGCAAGGTTATTTTGAATACGACAGCAAAAAAAGTGGAAGTTTAACTCGCTCTCACATCCGAGTGAGCGACAACGAAATTAAAAGCACTTATCTTGTGGAAACAGCGGACATTGTAACAATCAACAACTTTTCATTTGTGCATAGATACAACTGTATTGAAGGACTAAAAGAAGGTGGAAAGGTTTTAATCAACACCGTTTTTAACGCAGATGAAGTCGACAAAGTTTTGCCAGATGTATACAAGAAAATCCTGCAAGACAAGCACGCAAGCCTTTATGTGATTAACGCACAAAAGTTAGCGGAAGAAGTTGGTCTTGGAAACAAAATCAATATGATAATGCAAACTGCAATGTTCAAGGTTGCAAATTTGATTGATTTTGATATCGCCACGGAAAAAATTGAAAAATATATTCAAAACACTTTTTCTAAAAAGGGTAAAAAAGTTATCGACAAAAACCTTAACGCATCACGCAAAACGGCAGAAAGAATAGAGCAAGTGGATGTTAAAAAATTTACTTTTAAAGGTTTAAATTTTGCCGAGAAAAATATCACAGACAAGTTTTATCAAACAATAATGAAACCAATTGAAAAGTTGCAAGGAGATAGATTGCCTGTTTCAGTGTTTGATAAAAGCGGAAAAATACCACAAGGAACAGCTGAATTTGAAAAACGAGGTTTTGCTGGTCACCTACCTTTGTGGCTTCCAAAAAATTGTATACAGTGCGGACAGTGCGTTTTATCGTGTCCTCACAATGCCATACGCCCAGTGCTTGTGAAAGGCGAAACCCCAGAAGAGTTGGAATTTGCCTCCGCCCTTGGTATGAACGGATATTACTATCGCCTACAAGTCAGCCCAGAAGATTGCACAGGTTGTGGTGTTTGTGCAAATGCTTGTCTTGCCATTAAAAAAGCATTAGTTATGCAAATGGCGAATGAAATTTTGGATAAAGAGAAAGAAAACTATAAAATATGCCAAACTTTGAAAACCGAAAAGAACACACCTTTCTCCACCGATATACCAAAAGGATTGCAATTCAAGGATTGTTTGTTTGGTTTTTCTGGTGCCTGTGGAGGTTGCGGAGAAACACCATACATCAAACTTGCCACCACCTTGTTTGGCGATAGGATGGTGATTGCCAATGCCACTGGATGTTCAAGCATATATGGCGGTTCATATCCAAGTTGTCCATATCTAAAAAATGAAGAAGGAAAAGGTCCAGCATGGGCAAACTCTCTGTTTGAAGATAATGCAGAATTTGGATTAGGAATTAAACTTGGAAGCAAATATACAACAGATAAAAACGAAAGTGTTTGGATTATAGGTGGTGACGGCTGGGCTTATGACATCGGCTATGGCGGTTTAGACCACGTGCTAAACAGCAACGAAAATGTCAACATTCTTGTTTTAGACACAGAAGTATATTCCAACACAGGCGGACAAGCCTCCAAATCTACCCCAAGAGGTGCAATGGTCAAGTTTGCAAATGCTGGCAAACGAACAAAGAAGAAAGACCTTGTGGCACTTGCAGTCGCCTCGAAAAACTGTTATGTTGCACAGGTTTCGCTTGGTGCAAATATGTCGCAATGTATAAAAGCATTTAAAGAAGCGGAAAATTTTGAAGGACCAAGTTTGATTGTTGCATACTCACCATGTGTCAGCCATGGATTTGATATGTCGCAAACCACAACCGAAATGCGAAAAGCGGTGGAAAGCGGATATTGGTCACTTTTGAGATTTAACCCTCGCACAAACAACCTACAAATTGACAGTATAAGCAATTTTGATAAATATGACGAATTTTTAAACGGTGAATCACGATTCAGTGCAATAAAAGAACTTCGAGGAGAAGAAGCAGAAAAACTCCTTGCGGAAAGTAAACAAGATGCAGTTGAAAGATTAGAAACAATCAAAAAATTTGCCAACAAAAATTAAATATTTCTTTATACACCCATGATTTATATACACCCATGATACACCTATCCCCCAGATTAATATAAACAATCTAATAAACCAACTAATACAAATTATACTTTTATAAAAAAAACAAACAATTTGGTAAAATTTCTATAATTTTTTAGCTTTTTTGTGAATTTATTGTGCTTTTTTAAAATAATTTGACATAAAATTGCATAAAAATAAGTAATGTTTTCATAACATTTGACAAAAAACACAAATTTTTGTTAATATTTATATGTATATTGAAATAAATTGATTTAAAAAATTTAAAGAAAAATAAAAGGAACTAATATCAATGAGTAAAAAGAAAAACAAAGACATCGCCAAAGAAGACCTTTTTAAAACATGGCTTGTTGAAACACCAATCGCACACAGAGGACTACATGGAAAGGGCATTCCAGAAAATTCTCTTGCCGCATTTTCCAACGCAATAGAAAAAGGATATGCAATAGAATTTGACGTTCACCTCCTTGCAGACGGAACGCTGGCGGTTTTTCACGACAGTTCACTTGCCCGCATGACAGGCAATGACGGATATTTAAAATATCTCAATAAAGAAGATTTAAAACTGTTGAAACTTGCTGGAACAAAAGAAACCATACCAACTCTTGACGAAGTGTTGGAATTGATTGATGGAAAGGTGCCAATTTTGATTGAAATAAAAAACCAATATAAAGTTGGCAAATTAGAACAAACACTCATTGATAAACTTAAAGACTATAAAGGAAAGTATGCCGTTCAATCTTTCAACCCATACTCTCTTGCGTACTTCAAAAAGCACGCTCCACAAATCATAAGAGGGCAACTTTCAGGAACATTCAAAGGTGAAGCGTATGCCGAAACGAACCTTCCAAAAATTGCAAGATTTGTGCTTCGCCATCTGATGTTAAATAAGTCAGTCAGCGACCCACATTTCATCGCCTACGAAAACACCGCACTCCCAAACCGCATAGTAAAAAAATATAAACACCTACCTCTTCTTGCATGGGTCATCGAAAACAAGAAAGAATATATGAGGATTGTGAAATATTGCGACAATATCATCTTCCAATACTTCGAACCAGAACTTTAATTAGCAAAATTTTATCATTAATTAGTGAAAATCTAAAATAATAATCAAAACACTTTAACCAACAATTAAGGTGTTTTTTTGTTAGTTTTCAACACTCTCCTCCCCAGAAAATAAAGTTAATTTACACCAAAAGGCACGCCTTAAATTTAGATTATCCATTGCAAAACAAAATAATCTATGATATAATTAAAAGAAGTGAGGTATGTTTATATGCATATAGTTGAACAAGTGTTAAGAAGTCAAGGTTTAGGATATGTTGCCGAAAGAGGAAAAGTTTCTTCTGACGAAGAACTGAATTTACTATCACAAAACATGTTGCCTACCATAAACGGTAAAATTATAATTTCAAAAGATTTAGGTAAGGAATTATCAGAAATCATAGAAACAATAGGCAAAAATGGCAAAAATAATACCGCCAACGAATTAGGTTTTTTCATGTTTGGCTATGAATTAGACAACGGTGATGTTATGATTACTAAAATTATTTCTTATTTTGAAGAATTTAATTCTGCATGCAGTCAAGGAAAGAAATATAGTTATGCTTTTGAAGAACAAAACTCTAATGAATTCAAAGCAATACTAAAAGAAGTAAATGATTTTATAAAATTTTCAACTTATAAAAGACCTGTATTTTTCAATGGTCACACCCATCCAGATTTAACATCAGTATTCGGTGCAAATTCTCCTTTCGCAAGTGGAACAAATGCAAGTTGGTGCGATATAGAAGGTTTAATAGAAACAACAAAGAATGTTTCCAAAATAAGCCAACAATTTGGCAAAAATGTTCAGTATGGACATATAATAATAAATAGTGTTTTAGATTTTGATGTTATGTCCTACCAAGATTTTGGAGATGGATATAAATTATATAAACATCCAAACATATATTATGGAGAAGAGCGTCTGCCTTCTTATACCCCTGGCAAATACTTAATTGATGATAGACAAATGCGTCGTTAATAAAAGAAAGTGAAAGGGTAAACCCTTTTGAAACTAGCAGAATAAAAATAAAAAGGAACTACAAATATAAGGTAAGTTCCTTTTTATATTAGTTTCAAAATAACAGACTAAGCATCATTCTTTTTTATTTTCGGTATATGAAAATTTGAATAAAATTTTGAGATAGATAAAGAATTTATCAATTTTGATTAATTTTTGTTGTTTTTTTTCATAAAATCATATATTTTTTTATTTTTTTTCATTTTTGACTATAAATTCGAGCAAGTATTTTTTTGAGATATTTTTTAGGGTTATTGAAAAGTGATATTGACAAACAAGACGGCGTGTGTTAGAATATGTGTGGAATGAAATATGGAGGAAAGGTTATGAATATCATTGATGAATTTCAAATGGAAATTGGTAAAGGGAATACAGATATTGAACAAACTTTGATTGATTATTTAAAAAGTTCTGGTGACGAAGAACTTCTCACCATGAGATCAAGTACAGGGAAGACTTTGATTGTTTTAGCATTAGATAATAGACTTGAGAAATTTTTGTGTATGGTGCTTGAGGAATTTCCAAAACTTGCAACAATTCAAAGTGAATTTGGTAACGGTAACACATTTTTGCATTATGCGGCAAAAATGTATGGTTTGAGTGATGTGCTTATAAAAGCCCTTGAAGTTGATCCAAGTCTTGCAACAATTCCAGATGAATATGATGGTAACACATTTTTGCATTCTGCGGCAAAAAAAGGCATGAGAGATGTACTTATAAAAGCACTTGAAATTGCTCCAGAAAAACTTGCAACAATTAAAAATCACGAAAAAGAAACCTTTTTGCATATTGCGGCATCGAAGGGTATGAAAGATGTGCTTATAAA
>CAYOOB010000009.1:0-54969 GCA_964405555.1 uncultured Lachnospiraceae bacterium | reverse complement strand
CGACCTGTTGATTACGAATCAACTGCTCTACCAACTGAGCCACATCAGCACAAGATGTCTTTTTGACATCTTAACAAACTTTATTTTTTTCTCAACTCTTCCAAAAGTTCCTTAACAGATTTAAAAACAAAAGTTGGTTTATATTCGGTGTTTTTCAATTCTTCCTCATCACACTCGCCTGTCAACACTGCACAAGTATCAACCCCTGCATTTATTCCACAAGCGATGTCTGTATACAACCTATCGCCAACCACAAGTGTTTGTTCTTTTGTGAATTGTTTATTCTCTTCCAAAGCCTTATATACCATGTCTGGCGATGGTTTCCCCAAAAATTTAGGTTCTCTGTCTGTGGCAATTTGAATAAACTTCACAATTCCACCACAATCTGGAATAAAACCATAAGGCACAGGACATTTCAAGTCCACATTCGTTGCAAGATAAGTTACTTTCAAAGTTTGTAACAATTTGCAAACAGTAACCACTTTTTCAAAAGTTAATTCGGTGTCATAACCAACCAAAACAACCGTAACTTTCTCATCATAGCACTTAGTCACTTTCAAGTTATTGTCTTTCAACTCTTTAAAAAGAGATTCTGTTCCTGCAACATAAATCAAATCACTTGAGTGGTGTTTTTTTAAATACTCAACCGTGATTGTTAAAGCAGTCGTAAAATTTGATTCATCAACATCAAAACCAAGTTCTCTAAAATGGTCAACATAATCTCTTCCACTTTTTGTTGAATTGCTGGTTATAAAAATTGACTTTCCACCAATATTGTTTATATAGTCATATAATTCAACAGCACCATCAATCAAAGTATCTCCAAGCCTAATAACTCCATCAATATCAAAAAGAAACAACTTTTTATTTAATTTCATGTTTGATACCTCCCACATAATGGTTTTTGTCTTGAATTATTTTTCAAGTTTAAAGGCAACCTTGCCTTGCTCTTCATCTTTGGAAATAACTTCAACTTTCACACGATTGCCAACTTTCACGATTTCGTATATCTTTTTTGTGCGGTCGTCTGTGGCATTGTTGATATGCAAAAGTCCACTTGCACCGTTATCAAGTTTAACAATCGCACCAAATTGCAAAAGTTTGATAACTTCGCCGTCATACACTTGTCCAACCATGAGTTCTTTTACTCGTGTGATTTTTGGGTCTTCCAAAGTGGCTTTAAGTGAAAGTTCCACTTTTTTGTTCTCTCTGTCCACACTGATAACCTTAAACTTTCTCACATCACCCACATGAAGCACCTGCTCCACATTATCCAGCCTCTCATACGCCACTTGAGATATATGAAGAAAACAATCAAAACCATCCACACTCACAAAAGCACCATAAGGCAAAATTCGTTCCACCTTGCCAGAAACAATCTTATTTATAAAGATACTATTCCAAAAATTCTTTTCAATGGCAATACGTGTTTGTTCCTGCAAAAGTTTAACACTGCCAATAATTCGCTTGTTTTCCTTATCAATTTCAGTAACAACCGCTTCCATTTGCTTACCAACAAAACGGTTATAATTTTTAGGTTTCCACTCTGCAACCTCATCAAATGGAATGATAATTTCGTAGTCACCCATTTTGGATAGAAGACCATCGCCAACCCCTGTTGCCACAAAAGAAAATTTACTTCCAAGACGCAAACTTTGTGCGTTTTGGTTGGCAAGTTTGAGAGAGTCTGCCAAAGCCTTTGACGCCTCAATCAATCCTTCTTCATTTTTTTGTTTTGTGATAACCACAGAAAAACGGTCGCCAATTTTGATTTTGGAATAATCTTCAAAATCGCCTGCTGGAATGAAAGCATCATTTTTTCCGCCGATATTAAAAATGCAACCATCCTCTCTTCTCATAACAACCACGCCGTCAAAAGACTGCCCTTTGCGATACGAGGTGAAAGTTTTATCAATCATCTCTAAGTTAAATTTTTCGCTCATAACTATAATTTCATCTCACTTTTAAATAAATTTACTTAATAATAACAAAAATAAAAGCAAAAAGCAAATTATTCAAGCAAATTTAAACAATTTTTCCATTTTTCTTATATTAAACCATAATATTTTTAATATTGAAGAATGTTAATAAAATTTTCTTGACACTACAACAAGGCAAATGATAAATTATGATTATGGAAATAAAGAAAAATTCTCAAAAAATTGCAATAATTATATTAACTTCTCTACTACTATGTTCTATTTTTGCTTATATTATCTATGCCACAATAACCTATGCAAATTCAAAAAGTCCAAGCAATTTTTCAGATTTTCCTAGTTCAGGTGTTTGGATTGCAACCAGCGATAACTTTTCAATGATAATAGATTTGACAGCTGTTAGTGAAGAAGATGATGTTGTGGAAAGCATGGTTGCCACTCTTATATGTAATGAAAAAGAATATAATTTATCTGTTTCACTTTCTGGTGGACATGGAACAATTTTCGTACCTGTTGCATCAAGTAAAATTCTATGTTTTGAATATGAAGACGAAAATGAAAAAATTAATTTTTCAGTGAGCAAATATGCTTTTAATGAAAGTGACTTTTTCTTATTAAATATATATTTATATGAAGACCATAATCTCCCTTGCCTTACTCCAAACATGAATTTACACTTTTTCAAACAAACCAATTAATTTTCAACATTAAACAATTAAAAATAAAAAAGACATCGTTTAGATGTCTTCTTTCTTTATTTGTATTAATGTTAGTATATATTATTTTTTTATTTCTTTTAGTATTTCAACCACTTCGGCTTCTCCAACAAAAAGAATTTCTTTAACTTCTTCATCTTTCAAATCTTTTTGCGACCAATATTCATAAGCCTTTTCTTTATAATATTCATAACTTTCGCTCTCTCGTGTCATATAAAACTTACCAGCTTTAAAAATTACACCGTTAAGTTTTACTGCGATTGCTTGAAAGTGACTGCCATTTCTTTCTAAATTTTTCGACATACTTTCAATGTTTTGAAGAGCAATATCTTTGTTTATAGAAAGATACATACAATGTAACCTTGATGGCAAGTTAGGAAAGTTGCTTGCTCTCACATATTCAAGTGCCAACTCTTTAACAAAAACATCATAATATTCAAGTATGTGTGCAAGTTCATAAAGTTGATTTTTCTTTAATTTTTTAAATCTATGACCTGCAATGTTAAATAGAATATCACTTGGTCTTTTGCCGTCAAGTTTAAAAGAGTGTTTAAAAACCCTATTAAACTGTCCATTTGGAGTATTATTGTCAAATATAAGTTTATCTCCAACCTTATAATTTCTGTCCGTTGCAACTTGATATAAAATTAAATCTTTTACTTTTTCCATTCTGTTCCTCTTAGATAAATAAAACGCATT
Organism: uncultured Lachnospiraceae bacterium; assembly: GCA_964405555.1. GTDB lineage: Bacteria > Bacillota > Clostridia > Christensenellales > UBA1242 > Caccovivens. The sequence goes on along the minus strand of CAYOOB010000009.1, from coordinate 51,617 downwards.
AAATCACATCTCTTAATTTTAAAATTCTAAATTGTTTTATCATATATTTTCGGTTCATATTTTCTTATTTACCTTTCTTATTTCTTTTTCTTCTTTACACTAACAGATTGTTCTCTTAACTCCAACATCTTTTCACGAACAATAGCATCCGCCTTTTTAAGTGTTTCTTCGTCTAACTTAACTCCATAAAATTCGCTCAATTCATAAGGTTCACCAATTCTATACACACTTCTTCTAAAAAGCCGTGGTTTTTTCTCCACCCAAATAGGAACGATTGGTGTTTTAGTTTTTATTGCAATAAGAGCCAATCCACTTTTAATCTCGCCAAGAATTTGACTCTCATCTTTCAACCTTGTGCCTTCTGGAAAAATGAAAAGTTGTTTATCTTCTTTCAGTGCTTTAATACACAACTTGATTGCATTGATATCATTTGCCTCACGGTCTATTTCAATAGCACCAAAATTTTTTAAAATTGCTCCAAACAACTTATTTTTGAAAAGCTCTTTCTTTGCCAAAATCTTAACTTTCTTTTTTGTGTTTAAGATATAAAGTGTAATATCCCAATTTGAACGATGATTACAACACAAAATCGCCTTACCTTTTGGACGATTTTTTCTATTTTTAATGGTTGTTGGATGGAATATTGAAATAGGAATCCAAAGCAATATACGTGCAATCCAAAGTAACATAAAAACTCCTTTTTAATCTATTATATTCTATTTTTTTTAAAGCACAAATAACACAATTAAGGTTATTAAACACACCTATTTATTCTAAAATGTTTTTCGATATGTTTTTATCTTTACGTTAATTAAAGTATGTCATTATGCGGTAATTGAATTATATACTATCTATGTCTTAATCATCTGCATTGATTCTATGTCTTATCTGTGTCTTATCTTCTATTATGTTAAAATGCGTTAAAAGCAAACTCAATTTAAAATCTTTCTAGTCACACAACATTGTATAAAAAAGCAAAACAAAAGTCAATTAAATTTTCTCTATACAAAATTTCTTGCACAAGAAACCGCTTCCGCCCAGCATAATTGAAGATTAAAACCGCCCGTGAGAGCATCCACATCCAAAACTTCTCCAATGAAATACAACCCTGCCACAAGTTTACTTTCAAATGTTTTTGGATTGACTTCTTTTAGGCTCACACCTCCGCTTGTCACAATGCCAGCATCCAAGTTATAAAGTCCTCCAAATTCAAGTGGAAAGTTTTTCAAAAATTCAATAATCTTCCTGCGTTCTTCTTTTGTTATGCTGTTAACCTTTCTATTTTCATCAATACCAACAACCATCGCAAACACTTCTGCCACCACTTTTGGTAAAAGTCCACGAAATATGGTTTTTATCTCTTTATTTTTATTTTCATCAAAATCTCTTAATAATCTTGTGTCAAGTTGATTTTCTGTAAGTGCTGGTTTAAAATCTAACGCAAGTTTAACATCATCCGCTCGATTAATCTTGCTTGATGCCGTCAAAACAATCGGCCCTGTAATTCCAATATCTGTGAACATCATCTCACCGAAATACTCTGCCTTTTTGCCGTTTGTCACTGTTTTCAGTGTGACATTTTTTAAGGAAACTCCTTGCAAAACTTTAATAAAATTGTTTTTTAATTTAATCGGACAAAGTGCTGGAACAAGAGGAACAATGCTATGTCCAAAACTTTTGGCAAATTTAAAACCACTGCCGTCACTGCCCGTGGAGATGTAACTCTTACCACCTGTGGCAATCACAACAGCATCAAAACTTTGCTTGCCTTTTTCGGTTGTTAACACAAAAATATTTTTACTTTCTTCAAATTTATCTTTTTCAATATCATCAGCTTCAATATTATTTTCTTCAATGTTATTTTCTACAACATTGTTTTCAATAATTTTATTCTTTCGATTACTGTCCTTTTTTTCAACATTATCTTTTCCATAATTTTCTTCAACATTAATCTTTTCTATGGATAGCACACGGTTATCAAATTGAAATTTAACATCCTTGCAATGTTTTTCTTTGAGAACCTTTATAACATCACTTGATTTATCACTCTGTGGGAAAACCCTATTACCTCTCTCCACTTTAGTTTTAAGTCCAAGTTCTTCAAAGAATTGCACCGCATCCGCACTTGTGAAATTGTAGATTGCCGAACGCACAAATTTTTCGCCGTTCACCACATTTTTCAAGAACTCATCTGGCGAGCATAAATTAGTAAGATTACACCTACCCTTACCAGAAATATATAATTTTTTGCCAGCTTTTTCGTTATGGTCGAAAATGGCAACATCAAAACCTTTTTGAGTTAACAGTCCGCCCAGCATAAGCCCCGACGCACCCGCACCTACAATTGCAACTTTTATCTTTTTATCTTCACTCTCATTATTATCATCAACAGCAAGTTCTGAATAAAAAGAAGTTAACATCTTATAATCCAATGGATACTTTTCCTTAGTTTCTTTCATATATGGCAAAAATTGTTTAATAAATTTTTCTTTATCCTTTTCTTTATCCTCTTCCGACCTATCTTCCCACCTATAAAGTTTTATCTTACCATCTTTTTCAAGTTGTAAAAGTTTTTCATAACAATCAGAAATATATTCTCTATCTTTCTTATCAAGCTTTATATTTTTGTCGTAAGAATAGATATGTTTACCAATCGGATGGTTATCAACTGGTTCAGGATTGTCAATTTCAGTTTTGAAAATATAACACCCGTGCCCTTTATACATTTTTTTAAAACTATCAGGAGCAACTTCCCTAAACCATAAAATGTCATTATCTTTATCATAAGAATAAAATCTCAATGTGTTCGTCGCATAAAGGAAAGCCACTTCATAATTATCTGTAAGATAGATTTTGGCAGTATCTCCCTTTCTTCCAGACTTAAAATCTGTGCGAAGTTCCTTCAATTCTCTATTTTGTGTTCCATGATATAATATCATTTTATTTTTCCTTTTCCATTTTTTTAACTAAAACTTTCAATTTCTTCTGCTGTCAATGGTTTAGTTTTCCCTCGCACAAGACCTCCAAGACGAACGTTGCCAATGCGAACACGCTTTAAAAGCACAATGGTACGTCCAATACACTCAAACATACGCCTAACTTGCCTGTTTTGCCCTTCGTCAATCACCACCGAAACTTTGGAGTTTTTGCCGTCATAACTTAAAAATTTTACTTTCGCCTTTGGCATACGCACACCATTTTCAACCACGCCAGCACGCAAAACCGCCATTTCACTTTCTTTAATCTCTCCCTCAATGGTCACCTGATATTCTTTCTCAATGTGGAATTTTGGATGAGTTATAGAATTTGCAAATTCGCCGTCATTAGTCAAAAAAATCAAACCTTCTGTGTCGTAATCAAGACGCCCAACACTGAACAATCTCACTTCGCTTTGAACAAGGTCGAAAATAGTCTTTCTACCCTTTTCGTCTTTCGCCGTGCAAGCATAGCCCTTTGGTTTGTTGAGTTTTAGATAGACAAATTTTTCTGGAAGTTGCACTCTATCACCGTCCACACAAACAACATCTTTTTTTTCGTTGACAGTAACCCCCAACTCTGACACAACCTTTCCGCCAATAGTCACACGACCTTGTAAAATTATCTCGTCACATTTTCGCCTTGATGCCACTCCACACGCACTCAAAAATTTGTTTAATCTCATCATATAAAACCTCTAATAATCATGTAAATCTATTTGATTTTTTTCTTTTTACTTTAAAGATGTATTAATAAGTGAAATAAATTCTATAACCTAACCAATAATTGTTGGCAAATTGATTCTCTAAAAATTATTTAAATTCTAAAAATTTTACGCATTAACTTTAATAATCTTTTGGAGAACTTTTGGTAGAGCATAACCTAACCGCTGAGAACCTGTCTTCACTTATACAAACCCTTTAATTTGTTTAACACATCTTAACACCTCTTAAACCACATATCAATAAAACCAAATAAAAAATCCCCCATCTTCAAAGATGAGAGAAATTTCAATTTAGGAGAATATTGTAAACGACATCGTCAGCAACACAACCATATTTCAAACTGAAAATATTTATGTCACGAATCGAAGAGTTTACCAATTACCGAAAAAATCTTTCATCCTTTGAAGAACTGATTTTGGTTTAATCTCTTCTATTGTATAAATTTTTTCGGAAAATAGCAAGTTATTATCTAAAAATATTTTTACTTCTCCAATTTCTGTCCCTTTTTCAAGCGGAGCCTGCACACTTTCTGGATATGTATATGAAAATTGCAACCTATCCACCTCATCTTCTGTTAGCGGATAAACAAAACTTTCTTTTGTGCCAATCTTGGCAGTATCCTGCCTGCCGTCCTCCACTTGCACAGTTTGGTTATAGTCATATAAATCGGTTAGGTCATAAAGCTTAAATTCTTCTGCACATTTCTGCAACAGTGTAGAACTTTCTTCAAACATAGGTCCACAGTTAAGAACCACACAAACCAAACGCAAACCATCCCTTTCGATTGCCGAAACTAAACATCTGCCAGCATCATCGGTAAAGCCCGTTTTAACACCAATACAACCATCAAGCGTGGAGAGAAGTTTATTCTTATTTTTAAGATACCTATTTTCAACATTTTCTCCCTCGCCCTTTGTGATTTTTATGTTTTTGGTGCTTACAATCTCTCTAAAAGTTTCGTTCTCCAACGCATAAGCTGTTATGCAAGCCAAATCGTAAGCGGTGGTGTAATGTCCATCTGCATCAAGCCCATGAGTGTTTGCAAAGTGAGAATTTGTGGCTCCAATTCGGCGAGCAGTTTCGTTCATCATTGTCACAAACTCGGCTGTCGACCCTGCAATATGTTCGGCAATTGCCACAGAAGCATCATTGCCAGAAATTAACATAAGCGCATAAAGCAAATCTCGTGTGGAATAGATGTCGCCGTTGCGAAGATATAGTGATGTTCCTGGCACTCCCACCGCTTTAGAAGAAACCTCAAATCTTTCGTCCAAATCTTCACAGTTTTCAATCGCCGTGATTGCAGTCATGATTTTTGTTGTGCTTGCCATAGGAAGTTTAGTGTTTTCGTTAACCGCAAAAAGTTTTCTTTTGGTGGAGGTTTCAATCACCGCACAAGCCTTGGCACTCGTCCAAGCATCCAGAGCATTTGCCTTAAACGGAACTGCATTCATCACACCCAAAAGAATAAAAGAAAAACATAAAACAAAAACTAAAACACTCTTGAAAAACACACTCGCATAATGCTTATTATAATTTTCAATTTCGGCATATTTCGAATTTATAAAGTTGCCATTAAAGAAGTTTGAATTAAAGTTTTTATTCGTTTTCATCATTGTTATTATCCTTTTCATTGTTCTCGTTTGCTTTTTTCTCCATTTTTGATAGAAGCGAATTAAACATATTCAAAACAGTTTGATATAAAGATTTGTTTTCCACATTCACAAAATCCACATCTCCATTTGAGGATAGAATTAAAAAACCAACAGGACTCACACTCATCCCTCCGCTCGAACCTCCACTCATTGGAAAATGGTTTGCCACACGGCGAGAAGAAAGGTCAGCATATTCACCTCCACCCACAACAAAACCAACAGTCACCTTTGAAATAGGAATGATTGTTGTGCCGTCTGGTGTTTCAATACTATCGCCAACAATGGTGCTGGAATCCACGATAGTCTTGATTTTATCCATTGCACTTTGGATAAGTTCATTAATTGAAGTTGAGCTTGTAAAGTTTTTCATTATTACCTCCATATAGTTTTTTGTTTCTGCATAATACACCACATATTGTGTATTATGATGAATAATACGCAAATTATTGTATTAATTCTTTCTTTTTGATAGGATGAGCGAAAGAATAAAAGAATATACCACATCAAAGAAAGAAATTGAAATTGAAACTCTTCCTGCCAATTCAAACACAGTTTTGTTGTAAGAAACGGTGTCATAAACACAAAAAGACGCAGTGGGTTTATGACTTTTTAATATCAAGAAAGTCTGTGTAAGCATTTGGTTCAACAACCCACAAACCAACGCACTTAACATTGCATCCCCTGTGCCAATGTTATAGTAAACATAGAGATATTTCAAACGAGTTTTATCTTTAATTTGCTTCATAAATTCTTCAATAACTGCAAATTGTGGACTTGAAAACTCCAACTCTTGCCTCTTAGTTTCTTTTTCGTTTGCCAACTCAATAAATTTTCCATGAAATGAAAATATATAGTAGATAATCTTAATTTTAAAAACAAAAAGGGCAACCACTCCTCTATTAAACAATGGATTATACGACACCCGCACCTCCACGAATATAGGAAAAATCAACAGCAATATAAAAACTGCGGGAATTATATAAAACAACGAAACTTTCCAATCCATAGCATTATTTTGTTACAAAACAATAAAATCATACAAACTAATTATTATGTTCTCAAAAAAATGAATAAATAAAATAAACAACAAATTAAATATCAAAAAAGATAACAAAATAGATTAAATAGCCGAATAGATATCAAATAAAATAAATGTCAAAATAATTGTCGATAAAAAAGATGTGGCACAGCACCACACCTAAATTAAATCACAAGCATAATTATAAAAATTAATTTAAATCAACATAAAAAACATAAAACATATTATAAAATAAAATGTAAATTATATAGTTTCAGTATAACCGACAAGATAATCCAAAAAGCAATCTCCAAACTATCAATTAAATATATTCATTAAAACAACCGTTCGAGTTGAATATTATTTCATATCACATAACATCACATTTCCAAGAACAACAATTAACTGAATAATCAATTATTTTTTTCAGCATACTTCATTTCTTTTCTTCTCAATTTATAATCTTTCTTTCTTCGCTTATTCACAATTTTATTCACTCTGCCATAGTCCAATGAAGTGTTAACCCAAGTATAATCTGCATACCCCTGACTATCAATCAAATTAGCAATAGTTTCAATTGCATTCGTTTTTATTGATTTCAAATCTGCTTTCATCATTTCTAAGTATTGTGGATTTTCCATAACATAGTTCACCTTATCCACCAATTCTTTATTATTTTTAAAACTCAACCCCATGCCATTTTCTTGCAAAAACCTTATATTATAAACCTCTTGCGATGGTAATTTTGTTGTGGCAATAAGAGGAAGTTCTTTGTTTATCGCCTCGGTTGTGGAAAGACCTCCGCCCTTACCAACCAAGCAATCACAGGCACTCATGATTAAATCAATTTGTTTTGAAAAACCGATATTTTTAACCACAAAATTCTCTGGATAGTTTTTCATTTCCTTATCAATCTTCTTCTTGCTTTTTTCATTATGACCATTCACGACAACAATTTGTATTGGCTTTTTTATCTTCTTTAATAATGCATGAAGAACCTCATATCCACCTCTCCAATGTCCTCCACCATAGAAGATAAGAAGTGTGAACATATCCTTTTTGAGCCCAAGTTTTTTGCGAGCCTCCTCCTTATCAACAACTTCAAGAAATTTTTCGCTGACTGGAATACCTGTCACAACAAGCTGTTCTTCTCTAAATCCCCTTTCAAGCAATTTGTTTTTAAACTGCTGATGCGAAAGAGTTAAATAATCCACTCCCAAACTCGACGCCTCCCAGAACGGAGAAACCACATAATCCAACATACACGCCACATTGACACTTGGAATTTTATAGACACGCCTCAAATTTGAAAGTGCCATACCACCATAATACGAGGTTGTGTAAATAACATCTGGTTTAAATTCGTAAATAAGTTTTAAAAGTTTTCCATTAATTTTTTTCACCGAATACTGACTACTACAAACCGCCTCTTTATAGACTGGACTTTTCATATATTTATTGTAAAACAAATTAAAAATTGGTCTTAAATGCCCAACAACAAAGGAGTATGCTCCATCCACAAGCCACTCCGAAAGACGAGAAGCATATTCTTTCAATATATCCACAACCTTAACTTCATGCCCCATTTTTTCAAGTCTATCCTTCATGGAATACGCTGCCGAGTTATGCCCTTGCCCAGCAGTTATTGTTAAAATTAAAATTTTCTTATTATTTGCATCATTCATACTTTATATTATAACACATTTTAAATAAAAACAAAACAATAATCTATGTTTTGCTCAAGTTTTACCAACTTTTGTTATATTTTAAATAGGTTTTAAGAAAGTTGACAGAATATTAATTGATAGAATAAATAAGATGAAAATCAAACAAATAGTGTATGTTAAAATCACTTACATTTTTTATATCAACTATATTGTTTATAATTACATTTTTATGTGAAGTGAAAGATGTTATTATATTAACTAACACAAATTATCTTTTATTTTGCTTATTTATTTCTTTTGTTAGTTTATCAAAATTATCTTTAAAAATAAATGAAATTTCACCTTAAAGTAAGTATAACTCATTTTTTTGTTATGTCAACATCTTTTAATTGATATACTACAACGCGAAAAAGAAGGTTTAATATCAAGAACAATTGATGATAATTTTGATATATTATGTAAGTGTAAGAAAGTATGACGATTTGCTTATACAATTACTCTAAGAACGAAAAAAAGGAAATACAAAAAAAAGAAGATATGGAAAGATCTGAAAGTAAAAACAATGAAAAATAAAAGCAAGTTGCAGAATAATTTGTTAAAAAATTTTAAAATTTATTATGATTTTTACAATAAATATCTTATAATAGATATGATATAGTTGTTGTTTTATAACAAACAACAAAAATATAAAAATACAAATTTAAAAGAGGTTAATAATGGAAAAAGAGAAAAAACAAACAAAAACAGAAAAAGACGCAAAAATATGCTTTGACAACAATCTATATTTAAAACTGCAAAGCGAAAATATCAGCCAAAGAATAAAAAATTTCAACAATAAATTATATTTAGAATTTGGTGGTAAAATTTTTGATGACTTACACGCCGCCAGAGTTTTGCCAGGATTTGACCCAAACATAAAAATTAAACTACTTCAAAAAATGAAAGAAAAGGTAGAAATTGTTCTATGCATCAGTGCAAACGATATAGAAAAAAACAAAATCCGTGCAGATCTTGGACTTTCTTATGACAATGAAGTTTTACGCCTTGTGGATAATATGCGTGCACTTGACCTATACGTTTCTTCCTTTGTAATCACAATGTATAAAGGTCAGCCAAGTGCATCAAAATTCGCAAAAAAATTGGAACAACGAGGTGAACACGTATATTTTCACAATTACATAAAAGGCTATCCAAACGATATTGAAACCATTGTGTCCGAAGAAGGCTACGGAAAAAATCCATTCATCGAAACAACTCGTCCACTTGTTGTTGTCACTGCTCCTGGCCCATCCAGCGGAAAACTTGCCACCTGCTTAAGCCAACTTTACCACGAATATAAACGTGGAGTTAAAGCAGGCTATGCCAAATTTGAAACTTTCCCTGTTTGGAATTTACCATTAAAGCACCCTGTAAATATTGCTTACGAGGCAGCCACTGCCGACCTTTATGATGTAAACCAAGTTGACCCATTCCATTTTAACGCATACGGCACTTTGGCAATAAATTATAATCGAGATATTGCCGCCTTCCCTGTTCTTAAAGACATATTAAACAAAATCACAGGCAAAGAGGTTTACAAATCTCCAACTGAAATGGGTGTAAACATGGTTGGATCAGCAATTGTGGATGATGCTCTCGCCCAAAAATCAGCGAAGAAAGAGATTTTGAGAAGATACTATCGTGCAGAATGCGACTACAAGCGTGGTCAATGCACCTATGAAACTCTGGAACGAAATAAATCACTCGTGGAAGAAGCGGATGCAAAAAAATCGCTTGCAGAGATTATCGACACAGCAAAACACACCTCCAAGACGAGCGGATTCCCATCTGAAGCACTTGAACTACCAAACGGAAAAATTGTGACAGGAAAAACAAAAAAGATTGTTTCAGCAAGTGCTGCTGTTGTGTTAAATGCTCTGCGTACTTTGGCTGGACTTGGCGATGATTTTGACGTAATAACAGACGACATTCTTTTACCAATAATGGAATACAGAACCAAAATATTAAAATCTAATAGCAGTGTGCTAACCTTAGATGACGTTTTGGTTGCACTGTCAATTTGTACAAGTAAAAATGAAAAAGCAAAGAAAGCAATGGCAGAAATAGGCAAACTTAACGGTTGTGACGCACATTGCACTTACATCATACCAACAAGTGAAGAGCAAACTCTAAAAAAATTAGGAATAAATATCACCTGCGAGCCTGTCTTTTTAAACTCAAATCTTTTTGACGGACAATAATGAGCAATAACAGACAATACAATAACCACCTCCCCCCCCTTTTTTAATATGATAAAATAATGGATAATAGTGAAAATAACAGAAAATTATGGAGGAAAAATCATGAATAAACAAAAATGGTTGAGCAGAAAAAAACTCTTTTTAAAATATGAAGATTTAGATAATTTAAACGAAAATGACGAAGTTTTGGTAAGTAGAGTAACTATCCAATCAGCTTATGCAATAGCTCAATTAAATTACCAACGCAATGGCAAAGATGGTGAAAAATTAGACAAATTATCAGCAATTCATTGGCGTCTTAGAGAATTAGATAAAAAATTATATAATGAGAAAAAGCGAATAGCATACGGTATTAAAATGACAGTCAAAGAAATTAAAGCCACTTTTTCAAAAGAAGATATCCACGGAGCAGGTTTAATTAGGACTTCATTACCAGAACAAAATAACGTCAATAACACCAACAACAATAATTCAAATAACAGCACTTCCGGAAAAACGATGTGAATTGGAAGATTTTGTGATTTGACTGAGAGTTCTCACCGTTTAATGCGTTGAAAGCATTTTTCTAATCTTTAACCACTTTAAATTTATAGACATTACTTTTTTGTTATTATTCCTTATGATGTTTTATTCATTTTTAACTTATAAATTATATCCTTACTTCTACAACATTATTTAGTGGACACATTAATATTTTGATATATTGTCACTTATTAAAATACCACCAAAATTTAGGCAAGAGATTTTCATCATTTTTTGTTGTCATCATCTGCACTTGAAAACAATTTACATCATCGCCAACGAAGTGTTTAAGCCGTCTTGCCACACCATTTGCACTATCAAAAAAAGTTACTTCTTTTGATAAATTTTCACGGAAAATATCTTGCAAAATATCCTTAACTGCAAGATAGTGCGTACAACCCAAAACAACTGCCTTGATATTTTTTAGTTCCATCATTTTCAAATCTTCAATAAGTTCCTCCTTCAAAACTTGCAATTCATCCAAATAAATATCAATTTCAGACGCCAAATTCTGCATACTTTTAAGAACCAGATTTGGCGTTTTATTTATCAAAATATTGTGTTTTAAAGTAACATCCGTTGCCAAAACTAAAATCTCATCACCAGAAAAACTCTGAATTGCTGGCTTGATTGCTGGCACTGTTCCAATAAAAATCACATCTGGAAAGATTTTTCGACACTCTTCAATACACGTACACGTAAGTGTGTTGCAAGCCAAAATAACAATATCATACCTAAAAAATTTGTGTATTTCCCTCAAATTGTTTAAAGTTAGCTCTTGCAGTTCTTCTTTGGTTTTATTTCCATAGGGTAAGTTAAAGTTATCACAAAACATCAAATAATTGCAACTTGGAACAACCTTAACACACTCTTTGAGAATGTTTATTCCCCCACTTCCACTATCAATTAAAAGCACATTTTTCATAAAAATATATATGCTTGTATCGTTGAATTTGGTAACAAATACTTTTAATAATAAAATAAAATTCTTGTTAAAACCTTTTCATATCGAATTTTATAACCTTTTCAAACAAATTATAAACTCGAACTAATTTTATATACTCAAACTAAATACTCAAACTAATTCTAATACGCATTTTAAAACAAATTAGTTCTAATAAAACCTTTTAAAAAAAGATTTTAAATAAAGATTTATCCGTCAAATATTTTATTCATTTCATCAAATCATCCACAACTTCTGCCACAAGCGAAGAAAGAAATTCAACTTTTTCTTTTGCGTCTTTTTCGGTTAAAATAATATTATTTTTCATTTTCACACCAAAATCACTTGATAAAATCATAGTTGGAACACCAACCACAAAGCAAGGCACATTAAGAGTGTTTTTGTTTATCGGCCTGCCAAAATTGTTTATAGCACTACCCGGCGTCAATCCTGCATCATTAATCTGCAAGGAAGTTCCAAGTCTTGAAATATTGCTTGTTGCAAGACTATCAAACAGAAACACCAAAGATATATCAAATGCCTCCACAATCAATCTGATAATGTCATAAGCATTTAAGCCGGTGTTAGAAAATATATTTGGCACAATCTTGAAAATGCGATTATTTTTCTTATAAGGATTTATAGAAATTTTGTTCACTGTAAGCACCCCAAAACTGTCAGCGATGATTTCTGGATTGCCAATTCCAACAAACAAAACCCGTGCTTTATTTTTAATTTTGTTCTCTTTGAAAAGAAATTCCAAGCGACAACTCAACTCTGCCTGCAATATTTCACAATGTTCCTCCATGAGTGAAGACAGAAGCGGTGCATTAATGATAAAATAATGCCCACGATTAAACCCCAACCTTTTCGCTTTTGAAGAAGAATCAACAAACAACTTACTTAGTTGAATACCATATTGCTTCAACTCCACCGTTTCATAACCACAAGAAGATAAGTCTTCGCCACACTCATCAATTAAATCAAATAATTTTGAATTGTTTTTTGTCATATCTTTCACCATAAATAAAATATTGCCAATATTAACAAAAAATATTGAAAAATAAGTTGATTTTTACAAAAAACTATGATATAATTAAGCAGTTAAAGAATTATAATTGAAACTAAACAAGGAGAGAACAAATGGCAAACATTAAATCAGCAAAGAAAAGAGTGTTGATTGAAAAAGAAAGAAGACTTTCTAACAATTCTGTGAAATCCGAAATCAAAACTTACACAAAAAAGTTTAAGGCAGATTTGGCATCAGCAGATTATGTTAAAGCAGAAGAATCATACAAAAAACTTGTGTCCCGTTTAGATTCTGCAGCAAGAGAAAACGTTATTCATCAAAACTCTGCAAATCGCAAAAAAGCACACTTTGCAAAATTGTTAGATGATGCAAAAAAGGCAAAATAAGAAAAGTCGCAAGTCGGCTGTTCTTTTTTTTATTTTATAATCTTTATTAAATACTCAAAATCAGACAATAGATTTAAAAAATAATAAACAAAATAAAATAAAGTAACTAAACAAAAACAAACTAAACTTAACAAACTAAACTTAACAAACTAAACTTAACAAACTGAACAAATATATTCACAAAAATAATAAACCGCACAAAACAAATTGTGAGGTTTTTATTTTTAATATCAACCAAATCACTTTTCACTAACAATTAAAAAAACAAACCAATTAAAATCACCAAACATCGTGAATAATAAAAACCTTATTGTAATAACACTTCTTTTATTTGCTTAAATTTATGTTATATGTTAAAATAAGATATGATAAGAATAGCAAAAGGCTGGGCAACTTTGCTCAAAGATGAATTTGAAAAACCATATTTTAAAGAGTTGCAAACATTTTTAGAAGAAGAATACAACTCTCACGAAATTTATCCTCCAATGGAAAACATTTTTAATGCGTTAAATACGGTAAAATATGAAGATGTGAAAGTGGTTATCATTGGTCAAGACCCATATCACGAACCAAATCAAGCTCATGGTTTAGCTTTTTCTGTGCAGGACGGCGTGGAACTTCCTCCGTCACTTGTCAATATATATAAAGAGATTGAATCTGACCTTGAAATTAAATGCGAAAAGACGGGTAACCTAACACGTTGGGCAAAACAAGGTGTTTTACTTCTAAACACCTCACTCACCGTAAGAAGAGGTCAAGCAAACTCTCATCGAGGAAAAGGATGGGAAATTTTAACGAATGAAATAATTAAATTGCTCTCCAAAAGACAAGACCCTATGGTGTTTATCTTATGGGGTTCTAACGCTCAAAGTTTCGAGCCAGAAATTGCCAGCCAACACTTAATTTTGAAGTCACCTCACCCAAGTCCGCTTTCCGCATATCGTGGTTTTTTTGGATGTCGACACTTTTCAAAAACAAACAACTTTCTCATCGCCCACGGCAAAACACCAATCGACTGGCACTAAAAACAACTCACCTTGAATACTTACCACCAAATTATTTAACACTATTTTATTGTGTTTTAATCTATAATCACAAAAAACAGTGTTTTTTATTTACAAGTCTATCACCTTTGACAACCGAAATAATATAGTTTTTATCGTTTTACAATTCATAAAACTTTTAACTATAAATACATAAATCCCTTAAACTTATTTATTATTCTCTTATTGTAATGTGTAGAAAATTTTTCAAAACGATATCAATACAAAGTTTTAATAATAAAAAAAGAAGAACTTTTCAAACTTCTTCTCAATACAACTTTTTCTATAGTTCTATAATTGTTTTTTTTGGTGCTGGTGGTGGGAGTCGAACCCACACGTCCTTTCGAACTCGGGATTTTAAGTCCCGTGCGTCTGCCATTCCGCCACACCAGCATACATACATTTTGAAGTAACAAACATCTCATTTAAATGTGTCGTCTTAACTTATAACTGCTCGCCTATTCTAAAAATCCCCAAAGCAAATATGCGTTTGGGGAAGATTTAGCCACGCACAGAGGCTTTTTGCCTAAAGCGTAAGACGAATGGAGGTACCACCCGGATTTGAACCGGGGAATAAAGGTTTTGCAGACCTTTGCCTTACCGCTTGGCGATGGTACCATATCATCTATGATATATAGTTTTGCTTTATTGTGAACATAACAAATATACCATATTTTAATTTATTTGTCAATCAAATTTAAAATCTTTTCAACATTTACATTAATAAATATGAAATATTTTCATTTTTTAGTTACAATCACCATATTAATATCATACGCAATCCATAAAAAACATAAACAAACAATAAAAAAATCAAAAAAATTATGGAAATTATGTTAAATTGCTTGATTTTTTATTTAAAATTTGGTATATTATAAAAGCAATGCGGGAATGGCTTAGTGGTATAGCGCAGCCTTGCCAAGGCTGAGGTCGCGGGTTCGATCCCCGTTTCCCGCTCCAAACAACAAAATAAAACTATAAAAAAAACCGAGAATAATATCTCGATTTTTTATTTTAAGGTAAATCCACCATCAACTGAAAGAATTTGTCCTGTAATAAAACTTGCTTCACCTGAAAGTAAAAAGGCAATAGCATTGGCAATTTCTTCTGGTTTGCCAATTCTTTTAATTATTGAATAGTTAATTGTATCTGCTGGATCTGTACCAGAAGACGCTGTGAGTGATGTATCTCCGCATTTTTGCTAAATTCTTTTTTTATAAAGTTTTCTTCAATATTTTGATTACTGTTTATAATAACAATAAACTTTTCGGATAATTTCTTTGCAGTAGCAAGTCCAATACCCATTGTACTACCAGTAACTAACGCAACTTTTTTCATTTTTATTCTCCTTACGCAATATTTTAACATAAACCCATTTATTTGTATAGAAAAAATAAAAATTATCCCTTATATTGAAACAAGTATGAAAAGTTAAAATCTCTATCAATCGTCTTTTTAAATAGAATATACTTAACAAATTTTAGAATAATCAAATCACATCTTCTTAAACAAAAACTTCACAGAGGAATTAGCCAACACTGCCAACATCATCCGTTGTTGTTTGGTCAAGACCAAGAAGTTCAACACTTTCTTCAACTGAAACACGCCCAACATTACGCAATTTGTTGGCAATTTGACGACTACGTGTGCCAACCAAAGTGTCAAAATCTTTACTTGTTCGTTCAAATTGTCCCCTGATTTTCTCAACAATAACATTAAATTTATCAAATTCAGTACGAACTGCCCCTAAAATTTTCCACACTTCGCCAGACTTTTTCTGGATTGCCAAAGTTCTAAATCCCATTTGCAAACTATTCAACAATGCACTCATTGTGGTTGGACCAGCAATAGTGACATTAAATTTGTCTTGAAGCTCCTCAATAAGCCCCATTTTAGCAACCTCTGCATAAAGTCCCTCAACAGGCAAGAACATAACTGCAAAATTGGTAGTTTTTGGCGGATTGATATATTTTGTGTTTATATCTTTTGCCATTTGTTTTATTGTGTTTTTAAGTTGCTCTTTCTTATGTTTAACCAAGTCGAAGTCGTTGGCATCATAAGCATTTTGAAGGTCGCTATACACGGTGTAAGGGAACTTGCTGTCAATTGGCAAATAAACAAATTCGTTATCCTCCTGCCCTGGCAGTTTAATAGCAAATTCAACCGGTTCATTGCCATCTCCAGTCACAATATTTGTTTCATACTGCTCTTTGGAGAGCATTTGGTCAATAATTGCTCCCAACTGGATTTCTCCAAACACACCCGTTGTCTTGACATTTGAAAGCATTTTCGTGAGATTGCCAACATCCGAAGCGATGTTTTTCATTTCTCCCAAAGATTTATACACACTTTCAAGTTGGTCTTTAAGCACTTGAAAGGTTTGTTCAAAACGTTCGTTGATTGTTTTCGAAAGTTTTTCATCCACCGTTTCACGCATTCTATCCAAATGCTTATTGTTATCTTCTTGCAGAGCCTTGATGCTACTCTCGTTACTTCTTCGCATTGCCTCCAACTTTTCTTCTTGCATCTGGCTTATGTTTTGAATACGTTCATCAAGTTGTTTTGTGAGTTCCATAATTCTTTTTTCAAGGGAATCATTAGTTTTCAACAAATTATCTTGAAAAATCTTAATTGTTTGCAAAGTTGCCTCACCATTCATCTTTTGTGTTTCGTTAAGTGTTTTGATAACATAATCAGCATTATTTGTGGCACTCTTTTTGATTTCCTCCTTGTCTGCCGAACTAATTTCGCTTTTACTTCTAGTTTTAAGCGAAACAAAAATACTTATTAAACAAAGCAAAATACACACTCCAATCAAAACATACATAATAGTCATAATTTTCACCTCCTATAATTTCACACTATATATTGTATCATAAATTACTAACAAATCAAAAAACAAATTTCAAATAAAACAAATTATTATGAAAAAACTGACAATATTTTGTCAGTTGATTTTCATTAAAGATTTTTATTTAATATAATTTTTTAATATAATTTTAATTAGAATATATTGCAATTAACACAACCAAACAATTAAGATAATTACAACATATTTTATAAGTTAAATTTAAAACTCAATATGCAAATTTGATTACAACCATCAAACCGCAGTTACCAAATTGAATGTCACAGTGCTATTAGTTGCAATATTTATTATTCTACTACTGCCAGAACCAATGTTAAGAGGATTTTTTAAACCTTCTGGTGTCAAATCACCAAGATTTAGAATAATGTTACTATCAGAAATATACTCTTGACTACTGCCTTCATAAGAACTGCGTGTGTACATATTTGCGGTAAACTCTGCAATGCTTGTAACGTCAATCGTGATGCTTCCACTATTATTTTTAATTGTAATGCCACCGGTTGAAACAGTTCCAACAAAACCAACACGAACAGAACCAGAAGTATTTGTTATAGAAATCGTTTCATTGTTTCCACTTGCAATAACAATATCAACACTCATATTGTTACCACTATAAATTTCCACAGCCCCTGACGCACTTTCAACTTTCAAACTACCTTTATTTGAATTAACACTAAGATATTCTGATATAGTACCAATTTCAATATCTGGACTGCCATTCAACTCGCTGTCTGTGCTTAAAGTGAAATTACCATTAATAGTGTTAATTAATATGTTAGGAGAAACAAGCGAATCTGTTGAATCAGCAAAGTTCACATCTGCATTCACAGTACCAAAAACATAGTTGCCTCCCACGCACATTTGAAATTTAATTGTGTCGGCCGAAACGTATCCAATTGAAATATTTCCGCTTTCACAGGTAATCACAATTTCTTTTGATGGCACAATAAGTGCGTTGAGATTGATGTTTCCACTGCTTGTTGCAAGTGTTAAATCTCCGCCAAAACTAATTCCTGTGGTGCTTGTACCGTTGAGAGTAACAGTTTTGTATGACTTAATATCTCCACTGCCAGTTGTTAAACTGAGAGATGACAGTGTGCTTGTGTCAAGATTATCTGTTATACTAATTGAACCCTTCCCTGTTGTTACTTCAAATGATTTTGCACTAGTGAGTGAATCATCGGTGCTGTTACTTCCACCCAATCTTACATCGCCATCTGTTGTGTTTATTATTATGTTTATTCCATCCATGAAGTTTGAATTATTATTACGAGTTGTTGAATATAAAACAATTTCGATTTCCTTTGAGAAGTACAAGAAACCAGTAGGTTCAGTGATTTCCACTTTCAAAACACTACCTTGAAGGTATACCTCATAATTAAACTCTACTGCACTTGACGCAGCGGTGAAACCCTTTGCATAATTAACAATATATATACCGTCCGTTGTATAGTCATCTCTGCTGTTTCTTTCAACAGTAACATCTGCGTATGTACAAGTAATTTCTATACTTTCCACATCAGACCAATCTATTGTTTGATTTGAATCATCGGTTGTTTTTGTGACAAGAATTGTTTGATTACTTGTGAAATATTGCATCCAAAGCACAGTTGAACCCGGATTAAAAATCATAACCACCAAACAAACTAAAAATATGGTGATTAAAAGAAGCACAAACAAACCGAAATAGAAGAAAAATCCCTTTCTAATGTGACCTTGCCCCATAGCATCCCCCTTTTATTATAACTTTATTACTATATAATATTTTAACATATTTTTCATTATGTGTCAACTATGGGTTTGTTTTTTAGTATAGTAAAGTTTTTTTGTTATATCCCCTTGTATTTAACCCAAAATTCACGCAATCTTTTTGTTTTAGAAATGTTTTTTTTAATTTGTTTTAATTTGTTTTTTACTTTATTTTTTTTATTTGAGTTATCTTTAATTTGAAGCTTATTTACACTATTTATTCAAATAATAATAATTAATTGCAACTTTTAAATGTCGATTTTTCTATTGTAAAATTGAATTTATTTTTCTGCTTAAAATTATAAAATCTTTCAAATAATCTCTTATTTTTAATCTTATTATCTAATTTTTAATCTAAATTTAATCTAAAATTGCTTTAATTCTACGAATGCCACTTGACGAACTTTCTTCTTTCACAATTTTCAAGTGATGTAAGTCTTTGGTGTTTTTAGCATGAGGACCGCCACATATTTCCTTAGAAACTTCGCCAATAGAATACACTTTCACAACTTGACCATACTTACTTTCAAAAACACCCACAGCACCGCTATGTTTTGCCTCATCCAAACTCATTTCTTCACACACAACAGGAATATCTTGTTCAATGGCATTATTGACAAAATTTTCCAAAGTGGAGATTTCCTCTGGTGTCATTTTGTGGTCGAGATTAAAGTCTAATCTAAGACGCTCTGGTGTTATGTTGGAACCTTTCTGCATAACCTGAGATCCAAACATTTTTCTAAGCCCAGCCATGAGCAAATGTGTTGCTGTGTGCAATTTTGCACTTTCAATAGAATTATCAGCAAGCCCACCCTTAAATGTGCCAGCACTTGCCGTTCTGCTTTTCTCTTGATGCTCCTCAAATGCCTTTTTGAAACCATCTTCATCCACAGCATAACCCCTTTCTTGTGCAAGTTCTTTGGTTAATTCAAAAGGAAATCCAAAAGTGTCATAAAGCCTAAAACAAGCCTTTCCAGAGATTATATTATCCACTTTTTCGCCGTTTTTCTCAGCAAAAAGTTTGTGTCTTTCAATTCCTGAGATAACTTTTTCAAACTCCTTGTGCCCTTCTTCCAAAGCCTTTGAAAATTTATCAACTTCAGCATTTAGTTCGTCTTTGATTTTTTGTCTATTTGCTTTTAAGTCTGAATAATCTTCTTGATATTCATCCACATAAATATCAATAATTTCTTCAAAAAACTTTGTGTTGAAACCGATATTTCTTGCACAATTCACACTTCTGCGAATAAAACGCCTCAAAATATAGCCCTGACCCAAATTTGAAGGTGTCACACCACGATAATCTCCCAAGATGAAAGTTGAAGAACGCAAGTGGTCGGTTATTATGCGGTATGCACGCTTAGATTTTTCATCCTGCAAATACTTAACATCCGCTTTGCTGTCGATAAAATCAATCACTTGCTTCAAACAGCCAGTGTCATAAACACTTTCACTTCCGTTTAAAACTAAAACTGCACGTTCCAAACCCATGCCTGTATCTATGTTTGGTCTTGAAAGTTTTTGTGCTTTCTCGCCAGCATTTTCCACCTTGTATTGCATGAAAACATCATTCCAAATCTCAATATATTTTCCGCAATCGCAGGCAGGAGAACAATTTTCACAGCATTTTGGCTTGCCGGTATCCAGAAACATCTCAGTGTCTGGACCACAAGGGCCAACACCACCACCAAGTGCCCACCAGTTATCCCCCAAGAAGAACACGTTTTCTTTTTTTACACCGCAAGCCACCCATGCCTTAGCAGTTTCTTCATCTTTTGGCGCAACATCGTTACCACCGAACACCGTCACAGCGAGGCGCTCAACAGGGATACCAAGATATTCCTTACTCGTTAAAAATTCAAAGGATAATTTCACCATTTCTTCCTTTGGACAAGAACCCAAATACCAATTTCCAAGCATTTCAAAAAAAGTCAAGTGACTGTTGTCGCCAACTTCATCGATGTCGCTTGTTCTTATGCAACGCTGAACATTATAAATTTTATCACCAACCGGATGTTTTTCTCCCAAAAGATATGGCACCAGTGGATGCATACCTGCAGTTGTGAAAAGCACGGTTGGATCATTCTCTGGAATAATTGACGCATTTTCAATTCTTTTAAACCCATGCTCCTTGAAAAATTTAAACCAAAGTTCTTTCATTTGTTTGTTTGTTTTCATTTCAATCTCCAATTTAACTCGATATTTCTTTCAATTTAACACTAAAAACATTAAATTTTTAGGTCTATTATTTTGTTATTTTTAACCAAATTCTACAACTTAATAACCAAAGAAGATTTTATGTTAAAAGTATTCAATTGAAATTTTAATTAGCAAAAAAAGTATAACAAAATTTTTCATAAAAAACAAGTAAAAGAGGTAAAATTTCGTTAAAAGTTGGTTTTTATTGAATTTACTTGCTAACCACCTTAATAATTTGCTAAAATAAAAAAGTATTCACGGAGAAAGTATGGAAATAAAAAATAAGATAATCACCATTGAAGATATTTTAAAAATAGGAGAGATTTTAAACACTCGCCACGAAACATTAAAATACGAAAGCGAACAATCAAAACTTGAAAATGAAAACAAGAACTACGACCAACAATTTTATAAAAGATATGTTTCATACGGAGCAATAAAATTCTCAATTTTTTATGGAGATGCGAAAAACGAAAGAGAGGACTTTGAATGGTTTAAAGAAACCCTAACAAAAGACGCAAAAAAAGTGACAGGTGTTTGGATAAATTATAATTCAGTATTTTATAAAAACACAAAAACAAAGTTTGGCAACAATCAAATAAGCGAACATTTCAGATTAAGTTTAGACAACAATAGATTAGGTTATGGTTCAATTGATATAGGTTTTGAGAATAACGATGAATTTCAAACAATTTCAACACAATTAAATAAAATTATTGACAACTGTTCTCCAAGGTATGATAAAACATTAAAAAATAAAAAAATATATCGCCTATTTCCAAGTTTTGCCATTTCTGCTTTCATTGCTCTGATTGCTATTGTTGCATTGTTTGCCCTAACAAAACTTGAAATACTTTCACAAGATTTTGCAACATTTTTAGAGAGTAACCCAATCGTTCTTATTGGTGGAGCACTTGCGTTTACAATTATTTTCGGCTTTCTCATTCCAAATCCAAACATGGCATTATATAAAACACTGATTGTAGATAAAAAATATCACCACTATGACACCAATTGGAAAATTGAACACTATCAAGATGATTATGAACGTTTTAAAAATCAAGTTGAATTAGCAACAGGAAGATTTTACGGCAGTGATGTAATAAGAAAGAAAATTTATAAAAATTTTAAAATTTCAATCTACACCTTATTAATATGTATTGTTGGCATAGTTGCTTTTGGCATCTTAATAGGTATTTAAAAGATATGAAATATAAAAACTTTAAAAATATCATAAAAATCATATAAATTAATAATCACATAAATTGAATATAAATTTAAAATATAAAATTGAAAAGATAAAAATCAAATAAAAAAATCAAATAAAAAAAACGGTAAAAGTTGAAAATTTTACTGTTTTTTTGATATATAAATTTAAATTCTAACAAATTTTTAGAGATCAATTAATTGTTTTTATTCTTAACCTTTTCTTCCTCTTCTTCAAATTTGTTTATTTCTTCCATAATGCGAGTGTGTTTACGTTTTCTTTTTATCTTTTGTCTAAATGTTGGAAATTTTTCTTGTTCATCATATACATCAATGGTGCTTGATATTGAATTCACAAAAACTTTACTCATCAATTTACTGTCAATTTGTTTAGCAACAATATCGCTACTTTTAGAATTTTCAATGGCATAGATACATTGTTTAATCCCCTTGCGTTTTTCTATTTTAAGATAGATACAAATTGCAAGGAAGAACACCAAAAACACAGCCAAAAAACCAACATAATAAAAATTAAAACTTGAGATGACAACAAAAATGAAAACAACAAAAATGAATAAGAAAAGTGTTAGCCACGCATATCTTAAATCACTTTTTGCTTCACTGATAATGTTCTTACCTTCAAGAAACATTAAATGATATTTCCCTTCAATATTTTCGATATTATTTATGTTTATTTTATTCAAATTCTTTCCCACCTTCAAAGTAATGATATCAAATAACAAAATGCTTTGTCAAACAAATTCACCTTATTGATTTATTTTAATATTAATTGATTTATTTTAATATTAACTCTTGATTTATCCGGAATTACTCTCGAAAAAACATATACCAATTTACTATAAAAATTAATAGTCAAAACACCAAAAGCACAAATTTTAATAAAGACATAATTTTAAAGATGAATTTTTTGATTTTTACCTATCTTCGCAAAATATCTCCCACTTTAAGAGGTAAATTACAAGGTATTTTCACTCGTTCCTGCACAACTTTTGCAGTTTCAATTTCCTCATCCGCAGAGTTAACTATCTTTTGCACTTTAATTTTTTTATTAAAAGTTTCATCATCTGGTGTTAGGAGTTCAAGTTCATCTCCCACCGAAAACTTGTTTCGCATTTCCACTTCCACAAATTCGCCGTCACAATCTTGCGAAACAACCGCCACAAATTCCCCCTCCTGCACTGGAGCAGAACTTTCTGTGAATTCTTTTTGAGTATCTCCAAAATAAAAACCTGTTGTGTATCTTCGATGACTTGCTTTCATAAGTTCGTCACAAAGTTCTTTTGTTGGTTTCTTTGGCAACATATCAAGTGCTTTTCGATATGCATTCACCACAGTGGCAACATAGTAAGTGGATTTCATTCTACCCTCAATTTTAATGCTGTTCACACCTACCTTTTGAAGTTCATCCAAAAACGGCAACATATTCAGGTCTTTCGAGTTAAAGATATAACTCCCTCTGCTATCCTCCTGCACCTCCAACTCATCTTCACGACTCACCTCACGAACATAATATTTCCATCTGCACGCCTGCACACATTCGCCATGATTGGAATCTCTGCCTGTTAAATAATTTGAAAGCAGACATCTTCCAGAGTATGCCATACACATCGCACCATGCACAAAAACTTCAATTTCCACTTTGCTTGGTACATTTTTACGAATTTTAGCAACCTCTTCTAGCGAAAGTTCCCTTGCAAGAATAAGCCTTTTTGCCCCCAAATCTGCCATAAGATTTGCCGAATAGGAATTTATTATGTTTGCCTGTGTACTGACATGAACTGCAAGCATAGGTGCATGAACCCTAACATATTGCAACAATCCAATGTCTGCCACAATCACAGCATCAACTTTGATAGATTGAAGAAAGTGAAGATAATCTTTAAGTCCAATAAAATCTTGGTCTTTTGCAATGATATTAAGTGTCACATAAACCTTTTTGCCTTTTGAATGAGCAATCTCCACTGCTTTTGCAATTTCTTCATTAGAAAAATTTCCAGCAAAAGCCCTAAGCCCATAATTCTCGCCAGCAAGATACACTGCATCAGCTCCAAAATGCAATGCGGTAAGAAATTTTTCAAAGTTTCCAGCAGGTGCCAAAAGTTCCATAAAAAACTCCTTTTTTTAACTTTTATTTTTTTTGTTTTTTTTATTTTTTTATTGGATTTCTACTAATTTCTTGATAATTTTCATATTTTCCTTAAACTTTTTGTTGCTGTTTTGTTTCGTTTTTAAAATTTTTTGTTGTTTTTCGCTTAATCTTCTAACAACACAATCACTTAAATCACACAAACCAAAATAAACAACATTATCAATTTAAAAATTATCAATTTAAAATTTTTAACACTTCAACCACACTATTAACCACAACCACAAATAAAGACACAACAAACATCATATTGAAGTTTTAATTATACTCAAAATTCTCTTACAACTTATAGCCTCATCCTCGCCTGCACTTTGTGACTTTTTAATTCTAATCCAATTCGCAAAACCAAAGATGTTAATTGTGAGATTTGAAACATAACAAACCAAAGTTAAAATTTGAGTTAAATCTCCTTCTAATGCCACCAAAAGCCAGAGTGTAAAACCAAGAATATTACTTGCAATATAACCGATAAAGTTAAATTCACTACGCCTAACTTGAAGATAACCTGCCACTCCGCTAACCACCATAGAAATTGTTGAAACCACCAACTTTGCAGTACCTAAAATTTTTAAAATCCAGTAACCTCCAAAACCAATAACAGTTGCAAGAACAAAAATCAAAATCCATTCTCTACAACTTATTTTGGAATTTACTTTCACAACTTCCACTTTCTTATCACGATTTTTTAACCAAGTGTAAAGACTGAAACAATAGCAAGGCAATGACACCACAAGAGTAAAAATTGCCTCTCCATAGTATTGATTTAAAATTGACATTGTTGCGTACAAACATGAAGATGCAATTCCAATTATGTTAGCAACAAAAAAACCTTTTGCAACACAGCAAAGTGTTAAAGTGAGAACAATAGAGTTGCAAAGCACAATCCAACTAGACTTTAAAACAATTCCAAGAACAATGATAGTGGTAAGGACAACAGCAACATACAACCATTCCCACCACCTCACTTGCTTAATCATTCTCTTCAAAACTTCCATGATTACCTCTTATTCCATTACACTTTTACACATTATTATAATTTTAACTTGTAAGATTTATAAAATTTGTAAAATTTAAACTCTCAAAATTTAAATTCTCAAAATCAAAAAATAATCTATAATAACCAATATTCCAACGAAATATTTAAAATTTTTTCACTTACTGCTTAATCACCACCAAATCTTACAAAAACAAAATTCTCATTGATAATTAAATTGCAACTGTTGGTTTTGCGGTTAAAGTGAGGTCTGCAAGCCCCAAATCTGATTTTATATAATAGTAGGCAATTGAACCAATCATCGCACCATTATCCGTGCAATATTTTAATTCTGGCATAGATAATTCAACACCATTCTTATCACATTCTTGTTTTAACTTTTCTCGCAATCTGTAATTTGCACCAACACCACCAGCAATCACAAGTTTCTTTTGATTTAGTTCAGTGCAAGCACGCATAGTTTTTCCAACAAGTTCGTCTGTTACAAGTTCTTGGAAAGAACAAGCAATGTTTTCTTTGGAAAACTCTCTATCTCTCTGCTGTTCGTTATGCACAAAATTTACAACTGCAGTTTTAAGCCCACTAAACGAAAAATTGTAAGAATCTTTAAGTGGAGGTTTATAATTAAACTTCACGCAATTTTTACCAAGTTTTGCAAGTTTGTCTATGTTAGGACCTCCCGGATATGGCAATCCCAAAACACGAGCCACCTTATCAAAACACTCACCCACAGAATCATCCACGGTTGAACCAATAAGAGAGAACTTGCAATAATCTTCAACATTCACAAGTGCGGTATGCCCACCACTGACCATTAAACACAAGAAAGGTGGTTCAAGATTTGCATGAGAGATATAGTTTGCCCCTATATGCCCATGCAGATGACTGACAGCAATAAGAGGAACTTTAAGTGCGTAAGCCAAGGTTTTTGCAAAATTTACACCCACCAAAAGTGCACCAATCAACCCTGCACCATAAGTTACAGCCACAGCATCAACATCTTGTAACGACACTCCAGCATTTTCAAGAGCCTCATTCAAAACTTTGTCTATGTTCTTTATATGGTTACGTGAAGCCACTTCTGGCACAACTCCACCAAACACCTTATGGATATCAATCTGTGAAGATATCACATTTGAAAGCACCCTTCTACCGTTCTCTACAAGAGCAATAGAGGTTTCGTCACAAGAAGACTCCACAGAAAGAATCAAGACACTATCTTTTGTCTTTAACTTTTCAAACTTCTCTTTTGCAATCTCTTGATAATTCATTGAGTTTTCACACTTGTCCTTTTAAGATATTCGTTTATGAAATCTTGAATATCGCCGTTCATCACCGATTGTATATCACTTGTTTCATAGTTTGTGCGGTGGTCTTTAACCATGGTGTATGGACAAAAAACATAAGAACGAATTTGACTACCCCACTCGATTTTCTTAACATCACCTCGTATTGATGCAAGTTTCTCCATTTCTTCAAGTTCTTGCTTTTCAACAAGTTTGGAGTATAACATCTTCATGGCGGTTTCACGATTTTGCACCTGCGAACGTTCCGTCTGACAAGCCACAATAATACCAGAAGGAATGTGCGTGATTCTGATTGCCGATTCCGTTTTGTTGACGTGCTGACCGCCAGCACCCGAACTTCGATATGTGTCCACTTTCAAATCTTCTGGTCGAATAACAATGTCTGGAGCATCTTCAATTTCTGGCATAACTTCCACACTTGCAAAACTTGTGTGACGCCTTGCATTAGCATCAAAAGGTGAAATTCTAACAAGTCTATGAACACCCTTTTCTGCTTTGAGATAACCGTAAGCAAACTCGCCAGAAACCAAAAAGGAAATTGATTTTATGCCCGCCTCTTCACCGTCAAGCACATCCAAAACCTTAATTTTATAGGCATTTTTCTCGGCATACATAGAATACATCCTAAACAACATATCCGCCCAATCTTGTGCTTCCGTTCCGCCTGCACCCGCATGAAGAGTTACAATGGCATTATAGTTGTCATACTTCCCAGAGAGAAGAGTTTCAAGACGTGCGTTTTCAATGTCCTTTTCTAATATTTCCAAAGAAGAGTTTAATTCTGCAAAAATCCCCTCATCCTCCACCTCTTCCAGAAGTTCTATGGATGCCTCACAATTATCTATTGTTGTTTGAAGATTTTTAATTTTGTCAAGTTTATATTCACAAAGTTTAACTTCTCGACCAACTTTCGACACCCTCTTTGAATCAGTGAAAAAACCGTCAGAAAGTTGTTCTTTTTTTAGTTCTTCAAGTTTTGCTTCCTGCCCAACTGGGTCAAAGACACTCCTTTATAAATGAAAAATCTTCTTTCAATTTTGATAGCTTTTCTTTTTGAACATCAATAATCATAACATCTCCTTAAAATATTTTTTATTATTTTTTTAATCTAAGCACTTCTAGGTTCTATATTTTTTTCTACAAAAGTCTAACATAAAAATATATAAAAGTAAAGCAATTTAGTTTTATCAAAAATTTGCGAAATTGTCAATTAGCTTATACGATAAAATTTTGAACATCTTTTAACTTTTTTTGAAAAACTTAACTTTAATCAACTAAAACTTTGAATTAACTGATATTTAATCATTAAAACATTTATATTCAATCATTAAAACACAAAAATAACAAACATTAAAAAACTAAAAAACAAAGTGAAACAGTAAATATCAAGTTTTATTCAAAAATTTGTGCGATTTTTTGTACAATTTAATCAGAAATTCATAACATTTAAATTTTTCTAACATTATAACAACACATCTTAAATTTTTCTCAATACTAATCCTCCGTTTTTTCAAACACTTCGGTGGAATGAGTTCTTTTAAATTCTTCGTCCTGCTTGATGAGAGCTTGCTCCAACCAAATAAGGCTGATTCCATACATAACATACATAATACAAACCAAACCAAGAGCCACTTTTAAGAAGATTGTACTATCTCCACCCAACAAATTGTCGAATATACCAGAAAGGATGATAATCACACAAGAGGTCACCCTTCCAGCACCAAGAAAGAATTCTGCAAGAGCATTACTTTCCAAAATATGTGAATGTAGCGACAACACCCTAATAACTCCCGAACGACGTGAATCTGAAATAGACATCAAAATCACATTTAAAATCGAATAAATTGCATAGAACAGAATAATTGTGATTTCGTTTGCCACAGAGAGTATACCAATAATTGTGCAAGCAACCAAAATTATTGTTGGCACGATAAACTTAGTTGCTCTTTTTTTGCGGTAATATTTTAAATAGAAGAACATGGTTATAAGCGAAATTGCCGTGAAAATTGATTGAAAAGTGCCTAGTGAAGTGTTAGAATTGAACGCCTTAACCACCAAAATAGTGATTAAAGTGGTGAAGCAATCGTAAGATGCCCCACGGAAGAAGTTGGAAACATACACCAACCAAAGCGGTTTAGTGCTTTCTTTATTTTCAATCATAAACTTAGCAAAACTTTTCACCTTGAAGGATAGTTCATAAACCTTTTTCGGCTTGATAAAGAAAGAAAACATAATTAATAATGCACAGATTACCAACATCACCAAAGCCATGAAAGAGAAGTTGATGTTATCTATAATAAGTCCAAGCGAAACAGGGAAAATAACATAAGTCAACTGAAATAAAATTCTCTTCACTGCAAAGAACCTAACCTGATGTTTACTTGAAATAGTTTCGGCGGTCAAATTGTTAAAACCAGAGGAATAGAATGCAAAACCAATACCATAAACCACCGCCACCACTGGCACAAAAGTGAAAGAGGTTACGCTATCTCCCAAAAGGTACACCAACAGCACCACAACTGTTAAACAAACAGCACCAATTGAAACGAAAATACTTTTATTTATCCTTTTAAGTGCGTGTCCAGAAAATCCATAAGAGCAAGCCAAAATAGAATAATAAATCACATAAAAAATGCCAATTTTAATAATATTTTCTGCCGAACTTGAAGCGGTGTCTTTTAGAATTTGCGAAACAAAGAAAAGGTCAACAAAAATGCATATAACTGCCTGTAAGCAGTCACACGCAATAATTGAAATGGCACTTAAATCAAAAATTCTATTTGTTTTTTCTTTTTTCACGTTTTTTTCCTCGTAATCTCATAAAGAACTTAATTATTTCAAAATAAGGAATAATCAAAAATGCAGTACCAATCCCCATAAGCCATTGCCACCAGTTGAGAGCCGTTGTTATTCCCAAAGCATCATCAAATGCACCAAGAGGAATGATAACAATAAGAACGGTTAGTAATGCAGAGAACAGAAAACTCCAATTCAACCACTTATTGTCGAAAGGATTGCTTGAAAATAGAGAATCTGTTTTATGTTTTAAATTATAAGAATGGAACAACTCAACAAAAACAAGCAAAAGGAAGCAAATTGTGGTTATCTGTTCGCTTGAAATATTTAGAGCATATTTACAAACAGAATAAATTGTCAGTATACTTGCCGTAACAAACAATGCTGAGAAAAGTATGTTTGTTCCCACATCACCTTTAAACAGATTACCAGAGTTTCTTATTGGTTTTCGTTTCATTATATTTTTTTCTTCTTTTTCAAAACCTAATGCTAAGGCAACAAATGTGTCAGAAACAAAATTTATGTAAAGAATAAGTGCAGGAGTGAAAAAGTTAGCATCTCTAAAAATTAGTGTCACAACCGACAATATTATAAGTTCAGCAATAGAAGTTCCCAAAAGAAACATTAAAATTTTCAAAATGGTGTCGTAAATTCGGCGACCTTCTCTAACAGCACCCACAATCGTTGCGAAATTATCATCCGTTAAAATCATGTCAGCTGCCTCTTTTGTGACATCCGTTCCTGTAATTCCCATGCCAACACCAATATCTGCCGCTTTAAGACTTGGAGCATCATTCACTCCATCGCCTGTCATTGCCACAATTTTATCGTTAGCTTTAAGAGCTTTCACAATCCTAACTTTGTGTTCAGGACTCACACGTGCATAAACTTGATAATTGTGAACATTTTTTACAAAATCTTCATCGGTAATTTTATCCAACTCCGAACCTGTGATAACTGCTTTGGAACTTGTACAAATACCAAGTTCTTTGGCAATAGCAAAAGCTGTGTCTTTGTGGTCGCCAGTAATCATAATGGTTGAAATGCCCGCATTCTTACAAGTTTTAATTGCATCTTTAACCTCTTCTCTTGGTGGGTCAATCATTCCAACAATTCCCAAGAAGCATAAATCACATTCTGTATTTTCACTGGTTGGCCTGCCAACTTTTTCAACTATCTTGCAGGCAAAAGCCAAATTTCTTAATGCGTCGGAGGCAAAAATAGAATTTTGATTTAAAATTTCCTCTTTGTCTTTGTTGGTTATCTTTCTAACCTTGCCGTTATCCAAAATTCGATTACATCTTGAAAGAATACTGTCCACTGCACCCTTTGTGCTAACAAAAATTTTGTCTTTAACACGATTGAAAGTTGTCATAAGTTTTCTGTCGCTATCAAATGGTATTTCATTAATTCGTGGATTTGCCCCCTCTGTTTGCTCCTTACTCATACCCATTTTATAGCCATAATGCACCAAAGCAATTTCAGTTGGGTCGCCAATAGTTTCCAATTTATCTTCTTCTAAACGCACTTTTGTATCATTGCAAAGAAGCATACAATTCAAAAGTGCTTGAAGATTTCTGCTGTTTGAAATCAGTTCTTTTTCTGGCGAACTTTCTGTTTCATCATCACTATCCTTGCTTTCCACAACACTTTTAATGTTGTTGATTTTTTCACACTCTTCACCAAAGAAGAAAACTTTTTGCACAGTCATCTTGTTCAAAGTGAGTGTTCCTGTTTTGTCCGAACATATAACTTCGGTACTTCCAAGAGTTTCAACTGCCGGCAAACTCTTCACAATAGCACGTTTTTCGCTCATTCTTTTAACACCCATTGAAAGAGTTACAGTGTTGCACGCAGGCAAGCCCTCTGGAATGGCACACACAGCAATAGCCACCGCCATAGAAAAGGATGACATCACACTTGTGCCAGTGCAAATACCAACAATAAAAATGATTACGCAAACAATCAACACAATAACCGTCAAAATAATACTTGTGGATTTCAATCTTTTGGTTAGCGGTGTGATTGGTTGTTCCACTTCCGAGAGTGCAGAAGCAATCTTGCCCATTTCGGTTTGCATACCTGTTGCCACAACCACACCTGTTCCTCTGCCATAGGTAACCACACTGCTCATGAACGCCATATTCAACCTATCGCCCAAAACACAACCTTCTTCAAGCACGGCATTAGCATCTTTTTCAACAGGAACACTTTCTCCTGTTAAAGCACTTTCTTCAATTTTTAAAGAAACACTTTCAAGCAACCTCAAATCTGCCGGAACAATGTCGCCAGCCTCCAAAAGCACAATATCACCAACAACAAGGTCTTCTGTTTTAATTTTTATAGATTTATTATTTCTTAGCACCTTACAATACGGCTTAGTCATATTTTTAAGAGCCTGCATAGCCTTTTCAGATTTCCGCTCTTGAATGTAACCAATCACAGCATTAAAAACCACAACTATGAAAATCATTCCGGCATCAACAAAATCGTTAATCGAATTTTCTATAGTGCCAATGATTATGCTTATGGTTGCACTTATAATCAAAACAATAATTAAGATATCTTTAAACTGACCCAGAAATTTAAGAAATTGAGGTTTTGGTTTACGCTCCACCAAAGCATTTTTTCCGTTCTCTTTAAGCCTTTTTTGCACCTCTGCATGAGAAAGACCTGCAGACGAAGTTTGCAGTTCTTCCATAACTTGATTAGATTCTTTTAAGTGGTAACTTTCCATGTCAACATTCCATAATTGTTTTTATATATTTTTTATTATAACAAATATTTAAATAATAACAAAAAGAATTTTTAAAAATGTAATAATTTTTTAAAAAAAATAAACTCTTAGTATTGATTTTTGTTTCTTATTAGAGTAAAATAGTTCCAAGAGGATTTAAAAGATGGAAGAAATAATCAGCCAGTTTATGAATTTGTGTGAAGAGGATGTTGAAAATATGACGAACGAAGAGAAGTTATTATTCTACAAATCTTCGCTTAAAGATTTGGACAACCTTCTCAACACCAAAGACATTGCAATTGAAGACTATCAAGTTTTACTACAAACAAAAAGAAATCTTCTTGCAAAAGTTTTTATGTTGGAAGATTGAAAGTTAACACAAAAATTTTGGAATATTGAAAACTAACACGAAATTTTTAGAAGTTAAAAGCCAACACAAAAAAGACTAACACGAACATACTCGCCTAACCAACATAACAACACAACCACAACAAAAAAACAAAAAAAGAGAGGTAAAACATGGGAAGACAAACAGATCGCAATTTTAAACCAGAGGGAACATTTTATAGAACACAATCAAAAGCAGAGCATAAGAAAAAGACAGCACCAGTTGTTATTGCACTAAGTTCAGATATTTTGGTAAAGCATGAAAACAGCAAAATAACTGTAAGACCACAAAGAAATTTGTATGGCTATGTAAACACAAATAAAACAGACACAACAGATTCAACTCGATATTTAAAAACAATTATTGAAGAGAGAAATGTTGTAGGAAAAAGTAAAACAAAAGCAGGCGGAGGAATTTTTGTACCTGTGCTTTTACCTTCTGTTTTTAAAGAACTCTCCTCAGACGGAAGATTGCACGAAATAATGCAAGATTTAAAAAATAGAGTGATTGTACTTAAAATTGACAAAACTTTTGAACCAAAATTCAAAGCATACACAAAAATGCTTGTAGAGAAATATAAAGAGAGTGGACTTTTTATAGGAAAAACACAAGACGCAATAAATATGGCAGAGGCAACCATTCTCAACTTACCACTTGTTGTCAGCGAATACTTCAATAATGCCGAAAAACTCGAAGCAGTGAATAGAGCATTTTTTGAGAGTTTAGCAACCGCACAAAGTAGAGAAGATAGAAATGTTTTTCACGAATATTTCAGCCAATGTCAAATCTACCCAGAACCAGCAAAAGACAACACAACATCCACACAAGTTATCACTCCAAGAAGTCTGTTAAAATTGAAATGTTCACCAAAAGGAAAACAATCATCCACAGCAAACAACCTTCCAAAAATCAACCTCATCATGTTAACATACGACACAAAAACAGAAATAAAATCATTATGCCAAAATAAAACAAAAAATATCACCCCACCAAAAATAACTGCAACACTCTCCACTAACCCAGTTTTATATAAATAAAAATACATAATCAAATTAAAATAAAAATAGAAAACAAAACAATAAATTTATCAAAAAAAATCATTCAAAAATCAAAAATTTAATAAAAAAACACTAAAAAACGCATAAAAAACACTAAAAATTTGAGAATTTATATCAAAATTAAATCATTAGAAAATAAAAAAAATACTAAAAAAAATATAAAAAATAACAAAGAAATACTAAATAAAAAATATAAAAAATAATAAAGAAATACTAAATAAAAAAAATATAAAATAAATGATAAAAAAATAGAAAAATTATAAAAAATAAATAAAAAACATTAAAAAACAGTTAAAATTACTAAAAAAATAGCTAAAAATACGGAAAAATAAGTAAAAATTTAAATATAAAACAAAAAATAAGGATACCTCCACCCTTATTTTTTTATAGAATATTTTATTTATTATTAATTTTATTTTTTAATCCTCTCTATTGTGCTATCATCAAACGTTTCCAATAAAACCGTTCTCGCAATCATTACCTTATGTTTCTTTCCATTTTTTCCATTTCCATCCTAGGCATTTTTCACTCCTTATTATAATTTGCTCTAATTTTTTCAATCTTCTTTATAATCTCATCTCGCACTTCTTTTGGTGAAACAAGTTCAACATTCTCGCCATATTGCAAACACCAATAAATTAATGCTTGTTCATTAACTCTAACATCCGCATACAACTCACCATCTTTCATGTAAAACCTTGTGTTCTTACCATACCATTCCACAACATACTCAGCAGAATACTCATTTAAAATTTTTAATGTTGCATCAATGCTTCTATTATGAAACATATATATATTCTCATTTGCATATTTGGCCATATCAACACCATTTTCACAGTTTTTCAGTTTTGTGATAGGTTTTGCAGGTGTGTCTAAAATTTTAATGTTAGATATAAGATCAACCTTATAATTTGCAATATCGTCAAAATAGTCAAGATTGCACACAAGATAATATTTCCCTTGATTATTTATCATAAAATATGGATTGATTATATAGCGTTTTTGTTTTTTCTTGTCGTCTTTTTCTTTGTCAAAATAAAAACGATTATAGTTAAATTCCACCTGCTTTTTGTTTTCAATCGCCTCATTTAAAACATCAATTGTATAGAAAAGTTGCTTTTGATTGGTCCTAACGATTTGGTCAGACTTATAAATATACTTATATTTTCTCCTTTCATATTCACTCAAAAAATTGGAGAGTTTTTGAGAAAGTTTTTTAGCATTTGCACTATCAATAGACTTACTCGAAAAAACAGCATCCACCAAATAGGAAATCTCACTTTTTTCAAGTTCTCTCTGCCCCAAATAGCACCCATTTTTCGTTTTAACAATATCAAATCCAAAGTCTATCAAACTGTCAATTGTTGCACCAACAGATTTTCGTTCCAATTCCAAACCAAACCTATTATACAACTTTTGAATAATTTGTTCTTGTTTCAACGGATGATTTTCATCGCTACTTTCTTTCAAAATTGATAAAATACAAAGCGGTGAAAGTTTTTTATTACTATACAACATAATTTTCTCCGTTTTCATTATAGCATACATCACCTAACACCTCAAAGTATTTAACTATGAAATCCAAAGGATAATTTCTCAACTTTTGGAGTTGGAACATCAATATCTTCTGGAAGCAACTCTCGCATTTTAGGAGTGTTCAGCAAGTTTTGGTTAACTATTCTTGTTGCTTGTTTCATTCTTGCCTTTTCCAAAAGGTTCCTAATAAAACGACCATTACCAAAATTTTTCTCGTTCCTATTGCGTGCAATGGCCTCAATTATTTTTTCTTTACACTGTGAAATATCAAAATCCATTTTGTCGGAATGATATTCAGCAATTCTAAGAAGTTCGTCATCACTGTAATCAGGAAATTCCACTTCGAACGCAATTCTACTTCTCAAACCAGCATTTCTATCCAAAAACTTCTGCATTTCTTTCTTATAACCAGCAAAAATAACAATCAATTTATCTCGATTATTTTCCATTTCTTGAACAATCGTGTTAATTGCCTCGTCACCATACAAACCTTCATGTCCGTCACATAACGAATATGCTTCGTCAATAAAAAGCACATTACCAATCGCTCTTTGGAAAATTCTCTTAACTTGTGGAGCAGTTCCGCCAAGATATTGACTAACAATGTCCGCTCTTCCAACTTCAATCAACTCGCCATTTGACAGCAGATTTTCTTCTTTCATAATTTGAGCAAAAATTCTTGCAACGGTGGTTTTAGCCGTTCCTGGATTGCCATAAAAACACAAATGCCTATTAAAATTAATATTACCACCCTCACCATTATCGCAAGCCTTTTGAACTTTTGAATAATTAATGAAATCTGTCACAATTTTTTTAATACTCTCCAAACCTATCAATTTGTCTAATTTTTTGTAACCATCGTTCATCGACAAATTTTTCTCGTCTTTTTCATTCACAAAAGAATACTGCGGATATTGAACAGTAACCATATAATTTTGGTGCCAAGATAAAAACATATTCTCCAATTCGTATGTATCATAGTATTTGTTTGGTTCAATTAAATCAAGTAAATCTTTAATATCTTCGCAACTATATCTAAATTCCTTAGCAGTTTTAGTCAAAAAAAGTTTCGCTTTATCGTCATGAAATGTTGCTTCTTTAATTTCAACAAAAGATAAATTAGGCAAATTTGTTTTAATTAATTTCAAACATTCATCGTCAGAAGAAGAAATTTGAAAAATTATTGTTGTGTTTTTATTAACTTGTTTGCAAACTTCAAATAGATTTTTATATAATTTTTTATGATAAGAATGAGATTCCTTAATTTCGAAATCTAGCGGAATAACAACCACACCTCCATCATTTATTTTAAAAATTGACATAATTTCAGAAAATATTTTATTCTCAAAACCGCTAAGATTTGAGAGTTCCATAACGGTGTACTTATCTCTCAGCATACGTCCATTGGAGTGCAACGCATCAATTAAAACTTTGGTCGAATCTCGACACATTTTATCTCTCATATTTAAAATATAATGAACAGGCACACAAAAAGAGTTGCAAGTTTTCGGCAAATAAATTCTTTTTATTTCCTCCACCAACTGTTCGTTTAAAATGTTTTTATCACAATAATCAATCAACTCATCTTGACAAAAAATTTTGTTAATCATAAACTCGTTAAACGCTTCAAAAAAACTTCTATCATAAAATTTGATATTAAACTTAGTTTCAATAATTTCATCATCAATATCATTAATCGAATTTCTAGCACGCCTAATATCTTTACCCAATTCTTCAATATTAATTTCACTTTTCTCGACCGATTGAAATTTTTTGCCAAGTGCCTCAATAAAATTTTTAATGATGTCATCAACCATATTAAGCATATCCAACGACTTGTTAAAAACAATGTCAAACACAAACTTATCTTCCTTATCATGAACCATGAACAAAAAAACAGCCTCATCCTGCTTTTCTTCGCAGAACTTGTTGTAAGAATCAATATCGTTTTTGACCATTTTGGCAACACCTTCTTCGCTCATTGAAGATTCTTGCAACTCATTTAAACACGTAATTCTGTAAAAAAACATATAAACCTCCTTTGTTTATGTGTTGATTTTAACATAACAAATGTCCAAAAAATTGTACATAGCAAATAATCTACATTTTTTTTAAAATTATCTTTTATAAAGTCTAATAAGAAAACATTTTTTACTATCAAACGAAAAAAAAATTGCTAACATTAATTAAATAACATTAGCAATTATTTATATTAAAATTTAGTCTTTAGAAGTTTTAACTTTCTTTTTTTTAATAATAAATAGAACAAGCAAACCAACAACAACGCACAATAAGAGAATCACACAAACAATTATAGCATATATACCCATATTAGTTTTGCCTGTTGCAGAAACAATTTCTGTTTCAGATTCACCACAAACTTCACAAATGCGTTCTTGTTCGCCATCTTCGGTGGAAGTTGGTTTGTTTGTAACAGTCCATTCGCTCCATGAGTGCCCTTCTGTTTCGGTTTTTGCTTCACAAACCTTACAAACTTGCCAATGCTCGTCTTCGTCATAATCCCACACCAAAGTGTGCTCTTTATAGTCATATTGTGCTTTACATTCTTCACAAACCTTGTAGTGACCACCATCTCCTTCTACATACTCAGTATCGCCTGTATGCTCTGCATAGTTATATTCTGTTCCACAGTCTTCACAAGTTTCGTAGTGTCCATCTGTATATATTGCATACTCTACATTGCCTGTATGATTTGCATAGTCATAGTATGCATAACATTCCGAACATTTTAGATAGTGTTGTGTTGAGTTTGTGTATGTTACTTTATCCGATGTATGTGCTATAACTTCTCCATATTGTGCTTTACACTCTTCACAAACTTTGTAGTGTCCACCATCTCCCTCTACATATCCACTATTTCCTGTGTGTTCTTCTGTTTCTGTGGTTACTTCACAGTTTTTGCAAACTTTGTAATGACCTTCATCACCGTCGCTTTGCCAATCGCCAAATTCATGTTCTATTTCAACTTCAAATTCGATTATTTGTTGATTTACAGTTCTTGTTGAACCGATAATTTCCCATACTGTTGCTGTGACTGTGTATGTTCCAGCATCTGTTGGAAGTCCACTGCCAGATATTTCTGTGCCTTCGTAAGTTATGCCCTTGTATGTGTATGTAATAACTGCATCAGCTGATGCTCCGGTGATTGTTGGAGAATATGTGGTTGCTTCATCACAAGCAACGGTATCAATTTCAATTTGAACATCGGTAAGTGTAAGTGTATCCAATATGTAAACCGCATAAGGAAACTCAGAAACATAATCTTTATCACCATAACGATTATCATCTGAAAGTGTGACAATTGTATATCCATCTTCAAACCAATCTTCAAGTGGGGATGAAGAATTGTTATAAGCCTCTTCACCAAAATATCCACCGCTTATGGTTATTGTTCCACTACTATTCTTATAAATCGTTCTATCTAAAAAACCTCCACTCATTGTGAATGTAGCAGAAGACCTATCATAGACATACACAGCACCACCATTAGTATTTGCAGTGTTGTTTGAAATTGTTCCACCTTTCATTGTGAAAGTACCATAAACATACACAGCACCGCCATTAGCATTTGCAGTGTTATATTCTATTGTTCCGCTTTTCATTGTGAATGAAGCAGAAGAAGTAGAAACACTCACACCACCGCCAGAAGAAGCCTCATTGTTAGATATTGTTCCGCTTTCCATTATGAAAGCACCAGAAAGAATATACACACCACCGCCATAATAAATAGTAGCTTCATTGTTAGATATTGTTCCACCAGTCATTGTGAAAGTGCTACCTCCATTAACATAAACACCACCACCAAAATAACCTGATGTGTTGTTTGAGATTGTTCCACCAGTCATTGTGAATGAAGCAGTAGAACCACCAACATACACACCACCACCGGCATAAGTTGCTTCATTGTTAGATATTGTTCCGCTTTCCATTGTGAAAGTGCCAAAATAAACATACACCCCACCACCATAAGTAGAAGAACTAATTCTGGTTCCTTTTCCTCCGGTGATTACGCCACTGGTGTAGGTATCATATCCGCCTTCTAAGTTTTCTATATCATTTTCAACACCCTCTTCGTTCTCTTGGCAGTCGCAAAGAGTGAAATTCGCTCCTTCTGAAACTGTTATAACAGAACTATATCCTGTTCCGGTCAATACTTTTCCATTTAAGCAAAGTACAACATATCCAGATGTTATTGTTAGATCATAACCATATTCGGAGAGTTCTATATTACCGTTAAGATATAGTTTTAAAGGGCTATCTTCATCTTCTTCTCCGGTAATCTCACCAGATGAATAACTTCCCGCATCAAAAATAATCCAACCTTCTGTGTTGTGGTTGTGTTTCGTTTCTTCATCTTCCTCTTCTGCTGAGGTAATTGTTGTGAAAGTGTTTGACTCTATCACGAAAAAAGAACCAAACACCATTAAAAGTGTTAAGAACGTTGCAACAAAAACCGAATAAAATTTCTTCCCTAGTGTCATACAAAAAACCTCCTCTGATGTATAAAAATATGTAAAACAATATCTATTTTGCGAAAATTTCTTGAAGCTATGTAAGGGTCAAGTGCACATTTTTTTGATGTAAAGCATCAATAATGCTAGATTCTTCGGCACAAATTTTGCCACTTTTAGTTGAGATCCTTTTGTGAGTAAAGAAACATTCATTAAGCCATTCAAACGATATTAGCACTTTAGTCTTTAAACACGCAGTTTGAATAACAAGCTTTCAAAAAGCACCGAATCTGTCATCCAGAGTGTTGCCGAAGAGTTCATCCAAGCGCTTACCTTCATGCAAACACTCCATTTCAAAGGAATATCTTCTCTTTTTACTAACATTGTAATTTTTTTTACCCCTGCTATGTCAAGTGATTTCGACGTTTTTTTTAATTTTTTTCTAAAAATTTACCTCTTATTTGTGGTTTTATTAATAATAAAGCCTCGAATCATCAATAAATGATTACATATTGATTAGATAACTATATATTTGATAAAATTCTTCTCTTCATTGTGGCAGTACACTTTTCATATCCAACAGTATGCGAACGACAGTGTCAGTACCCCATTCTAAGGTTCTTCACTCTGTTCGTGACAATACCACTTTATAATGAATGTAAGAGCAAATAACCTTCATAGCATTTATACCTTCACTTATAAAAAAAAAGAAAACCACCAAAAATGGCGATTTTCCGTAAATTTATTCTCTTCTATATTAATTTTTGCTATGTTTAAACTTTCAGTTACAAATCGATTTTTTATTCTTCGCTTTGTCCGTCTGAACCTTCAGCTTGTTCTGCTTCAAGTTTTTCAATTTCTTGTTTATAATAAGCAATATCATTTTTCAATTCTTCGTTACGTGCCGACAAAACGTTATACATTTTTTGAAGCAATGGATATCTTTCTGCATTCTTCTGCATAACTTCTTCGCAGTGTTGAACGGAAAGTTTAAGTCCGTCAAGCAAGTCAAGATCCTCAGCCAACTTTTTAGCCTTTTCTTCATCAATATCTGCATAGTTGTTCACACCATAAAGAATAACTTTCTGTTTAGCAACAAGAGCTTCTTTTCTTCTAAGTTTTCTTTCGTCTTTTTCGTGTGTATTCCATACTCTACGAAGTGGAATATATTCTTTCTTGCATTGTCTGAATTCTTTTTCAGTTGCCTTCAACTTCTGTTCTGCATCAGCAAGACGTTCTTTAAGTTCTTCCAAAGAAAGCACACCATTTGTTAATACAGGAGTTGGAACAGGAACCTCAATCTCTTTAACCTCAACTTTTTGTTCAGCAAGAGCCTGTTTTGCACGTTCAAGCTCTTTAATCATTACCTCGTATCTTTCTCTCTCTTCTGTTAAAGCTTTGCGTTCTTCTTCCAAATTATCTGTTTGTTCTTCAACAACAGGCACTGCAACAGGTTCTGGTTGTGGAGCAACAGTTTCTTCAACCACTTCTTCTTGCTCCTCTTTCTCTTCAACAACCTCTTCCTCTTCAACAGGTTCTTCTTCAGCTGGCTCTTCTTTCTTTTCTTCTTTTTCTTTCATCTGATTTTGCATTCTTCTGATAAGTTCTTGTCTTCTTGCCTCTAAGTAAGCCCTTCTTTCAGCATTAAGACGCTCCTCTTCTGAAATTTCAGCCTGTGCTTGCTCTTTTTCTTCCTCAGCTTTAGCCTCGTCAACTTCTGTGATTTTGCTTTCTTCAAGAAGTTCGGTTTTAACCACAACCGGTTCTTCTTTTACAGATTCTTTTTCAGCTTCTTCTTCCTCAACTTTTTCCTCTTGAGCATCAAAACTATAATCCATTACATTAGAAGATGCTGGATTTGTTTTTTCGCCAAGATCTAATTCTTGTGAAGAGTTTTTATTCTTATTTATAATAGAGGAAACGGTTTCCCACAATAAATACACAATCAATGCACCCGCAACAACCACAGCAAGAATGATGAAAACGTCTAAAATGAGTGAATCGATTTCAACCGCACCTAAAAGAGATTTTAACATAGCAATTTACCATCCTTTTTAATAAAATTTGAATTTTTTTAAGCAATTTTTCCGTTATTTTGCTTAAAATTATTACATTTTTGTTCTTGAACATTATACCAAAACAATTTTCAGACATAAATTTTGGTGGAGACGGAGGGAATTGAACCCTCGTCCGAAAACAAACCAAAATAACTTTCTACATGTTTAGTCTATGTTTAAATTTCATTTTTAATTGACTCATAGACAAGTTTTAAAAACTATTCCTTATTATTTTTTGCACCTACAAGGACAACTTAATGCAAAATTTTTGCCGTTTATGATGCCCATTCTTTAACTGGCAAGGTTGAAGGTGGACAGATTGAAATATTCAATCAGGTCGTTGCTCTCACATTACGCTGCGATTGGCATTGCATTGTAAGAAACAACATTTTCATTTTTGTCTGCGTTTATTCGCACTGCCCATGTTTATGGTGTTTGAGCCCCACCACATGCTTTACTTATTTTGACTTTATTCCCGTCGAAACCAAAATCGTCCCCTCATGAAAACCTTTCAATGTCACGCTTGATTGCCCTTTCTTTGAGAGTTGCTCGTTTGTCGTAAAGTTTTTTACCTTTTGCAAGACCAATTTCCACCTTCACTTTGCCACCCTTATTGATGTAGACCTTTGTTGGCACAATAGTGAACCCTTTTTCTTTAACCATACGCTCAAACTTTTGAATTTCGCTTTTGTTCAAAAGCAACTTTCTTGTACGTCTTTCGTCTGGTTTGAAAGAGGTGGTCTTTTCGTAAGGTTTGATATATGCGTTTTTGATGAACATTTCGCCATTCTTGATAACAACAAAACTGTCCGCCAAGCTCACTCCACCAGCCCTTACCGATTTCACTTCACAACCTTCAAGCACAATTCCAGCCTCAACTAAGTCTGAAACGAAGTAATCAAAGTAAGCTTTTCGATTGTTTGAGATAACCTTCATTTCCACTCCTATTATATCACTAATTTTTTAATATTTCAATACCCTAACGCAAAAAAATTCACAAATTTTAAAGTTTTTTTTGATTTTTTGTTGAAAAAAGCGTTTTTTTGCGAATTTTGGTTCAATTTTTACCATTTAACTCCATTTTTTCTAAATCATCCAATAATTTATCAAAGCCACTATCCACACCACTATCCACGCCACTGATCCACAATCAAGCCCTAAAACAAACAGAATAAAACCGTAAATTAAGCCTTCAATTTTGTTTAAAAAAGAAAATTTGAACTAAAATGAACTTTAAAAATCTTAATACCAAAGAAGACTTTTGAATATAACAAAATTTACACACTTAAATTAATGTTAGAGAGTTTATTTAATTGATAAAACCCGACTTTTAAACGATGAATTTTATATTCGTATTGTAACAAAATATGATGATAAAAACAAATTATGTTAAGCAATTTTTAACTTTTATTAAGTTTTTTTGCGATTTTTTAAGAATTTTTCATAAAATTTGAAGCATTTTTAGTGATTTTTTGAAAATTATACGAATTTTAATATAAAATTTTGAAGTAAAAATTCACTTTTTATTACACATTATCCAGTTAAAACATTCAACAATTCAATTCTC
The DNA here is from genome assembly GCA_964405555.1 of uncultured Lachnospiraceae bacterium. Classification (GTDB taxonomy): domain Bacteria; phylum Bacillota; class Clostridia; order Christensenellales; family UBA1242; genus Caccovivens. The sequence goes on along the minus strand of CAYOOB010000009.1, from coordinate 8,310 downwards.
ATCTGTACATATTTTTATATGTTTCGTTTATCTTTAGTGTACACCATTTCATTTTCGTTTGTTAATTTAAAAACTCATATTTGTTCAAATTTAACGTTTAAAAACAAGAAATACTGCCGTAACTAAACAAAATAAAATCTGTTTCATCTTTAGTTTTAGTTTAATCTACACACATTCAACTTAAACAACTTTTTTAATGACTTTTATCTATTTTTAATAACTTCTAACTATTTAATTTTAAACTTCTGCAAGTTTGAAATCAAGATTTCGAGTGTGTAAGTTAACATTTGTAAGTTCAACTTTTAACTTATCACCAAGCGAAAAAACATGACTGGCTCCTTTAAGTTTAAGTTGCTTTTCTAAGAATAGATAACCATCATCTGGCAAATCGGATATTTTAATCAACCCTTCAACAGTGTTTTCAAGCGAGATAAAAATTCCAAAGTTAGTGACAGAAGAAATTGATGCGTCAAACACTTGACCAACCCTATCTTTCATTAGATATGCTTTCCAAAGGTCATCAACATCACGCTCTGCACGGTCTGCATTTCGCTCACAAGAGGATGCTTGCTCGGATGCTTCAAAAGTGAATTCTTCCAACTCTTCCTTTCTCTGACTGGACAATTTTTGCCCTTTGTGAAGCCATTCTTTGATTATACGGTGAATTGTTAAATCTGGATAGCGTCTGATTGGCGAAGTGAAATGACAATAGTCCACCAAAGCCAACCCAAAGTGTCCAAGATTTTTGTTAGAATATTTTGCCTTCTGCATAGAACGCAAAACAACCTTGTTCACAACATCTTTAGAATTTAAATCCTCCACCCTATCCAAAATTTCTTGAAAATATGAAGGTTGAATTTTCTCTGGTATTTTTGGAAAAGAAACACCAATTCCTTTCAAAAAGTCACAAACCTCGCCAACTTTTTCTGAAGTTGGAGCCTCATGCACACGATAAACAAACGGCACACCCAACTTATTAAAATGCTTGGCCACTGTTTCGTTTGCCAACACCATGAAATCTTCAATCAACCTGTGAGCCTCGTTACGTTCCCTTCTTTCCAAGTCGATTGCCATGCCGTTTTCGTCAAACACAAACTGAACTTCTGGAATCTCCAAATCAAGTGCACCACGTTTTTGCGTGTTAGCCTCCAAAATGTCACACAACTCTCTCATCAAAAGGAAATCTTTTTGCAACTTTTTTGTCTTTTCATTAAGTTTTTTTCCTGTTATGGCATCATAAACCTCATTGTAAGTCAATCTTGCCACACTCTTAATAACACTTTCACAAATTTTGTAGTTTGTAACTTTTCCAGAAAAGTCGACATCCATTATACAAGAAAGTGTCAATCTCTCCACACCTTCGTTCAGCGAACATATACCATTCGACAACCCTTCTGGCAACATTGGAAGCACAGAGGTTGGAAAATAAACACTTGTTCCTCGCTTGAAAGCCTCCTCGTCAAAAACCGTATTTTGTTTAACATATTCGCCAACATCCGCAATGTGAACCCCAAGTTGATAGTGGTCGTTGAATTTTTTTATATTAACAGCATCATCAAGGTCTTTTGCGTCCGCACCATCAATAGTGAAGATAGTTTCACCGGTCAAGTCCAAACGACCTTTCTTCTGCGAAGCACTAATTGATTTTGGTAATTTTTTCTCTGCCTCAACAACCACACTTGGAAAAGTTTCAAAGAGATTATGGTCACGAATAATGGAAAGTTCAAGAGCTTTAACATCATCTTGATATCCCAAAATTTCCGCCACATTACACTTAATTTTTCCAGCATCCGTTCTTATAACATTCGCCAAAACTTTCATATTTTGTTGAATTTTAAGCCCTGTCTTTATGATAGGAAGTTCAAAAGGAATTTTTTTGTTATCTGGCTCGAGAAAGAAATTTCCACCCACAACGCTCACTGTTCCAACAATGTTTTGAAGTTCTTTGTAAATTGAAACAACTTCGCCGTCAACGCCATCGCCACCTTGTGAAAACACTTTAACAATAACAAATTCGCCATCCATTGCCCCCTTAGTTTTGTTGGCAGGAATAAACACATCTTCCTTAAACGACTCACTCTTAACAAAACCAAAACCTTTGGTAGTGCCAAAAAATTCCCCCTTAACATATCCGTGAGAAGGTATTGTTATAAATTTATTCTTTCTAATTTCAAAAATATCCCCATTATCAAGAAGAGAATAAAAAATCTTCTTCACTTGTCCTTCTTCCAAGTTAAGTGCAGAAGATAGAAAAGAAAATAGTTTGTTAATATTAGAAAAAACCAAACTATTTTTATCAATTATTTCAATTATCTTTTTTTTTGCATTCATTTTTTTGTTTTACCCTTAAGTACCGCTGTAAATTAAAAGACTGATAAAGTATAAAATCACGCAAACAACAGCAACAATAGAACAAATAACTGTGATGAGTTTCAACCTGCCATCACGAGAGCCACCCTTGTTTTTGGAATAATAACTTTCTTGCTGACCTGTGATAACATCTGTGCCATTCGATTCACTGTTTTGAAGAAGTGTTGTGATTATAATTATAATTGCACAAGCCACCACCAAACAGAAAAGCACAATTCTTATAGTTGGAAAAGAATTGGATATCCAAGGTGCAACAAGTTCTGTATCGTCAAGTAACATTGAAAACATAATTTTCTCTCCTTAAAAAATCTAAAAATTTTTTGAATTTTCTTTATTTGAATTTCTTTATTAAAAAAACTGAATTGCTTTGAATATAGGTTTGTTTGAATGCCCCAAACGAACTTTTGCTTTTTAACACAATCTTAAAAGTCAACAGAGCAAAACTCATTTAAACGACTCTAAGAGTATAACACATTTTTACCAAAACAACAAAACAAAAATTGTAAAATTTTCAAAAATTATAAAAATTTTGAAAACATCATAAAAACGAACAAAATCAACAAAATTTTAACAAACTATTATTTTTGCAATTTTCATATATGCTTTTTGTATGCTTTTTGTTGTTTTTTTTAGATTAAGCATACCTTGCAAAAAATAGCACAGCCAAAAGAACAAACATGATAATAGCAACGATAAGTATTCCCCATTTAGGTTTGGTATCTTTGTTAATGCTTTGTTTGAAGAAAGACAGCACTCCAAGCAAACCACAAATACCAAGAAAACAAACAATAATGATGTAAACCGCATCAGACCATGTTTCAGTAACCCAGTACGAAAAATCCGTCCAAAGATTGCAAAGCATAAAGTTCATAAGCACCCCTCTATTTGAGTATTTTAACATATTTAAAAGAATAAAACAACCTTTTTAGTTAAATCTTTTCAATTTTTTTGTAAAAATTTCGTGTTTTAGAACACAAAAGCGAGAAAATCTAAAAATTATTGAAATTTTATACTATTCTTAACAGTTTTAACATTAAAACATAATATTTTATAAATGGAAATACTAATTAAAATATGTAAATCTAACAAAACAAACAGAATTAGAAAAAATACTAAACAGAAGAAAACCAAACAGAAAATAACCAAACAGAAAATAACCAAACAGAAAATAACCAAACAGAAATAACCAAACATCTTCCCAAAATAAAACTAATAGATTATTTAAATAACCATATAAAAACCTAAAACAAAAACATATTCACCCTACACAAACACAAAAACACTGTTATACATATTTGCGAATAAACATATAAAAACATTTACATATCGAAACATTTACATATTAAAATATTTACATATTAAAATATGTTCACACTTACACATTAAAATATGTTCATATATATGCATCGAAAACCTCCTAATCTTTTCTAATACTTCACCCAAATCCCGCAATGACGCAACACAAAATAATAAAAGCATAAAATATAAACGTAGTAAAAAATAAAAACAAAACCTAAACAAAGTTTTTAGAAATAGGATTTTTGAAAATCGTCATGAAATTATCAAAATATTGAGATTTTCTCTTGATTTTGTTTAAAATATTTGCTATCATAAGAACGTTGCGAGAACAGATTATAAATAGAAAACATAAAAATTAGAAAAAGTTGAAAAATAATAAAAAACAACAAAAACTAGAAAAAATACATAAAAATAGTGAAAAAATGTGTTTTTTTAACAAGAAAAGAGGTGTAAAATGAATAAAACAAAAATAGTATGCTCTATTGGTCCTTCAAGCAATGATGTTTCAATGCTTGAAAGAATGATTGATGCAGGAATGAATGTTGCACGTTTTAATATGAGTCACGGCACACATGAAAGCCACAAAAAAATGATTGACAACGTCAAGCAAGCAAGAAAAAACAAGCATAAACCTGTTGCAATTTTAATCGACACAAAAGGTCCAGAAATTAGAGTAAAACAGTTTAAAAATGGTAGAATTATACTGGAAGATGGTGCAACCTTCACCCTAACAACAAACGATATTCTTGGCGATGTTAACAGAGTTAGTGTAACCTACTCCAAACTGCCAAAGATTGTCAAAAAAGACACTAAGGTTTTGTTAAATGATGGTAACATCGAACTTAAAGTGGACAGTGTGAAGGGTTGCGATATTGTTTGTAAGGTTATAAATGGCGGAGAACTTTCAAACAATAAAAGCATCAATGTGCCTGGCGTAAAAACCGAAATGGCATACATGAGCGAACAAGACAAAAAAGATTTAGTTTTTGCCAAATATATTGGTGCCGACTATATTGCAATTTCGTTTGTAAATTGCATTGAAGACGTGTTGGAAGTTAAAAAATATTTGAAAGAAATTAAGTTTACCGATGTTAAAATAATCTCAAAAATTGAAAGCGAACAAGGTGTAGAAAATTTTGAAGAAATCTTGCGTGCAAGTGACGGCATCATGGTTGCAAGAGGAGATTTAGGTGTTGAAATTGATTTTGTAAAAATTCCAGTCTTGCAAAAAGAAATTATAAGAAGATGTAACGAAGAAGGAAAAATATGCATAACTGCAACTCAAATGTTGGAAAGTATGATTGTAAATCCTCGCCCAACAAGAGCGGAAATTTCGGATGTTGCCAACGCAGTTTTTGATGGAACAACTGCAATTATGCTGTCCGGAGAAACTGCTTCTGGTGCCCACCCAATCAAGACGATTGAAACCATGAAACGCATTGCGATTGAAACAGAAAACTATGCCAAAGTCAATTCAAAACCAATTCATACACACAACACAATAAAAAGTTTAAGTTATGCTGCCTATGCACTCTCACAAACAAAAGGCATCGAAGCAATTTTAGCGGTCACCAAAAGTGGAACAACCGCATTAAACATTTCAAGATTTCGTCCAGACGTTCCAATCATTGCCTGCACCCCGAACGAAAAAACTTATCACAAAATGGGTCTGCTTTATGGAGTAGTTCCGGTTATGGATGAACCTTATAAAGACATTGAAGAAGTGAATTCAAGTTCATGCGTAAAAGCTCTTGAAACACATCTTGTAAAAAAAGGTGATAAAGTTGTGCTTGTAAGCGGTCTAAAAGCAAATAAACAAGGCAACAACCTTATGATAATAAAAAAATTGTGATTAAATCATAGCTGACAATATTTTTCTTTTTGATTTTATAGTAATTTTCATTATTTTGCTAAAATATAAAGAATTTTAACATATTTTCGTTTATTAAATTGCGATTTAAAAAGGAGTAGCATAAAAATAATGAAATTTTATCATGGATGCAGAGATGGCAATATTAAGGAATTTAAAACAGAATTAAGCCGAGATGGCTATGTATATGCAACATCAAGCAGGCTTATTGCGTTAACTTATATTGCAAGAGTTTTCCCTAATATGTTTAAAACAGAAAAAGATAAGGAAGTTTTTATAGAAATAGTTCCCAATTTTTTTGAAGACACCATTAAAGGATGTTCTGGATATGTATATTTAATGGAAAACAAAAAGAATTTTATACCTATTAATCAAGATAAAAATTGTGCTCATTCTAACTCCTTTAAAATCAAAGAAAATGTGAAAGTTGTAAGTGTTGAATATATTGAAGATGTCTATCAAGAATTGAATAAATATATAGAAAGCGGACAACTTATTATTAGGAAATTTGAAACTTTATCTCAGGAAGAAATAGAAAAACATATTGATGCAATTTTAAAAATTGACAATGAAATGCACAACAAATTAACCAATAATCGTGTCGATTTAATAAAAGAGTATTTAAATAAAAAAGGGAAATAAGAACTATAATCTTTTTCCTTATTTTTTTATAAAAATAAAATATGTTTAATATACCTTTACTTTGCTAATTATTTTTGTTTTACTCTACACCTTATTTTGCCTACTTATTGTTTTATTATTATTCTTATATTATTTATTCTCTTATTATTTATTCTCTTATTATTTGTTCTCTTATTATTTGTTCTCTTCTTTCATCTCAACATTAATTAATTTCACATCACTTCGAAGAAGTTTGCCATTCTTCTTATAATCATCATAGAATAACATTGCCACTTCAGGTGGCATAAGTGGAATATTTGGAATATCACAAATTTTAATAAGTTTTGGAATATATACCCCATTGATATTATTATCTTGAAACTCCTCACCCTTTCCAGTCCCGAACTCCCCAGAAATCCATTCCGATAGAAAAAAATGTTCAATATTATTCTTATTTTCATAAATATATACTTTTTTAATAGGTTTTACAATAAGACCAAACTCTTCAAACACTTCTCTTTTAACACACTCTTCTTCTGTTTCATTCTCTTCCAAACCACCACCGGGAAAAGTATAAAATATTCTTCCTTGTCTTTCACGATACATTACAACAAGTTTATCTTCATGAATAATTATTGCTCTTGAACGAACTTTCTTTCCTTCCATAATGCTCCCCAAATATTTACACTCTTTCCTATTCAATTATTCAAAATTTTTATGTAAACTATTATATAGAACTTTATATAAAACTTTACTATTCAATACATCCAACTAATTAACCAAAATCGTATTTTTTATTTATTATCATCAGAAATTTCTTGTTCTTCAACCTTTTTTACAATAAGTTTGTTGTTGTCAACTTTAACAATTTCAACAACCTCACCTCTTTCAATTGTCTGCCCATTCAAACCAACAACACTCCAAACTACATCATCAACTTTCAAACTACCCATAGTTTCAAAGTCGGTGCGCATCAGCATTTTGCATTGCCTTCCCACCAAATTCTGAGTATTTTTTCTTATATTTGTATTTTTGTTTATCCAAGTTTTCGTAATTTTTCTAAGAGAGAAGAACAATATCACAAAAATAATCACAAAAACAACTAATTGGACATACCATTCCACAACCTGAAAACTTGCTAAAAACAAAGGAATTATAGCTCCAAAAGCCAACCATACCGCAACGGCTTCTAATGTGGTAAATTCAATAATTGCCGAAACCACAATTACCGCCAACCAAACCCAAAACATCACATCCATATAACACCCCTCTTATATAGATATAATATCATATAAAAATAAAAAAATCAAAATAAAAACATAACAAAATATGCATTTAGTTAACACTCCTCGCACGAAAAATCTTAAAAAAACAAAAAATATTTAAAAATAGAACTTAAAATTGCATAAAATTATTATAAATTTAATTAAAATGTTGACTTTTACCTCCAAAATATGATATCCTCATCTTGTCGATACCCAACCGACATAAAAATAATACCCTCTCATCCAAAACTCAAAAAAATCAACAATTTATAAACCAGCAAAAAAACATTAATACTTTATACTCTAAAAAAACAGAAAGCTTGACAGGAAGCTTGATTGATAGCATTAAGTAAGTTTTGTAACGAGAGTAGTTTTGAGTAAAAAAAAAACACCAACTCAACCTCAACAAAAATAAAACCAACGCATCACCACAACAAAAATCACCTATGCACAGCCTTGCTAAAATTTACATTAACCAAATCTCCAATCTCTCTATATATTATAAAATAATATATAAACGCACTTTACACTTTACAACATAAATTCTTTGATAAAAATACAAAAGTGTAGAAAAATGTAATCACTTTCATAATCTTATACTGATGTGGCTTGGCGATAAAGCACTACCCTAGTATTAAACACTTTACCACCAAACAAAATTTCTACACACCTTTAAAATAATGAGTTTTGGGCTCTCTCACTATATCCAAAATCACAAATATGTAAAAAAAGTGTAAAAATATGCTTACGTGGTTCAGCAGGTAGTGCACAGCCTTGGTAAGAAAAAAAATAGCAAATTTTACCACTCACAAATCAACAAAAAATATACCAAAATTTCATTATGCTTACGTGGCGCAGCAGGTAGCGCACAGCCTTGGTAAGATA
>CAYOOB010000008.1:0-55205 GCA_964405555.1 uncultured Lachnospiraceae bacterium | reverse complement strand
GCTGAAACAGAACTTTTTGAAAGGTATAAAGACCTTGTAGTTAAAATCAGCCGTGGCTTTTTTATTGTCGGCGGAGATTTGGAAGATTTAATTCAAGAAGGTATGATTGGTTTATATAAAGCCGTGCGTGGTTACAGCACTCACAAAGAAACCTCATTTAAAACTTTTGCTGTGATTTGTATTAAACACCAAATACAGTCTGCCATTAAACACGCAAACACAAACAAAAACAAACCTCTTTCTTCCGCCGTTTCGTTTCAAAAGTTTACACCTAACACAGAAAGCATTGACTATCTCCCTGTGGAACTTATTTTAAACAACACCCCAGACGAAAAAGTGATTGACAAAGAAAATTTTGAAAGTTTAAAAAAAATTATTATCAGCAGTCTTTCACCTTTGGAACTTAAAGTTTTAGTTCAATATCTTCAAGGTTATACCTACAAAGAAATTTCACAAAACTTGGATATCTCTCAAAAATCAATAGACAACAGTTTGACCAGAATTAAAAACAAGTTACGTCAACAACTAAAAAAGCAAAACGATTAAATTAAATCAAAAAACTTTCAATTAGTTTGCAAATTTGGTTTTAACCACTTTTGAACTCTAAAAATAATTATTAAAAAAGAAAAAATTTATTTTAACTATTTTTGTAAATAAATTCCATATTGTCGCAAGTTTTTATTGACAAAATGGAATTTTTTTTCTAAAATATTTTTATATTCAATTTAAGTTTTTTAAATTAAATAAAAAAAAAGCAAAAGGAGTGAGCATGAGTTTAAAAGATGTTGATTTAGATAAAATTGTTCCAGTGAATGAGTTGGAAGAGGAAATCATTGCTGATATCAAAGCAGGAAGAACAAAAGAAGTTCAAACCAGATGTCCGCCAGAACCAAGTGGATATTGGTATATTGGTCATGTTAAAGCATGGACAATCAACTTTGAAACCGCACAAAAATTTGGTGGAAAAACATATTTAAGAATGGACGACTCCAATCCAATAAAAGAAGAGGGAGAGTTTGCAGACAGTTATATGGCAGACCTTGAATGGCTTGGATTTAAGCCAGAAAAACTTGTCTATGCCAGCGAGTCTTATTTTGATGATATTTACAACATTGCCGAAAAAATGATTATGAACGGCGATGCCTATGTTTGCGACCTTTCTGCCGAAGAAGTTTCCGCCACACGAGGAACATTAACCGAACCGGGAAAAGAAAGTCCATACCGCAACCGCACCCCAGAAGAAAACTTGAAACTTTTCAGACTTATGAGAGATGGAAAGTTTCCAGATGGAAGCAAAACGCTTCGTGCAAAGATTGATATGGCACATCCGAACATCAATATGAGAGATCCTGTGATGTATAAAATTGCAAGGCAACACCACTATCGAGTTGGCGACAAGTGGTGCATTTGGCCTCAATACGACTTTGTTCACCCAATGGAAGATTGCCTTGAAGGAACAACTTACAGTCTTTGTGACAAAGGTTTCCAAGATCATCGTGTTATTTATGAATGGTTTGTTGAGCATGGCTGGGGAAAAAAATACGCACCAAAACAAAGAGAATTCAGCCGACTTGTAATTGAAAATGTATTGACAGGTAAGAGATATTTGAAGCAACTTGTGAATAGCGGTGCCGTGAGCGGTTGGGACGACCCAAGATTTCCAACTCTTGTTGGCATAAGAAGAAGAGGCTACACAGCAAAAGCTGTTAAAGACTTTGTTAAATCTGTTGGTTGGGGAAGCACCATTGAAGTTGCAGTTCCATTTTCAGCATTAGAATATTATGTCAGAGAAGATTTAAACAAGATTGCCACACGTGCCATGGTTGTGCTTGATCCATTGAAAGTTGTCATCACAAACTATGAAGGCAGTGAGGACATCGAACTTGAAAACAATCCAAATGACGAAAAGGCAGGTTTTCATAAAGCTTTGTTCAGCAATGAAATCTACATTGAAAGAGAAGATTTCAGCCTTAACCCTCCTCCAAAATACAACAGACTTGTGGAGGGTGGAATTGTGCGTTTGAAAGGTGCATACATCATCAAATGCAATAAAGTGATTTATAAGGACAACGGCAAAATTGACCACTTAGAGTGCGAATATATACCAAACACCAAAAGTGGACAAGATAATTCTGGAATTAAATGCAAAGGAACAATCCACTTTGTATCTGCAAACAACTGCTTTGAAATTACTGTAAGAGAGTTTAAAAACCTTGTTAAAAGCGAGTATAAATACCCTGCCAAAGCACTCGCAGATGGTGTTTCGATTGAAGAATTATTAGAACCAAATTCCATGACAGAATCAAAAGCACTTGCAGAGAACTTCTTAAAGGATGCCAAAGTGGAAGATAAATTCCAATTTATGCGAAAGGGATATTATTGTGTTGATAAAGATTCCACCAAAAACAACCTCATTTTCAACTACACGATATCTTTGCGTGACGGATTTAAAGTAAAACCTAATAATTAAAAAAACATTAATTTTGCTTGTTTATTGTTTTGTCTTTATAATTTGTCCTTTTGAATTGTTTAATTTTCGAAACAAAGTCTTTTAAATTATGTATTTGAGGCTATCTAACGGCATTTATAAATTATTAGTGTTTTTCTTAATAAAATCTACATCACAGCATTTATTGAGCAATTTAAAGGCATTTTAAGCCATATTTTAAGTATTTTAGTTGCATATCGCAAGAAAAAAACACTTATATTCACCTTTTTATTGATGATTTATCCTAAATTCATCAAAATAAAAGAAAGAAAACTTCAAGCGTATGAAAAACATACGCTTTTTTGTTGGACAATTTAATAATTTTTGTTTATAATAAGAGTATGTTATTAGTTGCATCAATAATTAGTATATTTATTGCGTGTTTGGCTCTGGTGATTGGCGTTTGCTTTACGACAAGAAATAAATTCGCCAATTTTATACTTTCACTCGCTTCTCTGTTTGCCCTACTATGCTTAGGTATCATCTGTGCCTCCATAGACGAAGAGTTTTACGGCTATGAAATTTTTATGATTATAAGCATTTTGCCAATGTTTTTATATGTGTCATTCAATAAAAACAAACATAACTTTCCATTAGAAAATAATAACACAACACAAGATGAAAGTGGCTCTGAGATAAAAAAAGATAACACTGATGATAAAGATAAAAACACTCTTGAAAACCTTGCGAATGGAACAAGTACAAATTACTTAACTGCAAATATGTTCAGTGTAACACCTCAAAAAAATATAAACATTGCTGAAAAATATAACGATTTAGTGATTGGAATTTCTTATTTCCTTACATCTTTTTGCATTTTCTTTTGCGGACTATACTTAGGCTTAGAATCATTCTATGGTGTGTTAATTGCCATTTTTATTGGTTTCGCATTATCTTTTTTGTATATGATAATAAAAAAAGACTACAAAAATTTTGAAGGTAAAAGATTGGCATTGCTGTATCTTGAAAAATTCTTGCTTTTTGTCAGTGTAGGCTTTTTGATTAGTTCGGTTATAATTTCTTTAATATATTCATTCAATTTAACAAATGTTCTCTTTTCGTTAGGTGCTTTAAGTTGTGCAACCTATATAATGTTGGAAGTATATTATAAATCTAAATTCAATCACCTTGCTTACTTTATTGGAATGCTACTTATGATTGCAACATTTTTGATATAAAGGTTTAATTAAAGAAAGGTCGTGTTTTTATATCACGACTTTTTATTTTTATACTTATTAAACATCGACACAATGTTGTTTATTCTTCGTATAACCCTTCGGCAAAATAAAAAAGCCAATCTTTTTAGACTGGCTTTATTTTTGGTTGCGAGGAGTGGATTTGAACCTGTGACGCAACACTATTTATACTTCGTATAACCCTTCGGCAAAATAAAAAAGCCAATCTTTTTTTAGACTGGCTTTGTTTTTGGTTGCGAGGAGTGGATTTGAACCACTGACCTCCGGGTTATGAGCCCGGCGAGCTTCCGAGCTGCTCTACCTCGCGTCAAACATTGTTATTATAACAGTTTCATTACTATTTGTCAAGAGTTTTGCCAACTATTTTTGCCTATACTCATAATTTATTCTTTTTAACCTAGTCTTATACCCCTATTCCGTTAAAAAATGTCACTGTTTTTGAAAAAAAGTTGTTGTTATTACTTTAATTTTTAACTGTTATATGATATAATATAGTATATTAGTATATATAAAGGGAAATAGTGACATTATGGAAAATGAAAACACAACTCTTGAAAACAAAATCGAAGAAATTAACTCTGCTGAAAATACTGTAAACCAAACAGAAGTTGATGCTAAATTTGAAGCAGAAGAAAAAGAAAAACTTTCAAAAAGCACCAAATATGATGCCAACGAAATTCAAGTTCTTGAAGGTCTTGAACCTGTGCGTAAACGCCCTGGAATGTATATCGGTTCAACCGACTCTCATGGTCTTCACCACCTTGTTCAAGAAGTGGTGGATAATTCCATTGACGAACATCTTGCCGGCTATTGCACACAAATTGATATTGTAATCAATGCAGACGGTTCATGTGCTGTTTCGGATAACGGCAGAGGCATTCCAACTGGAATAATCGAAAAAGAAGGAAAAAGTGCGGTTGAAGTTGTTTTAACAAAACTCCATGCCGGAGGAAAATTCGGTGGCGAAGGTTACAAAATTTCTGGCGGTCTTCACGGAGTTGGTGTTTCGTGCGTAAATGCACTATCAAAAAAACTGACTGTGGATGTTTATCAAGGTGGAAAACACCATTTCATTGAGTTTGCAAGAGGAAAATCACTTGAACCACTTAAAGTGATTGGTTCTACCGATAAAACAGGCACAACCGTCACATTTTGGCCAGACAGCGAAATTTTTGAAACTATCGAATTCTCTTATGACAACCTAAAAAATCGTTTTCGTGAGATTGCCTTTTTGAACAAAGGTTTGGTTATCACCATTGAAGACAGACGAGAAGGTCAAGAACGCAAGGATATTTTTGAGTTTAAAGGCGGAATTGTGGAGTTTGTGAACTATCTCAACCAAAACAAACAAACTCTTCTCTCCTACCCTGTTTATTTCAACAAGTTCAACCATAACGAGAAAGGCGATGTTGTGAACGAAGTGGAAGTATGTTTTCAGTATAACGACACATACAACGAAATAATCAACACCTATGCCAACAACATCAACACCGAAGAAGGTGGAACTCATTTGGACGGTTTCAAAAATGCTTTAACCAAAGTTATTAATGATTACGCCGTGAAGAACAAAATTATTAAAGAGAGCGAAAAACTTTCTGGCGAAGACTGCCGTGAAGGAATCACTGCGGTAATTTCGGTTAAGTTGAGAGAACCTCAATTTGAAGGTCAAACAAAAACAAAACTTGGCAACAGCGAAATGCGAACTATTGTCTATAAAGCCATGCAAGAGGCATTTGGTGACTATTTGGAAGAGCATCCAAGCGAAGCTAAAGAACTTATCATGAAGTCAATAACCGCCCAGCGAGCTCGTGATGCCGCCCGCCTTGCAAGAGAATCTACTCGCCGAAAAAGTGCACTTGAAACCACCACATTGCCGGGTAAACTTGCCGACTGTACCGAAAAAGATAGCAGTTTGTGCGAAATATACATTGTGGAAGGAGATTCTGCCGGTGGCTCAGCTAAACAAGGTCGTGACCGCCGTTTTCAAGCAATTTTGCCACTTAGAGGTAAGATTTTAAATGTTGAGAAGGCACGCCTAAACCGCATACTTGAAAATGCCGAAATTCGTGCAATGATAACCGCCTTTGGTTGCGGAACAGGAAATGATTACGACGAAAGCAAATTAAGATATAACAAAATTATTTGTATGTCCGATGCCGATGTGGATGGTGCTCATATAAGGATTTTGCTTTTAACATTTTTCTTTCGCTTCATGCGTCCACTTATTGAAAATGGTCATGTTTTTGCTGCTCAACCACCACTATACAAAGTTGCAAGAGGAAAGGAAGAATTTTACTTCTATTCTGATGACGAACTAAACAAGTGGTTTGACGAAAATGGCAGAAAGGGAACATCACTTCAAAGATATAAAGGTCTTGGTGAAATGAACCCAGAACAACTTTGGGAAACAACCATGAACCCAGCCAATCGCATCCTCCTTAAAATGACCATGGAAGACGCCATAGAGGCAGATAAAGTGTTCACAGAACTTATGGGCGAAGATGTTGATTTAAGACGAAAATTCATTGAAGAAAATGCCAAACTTGTAACAGATTTAGATATTTAATATGGAAATTTGTTTTGGATATTTAATTGAAATACTTACTTTAAAATAAGTGATATATTGAATGATATAGATTTGATGAATGATATAGATTTGACTACAGCTTTTATTACTAATACTTATCATATTCTCAATTCAATTTGATGTAAATTCTCATTTATGTAAAAAGGAGTTTAATATGGAAAGAAAGAACCCATACAAAAAATTTATGGAAACGTTTGGAGATGATTACATTTTGCAAATATCCATTGAAGAGGCAAGCGAACTTATTAAAGCCATAAGCAAATTAAAACGAAAAGGTATTGACATACAAAAAAGCGAAAACGAACTTGTAACCAGCATTTTGGACGGTATTGCCGATATGGAAATTTGTTTGGAAGAGTTGAAATTTATGTTTAATAGCTTTGAAGAAGTTGAAGAAATCAAACAAATCAAAATCAAAAAAGGTGCAGAAAGAGCGGACAAATATCTCGCACAGAAAAACGAAGATTAGAATTACATTAAGAAAATTAGCTTATTAGTAAAAAACTATTTTTGCTAAGTATAAGAAGTATAAGAAATATTTTATAAAAAAAATAATCACAGAACTAAACAATGTATTACAAAACCTTATCAAAAAGAAAAAAACGAGGAAGATTATGAGTAAGAAAGACGAAGAAACAAGCAGACAAAATTTAAAGGAATTGATTGAGAAAGAAAAAGTTCAGCCAATTGAAGTTGTTGGCGAACTTAAAAAATCTTTCATTGCCTATGCCATGGCAGTGAATGTCAGCCGTGCAATTCCTGACGTTAGAGATGGTTTAAAGCCTGTTCATAGAAGAATTTTATATTCAATGGGAGAACTTAACAACTTCTATAACAATCCTCATAAAAAGTCGGCAAGAATTGTCGGTGAAGTTATGGGTAAATATCACCCACATGGCGACAGTTCGATCTATGATGCTTTGGTAAGGCTTGCACAAGATTTCTCTATTCGCTATCCTCTTGTGGATGGACACGGAAACTTTGGCTCTGTGGATGGCGACCCTGCCGCCGCAATGAGATATACCGAAGCTCGTCTTTCAAAGATTGCCGGACTTATGCTTGAAGATATTGATAAAGACACCGTTGATTTTTATCCAAACTTTGACGACACCCTCATGCAACCTTCTGTTTTGCCAGCCAAATTTCCAAATCTTTTAGTAAACGGTGCGGATGGTATTGCTGTTGGTATGGCAACAAACATTCCTCCTCATAATCTAACGGAGGTTATAAACGGTGTTCAAGCCTTGATTGACAACCCAGAAATTGACATTGACGAATTAATTAAAATTATCCCTGCCCCAGATTATCCAACTGGTGGCATTATTATGGGTCGCACAGCAGTTAAACACGCCTACAAAACAGGTCGTGGAGGCATTTTGGTTAGAGGTCGTACCGAAATTGAAGAAACTTCAAGTGGCAGACAAAGAATTGTAATAACCGAACTGCCTTATGGCGTGAATAAAGCTCGATTTATCACGCAAATGGCAGACCTTGTAAAAAACAAAAAGATTGAGGGAATAAGCGACATTAAGGAAGAGTCCGACCGTGACGGACTTCGTGTTGTTGTGGATATTAAAAAAGATGCAAACGCACAAGTGGTGCTTAATCTGTTATACAAACACACCATGCTTCAACAAAGCAGTGGAATTATAATGCTTGCCCTTGTGGACGGCGAACCAAAAGTTCTCAACCTCAAAGAAATGCTTTATTATTACCTTGAGCACCAAAAGGAAGTTTGTGTTAGAAAAACCAAATTCGACCTTAAAAAAGCACAAGAGAGAGAACATATTGTTAAAGGTTTAGTTATTGCTCTTGCCAATATTGATGAAGTTATTAAAATCATTAAAACTTCAAAAGATAAGCAAGATGCAGCAATAAATTTGACCACAAAATTTGAATTAGACGAAATTCAAGCCAATGCTATTCTTGAAATGCGTCTATCAAAACTGACAAGTTTGGAAGTTGAAAAGTTAAAGGAAGAACTTGCCGAACTTCAAGCACTCATTGCCGACTTGAAAGACATTTTGGAAAAGCCAGAACGAGTTTTGCAAATTATACGTGATAATTTGGAAGATGTTAAACAAACATTTGGTGACGAAAGAAAAACCGAAATTTCTTTGGAAATGGGCGGAATTGACATTGAAGATTTGATAGCTGAAGAGAATGTTATTGTTTCAATGACACATTTGGGATATATCAAACGCATGAGTACAGACGAATATAAGGCACAGCACCGAGGCGGAGTTGGAATAACCGCTCACAAAACGAAGGATGAAGACTTTGTAGAGAAGATGTTTGTCACCTCAACGCACGACAGTTTGTTATTCTTCACAAACCTTGGCAAAGTTTACTGTGCAAAGGCTTATGAAATTCCAGAAGCACAAAGGCAGTCAAAAGGTAGAGCAATAATCAACTTATTGCAACTTTCGTTAGGCGAAAAGGTCAACACAATCATACCAATGCCAAAAGAGATTAAAGGCAACTTAATTATGGCAACCAAGTTTGGATTAATCAAGAAAACTGCCCTCACCGAATATGAGAATATTCGCAAGAGTGGAAAGATTGCCATTAAACTTTTGGAAGGTGACGAACTTATTGGTGTTGCTGTAACAAATGGAAGAGATGACATATTGATTGGTTCATATTCTGGCAAATGTATCCGCTTTAACGAAACGGATGTTAGAATGGTTGGAAGAGATAGTCAAGGTGTTAAGAGTATGAAACTCACTCATGAGGATTATGTGGTTGATATGGCAATCGTTCATGAAGATTCTCAAATCTTGACAATTTCGGAAAACGGATATGGCAAACTTTCACCTATTGACGAATTTAGATTGCAACAGCGTGGCGGAATGGGTATCAAAGCAGGCACATTCAATGAAAAGACAGGTAAACTTATTGCGTTGAAACAAATTGAAGAACCTTGCGACCTTCTTCTAATCACCGACAGCGGAGTGATTATCCGCACACCTGTTGAGGATATAAGCACCTTCTCTCGTTCAAGTCAAGGTGTTAGGATTATGAAGCTAAGAAATGATGCTAAAATAACCAGCATTGCACTCACCGAAAAAGCGCCTGAAACAGAAGAAGGACAGGAAGGATTGCAAGCAGATGAACAAGTTAAACAAGAGAACGTAATCTCCTCTGCCTCTAACGAGAACGATTTATCAAACGAAAACGTAAACTCAACAGATGAAAACACAAGCGAGATAAACTTGAAAGATGCTTCAAAAGATGTTTTTGATGCAATAGATGAAGCAGATATGGAAGAAAATACTAATGAAAACAACTCCACCGAGGACAAATAGAATTAATTTAATTCATGTCTGATGTGAATATTATTAAATCATATTTTATGAAGCAATTTATTCATCTTTTAAACCACAATTGTATCATCTAAGCACAATCATCTAAGCACATTATCTAAAACTAATTAAACCACATTGTCTAAACATTATTTCTAACAACATTGTTGTGTTAGTAGACAAATTGAAAAGACTCCCTTATAATTCAAGGAGAAAAAAATGGATAAAAAAATTCTTGAACAAGAAAAAGAATATCTTGAAATAGTTGTTGATAGAATTGATAAAATTAGAGCAAAGAACAACAAAAAAATTAAAAAAAATATAGAGGAAATACAAAACCAAAAAAATTTCTTCGCAGAAAATTTTTATAACATAAAGAAAGACGGAGGAGATGAGATTGCTGGCATAAACATACAAATTGAGAATCTCGAAACTCAAACCGCAATTCTTGAAAGAGAAAACACAAGACTTTTAAAGCAACGAAAAAATGCCTACTTTGGAAGGTTTGATTTTAGGAACTCAACCGAGCAAACTCCTTCGCAATACTACATCGGCTTAGGGCTCGTTCAAAATGAAAGAGGAGAAAACTTAGTTTACGACTGGCGAGCAGACATTTGTTCACTTTACTATGACGATAAAATTGGAAACACTTCCTACACCTGCCCACAAGGAGAAATTTCTGGCGAGGTTACCTTAAAAAGACAGTTTAAAATTGAGAATGCCAACCTCTCATACTATCTTGATAGCAGTATGTTGATTGATGACGAAATTTTAATGGAACAACTGTCTCAAAACTCCACATCAAAAATGCACGAGATTGTATCCACCATTCAAAAAGAACAAAACACTCTTATTCGTGCCGACGACTTTGAAAACACCATTGTTCAAGGAGTTGCTGGTTCTGGAAAGACCTCCATTGCAATGCACCGTGTTTCGTATCTTTTGTATAAATATCGTAAGGAACTTAAAAGTGAAGACATTTTAATTTTATCTCCGTCTGAACTTTTTTCTGATTATCTCAGTGAAGTTTTGCCAGCACTTGGCGAGGAAAAATCATTCACAACCACCTTTGCTTCTATGGCAAAGCGCCTTTTAGGTCAAGATTTTCAAACAAGAGAGGAACTTCTTGAAGAAGTTATCAGCAAGCAATCTCAAAAAGACTTTGAAAATATTGCTATTAAGTCAAGTTTTGAGTTTTTAAACGACCTTAAAATCTTTTTAAATAACGACCTTTGCAATATATTTTTGCCAAAAACCATGGTGTTTGGCGATGTGGTGATTTCTAAGGACGAAATTTCAGACATATACTTCAACCGCCTAAAAACACTTTCTGTTAATAAGAGAATTGAAGTTTTGGCAGAGTTTATTGCAGATAAATTTGATATCCCAACCTCAAAAAGACCAGACCTCATCAAAAGAGCAAAAAAACTTTTGTATAACAAGTTTTTAACAACCGATTTAATAAAAATTTACAACATATTTTTAAGTAGCCAAGAATTGCAAGAAATTGAGTCAATCGGTGCTTACGATATTGCTCCAATACTTCTCATAAAAGAGAATTTGTTTGGACTTAAAGACTCTTATGATGCAAAATATGTCATTGTGGATGAAATGCAAGACTACACTCCTTGTCATTTCTATCTTTTTGATAAAATCTGGAAGTGTGGCAAACTATATCTTGGCGATATATACCAAAGTATAGACCGAACCTTGCCAGCCTCATATCTAACAAACCTTGCAACCTTAACAAAATCTAAGGTTAAATATTTGAATAAATCATACCGAAGCACAATGCAAATTTCTTTATTTTCACAGAAGATTTTAGGCAAACACATAGCCAACAATGTAAATCGAATTGGCGAAGAAGTGGAGTGTATTCGTACCGAAGATTATGCCAAAAGCATTGAAGAAATAATTGCAAAGATAGATAAGAAACAAACAATCGCCATAATTTGCAAAACAAAGTATGAAATCAAACAACTTCAAAAGCAAAGCGAAATTATCAAAAAGTTTAAACTTCTTGATAACAATAAAGTTGGAAGTAAGAAAATAATCACCACCCCAGCCAAGGCAAAGGGAGTGGAATTTGATTGTGTAATCATACCTTTTGCAACAAACAAAAACTACCACAACGAACTTGACCGAAATTTACTGTATGTATCATCCACCCGTGCACTGCATAAACTTTTCTTTTTAAGTGACTCAACCACTCCAAGCAAATTCCTTATTAGAAAAGATAAAGAGAATAATAAAACAACAATTGAAGAAAATAAATAAGAAAATAAATAAAAAATAATTAAGGTAATAATAATTAAGGTAATAATAATTAAGTAATAATTAAAAAATAAATAAGAAAATAAAAAAAAATAGACAATTTAACAACTAAGAACAAGAATAAACAAATAAAAAAGAAAAAATAAAAAAGAAATAACTAAGATAAAACACAATAAATAAAATGGTTATGAATTAGGCAAAAAAAATGTAAGTAATAAAGCCAAAAGTATATATGAATTAATATGCATATAATTTGCATAAGAACCCACAAAAAAATGTAGTTCATACCACAAAAAATTAATTTATCAAACCATAAGCAAACTAAAAGAAAACACCTTTTGCAAATTTTCCACAAAAAAACAACAAAATTAAGAGGGTGAAAGGAAATATTTAAAAAGGTTATCCACAAAAATGTGGAAATGTGGATAACTCGTCCTTTTTTACCTAAAATTTGTGGCTTGTATATTCATAAATCGGAATGTATAATTATAAATTTGTGGATAAGTGGAAAATAAAGGTGTATAACTTTATCATATATATGCTTGACAATTTCTCGGATTTTGTTATAAAATTAAAGATAATTAAGAAGTTTGGCAATTGTTTAAAATGGTTTAAAAAGATTTTATTTTCAATTTTTATTACAATTTAAGATACCTTATAAGGCTCATGTAAATGCTTAAACATCTCGTCAAAACAATCAAATTGTTATTGATAAAAAATTAACACAAAATAAAACACAAACTTTAATATAAATAATAAAACAATAAAAAATTGACAACAAAATGATAGGGAGGAAATGGATAAAATGAGTAAACAAAATATAATCACTCCACGCAAAGTTAAGGGGTTTTGGGAACTTATGCCAAAAGAGCAAATGCTTTTTTCTTCTCTACTATCCAAAATTGAAGAAGTTTTCAAAGCAAATTGTTTTTTACCGCTCGACACTCCTGTTTTGGAATATAGCGAGGCATTACTTGCAAAAAGTGGCGGAGAAACAGACAAACAAGTTTTCCGTTTCACTAAAGGCGATGCCGACATTTGTTTAAGATACGACCTCACCGTTCCGCTTGCAAGATTTGTTGCCATGCATCAAAACGAACTTAACTTTCCTTTTAAGAGATATCAAATCGGAAAAGTATACCGTGGAGAACGCCCACAAAAAGGCAGATTGAGAGAGTTTTATCAATGCGATGCCGACATTATTGGTGATGGAGAATTGTCGCTTATTGCAGATGCAGAATGTGTGAATTTACTTGAAAAATGTTTTAATTCTCTTAACCTTGAACCTACAATTTATGTTTCTAATCGTAAAATACTTGCAGGTTTCATTCAAGACATACAAAAAGAAAATAGAACAACGGACATACTAATTGTGCTTGATAAACTTTCAAAAATACCAGAAGAAGAGGCAAAAGCCGAACTTGCAGAAATCGGCTTAAACCAATCAGAAACCGAAAAAATCATAAAACTAACAAAAATGAGCGGAAATATTGCAGAAATTTCGCATAACTTATGTGATTTTTGTAAAAACGACCTATTTCAGCAAGGTTTAAAGGAATTGCAAGAAGTAGATGCATATTTAAAAGATTTAGGGTCTAAGGCAGTCACCTACAACCTTTCTGTGATACGAGGACACAACTATTACACAGGCATTGTTTTTGAAACATTCATAAAAAACCATACCGAAGCCGTTGGTGGTGGCGGACGCTTTGAGAATTTGTGCAGTTATTTTTCAGAAAAGAAAATGATTGGAGTTGGCATGAGTGTTGGAATCACCCGCCTGTTTGACCTTTTGATGTCGGATGACTATTTTGACTTATCCAACACAAGCGAAATTGATGTTGCAATAATAAATTTTGATGACACCCTTTCCGACAGTTTAAAAATCATGCAAAATCTGAGAGAAAATTCTGTTAAAGCGGAAATTTTGAGCGAAAGCAAAACTTTCAAGGCAAAAATGAAAGAAGCCAACCGTCGTCAAATTAAATATGTGTTAATTGTCGGCTCTGACGAGGTCGCTTCAAAAAAATATACGCTTAAAGATATGCAAACAGGCACACAACTTTCTCTCTCGCTTGAAGAAATTGCAAAAGTTATAAAACAAAACAATCACACAGAAAAATAAACAATGAGTATAACGTAATATTAAATTGAATAATACAGCAAAATATTATAAATACATTAAATAAAGATAAAACAAAAAAAATTGAACATAGAGGATAATAAAATGGAAAAGAAAAAGAAAATTTTAGTTACATCAGCACTTTTATATGTTAGTGGACTTCCACATCTTGGACACATGGTTGGCTGTTGGCTTCCAGGCGATGTGTTCACAAGGTTTCACAAAACCTACGGCAACGATGTTATTTATGTGAGTGGAACGGATGACCACGGAACATCAAGTTACATCTCGGCAAAAGAGGCAGGCATGAAGCCAGAAGAATACATTCGTGTTATGAACGATAAAGTTAAAGAGATTGCCAAGAAACTTTGCATTGATTTTGACATTTTCAGCGGAACAAACACAAAAATTCATGAAGAGGTCACCTTAGACTTTTTCAACGAAATCTATAAAAACGGTTACACAGAAATCAAATCTGACAAAATGCTTTATTGCGAGCATGACCACATTGCTCTTGCGGATAGATTTGTGTATGGAGTATGTCCATTTTGTGGTTATGACAAAGCCTATGGCGACCAATGCGACCACTGTGGAAAAACATACGAATTGGATGATTTAATCAGTCCTAAATGCTCTTTCTGTGGCGAAGAGGCAATAAAGAAAACCACAAAACACATATATATCAGTTTAGACAAGTTGCAACCACAACTCCAAACTTGGGTGGAAAGCAAAAAAGATGTTTGGCGACCTCACGTATACAACATGACAAACAAGTGGTTTAAAGAAGGTTTGAAACCTCGTTGTATCACCCGTGACATCCCTTGGGGAATTAAAGTGCCTCTTGAAGGTTTTGAAGATAAAGTTTTCTATGTTTGGTTTGATGCTCCGATTGGCTATATCTCCATCACAAAAGAACTTGGCGGAGATGAACTTGTAAAAGACCGCTGGCAAAATGACGAATGTGAAATATACAACTTTATTGGCAAAGATAACATAGATTTTCATGCAGTTTTCTTTCCAAGTATGGAACTCGCCTGCAAAAAATATAATCTTGCAACAAATGTTGTAGGATTTAATTTCCTCAATTTTGAAGGACAAAAGTTCTCTAAATCGAAACACATTGGTATTTTCTGTGATAAGTTGTTAAACAGCGATATAGACATAGACGCCTTGCGTGCATACCTTGTTTCAATTTTCCCTGAAAACAAGGATAGCGATTTCACCTATGAAGGTTTCAAACTTAACACAAATGCCGAATTAGTTGGAAAATACGGCAACTTCTTCAACCGCACCCTCAATATGATTAATAAGAACTTTGCTGGTGCGTTGAATGTTGACCTTTCCGAATTGCAACCTCTATTAAATGAAAATGATAAAGAACTTATATCTGCAATTGAATCCTACCCTGAAAAGATTGCGAACTTGTTTGCAAAAACAGAGTTCCGTGCTGGCTATAAAGAAATAATGAATTTTGCGTCTATTGGAAACACTTATTTAGAAAAAAGTGCACCATGGACACTTATCAAAAACGGTGATTTAGAAAATGCTAAAAAAGTTCTATATCTTTGCTTAAATATGGCAAAATCTTTGGCTATTGTTGCAAGCCCTGTAATTCCAAACAGAACGGCAGAAATATGGTCAGAACAACTAAACTTCGCAGGTAATCCAGCAGATTCTGGAAGGTGGGAAGATGCCAGCAAGATAAACGTTGCAAAAACGCATAAAGTAAATCCACCAAAACCACTTTTTGCAAGAATTGATGACGAAACAATCGCCCATTATAAAGAAGAATTAGAAGGTGTTTAATTTAAAGCACAACCTAAAAAATAATTTAAATAAAAAAAGTCAGACAAATAACTTATGTCTGATTTTTTAATTTTAATTATGAAGTAATTATATTGAACAAATTTAAAAATCTATATCTCTACATCAAAATCAACACTTAAAATATTTTCTATCATTATATTTTCGGTTGTCGTATTTTCGGTTGTTTCTGTAATGCTGTCCTCTGATGTTGAAACTCCAATTTGCCTTACCTCAGGCTCATATAAATTTATATAAATGAAAAACATTAAAAGTGCAACAAAAATATATAACACAAACAACTTAAACATATTAGGAACGATTTTGTTTGGTTTTTTAATTTCTATTATATCTTCTTTATCTTCAATTTTATCTTCCATAAATCTTACTCCTCCCTCAAAACATATTCGACAGACGGAACATCCTCACCAAAATAGAAATAATCTGTAAAAGTATCCACCACAGTAGGACTGCCAAAGAGTGGAATTGTTACCTCGTATTTTTCAGAATAGTCTATTTTAACAAAATTGAAAGAAGAATCCACAGTCACCGTCATTGTCAAAGATTTCCAAGTTGGAAGTTTTGATGAGCCTGAAGCGTATTTGATTTCGTATGAATAGTAGTAAGCGGCAAGTGTTAAACTATCTCCACTAAGAGAAATGGTAAATGAGTAAGTTCCGTCACCATTAGCAACAACCTCCGAAGCGTCATCATCACTACAAGTTTTGTACGAAATTATATATTGAAGCACACTTGATGTCGGCAAAGTATTGAAAATTTCTAAATATTCTTCCTGTGTGTATGATGTGTAGTCGTTCTCATCAAAAATACCAATAATTTCTTCTGCACTTTCGTATTCGCTTTCTGATTTATTAAAATTTCCATTTGAATATATTTTTATATTGTCAGGATTATCATAATCATAAACAACTCTCGAACAAATTGCATACGCAGACAACGATGATGGACTTAATTTATTATAAATTAAAAGACCGTCACTCTTTAATTTTTCACTTTTCATTTTTTGTGTAACAATACCTGCAGATTTAACTGTTCCTGTCATAAGTTTATAAAACTTATCGCTGTTGTTTAGGTTATATTCCGCAATCATATAAAGTTCAATAGCCGTAAAATCTGTCACAGCAGAAGTTTTTGTTCTTGCAATAAGTTCTGCCAACTCTTCGTCTGAGGCACGCAGTTCGTCTTCGCTGGATGTAATTTCTGTGGTTGCACCCAAAGATTCAGTATAAATACTTCCAACGGCAAGCCCCGACACCATCGCAATAACCAAAGTCAAAAACACAATATAAATTCTTTTAAAATCAATTGCCACAGGCAACTCCCATCCTTAATAATATATCATATTTTTTGCAATTTGTATAGTTATAATACAAAAAGCAAAATTAATCTTCTACACATAGAATCATAACACAATCTTAAAAAAAATGTCAAGAAAAAATAGTTAAATAATTTTAAATATCTATAAAACACACTTATTTTTAACAAATAGTTATCTTTAAAATCATTATAACCTGTTTAACATAATAAAAATTGCAATATAAATTAGATAAAAACACTTGATCAAAATAAAACAATATAAAATTTAATCTTTTGGTAAATACAATGTAATCTTAATTGATTGTAATGTTGATTGATATTTTATCAAGAGAAAATTTTAATAAGAATTATATTTTTCTTCAACCTTCTAACTTTCTTTTTAACATCACAACTGTTTCTAAGTTCATTGTACAAGGAAACATATCAAAAATTTTGACCGTTTCAATATCATAATAATTTTGTAACAATTTTAAATCTCTCACCAGTGTTGAAAAATTGCACGAAACATAAATCACTCCGCCAATATTAGATTCACAAATTGCCATCATAACTTCTTTCTTACAACCATCACGTGCTGGGTCAAGCACAACACAATCAATTCTGTCACTCTTGATAATCTTTCCTATTTCATCTTCCACTCGCCCACAAATATTTTCAATACTCCCACATTTTGTGCAAGAAGCCTCAACCAAAGCCTTTAATTTCTCGGCGGAATTATGTGCCTGCTTTTGCAACTCAATTCCATAAACCATATTGGCGGTTTTTGAAATAAGATAAGTAAGAACACCTTGTCCAGAATACGCATTAATAACTTTTTTTCCAGCGGTATTTTTGCAAATATAATCATACAACATTTTAGCCACTTCATCATTTATTTGTTTAAATGCCGATATGTCAACCTCCACTTCAAAATCGTCAATTTTTTCAACAAGCGATTTAGTTTCATTTACATCATGAAATGTGTTGTTTGTTTTCCTTTTGTTCTCATAATAAAACTTTTCGAGTTTATCATTAAATTCGCTATCAATCTGCTTTGGAGATTGTCTTTCAATTATCACATCATTACTCTCTAAAACATCTCCAAAAGCGAAAAATACAAAAAAATCGCTTAAAATATATAAATTATTGATATTTTTCATCATTTTTTTCGATTTTTTATCAAAAAGGAAACAGATGGCAACCATCTTCTCATTATCAATATTTCCGTTGTTTATCCTTTTAATATATACATTTTTTAAATTTGGTAAATTATTTTGATTACTCTTTAAAAACTCTTTAATTTTTTCAATAGATAAATTAATCTCTTTTTCGGCAATAGGACAAGTTTTAACCTCAAAAAAATCATGCGTTTTAGGTTTAAAATATCCTAATTTTCCATCTTTAACTTCAAACTTAATTTTGTTACGATATAAAAACCTTCTTTCGCCAGCAACAAAACTAATTTCTCCGCCAAAACCAATCTTTGCGAGTTCTTGTTTTAAAATTTTTGTTTTTATGTCTTGTTCTAAATGTCTTTCACAATGTTGAAAGTCACAACCACCGCACACCTGAAAATATTGACAATTTGGCTCAACACGCCACTCGCTTGGAGTAATAACTTTCAGTAGCTTTCCAATCATAAACGATTTGGTGATTCTAACAATCTCAACTTCCACCTTTTCGCCTGGCAAAGTTTTCGGCACAAAAACAACTTGACCGCCAATTTTGCCAACGCCAGCCCCCTCATAAGACATATCAAAAATATCTACAATTTCGCTCATACCGCTTATACAAGTCCTTTCATCGTTTGCAAACTTTGAAGAATATTGTCTTGATTTTGCAAAAGATTAAACTCCTGAACACAGAGTTCCTTTTGCGTGTCATTAAGTTCGCATCTAGCATAAATTTCTTCCAAAACATCCTCAAAAGATAGGTGTTGTTGAGATGATAAATCTATCAATTCACGAGCAGTTTCGTCCACTTTTTCGTCAACAAATTTTCTCATAACAACCTTGTTTTGATGTTTTTTTGCATAAATAAAGCCGTTCTTTTCGTATAAACTCCTTGCACCACCATTGTTAATTCCAACCACAAGCTCCAATTTTGGCAAGTGTTTTTCTTTGGCATACTCTTTTGCATTTTGCAATAACTTTCCCGCCATACCCTGCTTTCTGGACGTATAGTTCACAAAAAGTTCATTAAGTTCTAAACAGTCATTAAGTTCTTCAACGGTTAAAAATGCAGAAATCTCTCCTTGTTTATCGAATGCACAGATAACTGATTTAAAGTCCTCCAAGCTTAACAACGAAGAAAGATTTTTATCGTAAATCATATCGCAAACATCAACCAATTCTTGCAGTTGACGCCTATTTTTTCCAGACATTCGAGATAACTCTGTGAAATGAACAATTTGTTCATCAAACATTTTTTCTGTCATACGCCCTCACTTTTTAATAGTTTAACATAAACTAACAAATAAATCAATAAAGAATGGCATAAATTAAACGTTTTTATTGACAAAATATTAAATTTAGATTAAAATATAACAGTTGAAGATTTTGAAATTTTATCCAAAGTTTACACAACTAAAATTTTCAAGATAACAAAATATGCGGATGTGGCGGAATGGCAGACGCGCAGGTTTCAGGTACCTGTGGTGGCAACACTGTGAGAGTTCGACCCTCTCCATCCGCACCACAAAATAAAATGTTTTAATTTTTATACATAAAAAAAACAAGTCAATTTTAAGTTGACCATATCGGTTACTTTTTATTGACTTGTTTTATTGATTCAAGTATTTAATTATTTTTCTCTGTCCAGACTGTCTGTTCCACTAAAGTAATATTCGGATGCTGACAAAGAGGATAAACTTGATGTGTCATAATTAACACCTTCCAAAGTGGTTGAAGTGGTTGTGGTTTCTTCTACAACAAGTCCGTCTTTGTATCCAATAATTACTGCTGTGATTGCATCTGCATCTTGAATTCTCTTTCCAGCTGTGGATGTCACAGTATAAGTTCTTTCAGTCACATCATCAACAATTGTGTCATTATCGTTGTCATAGAAAACAATCATTTCAACTGTGGAAGTAGTTCCAGTTCTTGTCACTTTTGCATAAGCGGAAGTTGCACTATCATTACTGTTTACCAAATAGTAAGCAACATTATCTAAATCATCATCAGAAACCATAGCGCTAACATCAGAATACTTAGTTCCACTAATGTTATTGTTAAGAACTGTATTCAATGCTGTGGTTGTGGTGACATCACCAACCTCAAATGTATACATATTACCAACCGAGGTGAAAACATAAAGCACTCCATCAATTATTGTACTCTTTTCGACACTCTCAGTACTTAAGTTTGCACCTGCCCGAGTAATTGCCGAATTAATTGATGTCATATCATATCCTTCAGAATTCATTGCGGAAATCAAGTCTTCTTCATTGTCATTTTCTTCTTCTGAGGTATCGCTTTCGTCGTCCTTATCTTCTTTACCACCAGTGCTTCCACCGGTTCCTTTGTCAGGAATACTTACACTTCCACTTCCACTGCCTTTATCTCCTTCGTAATCAGTGCCTTCGCCAGTGGTATCTCCTTCATTCTCATCACCAGAGCCATCATTTTCACCAGAAGTATCGCCTTCATCAGTGAGTTCATCATCAATTTCTTCATCAGTGTTTTCGCCTTCGTTGTCATTTTCTTCTTCATTATCAGTGCCTTCATCGCTAGAATCTTCATTTTCACCGGAAGTGTCGCCGTCATCAGTACTTTCACCGGTTTCATCGTCAGGAGTAACTACACCTTCACTGTCCTTACCTTCTTCACTATCAGTGCCTTCACCGGTACCTTCATCAGTGATATCTCCTTCATTCTCTTCACCAGAGCCATCATTTTCACCAGAAGTATCGCCTTCACCAGTGAGTTCATCATCAATTTCTTCATCAGTGTTTTCGCCTTCGTTGGTATTTTCAGTTATTTGTGTAATTCCTGCAATTTTAACGTTCTCTGCCAAGGTTGAAAGAAAACTACTCATAAGACTCTCTTGAAAAGATGATTTTAAACTGTCTTCTGTTGAAGTTGTTGATATATTAATACTCAAATCATCAAAAAGATTTTCAAGATTATTAACAAATTCATTTCCATCTTCGCCAAGCACTATATTTCCACTATCATCAGTCTTTAATGTTCCATCTTCATTAAATTCGAAGAAATCTGAACCTGCAAGGTACTCCTTATAATTAACGAAAAGCTCATCTGCAATTTCTGTTCCAAGAGCAAGCCCAAATGTTTCTATAGATTCATCATCAAAAGTTTCACCATTTTCAGTAAGTGATTCTATAATTTCTTGAATTGCATTAGTGTCAAATCCATTAGGCTGAATTGTTGTTTCGCCATTTGGAAGAGTATAATCAATTTCACTTTGAGTAATTACTGTCACACCATCAAATGCAAAAAGTATATCATTAGTATTAACAACAGTTTCAACACTATCGATAGAAGTTGTTGGTGGTGGTGGCGTTGGTTCTTTTTGTATCGGTTCAATAACTGGTGTTGCAGGTTTTGTATTAAATAAAACTGTAAAAGCGATGGCTGTTGCTGCAAGAGCACCAGCTACTGCTGCAAAAGCAAGCTTCCAGCCTCTTCTACTTTTAACAACGGCTTCCCTTTTTGATCTTTCTTCTACATTTGAAAGTTCTAATTCTCTGACTCTGTTTTCTAACTCTTTAATCTTATTTTGATCCTCTTCGTTTGACATATCATCCTCCCTCGATCCTTCTGATGGTTCACTACCTCCTCCTATAGGAACTTCTGGTGTAGTTGTAGGTGTTCCGACTGAGCCAGCACTTCCTTCCTCTGATGTAGGTGTATCGCCATCTGCGAATCCATAATATCCTTCTGGCAATGGTTCATCAGCACTAGCACCTTCACCAGTCTCAAAATTTACAAATCCTAATCCGTCTGTTGAAAGAGGTACCATTTCCTCTACTTCTGGTGATATTTCTAATAGATTAGGTTCTTTTCTAACAACAGCATTATAAGCCCAATATTCAAGACTTTCGTCAAAATCTTGTCCTCTGTAAGTTCCAGTAAAACCACCAGCAGATTTTACAATCTCAATACATTCAGCCACAAATTTCTTTCCATCCTCACCAAGCACCAATTCTTTATTAGGACTGCTATTAAAAGGATCTTTAATTTTAAGTTTTCTCTCTTCGTTTGATTCAAAGAAATTTGATCCTTTAATATAATCTGAATAGTTATCAAACAGTTCTTCTGCAATTTGGAAGCAAATTGCATCTTCAAGAGCAACACCATCCTCATAATAAAAAATTTTTTTACCATCTTCCTTAAGCGTATTAATAGCATTCTTAACAACTTCGGCATCAAGTACAGGTTTTATTATTCCATCTTTAGTTACTTCTCTAATTTTAAGAACTTTTAAACCTTCAAATTTGTTATAGATAGCATCTTTGCCAACACTAGTTACATATTCTATACTAGCCTCTTCAACAGACCTCTCAGAATTTACACCTGGTTCGATTGATGGATCCACTTCTACTAATAGTTCAGGACTTCTTTTTTTAACAATATCAAAAGCCCAAAATCCTAACCTACCGTCAAAGGATTCCATTTCCTGATTACTACCAGTAGATTCTTCTATAATTTTTTTACATTCATACACAAAGTTCTTTCCATACTCACTAAGTAACAGTCTATTATAGTATAAATTATTATTTTGAGTTTTAAATTTTCCACTTTCGTTTAATTCAAAGAAATTTGATTCTTTAATATAATCTGAATAGTTATCAAACAGTTCTTCTGCAATCTTTGTGCAAATCACAGATTCAAGACATGAAATATCAATAAAATTAAATTTTTTTCTACCACCTTCCTTAAGCGAATTAATAGCATCATTAATAACACCGGTGTCGAGTATAGGCGTTACTACTCCACCTGTTACTTCTCCATCTTTAAGTAGTTTTAAATTTTCAAATTTGTTATAGATAGCACCTTCGCCAACACTAGCTACATATTTTATTTCAGTTTCCTCTATTTCAGTTTCCTCTCCTGCTGGTGTTATTGAATTCATATTTTCCACTTTTCCAGCTACAGTCGTATCTTCAACAAGTTTTCCATCTTTAACTTCAAAATATATACTATTTTCTATATCTTCTACAAATGCTCCATTACGAACATTTTCTAAATAAGTGTTAAGTGCTTTAGAGGTTTCTGGAGTAATTTCATAAAATTTATCATCAGTATAATAATAGAATTTTCCATTTTCAGGTTTTTTTATGCTATCATCCTTTGCAAAAATGCTATATTTATCTTCATGTAAAACATCATTTTTTTCTTCATCCACAAGTTGAAAATATGTTCCATCTGGAAGTTCTTCTGGTGATAATCCAACTTTTCCCAATGCCCCAGAAGCATATTCTCTCAATTCTTCAACATTTTCTTTTTCTTCTGATTTTGATTCAACAGATCTTTCTACTACTTCGGCTGGTTTCTCTTCTGTTAGTTCATCGTATCCTGCAACAGCACCAAACTGATATCCTTCAACTACAACTTCTTCAACATCATTTGCTTTTCTATTTGATGATCTTTCTACACCTTTATCAGCTTTCTCAAGATCTTTATTTTTTATAATATCAATAGTTTCATTAACTAGTTCAATATATTTGTTATATCTAGCATCTTTTTCCGCATCTCCTGTGTTGGATAAATTCCATCTGGAATTCTCTTTAACTGCTGTTTTTATTTTCTGTTTAAGATTTTTTCCCCAGCCTTTTTCCACACCTTCCATGTTTTCTTGTAACTTTGCAATTAGTTTCTCTTGCAATTCTGTGAAGTATTCTTTATCTTCTCTAACCTCATCAATAAGCTTATTAACTTGTTCAATACATTTGTTATATTCAGCATCTTTTTCCGCATTTCCTGTGTTGGATAAATTCCATCTGGAGTTCTCTTCAACTGCTGTTTTTATTTTCTGTTTAAGATTTTCTCCCCAGCCTTTTTCAACACCTTCCATGTCTTTTTGTAATATTGAAATTATTATCTCTTGCAATCCTGTGAAGTATTCTTCTTCGACTGGTGTTTCCGCTTTATCTTTCTCTTGTTGTGCCTTTAATTCTCCAACAGCAGAAAGCCCTCTAACCACACTGGCACGAGCAACAGCAATTTCTGTTGTTCCCGCTTCTGAAACAACAGGTGCTGGTTCGTATTTAACTTCTGCTGGAGTTATTTCAAGACCATTTTCTTCTCTAATCAATTTAACAATATCATTAAAATTATTTATACAACCGTTATATTCAGCATCTTTTTTCGCATTTCCTGTGTTGGATAAATCCCATCTGGAGTTCTCTTCTACTGCTTTTCTTATTTTTTCCTCAAGATTTTCTCCCCAGCCTTTTTCCACACGTTCCATATCTTCTCGTAAAATTGTAATTATTGCCTCATCATAATCTGTGAGATGTATTTTTTCAACTTTAGTTTTCTTTGTTACAACGCGTCCACGTTCTAATGCATTCCGAACAGCATCAACAATTTCCTGTGACTCTTCATTCTTGTCTAATGAAACAGTTTCTGAAAGCCCCTCTGCTGTTTTGCGAGTATATGTTTTCCCAGTGTTTTGGAAAGTGTATTTATTGTTTTCTACATCTTCTCCAATCATGGTTATCATCATAACTTTTTCTTTTACCTTAATGATTCCTTCTTTGGTCTTTCCTGTTTTAGCATGAAAAACCCTGTTATCCTTAGTGATTAGGAAAACTCCATTAGGACTTTCATACACAACAGCATCTTCTCCACCTTTTTTATTTGCCAATTTTTGAAATTTATCCTTGGTCATTTTTTCTGCCATAATAAACACCTCCGTTGTTTATTTTCTTGCCTATATTATACTTCTTTTTTTGTTTTCTGTCAATACCCTTTCCTAAAAAAAGTGCGTTTTTACAGTAATTTGCCAATTATTTTTTCACTATGGCAAATTATTTGATGTAAGATATGATATTTATATGCTATTTTCTACGAATTTACGCAAAACCCAACAAAAGTCGAGCCTGATACTTGCTTTTTAATCAGAAACAATTGTTTCATCTAAATATGTGGCCATATAGTCAGCAATGTGAAACAAAAAGGCTATTGGATGTCGATAAAAAACATCCGAAAGTATTGAAGAGTGGTCGGCTCGTGGGTCGAATGCTCCCATGTGCCAGTTGATTGCCATTGCCTCCTCTCGTGTTAGACGCATGAAGCCAGAAATCATATACACCGACTTTTCGCCATGACCATACGGCAGTTGGTCGTTATATTTATAATACGGTCTTTGAATCCATTGCCCATCCACTTTAACATTACGCATATCGGTGGTGTAAGTGTTCACTTTGCATATATCGTGAAGCAAACCGATGATTGCCACACTCTCTGGCGAAATTTTTTCCGTCCACTTCTCGCCATATTCGTTTTTAAGTAGTTTGAGAAACCTTTTATACACATTTATGCTGTGGACACACAGTCCGCCCTCAAAGTTGGAATGCCTTCGCCCAGATGCTGGTGCTGTGAAAAAATCAGACTTTTCAAGAAAGTTTAAAAGCTCTTCCGCTCCCTCACGCTCCACATTATCATAAAAGATTTCTAAAAACTCTTGTTTTGCATTTTCAATTTTTGTTTTTTCCATGTTTTTCTCCTCTTCGTTTTGGTGCTGTTAGCACAATTTAAATTGTTTTTCTTACCCTTAATGTGTGATGTATTCATAATGTCATAATGATGTTGTTTTATGATGTCATAATGATGTCTATTGTTTATATCATGCTTTAATGGTAAACTTGTTTAATTTCCACATTTCTATTTTAACAATATAATATATTAAATACCAAATAAAATAGCGCATTTTCCACTTGCATTTGCCCACTTTTGATGTAATAATCCACATCGTTAAGCATTTCATATATGTTTTTTAGTTGTAGTTTTGTGAAGTTCTTTGAAAGTTCCCTCGACTTAACAACTGCATACTCCTTAACAGAAAGAGCCTCTGCAAGTTGTCTGTCTGGAAGGTCGGAAATCGAAACGAAAAACAATCGCCTAAAATGGTTTAAAATTAAAGAAAAAGTTTTTGTGTCTTTTTCCATGAGATTTAGAAGTTCAATAGCTCGGTTTGAGTTACGCTTTGATAGTGCATCCGTCAACTCGAACACGGTGAATTCTGTTTCCTTACAAACCAAATTGTCTATTGTTTTTTCGGTGATTTCCACATCTTCGCAAGAAGAAAGTTTTTCCAACTCGTTATGAATAAGTGAATAATATCCACAACAAGAGTCAATAAGGTTTTGGCACGCCTTTGGTGTTATGCTTTTGCCATGATGACCAAGTTCTGCAACTATGATTTCACTTAAACTACGGTCGTCCAACCTTTTGGCACTCACTTTATCACTTATCAAAAAGTCGAATTTATTGAAGAAATCAAAAATCACCACGCAAGTGCTATCCACTGGTGCTTTGAGATATGCCTGCATCTTCTTTTTGAAATTGTCTGGCACTTTTTGTATATTCTTTAAAAGCACAATCTTTTTATCGCTTCCCATTGGCAGTGTTTCACAACTGTCAAGGACTTTGTCGGCGTCAAAAGAGTCTTCATCAAACGAGATGAAGTTGAAGTCCTCCAACTGCAAATTGCACGCTTTTTTAATAAGTTCAAGTGCTCGTGAGTACAACAATATGTCCTCTCCTTGTATCACATAGCACACCTCGATTTTTTTTGTTAGTCTTTGTTTTAATGTTTTCAATCTAAACACCTCCTCACATAATTTTTGCCATCAATTTCAAATGATATATTACCCAGTTCCTCGTATGAAGAGCTGGCTTCGGCACAATTGTAATATGTTAAAATTCTACTGCTTGAACTAAACTGCGAAGCGTATTGTTCGTGTTTTCCTAAAATTACAAAATTGTAAGTGTCAAGTGGTAGGGCAGAAATGGCATCTTCGCTTGTTGTCCAATCTTTTAAAATGAAAACTGTGGTGTTGTCAAAAGAAATTTCCAAACCTGTTAGGCGGTTGTTATACCCTCGAAAGACAAACGAAAATCCGCCAACTTGTCCTGTTTGGTTGAGTTCCACAAGCACCTCTTGGTCGTACCCTTGACCCTCATCACTTCTTATGATTGTGTCCACTCCAACTGCTTCGGCGGAGTCAATAAGAATGGTGGTTTTCTGTAAAACAAATGCTGTGCTTATCGATTTAATTCCCAAAGTGTCCAAAAGATTGGAGGTGAAATCTTCGTATCCAAAATCCACAATCACACTTTCGCCATTGCTGTTTGTGAGAATTACAATACTGTATGAATAGTTGTAAGCATACACAACAGACGAAGTCACCGGAAATTGAATGTAACTTAAACCATAGAAAATTCCACTCAATGCAAATGTTGTTGAACAACAAACCGTTCGCACTCTTTTGCTGGCAAGAAAATATTTGCTCAAAAGGAAGAAGAAAATGCAAGCAAATGCCACAAAGAAAATATCCAGAGGTTCAACATCCATTTGAAATTGTGTTTGTCCAAAAAAGTTTGCGACAGTTTCAATCAGTTTAAACCCAAGTGCACATAATTTAAGCATAAAGCCCAAAAACGGCATAAAAGTGCAGAGAATTGCAAAGATAAACAGCACAGGATATAGCACCGAAAAGAAAGGAATAACCAACAAATTAATAAAGAAACCAAGAAAATTTATTCCGCCATACATCTTTGCAACGAAAGGTATGATTGCAGTTGTTGCCCCAATGGAAATAGCAAAAGAATTTGCAACATATTTTGGTAAAAATTTCTCAAAAAACTTGCGAAGCCACGGACTTATCACATAAATTCCCATAACACAGAAGAAACTCATTAAAAAGCCAAGGTCGAGTGCGGATAGTGGCGAAAACAAAAGTATAAGAATTCCTGCAATACCAAGAGAGGTTAAACTGTCATAATTCTTACCGCTAATTTTTGTGGAGAACACAACCAATCCCATAACTCCCGCTCTCAAAATGGAAGGTGTGAAATTACATAGGTAAGCATAAAACAACAGAAACACCAAGCAAATTCCAAAATTCCAAAGTCCCTTGATTCGACATTTTTTGAGCACCCAACCTAAAAGAGCAATAAGAAAAGAAACGTGCAAACCAGAAACCGTCAAAAGATGAATGATGCCAGCAGAATTGTAAGAATCATAAATTTCGTCATCCACTTCTGTTTTATCGCCGAAAAGCACTGCATAAGCAACCGCCCCTTCACGCTCGCCCATATTTTCATATAAAGTAGCTTTAATCGATTGCCTTATCTTCTCAGCAAGTGTCAAATAATTTGATTGCACCGTTATGTCGGTTGTGTCCACCTCACAAATATACGGTGTTCGCTTGCGATAGTATTGAGAATTGAAGTTTCCAAGTGTGAAAAGTTTTACATTTTCAACTTTTGCTGAAAAAGATATAACATCACCAATTTGAATTTCGTCCTCGTCATCATAATTGATTGTGAGGTATATATTTCCTGTCTTTTCGCCGTCAATCTCAACATTTTTTAGAATAACACGAACACTTCCACCATAAGAAGAATAACTGACATCGTCCGAAACCCTACCAACAACTGTAACAGTGTCTGAATATGTTTTCCCCTCAAAAGTGGCAACACCCACGAAATACCAACCCAGTCCAAACACAAACATACCAAAAACAACAATAAGGATTTTGTAACTTTTTGCCCAAAGACAATATCCTAAAAAAATAGCTAAAAGTAAAAAGTCGAAAATTAAGTATTTAATGTTTCCATCGAAAATAAACTTTGATGTTGATATCGCCAACATCAAAGCAAGAAAGCCATAGAAAATCGGTCGAGCATTAAAAACTTTCTTTTTTGTGTCCATAATTTACAAAAATAATACCATAAAAACGACATTTTTTGCAACTTGACATAAAAACTTTTCGCTCAATTTATAAAACTTTTCTATGACTTTAAAATTATTATGTTATTTTAATATAAATGTGAAGTTATTTTTTGTTATTAAATTAATTTTCTATCCCAAATTTCGATCTTCGTTTTGCATTTTGCTTTGAGTTTTGCTCTGAGTATTGCTTTGAGTTTTGTTTTGAGTTTTGTATTCGCTCGTTTGAAATTTACTCGTTAGACATATCTCGTCATCATTTTTATCGTTTAACTCACCAAAAAACTCTTCATATTTTTGCTTATCTGTGATGAACTGAGGATTATTTTGAATGTAACTTTGCAGAAGTCCATCAACAAACCCTCTGTGCGTTTCACTAAATAAATACCTCTTTTCCGCCAAAATTTTATCAACTTCAATATTTGGAGTGTTTTTAAGTTTAAAAATCATCAATTTTCGATCATATTTTTGCGAAAAATCAATATGGTCATCGAAACTGAAATGATATGGATAGACAGCAAACCCCAACATAGTTCCTTCAATCTTTTGCGGTTCAACAATTAAAAATGGCATACACCCCTCCTCTATATTTGATTAAATAATTTGCAAAGGTTAATTTCATTTTAACAAAATTGCAAATTTTATGTAAAATAGATATGAAATGAGAGTTCATAACATTCTTAAAAAAAATTGCGTAATTAGATGTAAAAGAAAAAATAAAGTCGAAAACACACCAATACTCAAAATGAAGAAATTAAAATAAAAAAATAAATAAAATTAATAAAAAATGTGGACTTTTCTATAAAATTATTGTAAAATATCAAGGTATGTGGCTATGGCGGAATGGCAGACGCGCTGGATTTAGGTTCCAGTGGGAAACCGTGCAGGTTCAAGTCCTGTTAGCCACACCAAAAAACAAATAATATGCGGATGACATCCCGTCATAATTTCAGAACTTCCAAAAGAATATAAACTCTTTGGGATAATGGACAAACAAAAAATATCACTTCAAAAAACATTATAACTTTATATAGGAAAAATTGATATGAAAAATTTAGAAAAAATCGAAATAATAAATAAATCAAAACAAATAAATGAAAATAAAGAACAAATTGTTATATATTCGTTGGATGAGGTTGATAAATATAAAGATAAACTTAAAGAAATCAAGATATATGTATGTAACACCGCCTGTGGCAAAAGTTATTTATGCAATTTAGATGACCGTTTTTACGACTTAGATTCATATCGTTCATTTTTGCTTGAAAACAATGTAGAAAATTATGAAGATGCCACAATACCTAAAATGTATGAAGTTTTGGCAGGTGGAAAAATTGTTCTCAATGCTGCACATGGACACTTTTTAAATTATCTTGAACAAAATAAAATTCCTTTTGTGTATATGTATAGTAAACCTGAAACACAAAAAGAATATATTGAACGAATGAGGCACCGTGGAAGCACAGAGGAGTTTATTCAAAGATTTGGCAGTCTTATTTCTAATCATTATCAAAATCGAACAAAAGATAAGAGAGGAACGTTTAAAATAGAAATGAATTCAAAAGAATTCGTAAGTGATTATTTATGGAAAGTGTTTGGCACACATAAGAAATATGTTCAAAGCCACAACTTTGATAAAAATAAATACAAAATCGTCTTTACCGACTTAGATAACACTCTACTCAACAGGAAAACAGAAATCACCTCTTTCACAAAGAAAACAATAGATAAAATAAAGCATAAAGTACCCTTTGTGTTTGCAAGTGCAAGGATGTATTTTTCGTTAAAACCATTTAACGATGAATTAAAATCATTTCTACATGACACCAAACTTCACAACAAAAAGGCTTATTCAATTTGTTGCAATGGTGCTTTAATTATGCAAAATGATGGTGAAATACTTTACGAAAAACCACTAAAAAAAGAAAATATTGAGTTGTTTTTTGATTATTTTGAAGAAAACCTGCCAAAAAAGTGCGAGATAACCACTTTTTTGAATGTTTTTGAAAGGTCAAACATTAAAGATTTAAAACAGTTTATCAAAGAAAACAACATATTTAAGATTGAAATTTTTGATTCTGCTTCCAACCTTGCCGAAATAAAGAAATCATTGCCTAAAGAGTTTTCAGATAAGTTTGAAATAGTGAATAGTTGCGACACCATTTTGGTTTTTCTTGAAAAAGGTGTAACAAAGAAAAATGCTGTAGAATTTTTGTTGAAAAGGTTAAATATATCAAAAGAAGAAGCAATCGCCTTTGGTGACAATGAAAACGATATTGAAATGATTAAATATGTTGGTTGTGGAATTGCTGTTTGCAATGCAACCGACGAAGTTAAAAAATCCGCAAAATTTATAACCGATTCTAACAACGATGATGGTGTTGCAAAAGCACTAAATAAAATATTTGACTTATAATTAAGATTATTTTTACATTAATCAAAATAATTAATAAAAAAATAATATAAAAGTAATTTAAGAATAATTTAAAAATAATTTAAAAATAAAAATAATTTATTATAAAAATTTAAAAATCAATCTAAATTTTTTATTTTAGATTATTTTTTTAATATTTTTAGATATTCGTCAATGTGGTGTTCACGAATTGGCATTGGCGGATTATTTTTAAAATATATCAAAAGGCATGGAGATATTCCATGATATTCTTGCAAAATCTC
Organism: uncultured Lachnospiraceae bacterium; assembly: GCA_964405555.1. Taxonomy (GTDB): domain Bacteria; phylum Bacillota; class Clostridia; order Christensenellales; family UBA1242; genus Caccovivens. Next base: position 23,515 of record CAYOOB010000008.1, on the reverse strand, counting down.
ATAAGAAGTTACCTGCCCCTCTTTGATTAATCTTTTCACTTTTGCATGATAGTTAAAATACATATCATTATCTTGTGTAAAAATTTGTTAAATTTACCTATTTAATATAATAATTTCATAAATTTTACACATATTTTTTATATAAACGAAGAAGTTGTTTTTTAAGACGAAAATATAAAAAAATAAAAAAAATAAAAAATTTTAATTTTTTTTAAAAAATTAGCACTCTTTGCTTGACATTGCTAACACAATAGCAGTATAATTGACAATGTATTGAGAAAAAACAATACGAGGAGGTAAAAATATGAAAAATGAAGACAAATTCGATTTAATTTTTAGAGGAGGACAAAGAGAACCACTAGACTTTTTTGAAAACTGGTTTGATGACTTTATGCCACCATATCCACCAAGAAAAGACATGAAGAGATTTAATTCTATCATGAAAACTGATGTCAAGGAAACAGAAAATAACTTTATTCTTGATGTAGATTTGCCAGGATTTGACAAAAAAGATGTCAATCTTGAATTAGAAAATGGTTATCTTACAATCTCCGCAAAGCGTGAACACAAGTCCGAACAAACTGACAAGAAGGAGAATTTCATACGAAGAGAGCGCAGTTTTGGACAATTCAGCCGAAGTTTCTATGTTGGCGACATCAGCCAAGAAGAGATTGAAGCAAGTCTTGACAATGGAATTTTAACAATCAAACTTCCAAAAGAAAAGAAACAAAAAGAAAAATCTAACCGCATTGAAATTAAATAAACGAACCTCAAAAGAGGAAAAATTAAAAAAACAAACACACTAATTTGTGTTTGTTTTTTTATAAATCTATTTAATCAAATCATTTAGTTATAGTTGAATAATATGTAATAAATTGAAAAGCAACAATCATACATAACATCCCCTCACCATTCATAAATTTCTCAAACCAACCCTCTTTATTCTAAACATTTTTATTTTTTGTTTTCTCATATCCACAATTAGAACACACCTTTTCGTCTTCATATATAGGAAATCCACAACATTTACAAACTATGTAATTACCATTATCCTCTTCTTCTTTTGGCAAAATTTCTTTCTTTTCTATTTTTTCTATAACTTGTTCATTATCCCTTTTTATTATCTTCTTTTTTGAAATATCAGGAAGCCCAGCACTATAAATCAGTCCAAATATTCCTAACAAAAAACCAATCCAAAAACCGCCATCATATCCTTTCTTTTGTTGTAAATCCTTACTTAAACCACCCGAAATAGTTGCAAAAAATACTACTATGATAATTACAATAATTGTTGTCATAATTAACCTCCTTTTTTTTGGCAAAATTTCTTTCTTTTCTATTTTTTCTATAACTTGTTCATTATTCTTTTTTATAGAGATCAGAATTAAGATTGCGGATTTTTTTATAACTTTTTTATATTTTTAATATAACATAAAATTCCATAATTTTATTAAGAATTAATTTTTATTAATAATCAGCACGAAATCTATACTTTTTTTATCATAAAAAAATATTGTTGTTTTTATAGAAATCAATGTTTAATAATTATTTATTTTCCAAATAGAGTTTTCGCTTTTTGTCAACATAAGAAAAAATATCCTTAAAACAAATAATTTTTTTTATTTGTTCAAGCCACTGTGGTCTATCCATATATCCTTTTAATACTTTATTATCAACTTCAATTTCCCAAGCATCTCCATCACAACCATCTTTTGGTATGTTTATTTCTGGTATTTCAATTTTCGTAAGTTCTTTTAATAAAATTTTGTTATCCATTTTATATGTTTTATCGATAACAGTAAACCCTCGATTATCTCCTGTTGAGAATGTGATTATTGGATTATTCTCAGTATCTTTAATTTCAATTGATAAATATTCAAGGTCATATCCTAATTTCATCATTCCAAAATTTTTCCAAATAAATTTAAAATTTTTCATATTCCCCTCCCATTTTAACTTCTTTCAAGCCCACTTTTATCTTTGCGAATTATGAATTTATTATGTTGTATTCTGTGCTGTGTTCTAAGTTTTCCCATATAAGATTTATAACAAGGAGTAAGGTCAATTGTTGACCATTTGCCGTTTAAGAAAACTTCATCCCACGCATGAGGTTTGCCTTTTAAATTAACAACATTATCATCTTTTCCGTAGATTATCTTGCAATTAACCCCTATCAAATCGCAAAAATCTTTAAAAACAATTGAAAAAGATTGACAAACTCCTTTATGCAAAAGTATAGGAGCATATTTTTCACCACAAAGTATGACACAGTCTTTATAAGGATATTCAATTGAACCAAAATTTCTACCATTATAATTTTTAAGAATATCATTATCATAACTAACATTTGCAGAAAACCAGTTAAAGAATTTTTTTTATTAGTTCTTGTTTAGTTATAAACTTTTCACCACATCTTAACAGTTGCAAAATGCGATTTAATTCTTCTTTATATTCGGTTTCTAAATTTTTTCTCGTAATCAAAGCTTTTTTATTAGGATTAAATGCTTTTATTTCAAATTTCATTTATTGATTACTCCTACCCTTTTATTATATCATATTTAAAACAAAATTTAAATACATTATATAAAAATTTATATCAAGGGCTCTGATTTTTATTGTTCCGTATTAACATCTCACAAAAGTCCTTATTGTTTCAGTTGCCATGTCGCTTGTATCTCTCATTTGGTCTTCTGGCTTAATTGGTGTCTGTCCCTGTTCGTTTTCAAAATTTGTTCGAGAATACCTTGCACTGTCACCACTTTCAACTATGAACCTTGCCTGTTCTGCCAAAGCCTCTTCAAATTGCTTCCTCATATAGTATTGGTCTGGATAAATCGTTTTTGGAGCAGTGGCAATTCTATACATTTGAATTTGAAAACATTTGCGTCCAGAAGTGTATTGAATATAGTCATACACTTTTTTGCTTGTCCTTTGAATCAACTCTTGAACCTTGTTAGGATTTGTTGATGCATATTGCCTCTCTGCGTCAATTCCATAATACGAAAGTCCTGCTGGTGTCAAGAAGTATCTGTGCAAAAGCGGATTATAGACCATATATTGAGTATCGCATGGAAATTTGTTTGTTCCGTCAATAAAGTCTTCCGGGTCATTATAGAACGGAATATCTATTTTTTTCATATTTTCTCCTTTTTTTGTGAAAAAATATTGATTTTTTATTTTTAATTGTGTATAATGATAATAGAAATTCGCTGGGGCTGGTACTGGTTGGCATTGGGCCTCTCCACTACCAGCGACCTTAATCAAGGTCGCGAATTTTTTTATGCCCCGCATATAAAATATCTTTTTGTGAAAAGTTTTTATTTATATAATTCATTAAATTCTTTTTTCCATAAACTGATTTTAATATATTCGCTTCTACTCTAATAAAATCTTTATTTCCCTTACCATTTAATTTTATTGGTACAAGGAAATCCAAATAATAAAACTTATGGGCACCTGTGCAAAAGACAATGCAATAGAGCTTTTAAACGATAAAATTAACCATAGTTGTGCCTAAAATGTGCCTAAAATAATAAAATATGCCATATATTGTGTGTTTATGGTTTTATTTAACACAATATATGGTATATTTTTGTTATGGCGGAGACGGTGGGATTCGAACCCACGTGCCAGTTCCCTGACAACCGCATTTCGAGTGCGGCTCGTTGCGACCACTTCGATACATCTCCAACGTGAATATTATAAATGATTTTCAAAAAAAATACAATTAAATAGTACAAAAAATATTAATCTTTTTGTAGGAAAATTTTGTGTTTTTAGTCGAAAATTATTATGTAAGGTCGTTTTTGTATAATATTTTTCAAAATCATTTGTAAAATATTGGAATTGTTTTGAATATTTAAAATTTTATGATAAAATATGTCTAATATTATAAAAAGGAGACGAATAAATGGAAGAGTACGATGGAGTTGAAAATAAAGAAATTGAAAACAAAGAAGTTGAAAGTTATGGGGAAACTATAAACACAGAAAGCAAAGAAGAAAAAATAGATAAAATTATTAAGTTAGCACTTATAAGAATTGGTATCAAATGCGACCACTTTGGTTTCATTCTTTTAACTGAATCTGTTAAAGAAGCAATTAAAAAGCCTAACACCGTTCGTAACATGAAAAATCTTTTCACAATCGTCGCCAAAAGATGTGGAGTAAAAAGTTACATAAGAGTAGAATCAAACATACATAATGCGATTGATGTTGCTTATAAAAAACATGGTTTCGATTTTATAAACACAATTTATGGCACAAAAGTGTTAAAAGATGACCATAAACCATCAGTGGCGGAACTGATACGCCTATTATCCGAATACTACACCTTAGGACTTTACAAAAAAGACTATAAGTTTTCTGTTTAAGTTTTCCGTTTAACAAAATCTCAAAATTTTCCGTTTAACAAAAACGCAGGTTTAACAAAATCTCAAAATTTTCCGTTTAACAAAAACGCAACCAAATTACAGCACAAGTCCAACAATTTTCAAACAAATAAATAAAAAATAGTGTCATATTGAGTTTAACACCAATGACACTATTTTTTTGTGGAGCTGGCGAAAGGAATCGAACCTTCAACCTGCTGATTACAAGTCAGCTGCTCTACCATTGAGCCACGCCAGCAAACGTGAAGTGGTGGCTCGCCCGGGATTCGAACCCGGGACCCCTTGATTAAAAGTCAAGTGCTCTACCGACTGAGCTAGCGAACCAAACCTTTTTATAATCTTGAGAAATTGGCAAGTATTTGTTTCGGACTGACGAAAAACTTATTTTCGTAAATTCAATCACCAACCCACACACTCTCCCTTGCCTAAGGGTTGAGCCTACACAAAAGTAGGTTCTTATGAAACTTTGTTTCACGGAAAAGTTGTAAACTTTTCAATCCTGCCAAAATTTTATTTATTTTGACAAGTTGGCAGGGGTGGCAGGATTTGAACCTACGAATGCAAGAGTCAAAGTCTTGTGCCTTACCACTTGGCGACACCCCTTTAAAAATCATTACATTAAACTTTCTCATCCTACTAAAACGAATTTTCTTCAATAGGATGGCTGGGGTGGTAGGATTCGAACCTACGCAATGTTGGAGTCAGAGTCCAATGCCTTACCGCTTGGCGACACCCCATTAACCGCAAAAGCGATAAAAATTATGGGGTGATCAAAGGGGGTCGAACCCTTGACCTCCAGAGCCACAATCTGGCGCTCTCCCAACTGAGCTATGACCACCACATGGTGCTCCCAGAAGGATTCGAACCTTCGACCTCCGCCTTAGAAGGGCGTTGCTCTATCCAGCTGAGCTATGGAAGCATTGGAGCAGGTGAAGGGAATCGAACCCTCGCAACCAGCTTGGAAGGCTAGTGTTCTACCACTGAACTACACCTGCAAACTGCTCTATAAGTTTATCATGTAACAACTAAAAAGTCAAGAAAAAATGATAAAAATTCTAAAAGTTTTTAGATTTTGTTGAAAATTGATGCCAATTACCACTCCCTTTATTGCGTAAAAGTCGAATTTTTTACAATAATCCTCCGTAAAATTCCACAAAAAAACTATAATCCTCCGTAAAATTCCACAAAAAAATATGATTCCCATCAAAAATTTCACAAAAAAAAACAACAGTCCACTATAAAATTGGTGTAATTTACTGTAATTTTTGAAAATCACTTGACAAATCCCCCCCCGAGTAAAATTGAACTTGGGAGGGAAACTATGAAAAAAATAACACCATACAGAATTGTTGCCAAAAGTGCTTTGATGAGTTGGAATGGACTTTCGGAGCAAGAAGCTGAAGAAAGAATAAGCAAGGCAACACACGCAGAACTCGAATCCGAGGTTTGGGCAGAAGGGTCTATGAAGAGTGCCGTAAGAGCACTTTCGTTCAACCTTTCTTTAACAGAAGAACAAACTAAAAATTTTGAAAAAGCCGTTTTAGGTGGAGATTCTGCCGAAATGTCCGAAAGCGACATAAAAACACTTGCAGAAGTTGCAAGGATATATAGTGAAAAAGTTACTAACACAAACAAACTAACACTTAACATTCTTTCTGCAATCCACAATGATTGGGTTAAAGATAATGTTAAGAAATTCAATCAAGCTGGCAGAGAAGGGAAAAAATATCAACACCTGCCAATTGAGATGATTGGTTGGAAAGAAACAAAGGCAGACTTGTTGTTCTTGGAGCCAATTTTAAACTCTATCGGAGTTGAACTTGAACCAGCAGAACTTGAAGAAACATACAACACACAAGTAGTTTCATATTTTAATAGAAATGGTCTTGTTGATGAAAAAGGAATTGACAAATCTACTCTTTCAAGAACTATTTTAAAAGGTGTTGGCTTTTACCCTGTGTTAACTGAAAATAACACTGCACAGAGCAAAGAAGAAGCAGACCTTATGACAGAACAAGTATGTGAAAAACTTTCAAACATCAAATTATCTTCTAAAAACAAATAATAGCAAGAATTAACTATAACTTGATAAAACAAAAGATAACCCAAAGCCATTCCGTTGGGTTATTTTTTTAATGAAATTATTTTTTTATTATCCTTAAATATCGTTTTTTATTTTAATATACAATAAAAACATCCAATTTTTTTCAATTTATTCAATAATTATAAGCCTAAAATTTTATAAAATCATCTCCACCTTAAATTGTCAATCTAATAGTTTTGAAGAATAATACTTATAACTTCGCATAAACTTTATCAAATATTCTTTTGTTTCTTCAAATGGTATTTCTTTTAAAGTGATGCCGTCATCCGAATAGTTTTCGTTAGTAAGCCAATTTTTCACATTAGTTGGCCCTGCATTATAGGCTGCCAAAGCAGTTTGTAAATTTTCAAATCTTGATAGAAGTTTTGAAAAATAAAGAGTTCCAATTAAAATGTTATCCGAAGCGGAAGTTAAATCGTATTCATCCAAATCAATCGAGCTTGCCACTTCTTGTGCCGTACTCGGCATAACTTGCATAAGCCCCACCGCCCCCTTGGATGAAATCGCATCACAATCAAAACGACTCTCCACATTGATTATTGAATAAATCACCGCTTCTTCAATGTCATACATTGCACTTACAGTTGAAATCTCACTTTGAAACTTTATAGGAAAAAAGTAAGCATAAAAACAATTAATACCCAAAACAGCAATAACTATCAAAGACAACGAAATTAAAACACAAAAAATGCTCTTCATAAGGCTATTTTATGACAAATATGGTTTTTCATGTATACCTTATCACTCACTTTCTATATATCTTAAAAATAGGTAAAGTGCTTATAGCAATTTCTAATACAAATTATTACTAAAAATGGATGATGACATTTCTGTGCGTGTAAGGCAAATGTTTCTCTGTTCCAGAATATGAATATGCATATTCATAGTTAGATTATCATCTTGTGTTATACTTTTTTTGTATATAGTTGTTGAATCAACACTACTTATCTTATAATCGTGCTTGGAATGTTCTGTTTCGTTAGTACCAATAATGAATTTTATAGTATACAACATTACACATTTTGCAATAAATACCATTATTGATGCTGTCGTTTCAAGCCAACTTTTGAAGAAAAACATATTTGAAAAATAAAAAATTAAAAAATAATAAAATTGAACATCATCAAATTAAAGTTTTAAAAGCGGGAATTTTTTCACGTTCAAACAACATTTTATTCCAACTTTATATTAAATTTTCCGCAATAAATAGAAGAAAATTATCAACGATATTCTTTTGTGCTGTTTTTAAGAATACTTTTGATTGCATAAACAAATCGCTCAATCTCTTGATAGGTGTTGAAATATGAAAGAGAAACCCTCACCGCTCCACCTTCCAAAGTGCCTAATGCCTTATGTTTTAGTGGTGCACAATGATATCCACTTCGCACGCATATATTCCACTTTTCATTAAGAATATTTGCCACCTCTGTGGAGTTTATCCCTGGCAAATTAAATGCAAAAACCCCGTTCGTATTCTCTGTTTTGGTATAAATTTCAATACGAAGTTTTGAAAGTTCATAGTGAAGATATGTTATTAAATCTTCCAACTTACGATTAATCAACTCGAAATTTTCTTCCACAAAACTTATTCCTTCGCCAAACCCCAATATTGCTGGTGTGGCTATTGTTCCACTTTCAAAACGCTCTGGTGTTGTGTTTGGTTGAAATAATTCTAAAGAATTGGTACCGGTTCCACCAAATCTAATTGGTTGCAAATCAAAATCACCACAAATTGCCAACACTCCTAAGCCTTGAAGAGCATAATATCCTTTGTGTGGAGCAAGTGCAAGAAGATTTATACCGTCCCTCTGCATATTGTAAAAACAGTGACCACCACCTTGTGCTCCGTCCACCAAGAACAAAATATTCCTTTCTTTCAATCTTTTACCAATCGTTTCAATGTCGGCAACATCGCCATTCACATTAGAAATATGATTAACAACCACCAAATATGTTTCATCCTTCAAACATCTTTCAATATCCTCCCAACACACACCAAGTTTTCCGCTTTGTGATGCCACTGAATAAGAAAATTTTTCATCAATCTGCTTCAAGTGTTCAAGAGGACGCAAAACAGAATTATGCTCTCCGTTTGTGCATACCACGTGTCCGCTTTTGTGAGTACCCAAGATTGCCAAATTTAAAGCATCCGTGCAGTTTGCGGTGAAAATAATATTCTCTGGTAAGGTGCCTAAATGCTTTGCACATTTTTCTCTTACTTTCTCCACCTCAAAGGCAGATTTTAATGCCATTTTATGTCCGCTCCTTCCTGGATTGGCTGTATAAAAATTTAAAGCATTCAATACGGTTTTTTGAATATTCTTTGGCTTTATTAAACTTGATGACGAATTGTCAAAATAAATCATAAACTCCCTCTGTTATTTTGTCAGCAAAATTTTGCATAAATTTGATTAAAAAATACTTTTTGTATTAAATCTTAAACTCCTTTAAAATTTTTAAAAAACACAAAAGGTTTATTAATAATATAATAAATTAGGGGAGATTTTGTGCATTGGAAGGTATTTAATGAAATATGTGATTGCAGTTTTTAGGTCGAGATATTCCACACTTAACTTTGCCAACATACTAAGGGCAAATGGTATTCCTGTTGCAATAATAAACACGCCACAAGAAATCTCTCATGCGTGTGGAATTTCTGTTAAATTTTTGAGCGATTATTACTCAAAAGTTCAATCTATTTTAAGTAAACTAAATAAAAGAAGTTTTGACGGACTATATTCTTATGTCGAGAAAAACGGAAAGATAAGCATTATTAAATGCGGTTAAAATAATTAAATAACATTAAACAAATAAAATAGAATAAAAAAAATAAAAATCAACAAAAATATAAATAAAAAATTTAAAAATATAATTAAAATTAATAAAAAATATTAATCAAATTAAATAATAAAATAATTAAAAAATTAAATAATTGAAAATAAAAAGAGTTAAAAAATTTTAAAAATTAATAAATAAAAACAAAAAAATTCAAAAAAATATCGTGATATTTTAATAATTTATTAAAATTGAATAAATAAACAAACAAAGAAAATAGAAAAAATAATAACATTGATTCGCTTTTTATTTAAATAATAAATAACAAATTAAATAATTAAAAATATTAATAAAAAACATAATAAAACATAATAAAATATAAAAAATATAATAAAATATAATAAAATATAATTTAGAATTAATAAAAATAAATAAAATATAAACACGATTAAATTTTAAAAAATAAAACACTTTAACCAAAATTAAAGTGTTTTTATTATTGTTATTTTAAACCTTTTGATATATGAAACGCTTGCAATGTTCACAAGTTATCACACCTTTTTCTTTAATCCTTGAAATGGCAACCTTTGGAAGTTCCATTCGACAACGTCCACAGAAGTTTCCACCTTCAAGTGGAACAACAACAGGAAAGATGTTATCTTGACGTTTCTTCTTATATTCTGCCATTAAGGTTGGTTCTACATTTTTTTCCATCACAGCAAGTTGTTTAATTATTTTTTCTTTCTCTGGCTCTAACTGCTTGCTTTCTGCAACCATTTTTTGCTTACAAACTTCATACTGCTGTCTTGCCTCATCGTATGTCTTTTTTGTCTTGTTAAATTCTGACAAAATAAGGTTGACATTTTCTGCACTTTTTTGCAACATTTTCTCTAATATACCAAGATTTGCAACCACCTTACCTTTAAGGTTGTTTAATTTGTCAATTTCTTCCATAGAAACAGTTGCAAGGTCAGTTTTTTGAACTTCTTCCGCCTTTGCCTTGTTTGTAGAGAATTTTTCTTTTATGCCAGAAATTTCGCTAATAAGTTTGTTTGCCTCCGCTTCCAACTCGGTGGACCTAACTTGCGTTTTCTTTGCCACACCTGCCAACTCGTTCGCTTTCTTTCGATATGGACTGTTTTGTATTTTTTGCTCAATTTTATATAATTCTTCGTCCAATTTTTGATATTCTAAAAGACTTTCAATATTCATATTTTTCTCCAATTTTTTGTTTTGTGTTGTTTTATTGATTGTTAGTTATAATGCAGTTCAACAGTCTAACCTTAATTAAGCCTAACCTTTGTTAAACTTTTGTTAATTCTGCCTAACATTTATAATACGAGCTTAATATATAATTTATAACACAAATCATTCAACAAAGTCAACCAACCTCTTGCTTCTGTTTGGATGTTTAAGTTTTTTAAGTGCTTTTGCCTCAATTTGTCTGATACGCTCTCTTGTGACCGAAAATTCCTTTCCAACTTCTTCCAAAGTTTTTTGTCTGCCGTCCAAAAGCCCATATCTCTGTCTGATAACCTCCTGCTCTCTTGGAGTGAGGGTGTCGATAACTGCCAAAAGTTGTTCTCTAAGTAAACTTTGTGTGGCACTTTCAATCGGCGATTTTGCTGTTTCATCCACAATAACATCTGCCATTTTACCGTCATCCTCTTCACCCATTGGTGTTTCAAGAGAAATTGGGTCTTGTGCTGTTCTTTGAATTTCCATAACTTTTGAAACAGAAAGCCCCAACTCATTAGCAATTTCTTCGATGGTTGGTTCTCTGCCAAGCCTTTGCATTAAAACTCTTGTCACTTTAACATATTTATTTATAGTTTCCACCATGTGCACTGGGATTCTTATCGTGCGAGATTGGTCTGCCATAGCACGAGTTATCGCTTGTCTTATCCACCATGTTGCGTAAGTGGAGAATTTGAAGCCTTTTGTGTAATCAAACTTGTCCACTGCACGCAAAAGCCCCATATTACCTTCTTGAATTAAGTCTAAAAACGACATTGAGGTTTTACCAACGTATTTCTTTGCTACACTGACAACCAATCTTAAATTGGCCTCACAGAGCACAGATTTGGCATATTCATCTCCGTCCATAATCTTTCTGGCAAGATCACGCTCTTCGTCGGCAGAAAGAAGAGGCACTTTTCCAATGTCTTTTAAATACATTTTAACAGGGTCGTCTATGCTTGGCGACATCACAAGGTCGGAGAAATTGTCTTTATATAAATCTTCTTCTTCGCTTGTCTTGATAATTTTAACATTTTTCTTCTGCAATGATTCTAAAAACTTTTCAACATTTGCTGAATCTTCGCCAACCTTGAATAGCGAAAAATAAACATCTTCTTCATTGATTGACCCCTTTTTCATGGCAAGTGCAAGAAGCTTATCATAAATCGCTTTAACTTTATCTAAATTCACTTTATCTTCTGACATAAAATTCCTCCATACTTCTGTTCTTTAATTGAATTGCAAGTTTTCCAAGTTTTTTTGCAATCTCAACCCTTTCGTCTATGTTTTCACACGACTTATATTGCTCGTTTAATTTCTCTTGCATTTGTTTTAATTGTTGTTCGGCAATCTTCCAAATACACTCCGTAAAGTATCTCTTTTCGTCATTTGAATAGTCCGAAAAATTGAAATTTACAATTTCTTTAAGTAGTTCGTCCTCACTTGCCCCTTCTATGTCAAAAATTGATGAGAGAGGCATATTTTCTTTTATTATATCCAAATATTTGTCAAATCCTTCCAAAAGTTTTGCATAATCAATTTGATTGTCAACATAATCGCACTTATGAAGCAGTGACGCCAATATAAATTTGATTGCTTTATCATCACCATTTTGATTTGGAGTTACCTGCTTTTCCTGTGGCTGTTTTGAAGGTTTTTCTTGCCCTCGTCTGTTTATATCTCTTCTAAGCACATCTAAAGGTATTTTTGTTAAATCTCTCACCTTTTCAAGATATGGTTCAAACAAGATTTCACTTCCAAGTTTCCTTATTTCTGACAAAATAACCTGCACAAACTTGTTTCTGCCCTCTGCCAATGTTAAATCGTATTGCTTTTGATAATACTCGATTATGAAGTCCATGTACGGTAATGCTGAATCAATCATCTGTTGTAATTTCTCCGCTCCAACATTGTTTAACACTTCGTCTGGATCTTTTCCGCCAGAAAGTTGCACAACTTTTAGATTGACATTCTCCGTTCTAAACATTTCAATCGCACGCAAAGTGGCTTTAGTTCCAGCTCCGTCATTGTCAAAACAGAGGTAGATATTTTCGTTATATCTTTTAAGTTCGTTAACATGGTCTTTGGTGAGTGCCGTTCCCATACAAGCCACTGTGTTTTTAAAACCTGCTTTATGCATGGCAATAACATCCATTTGCCCCTCAACCAAAATAATCTTGTCTAACAAATGCTGTTGCTTCTGTGCCTTTAAGATGTTAATTCCAAACACCACCCTACCTTTTTGAAAAACAATGGTTTCGGCAGTGTTTTTATATTTTGCAAAATCAGTTTTTTCAAGTGCTCTGGCACTAAAACCAATACATTCTCCAAACGAATTGAAAATAGGAAAAACCAACCTATTTGCCAACACATCAAACACCCTGCCATTTTTCTTTGCACAAATGCCCGCTTGAATCATTTCTTCCTCAGAAAATCCCTTTGAAGAAAGATATTCCACAATGTCGGTGTGATTTTTTGAGTATCCAATTTTAAAATCTTCCAATTCCCTTCGTGTGAACTTGCGAAGTTTAATGTAATCTTGTGCTATTTTAGCATCTTTATTATATAAGTTGTCCACGTAATGTTTATATGTGAAATCAAGAGCATTTAAAATTCGGTCTTTCAATTTTTTGTTTTGATTTCTAACATCCGAATTTTGAAGCTCTGGAACTTCCATACCAACACGCTCTGCCAGAATTTTAACCGCATCCATAAATTCGATGTTTTCCATTTTTTGAACAAACTTTATAACATCGCCAAACTCTTTACAACCAAAGCAATAATAAATCCCCTCATCATTGTTAATAGAAAATGAAGGTGTTTTTTCATTATGAAATGGACAACAAGCCCAATATCTGCTACCTTTTTGTTGAAGTTGAACATAGGCAGATGCAACCGAAACCAAATCGTTCTTTCGTTTAAGTTCGCTTAAAAAATCTGTATGAAAACCTTTATTTTGCAAATTTCTAAACTCCTACAAATCCATTATACCACAAAACTTAGAAAATTCCTTTATAAATGTTATAAAAAAAACACTAATTTATTGAAAATTGCAAAAAAGAAGTGCCAAACAGCACCTCTTTTCTCCATTTTGTCTATCATTTATTAAAATTATCCGTTTTTATATAAATTTATCCGTTTAATCTTATTTGTTTTAAATTCCTTTTTATCGACATTGTTTTTTAATATTTTTATTAGGTTTCAATTTAGCTATATTTTTACTAATTTCAATTTACTTTTTTGGTTTATCTTTTCGTTCTCTTATTTTCCTTCGCCGTTATCACCATTTTTGTTTAATGTTGTAGATTCAGATTTAACAGGCAAATATTTTTCAGCCCCTTCAACACCATTAAGATTAAATACTGGTTTTCCTCTTGACAATTTATCACAAACAGCCATATAGCAAGCTTCGGTTAAAGGAAGATTGTTTTTATCTATAACTTCTTCGGCTTGTTGGCAAAAATCATTAAAGACATTTTTATCTAACAAATCCATAATAACGGAGCCATCTCTACTTCTAACGCATACACGATATCTTGATTCCATAAACAACTCTGGGTTAAACTCTGTTCGCCAAGATTTCAAATAAATGGTTGGAAAAGACTCTCTAATTAATTCTTCGGATTTACTAATCAAACTCTTATCTTTTTTACTGTTAGAGGAAGATTTCAAATCTTTCAATACTCCAAGAATTGATGCAATGCGAATTGGCATAATTAAAAAGTAATTTGCTGGATAGTTATTTCCATTTTTATCTTTAACTTTAAGTGCCATATTCATAACTTTCAATCTATCCATAAAATCTTCCAAAACTTTCTCATCTTCTTCGCTTGCAGTGCCAAAACTTTTTTTGGAAGAAGCCTCCTCAATATTCCAATATAAGTCACCAGGAGAATACACATCGTATGCTTGCTTTCTACCAAAGGCTTTAAATTCATTGTAAAAACTTCGAACTGTGGAAACATCAATATCTTCAAATGTTTTTCTTGTCATTAATCTCTCACAATTATCCAAAAATTTTTCAATCACATTACACGATTTTTCGTAATCTTCTCTGCTAATACCTTTCGTCACCAAAGTTGATGGGGTTTTTATATAACTTTCTATCACACTTATGTATGCATCTTTGATTGTTTGTTGATAGAACTTTATGTTATCTGAAAAATTTTCATGATGTTTGTCACTCACATAAAGATTGATATCTGCAAATGGACGAGTGTAACCGGCATACTTCAAAGCATTTTCAATCTCTGAGGTCATATTTCCCCAATAACTATTTTTAGGGTTAAAATAAATAACGTCACCGAAAATTTCTTCCATTTTTTTAACTATTATGCTTGAGAGCACAAATGGAATGTTTTTTGTTTCGCTTATTCCAACTCTATCATTCAAAACATTTTCATTCAAAAATTTTTCAACCAGTTCATGTTTTTTGCTAATTGTGTAATCTCTACTGTCTATATACTTTTTAACTTCTTGCTGAAAATCTTCTTTTCTTCTGTCATAATAAGATTTTAGAACCGCCGATACAAACTTATCTAAATTTGAATATTTGCCGTTTATAATGCAATTAATTAAATTAGCATAATTCATTTCTTTTGTGTAGTTATCGTCTTGATTAGATGCCAATGAATAAGCACCAACTGTTCCCAACCTACGATAAAACACCTCAACTTCATCTTTATTAGAATCTGTATTTATCATACTTTTCACCTCTTTTACGTTATTTTTACCTTAGTATATTAACACGAAAAAGAGGAATTGTCAATAGGCAATTTTCTATTTTTTATTAAAAAATTCCCCTGCAAACGCAAAGGAATTTTGTTAGTAATTTTGTTTGTTTATTTTTCTAATTAATTTTTAGGTTAGTTTCTGATAAGCCTTTTCAATATCATTATTCCCATTAGTTAAATTAGTAAACATCACGCTCTTCTGGTTGTTTTTTATCTTCAATCTCCACAACTAATGCCTCCGTTGTAAGCAAAGTTGCCGAAACGGATGCCGCATTTTGAAGTGCCGAACGAGTAACTTTTGTTGGATCAAGAATACCCTTCTTAATCATGTCACCATATTCGTTGTTTAAAGCATCAAAACCATAGGCAGGTTTCTCAAGATTTTCATAAATTTTATTAACCACAACACCGCCATCAATACCAGCATTAGAGGCAATTTGTCTGATTGGCTCTTCAACAGCCCTAAGAACAATTGAAACACCTGTTTTTTCATCGCCAGAGAGAGTTTCAATAAGTTTTTTGATTGCAGAAGTAGTTTTCAAAAGTGCAACTCCGCCACCTGGAACAACCCCCTCTTCAGATGCCGCTTTTGTTGCAGATAAAGCATCTTCAATACGAAGTTTCTTTTCTTTCATTTCAACTTCTGTGGCAGCACCAACCTTAATCACTGCAACTCCGCCAGCAAGTTTAGCCAAACGCTCTGTAAGTTTTTCTTTGTCATAATCAGAAGTTGTTTCTTTTATTTGGTCCTTAATTTGTTTAACTCTGTTTTTTATGTTTGCAGAATTTCCAGCACCTTCAACAATTGTTGTGGTGTCTTTATCCACTTTCACACTTTTTGCTCTTCCAAGGTCTTCAAGAGTTAAAGATTTAAAATCTATGCCAAGTTCGGAAGAAACAAATGTGCCTCCTGTTAATATGGAGATATCTTCCAACAATGCCTTTCTCTTGTCACCAAAACTTGGCGCCTTAACAGCCACAACATTAAGCGAACCACGGAGTTTGTTTAAGATAAGCGCCGTAAGTGCTTCACCTTCAACATCATCAGCAATAATCAAAAGTTTCCCGCCCACTTTAACAAGTTGTTCCAAAAGTGGTAAAATTTCGTTTAAAGTTGAAATCTTGTTGTCAGTAATCAAAATATAAGGATTGTCGAGTTCTGCAACCATTTTTTCAGTGTTAGTGGACATATATGGCGAAAGATATCCACGGTCAAACTGCATTCCCTCCACAACAGAGAGTTCAGTGTTCATTGTTTGAGCCTCTTCCACTGTTATAACGCCATCACTTCCAACCTTTTCCATTGCCTCGGCAATAAGTTTTCCAACCTCTTCATCACCTGCAGAAATGCTGGCAACTTGTTGGATGTCCTTTGAACTTGAAACTGGTTTTGAAAGTTTTTTCAACTCTTCACAAGCCACATCAACGGCCTTAAAAATGCCCTTTTTCAAAATTATAGGATTTGCTCCCGCCGTGAAGTTTTTAAGCCCCTCACGAATGATTGCCTGTGCCAAAACACAAGCGGTTGTGGTGCCATCACCTGCAACATCGTTGGTTTTCACCGAAACTTCTCGAATAAGTTCCGCCCCCAAATTTTCAAATGGGTCAGAAAGTTCAATTTCTTTTGCAATTGTCACACCGTCGTTAGTTATAAGTGGCAACGCATATTTTTTTCCAAGCACAACATTTCTGCCCTTTGGACCAAGCGTAATTTTCACAGTGTTGGCAAGTTGGTTTACTCCTGCCTCCAATTTCTTACGAGCATCTTCGCCCTGCAAAATCATTTTAGACATACTCTCCTCCTTAATCTTCCAAAACAGCCAAAATGTCCGACTGTTTCATGATGATATATTTTTTGCCGTCAATAGAAAACTCTGTGCCACTATATTTTGTGTAAAGCACCTCTTGCCCAACCTTAACCTGCATTTTTACTTCTTTGCCGTCCACATTACCACCTTCACCAACTGCAACAACTGTGGCAATTTGAGATTTTTCTCTCGACGCCGTTGGCAGAATAATTCCGCCCTTAGTTTCTTTTTCCGCCTCCTTTGGAAGCAAGACCACACGGTCAAAAATAGGTTTTATTTTCATTTTTCCCTCCTAATTTATGCAATTTTTGTTTTGCAATTTCATTTCGCATAAATATATATTCAAAATTTTTGAAAATTCCTCTAAAATAAAAAGAAATTTTCTAAATTTTTTTACTATATGATTTTAAATCATCCAAAACAAAAAGTAAAGTTTTTATGCCAACAAAAAGAAAAACGACCAAGAATTTTGTCGTCTTTCGTTGAAAATAATTTAACAATAAATTTAAACCAACAAAATTCAAATTAAAACTATTTTATTTTCAATACTTTTTTCAGATATTTTGCAATTTCTTTGTCTTTACAATCTTTGAAGAAGTTTTCTTTAAAGAAATCATAGTTAATTGTTTCTTTTAAAAATTTTTGGTCGATATCCTTCAAAATTGTCAGCATATCCTTTTGAGTTACCGCCTTAACTTTATCCAAAATTTGTTTATTTTCTCTTTCAGGAACGGCACGTTCTTTAGGATAACCATTTCCACCTTTGGTGCTTAAAAGTTTATCGAACATATTTTCCAAATCTAACTCTGCACCCCAGCCGAAGCCCTTTGCAAACGGAAAACTTGCCGAATTTCCGTCATTTATCTCTCTAAACATAAATGCATCACTTGCATCGGTGATGTGTCCACAAAGCACGTTTGGAAAACTGTTAAGAGCAAGCATTGCTCCCTGACCAGTACCGCAACCTGTAACAACAAAGTCCACCGCCCCGGAATTTAACAAAATACCAGCCAACAACCCCGCCTTAACATAAGTTAAACTATGCGAGTCCTCCAAGCCGAACATACCATAATTCACAGCAGTGTCGCCATATTTTTCAGCAACTTTGCTAAGAATACCAAAAATCATTTCATTCTTGCCTGCCTGACTATTTTCATTTATAAGTGCAATTTTCATATTTTTCTCCTTTTTTATTTTTTAATTCGATTTTTCTAATTAACTAATGCGACAAAGGATATTTATATTCGCCTACTGTGGCATGATACCCCACAAGTATCAGCGTTAAAGGTTTTATCTAATCCTGTCAAATTTCGTCCATCATCACCCCTTATAATAGAACAATTTGAAGGCAAATCTTTAAGTAAAATGTTCGTTTCTGTCCAATGACCATCTTCTATATAAATTCATCAAGTTTTTTGCTGGCAATGTTGCAAATGTTTAGAACCTCTTCCGTCATAATCTCTTGAAATTGACCATAAACATCTTTTGATTGGTCAACTTCATCCCAGTCACAGTTTCCTGCAGTTCCTTCCATATCGCACGCAATATATAATTTTAAATTCACCACAAATTCTTCTATACATCTGTATTTTAGCATATATTTCATTCAAATTCAAAGAATTTTTAAACATGATTTATTAAATAATTTTCAGTATTTTTTTAATTTCAAAACTCGGTATCTTTAAATTTCAAAACTCGGCATTTTCTTAAATTTCAAAACTCGGCATTTTCTTAAATTTCAAAACTCACTACAATAAAATTAAAATCACACCCACAAACATCAAGACAAGGCAATGTAGCATAAAAGCATTCGTGTCATGATAACACATATTAAACTTTATTGTTAAAAACGTACATCACAACACATAGTATATTTAAAATTTTGGCGAAACAATAAAAAATGAAGAAATGCGAAAAATTATAATAGAGTAGATTGAAAAATCCTTTAAACCCTTTGAAGCTTTCCTGTTATTAATCAATAATTTTTTAAAGTTGAACGATATCGGCTTAATTTTAGATTTTATTTTTTTGTATAAAGGTAATCTATAAATATAAGGTAATCTATAAATAAATAGAATACAAAAAAGGCTATCACTTGATAGCCTTATTCTGTTATTATTCCAAAAGTTCCTTTAATGAAAATATATATTGTATCAATAGTTCTTATACTATTTGTTTTGGTGGGAGTTATAGGACTCGAACCTATGACCCTCTGCTTGTAAGGCAGGTACTCTACCAACTGAGCTAAACTCCCTCATGCTCTCTAAGTTTATCACACTTAGAGAGTCATTGTCAAACAATTTTTAAAAATTTATTTTATTTTTTATATTATTCTTCAACTCTTTCGTTTGGCACAAAACCAACTATTATGCTTGCATCACTAATTGCATCAAATGTATCATCAAAAGTGTCGATATTCATTTGGTCAACAAGCGATTGAATCAAGTCATTAAGAGTAAGTGTTGTGTCGCCGTTAATTGTGAAGGTGTAATTTTTGTTTCCAACAGTGATAATCAAAGCATTTACTGTAAGCGACCACTTTTCATAGGAACCACTATTGTAAATTGGTGAATAATATTCATCATCATCATCGATCAAAAGGAAGTTTGAAATAACAAGCCATGTTGATTCATAATCTCCAATTCCATTGTCTGTAACAGTGTTACCAAGATTGGAATCGTTATAATCACGTTCCATATAAACATTTATATAATAATTTGGAGTGCCTGTGCTTGAAGAAGCATAGAAAGTTAATGATCCATTAAAGTAGAATTCTGTGAAGTATTTATAAATATCAACACTTACATTAACAGTCACATCGCTATGTGGGTTTGTATTGACAACGGCATCCACAAAGTTTGATACAGTTGTGTATACTGTTCCGTTATATTCAATTCCTTCAAATACCCAGAATGTATACTTGGTTGACCAGTTGTCTGCAGTAAACAATTTTTCAAGTTCTGTGGTGTCGTTGATTGTAAATGTGATGGTTTCAGAACCATTGTATGTTGCGTCATCCCCTGATGATAAATTTACTGTGTAAGTTACTTCAGCTTTTTCAACATATAATATAACTTGGTCTTCATCTGTGTTAATTGAAGTAACTTCATTTCCATTTCCGTCAACCCAATAATATTCATAACCATATTCAATTGCATCTGGGAATATTTTTGCAACGGTTGGAAGTGTGTATTCTACGTCTTTATAAACAGTGTCAGAGTCAGATACAGAAGTTTCATCATCCAACACATAAACTATTTCAACTTTTTCTACTGATTGCCATGCTGCTGTTAATGTGATTGTTTCGTATGTTGTTGGGAAAGTTGCTGCTGTGTATTTAACTGAAGTATCACCATTAACACACCAGCCTTTAAATGTGTAATCAACACCAGTATAAGAAAGTGTTGGCAATTCTTCGCCATAGATATATCCACTCTTTCCGCCTTCTGGTATATCTGTTGTTGTACTGCCCTCTGGTGTGGCTTGATAATTCCATTCAACTGTGTATGTCACAACTTCATAAACAGCAACATAGTTGCCTTCTTCTTCCATACTGACAACCAAAGCACTGCTTGTTGAATAGTATTCTATTTCTGTGCCATTGCTCTCTGCATCCTGCACGGCAACCTGATATTCTTCTAATGTTCCCTCAAACCAACCAACAAATTTGTATGCGTTTGTTGAATAAATTGCATTCACTTGAATTTCAGACGTGTGTCCTGCAGAAACAGACATTGAAGTGTTTGAACTTCCGCTCTTTGCTGTTATAACTGCTTGGTCATCACCATAACTTACACCAGCAAACACATCTTCTGCTGGGGAAACATTGTCCACAACCACACTGATATTTAAAATATTTTCTATTGAATAATATGCTGCAAAACCCGTTCCAACAACAAGAAGAGGAATTACAACAATCAATGCACAGATAACTGCGACTTTCGACAAGGCTCTTGACATAAAAATACCTCCTAAGTTGCCTCTATTATAGCACAACAAAAACCTTAATTCAATACAAAATCTAAATTTTTTTTAAAAATTTATAATTTTTTTACTGATTTTGTCAGTTTAAGACGTATTTTTATCTATTTTAGCACCTTTTTTACACTTAATTACACTTTTTTACGATTTTTAAGAGATTTTGAAGTTTTGTGGCGACAAAACCGCTCTTAAATCAAATTCAACCCTTTTCACATTCCAA
The DNA here is from genome assembly GCA_964405555.1 of uncultured Lachnospiraceae bacterium. GTDB lineage: Bacteria > Bacillota > Clostridia > Christensenellales > UBA1242 > Caccovivens. The sequence continues at coordinate 2,265 of CAYOOB010000008.1, read as the reverse complement.
CATAATAAATGTTGTTTTCAACGCAATACTTATCAAAAACCACTATATCACAATGCTTTTTATCATTGATTTTCATTTAGCTTTTGAATAACTCACCTCAATAATCACCCTTATTTTGTAATGATGTACTTATCTAATTTAACTGCACTTGTTTAGTATTTTTCGCTTATCTAGTTTAATTTTACCAAATTAATACAGTCTTTTTTTATTATTCTTGAAGTTAGTTTAATTGTTAAGGTTTTCTTGTTAATTGTATGCTTGTTGTTAACATTCTTATAGTGGAAGTTTAGTTGGATTTTTTTAGTAAAGTTAATCAAGTGCCGTCCATAATCATTTTGTCTGCTATTAAGGCAATGAGTTCTCCATTTGTTGGCTTCTCATTTCTATTATATATCTTTAAACCAAAAATATTGTTAATATTTTCAATTTTTCCTCGATTCCAAGCAACTTCAATGGCATGACGCATACCCCTTTCCACCTTACTCGAACTTGTTTCAAACCTTTCGGCAATGGTTGGATATAATTTTTTTGTGATTGAACCAATTATTTCTGGCTCTTCCACGGCAAGTTTAACCGCTTCACGCAAGAACTGATAACCTTTGATGTGTGCTGGTATTCCTATACTTATAAATATATTAGAGATTTTCTCGTCAAGTTGCTTGCTGGCATTTGCTGAACGACCATTGTTTAAAACCTCTTCAATTCTGCTTTCCAAATTCTCTGGAGAAACTGGTTTAACCATAAAGTAACTTGCACCCGACTGTATTGCCTTTGTCACAAATCCGCTATGCGATAGGTTCGACACAAAAAATACTTTTGGCATCTCGCTTTGGAGTGTTTTAATTTTTTCTAAAACAGCAAAGCCGTCCAAACTTGCAAGCATAACCTCCATCACAAGCACGTCTGGTTTTAATTTTAAAACATCCTCCACAACTTTTTGCCCGTCAAATGAAGAACCAACGAACTGAAAGTTTGGATTACTTTTAAAATGTTCTATAACATTGTTATCCTCTGTTGCATCTGCAATATAAATTTTTGGCAAATTATTTTCTTTAATCTTTTCCATCTTTATTTTCTCCTTTTTTCTATTATTATCTTTTTTTCTTTTTTCTGCTTTGCAAAACAAAAACATCTTATCATATATAGAAAAGATACGAAAATAGAAAAATCGGCTATTTTGTCGGTGAATGTAATAACTTGTCGGAAAAGGTCAAAAGTGAAATTAAAAGATTGAAAAAGTTGAAATAAACCAATTTTAAACGGAAATTTTAAGTTTAAAAAAGATAAATCTAAAAGGCTGAATTTGTTTGTTGTTTTTTGTTGTAAGAAAAGTTGAAAAATAATTAAAAATTATATAAAATAAAAACATGGAACAAATAGATATAGTGATTTATAAAAAAAGCAATAACATATTGTTAATACTTACAGGAATAGGCGGAACAACAAAAGGCTATGAAAACAAATATGAAAAAATTGCAAAATTAATCATGCAGAAATATGATTTTTCGGTGGTGGTTGCAACAACACCAAAGGGCTCGTGGACACATCTAAAAGAAAATCTTTATTATATCATCAACCGTATAGCAGAAAAATTTGAAGGTAACTTTCAAATCTATGCAATGGGCAGTTCTGCCGGGGCAAATATTCTTTTGTGTTTTTCCTACCTTTTTCCGCAAATTAAAAGAATACTAGCAATAAACCCCGTTTTAAATATCAATTTTCACTGGATTGAAAAAGGTATTGCTGAATTTAATAAAGAAAAGATTTATACAGTTTTTGGCGAACATGACCCATCAATAAAATGGACAGAAATCTTACCTAAAAATAACAAATTGATAATAAAAATATTGCCAAATGTAGATCATAAATTTACAAATAACTTGCAAACCTTCATTGAATTACCCCAAAAAATTTTGTTCACGGAAGAATAAAATATTAAATAAATTTAATTAAAACTTTCACTTATTCACCAAGAAATTTTTACAAAGTTTTCCTTTGCATTAATGAACATCGTCGACCCACGAACTCCCTCTTGCACATAGTCGAGCCTACGAACTTTGCGGTTTTATTAGAAATATATAAATTCTATTTAATCTATTCCTGTTGGCCACTTTGACACGGCTGTTAACACTTCCAGAGGAAGTACATCTCTCCGAGATGTCGCAAGGTGTTTTGCATAAAAAAAGTGTGACACACTGCCACACTCTTTATTTTGGCTCCTCAGGTAGGATTCGAACCTACGACCTTGCGGTTAACAGCCGCCTG